>CAZEKB010000161.1:0-12486 GCA_964512225.1 uncultured Rickettsiales bacterium | reverse complement strand
GGGAGAGGTCGACGCCGATCTCGACGGCTCGCTGTCCTGCGACGACTGCGACGACACCGACGCGGCCAACACCCCCGGCGCGGCCGAGCTCTGCGACGGGCAGGACAACGACTGCAATACGCTCGCCGACTTCGACGCCGCGGGAGAGGTCGACGCCGATCTCGACGGCTCGCTGTCCTGCGACGACTGCGACGACACCGACGCGGCCAACACCCCCGGCGCGGCCGAGCTCTGCGACGGGCAGGACAACGACTGCAATACGCTCGCCGACTTCGACGCCGCGGGAGAGGTCGACGCCGATCTCGACGGCTCGCTGTCCTGCGACGACTGCGACGACGCCGACGCCGCGAACACCCCCGGCGGCGGCGAGATCTGCGACGGGGCCGACAACGACTGCAACGGCCTCGCCGACTTCGACGCCGCGGGAGAGGTCGACGGCGACGGCGACGGCTCGATCTCGTGCGACGACTGCGACGACGCCGATCCCGCCAACGCGCCCGGCGCGGTGGAGGCCTGCGACGGCCAGGACAACGACTGCAACGGCCTCGCCGACTTCGACGCCCCCGGCGAGGTGGACGCCGACGGCGACGGCTCGCTGTCCTGCGCGGACTGCGACGACGCCGACCCCGCCAATACGCCCGGCGCGGTGGAGGCCTGCGACGGCCAGGACAACGACTGCAACGGCCTCGCCGACTTCGACGCCGCGGGCGAGATCGACGGCGACGGAGACGGCTGGCTGTCCTGCGCGGACTGCGACGACGACGACCCGAACAACACGCCGTTCGCGGCGGAGCTGTGCGACGGGCTGGACAACGACTGCGACGGCATCCCCGACTTCGACGAGGCGGGGGAGGTGGACCTGGACGGCGACGGCTCGCTCTCGTGCGAGGACTGCGACGACGACGACGCGGACAATACGCCGGGCGCGGCGGAGGTCTGCGACGGCGCGGACAACGACTGCAACGGCCTCGCGGACGCGGACCCCCTGGGCGAGGTGGACGGCGACGGCGACGGGATCCTGTCCTGCGAGGACTGCAACGACGACGACCCGCTGAACGAGCCGGGCGGCGTGGAGCTCTGCGACGGTCGCGACAACGACTGCGACGGGGTGGTGCCCGACGACGAGCTCGACGGCGACGAGGACGGCTTCTTCCCCTGCGACGGCGACTGCGACGACGACGAGCCCACGGTTCATCCGGGCGCCGAGGAGCTGTGCGACGGCCTCGACAACGACTGCGACGGCGAGCTCGCGGCGGCGGAGATCGACGGCGACGGCGACGGCCTCAGCGAGTGCGACGGCGACTGCGACGACCGGAACCCGTCGATCTTCCCGGGGGCCGTCGAGCTCTGCGAGGACGGGGTCGACCAGGACTGCGACGGGATCGAGCTCGGGTGCATCGACCCCGAGGTGCTGGTGTGGACGACGGGGGGCGGGGGCTGCGCCGGCTGCGGCGCGTCGCTGGCCGAGGCGGACGCCCGCGCGTGGTGGCTGCTGCTGCTGGTGCCCGCGGCCGCGCGCCGCCGTCAGGCGTAGCCGAGCAGCGCGGAGACCCACCGCAGGGCGAGGATGGCCGCGAGGACGTGCAGGCCCCAGGGCACTTCGCGGCCGCGCCCCGCCGCGAGCGAGACGCCGCTCCACGCGATCAAGCCGAAGCTGATCCCGTCGGCGATCGAGAACGTGAGGGGGATGCCCGCGACGATGAGGAACGCGGCGATCCCCTCCACCGGGTCGCGCCACCGGATCGAGCTCAGGGAGCGGGCCATCAGGGCCCCCACGAGCAGGAGCGCGGGCGCGGTGACGGGGTGGATGAACAGAGTGTGCTGCGCGGGCCCCGTGCTGGCGAAGATCGCGACCTCCACGGCGTAGCCGCCGCCGACAGTCTCCACGAGGGGGTGGAAGAAGAGCGCGCCCAGGAACAGGCACGCGGTGACGACGCTCGCGAGCCCCGTCTTGGCGCCCGCCTCCACCCCCGCGGTGGACTCGATGTAGGAGGTGACCGTCGACGTGCCCAGGAGGCCGCCGGTGATCGTGCCCAGGGCGTCGGCCAGGAACGCGCGGTCGCCCCGAGGGAGCTCCCCGTCTTCGAGCAGATCGGCCTGCGTCGCCACCCCCACGAGGGTCCCCACGGTGTCGAACAGGTCCGTGTAGAGGAAGAGGAGGACGAGTCCGAGGCGCGACGGCGTGGCGAGGTTCGCGAGCGAGAACTCGAACGCGGTCGGCGACAGGGACGGCGGCGTGGACACGACGCCGTGGAACGTCGCCACGCCCACCCCCAGACCGACCACGAGGCTCGTGCCGATGCCCACGAGGATCGCGCCGGGCACTCCCCGGGCAGTGAGGACCGCGGCCACCGCGAACCCGGACACGGACGTCGCGATCGGGGCCCAGCGGGTGTGCAGGTCGCCCAGGGTGGTGAGGGTGTTGGCGTCGGGGACCAGGACCCCCGCCTCCTTGAGGCCGATGAAGGCGATGAACAGGCCGATCCCGGCGGCGATGGCGTGCTTCAGCCCGGCGGGCACCAGCGCGACGATGCGCTCGCGCAGCCCCACCAGCCCGAGGAGCGCGAAGACGGTGCCGGAGACGACGACGAGCCCGAGGGCCTCCTGCCACGGCACGCCCATGGCGCCGCACACCGTGAAGGCGAAGAACGCGTTGAGGCCCATGCCCGGCGCGAGCGCCACCGGGTAGCGAGCCCACAGCCCCATGACGGCCGTGGCGAGTGCGGAGGCGATGCAGGTGGCCGCCAGGACCGCGCCCGAGTCCATGCCCGCCGCGGACAGGAACGCGGGCTGCACGAACAGGATGTAGGCCATGGCGAGGAACGTCGTGACGCCCCCGGCCACCTCGCGCCGGACGGTGCTGCCCGCGTCCGCGACGCCGAACCAGCGATCGACGCTCATTCCTTGCCCGACGGCACCCACGTGGTCGCGAGGTAGCCCATGGGGTAGTCGATGCGCTGCCCGGTGAAGGTCGACCGGACCAGCAGGCGCTCGAGGCGCTTGCGGCTGAACGGATAGGTCTTCGTCTCCGGCGGCGCGCCCCGCAGCAGCGTCTTGACCCACGTCATCGACTTGGGGTGGTAGGCCCAGGGGCCGGCGACCACGATGCGCCCGTCGCGGCGGCAGACGCGCTCGGCCTCCCGGAGCAGCGGGCCGGGGTGAGGCACGAGGTGGACGACGGAGGCCACGCAGACGACGTCGAAGGAGTCGTCGGGGAAGGGCAGCTCCGCCGCGTTCGCGCGCACGACGCTGATCGCCAGACCGCCCTCGTTCGCCCGGCGCTGGAGCGTGGCGCAGTGCTCGGCGCTCAACTCGACGGCGACGACCTCCGCCCCCGCCTCGGCGAGGGGGATGGCGAGGCAACCGGAGCCCGCCCCGATGTCCAGGACGCGCTTGCCCGCCGCGTCCGTGGTGGCCACCACGAGCTTCGTGCGGGCGGCGTGGAACATCTGCTCCGCCTTGGTGCCCGAGCGCATCGCCTCGTAGTAGTCGTAGGGGTCGATCTGGCTGTGGAGGTCTGCGCGCATGGTCGAGGTCTACTCCGGGGGGGCCGGCGTCGGGGGGCCGGCGACGGCCTTCTGGGCCCACACGACGCCCATGATCGCACCGGACGTGTACCCGACCGCCCGATCCCGGGGGTATTCGTCCTGGAGGAAGGCCACGACGTCGGCGTCCATCGCCTCCACGGGCCCGTGGCAGCCGAGGCACCCGTCGCCGATCCGGATCCGGCGCAGGAAGCGGGCCACGTCGCCGCCTTCCACCGCGACGATCTCGGTCATCGACTTCAGGTCGCTGATGTCCCCCGCGGGCTCGTCCTTCGCGAGGAACTCGCGCACCCACGGAGGCCCCTGGTTGGCGGGGTTCCGGGGCTTGAGCGTCGCCCGGCCGACGTCGGCCCCCTTGAACTCCCTCAGCTGCTCGACGACCTTCGCGTCGTCGCACCGGCCCATCGACGCGAGGGCCCCGTCCTTCTTCACGCCCTCGACGACCGCGGTGTGGACCGTCTTGCCGAGCTTCTTCCCGGTCCAGGAGACGTCCATCACGGCCTTCGCCTTGGGCGGGATCGCCTTGGGGGACGTGTCGACGCGGGCCGCGGGCGGGGGCGCGGGCGTCGGGGCCTGCTCTTCCCCCCGACAGCCCGCCGCCAGCAGGGCCGGCAGGGCGAGGAGCAGCAGTACACGGCGCGACGTCGACCTCCGCATGCGCGCGGTTGTAGCAAAGGTGCCGGGCGCGGGCCTGCAGGGTGTTTTAGAGTGCGCGACATGAGGGGATCCACGTTCGCCGCCGCGCTGACCCTGCTGCTTCTGCTCGCGCTCCCGTTCCCCGCCCCCGCACAGGACGAGGAGACTCCGACCGCCCCGGACGAGGAGGCTCCCGAGGAGGTCCCGCTGCGGCCGCCCATCCCGTTGGGCTCGGTGTCGGCTCCCCTGCCCCCGGACGTCCTCGAGCCCGGCAGCCCGCCGGTCACGATCATGGTCCAGCTCGCCATCGACGAGGCGGGCGCGGTGACGGACGCCGCGGTCGCTGCCACGTCCGGCTACCCCGAGCTCGACGCCGCGGCCGAGCGGGCCGCCCGGGCGCTGCAGTTCTTCCCCGCCTACCAGGGCTCCGATCCCGTCGCCGTGACGATCGAGTACCCGTTCGTCTTCCTCGCCGCCGAGCCGCCGCCCCCCGAGCACCCGCCCGCGCTGCTGTCGGGCCGCATCGAGATGAAGGGCAGCAAGGAGCCCGCCGTCGCCCTGCAGGTCGTGCTCCTCGTCGCGACGCCGAAGACCGACCTCGAGGACGAGCCCGAGGGGTGGAAGGACTACGACCTCGCCGAGGAGCCGACGACCACCGCGGTCACGAACAGCGAAGGCAGGTTCGAGCTCCCGGAGGTGCCGGCGGGCGTGTACGTGGTCTCGATCGGCGGGCCCGGCCTGAAGATCGAGCGGTTCGTGGAGGAGCTGGGGGAGGGGGCGATCCGGGAGGTCCTCTACCGGGTGCGGCCCACGGGCATGCCCGAGACGATCGTGGTCGCGCGGCGGGAGTCGGACACCCCCGAGCGGGTCCTGACCCGAGACGAGCTCCGCAAGATGCCGGGCGCGGGCGGCGACCCCCTGGCGGCGGTTCAGAGCCTGCCGGGCGTGGTCCACACCGAGCCGAACTTCAGCGGCACGTCGGGCGAGGCGACCCAGGCGCCGGTCCTGCGCGGCGCCTCGGCGGAGGACTCGGTCCTCTACCTCGACGGCCTCCCGATCCCCATCATCTTCCACCCCCTCAGCAACCAGTCGATCACCGGCGACTTCCTCGTGGAGCGGGCCTACCTGCAGCCCGCGGCCACCGACGCGAAGTTCGGCGACCTGACGGGCGGCGTCGTGGGCGTCGACCTGCGGGACCCCCGCTCGGACCGCGTGGGCGGGTTCTTCGAGCCGGGGTTCGGGCTCACGTCCTTCGGTCTCGAGGGCCCGATCACCGACAAGTCGCGCTTCTACGTGGGCATCCGACGGTCGTACTACGAGGTCTTCTTCCGCATCATCGCGGCGGCGGCCCCGGAGCTGAACCTCGACTTCGCGACGGCCCCGTTCTTCCAGGACCAGCAGGTGATCCTGCAGGTCGACCCCGTGGAGGCGCTGCAGCTGACGCTGGGCTACCTCGGCAGCACCGACGGCATCCGCTTGCTCGCCCCCGAGGACGAGGACGACGGCACCCAGGACCTCGTCTTCGACCTCAATACGAACCTCCACCGGTTCTTCGTGCGGGTCGACGCGGAGGCCCCGTTCGGGCTGGAGAACCGCGCGCAGATCGCGCTGACGTTCTGGGGCACGTCGTTCAACTTCGCGAACATCATCTCCAGCAGCGAGCGGCACACGACGCTGCACATCGCCGACGACGTCTCCATCCCCATCCAGCCCTGGCTGGAGGTGAACGCGGGCGTGCTGGGCGAGGTCGACTGGGTGCGGATCTCCGAGGACGCCCCGCCCGCAGCGCGCGAGAACCAGTCGCCGGGCAGCGGCGCGGGGCTCGAAGAGAACGTCAGCGGCTCGGCCCGGGACACCCGAGGCTGGGTAGGCGGGTACGCGGGGGCGACGTTCAAGCCCGTGAAGTGGCTGAGCATCACGCCGGAGTTCCGCTTCGACTACTTCGGCGCCATCGACACGGCCGTGCCCGCCTTCCGCGGGCGCGTCGGCATCCAGCCGATCAAGCAGCTGCGCCTGTCGGTGGCGGGCGGGCGCTACGTGCAGGCCCCCGCGCGCAGCGAGCTCAGCCCCGTCTCGGGCAACCCCGATCTCGGCCCCGAGAGCGCCTGGCACCTGAACTTCGGGGTGCAGATCGTGCCCGGCCCGTTCCTGGACGTGGACGTCCAGGGGTACATGAAGACGCTGCACGACCAGGTCGTCAGCAGCGTCAGCGCGGCCGACTTCGCCAACCTCGCGTCGCTGGGCGACGAGGACGACGAGGACGACGGCACGAACGGGCTGACGAACTCGGGGATCGGTCGGATCTGGGGGATGGAGGTCTTCGCGCGGTTCGCGTTCCTGCGCGGCGGGGCGTTCAGCGGGTGGCTGAGCTACTCGCTGTCGTGGGCGCAGCGCAAGGACTTCCCCGACGAGGACTGGCGCTGGTTCCAGTACGACCGTCGTCACGCGCTGAGCGTGCTGCTGCAGGTCAAGCTGCCGGGCGAGGTGCAGATCGGGGCGCGGTGGCAGCTCCAGAGCGGGGCGCCGCGCACGCCGATCCAGGGGTCGACCTACTACGCCGACGCGGGCCTCTTCGTCCCCGAGTACGGCGGGCTCTACAGCGAGCGCGGCAAGCCGTATCACCAGCTCGACATCCGCATCGACAAGCGGATCCGCAAGAAGGACCACGTCGCGGACGTCTTCCTGGACATCCTGAACGTCTACGCCGCGACCACGGACGACTTCCTCCTCTACTCCTTCGACTACCTCGAGTCGGCGTCGTTCACGGCGATCCCGAGCTTCAACATCGGAGTCCGCGTTGAGTTCTGACCGCCGAAAGACACCCGCCGGGCTCGCCGCAGCCGCGCTCGTGATCGTGGCGACGTCCTGCTTCCCGGAGCTGCCGAACCAGTACGAGATCACGAACCTGCGGGTGCTCTCCGTGAAGGCCGACCCCGCCAACCTCCGCCTGGATCAGTGGCCGCTCCCGCCGATCACGATGCGGGCCCTCGCGGTCGATCCGCTCGAGCCCGAGCTCGACGGCGTCGAGCACACCTGGGAGTTGGAGCTGCCCGACGACTTCGAGGGGGCCGAAGATCTCGAGGCGCTCATCCCCGACGGCCCGTACGGGACCGAGCTGGAGATCGATCTGAGCGTGCTGTTCGGGGCCCGGGACACCACCTGGACCCAGGGCCTGCTGCCCCTGCGGTACACGGCCGCCAACGCCGAGCTCACGCGGGAGGCCATCAAGTTCGCGTACTTCCTGGTGCCCGAGATCGACCTCGGCGACGACGACGACTCCGCGGGCGACGACGACGACTCCGCGGGCGACGACGACGACGTCCCCGGCGATCCCGACGACGAGATCCCCGAGGGGTACAACGAGAATCCGACCCTCGTCTCCCTCACGATCGGCCAGACCACCTTCACGGCCGCCGACGGGACGCTCCCGGGGGAGGCGGCGCCCCTGTTCGTGGGCACCGTGGATCGCGACGACGGGCTCCGGCTCGAGATCGAGGTGGGCGACGACAAGAACCGGAGCGACGTGGACGCTGAGCTGTACTGGACGCACGGGTCGCCCGGCCTGCCGAACAACAGCCCCTTCGCCGACTTCGAGGGAGGCCCGAGCACCGACGAGGACGACGACGACGATGAGGACTCGCCGTACACGAGCCGGTCCGCGAGCCTGGAGGAGGGCTTCCTCACCCCCAACCGCAACTTCGGCTGGACCCCCCCCGGCGACCTGCCGGACGTGCCCATTCGCCTGTTCCTGGTGCTCGTCGACGACAACGGGGGCCAGGCCTGGCAGGAGATTCGGCCCGAGGCCGCCCCCGACTCAGAATAGGAGCGTCGACAACCGCACGTGGCGCACCGTGGCGCCGCGGTGCAGCCGGAGCTCGACGACGACCTCGCCCGGCGCCCCTTCGCCGATCACCACCAGGGCCTTGTCGACGTTCTTGAAGCTGCCCCGCCCCAGGCGGGTCTGGAGCCGGGACTCGACGATCCGACGCAGCCGCTTGTAGAGCATGGGCCCGGGGGGCAGGCCGTCGATGGCGCCCGCGAGGGCGATCTCGAGGTCGTCTCGGAGGTCCTGGAGGTCGTCCGAGCGGCCGGGCTTCACGCCTTCTCGCCGGGCATCGGCGCCGCTTCGGAGCGGTTGCGACCGCCGCGCTTGGCCCGGTACAGCGCCTTGTCCGCGCGGCCGACCCACGCCTCGAGGGTCTCGCCCTCGGCGCGCTCCGCCACCCCGAGGCTGACCGTCACCACGAGGTCCGGCTGGTCGGGGAAGCGCATGTCGGCGACCGCGTGCCGGAGCCGCTCGCTGAGGACGCGCGCGTGCAGGCGCCGGGCGCCCGCGAGGATCAGCAGGATCTCTTCGCCGCCGAAGCGGATTGCGAGGTCGTCGCCGCGCACGGTCGCGCGCACCAGCGATCCGAGCTTGCGCAGCACCTCGTCGCCCGCCTGGTGCCCGAGGGAGTCGTTGATCCGCTTGAAGTGGTCGATGTCGAGCATGACCGCGGACACCGCCCAGTTGTTGACGGCGGCCCGATCCAGCAGCGAGGGCAGGTGCTCGATCATGCCCCGCCGGGTCAGCAGCCGGGTGAGGGCGTCGAGGTCGGACTCCTTGACCCGCCGGGCGACGCTGGCCCGCACCTCCTGGTCCACGTCGTCCAGCATCTCGAACCGGAGGAGGACGTCGCCGAGGTGGATGCGATCCCCGTGCTCGAGGCGGGCCCGTCGGATCTGCTTGTCGTTGACGTAGGTGCCGTTGGTCGAGTCCAGGTCCTGGATGACCACGCTCGTGCCCCCGCCGCGCCCCTCGAAGTACAGGCGCGCGTGGCGGCGGCTGACGGACGCGTCGTCGATCGAGATCTCGGCGCTCTCGTCGCGGCCGATGAAGAGCGCGCGGTTGCGGAGGTTGAGGGGGTAGTCCTTGCCCGGCTCGGGGCCGGTGGTCTGGGTGAGCGTAGGGGTTCGCGGGCCCTCCTCGCCCCCCCCGAGGATCTCCTCGCGGACCGTACGACGGCCGAACTCCATGACGGTCGGTTCTTCGTCCACCAACTCTCAGCCCTCTGGACGTCCGTGCCTCGGAGCGTCTGCACGCGGACTCGCCCGAGCCTCCTTCGAGCCGCGCCTCAGGGCAATTGTATCCATTGCTCGAGCAATCCGAGCGGGGACCCCGTGAGCGACGCGCTCGCGCCGAGGAACAGGACCGCCGCCCCGAACAGCAGGAGAGCGAGCCAAGCGACGATCCCGGCGCTCTCTTCTTCGGCCCGGCGACGCTTGACCGAGAGCTCCGAGGTTCGCCCGGCGGCCCGCACGGACGAGGTCCCGCCCCAGTCTTCGACGGGCTCGGCGGCGGGGCGGGCCGACGCCGGGCCGATGGGGGTCTCGGGGACGGCGGGCGCGGCTCGCGCGACCGGGGGAGGCGCCGCCGCAGCGGCGCGGGCCCGGGCGCGGCGAGGAGCCCGGGACTCGAGCGACGGCGGCATCGCGGGGGCCTCCCAGCCTCGGCCCGACCAGGGGGGGCGCTCGGGGACGGCCCGCGCTGCCCCCGCGGCCGCGGCGGCGGGCATGCGCGCCCGGGACGGCGGGGGCGGCGACGGCAGCGGCGAGGCCGCGGGCAGCGGCGCGGGCTCGTTGTTGGACTTGATGCCCGCGTCGCGACCGTCGAGGGCCACCGCGCTCAGGTGTTGGACGTCGCCGCGGGAGGTGCCCGCCCGGCGCGCGACCCGTCGGAGGCGCATGGACACGTCGGACATCGCCTCGGGACGATCGGTCTTCTCGGGAGACAGGCACGCGAGGATCAGCTCGGCGAGCTCCGGGTCCTTGATCCGCCGCATCTTGCGGGGCTTCTTCTCGCGCTTCGCCCGGAGCACGGTGAGCAGATCCTCGTGCTTCTTGAAGTGGAGCGGGCCCCGCCCCTCGCCCAGCTCGTACAGCAGGGCGCCGAAGGAGTAGACGTCGGCCTCGGGGGTCAGCTTCTGGCCCGGGACGCCCGCCAGCTGCTCGGGGGACATGTACGCCGGGGAGCCGACGATGATGCCGGTGGCGGTGAGTCGGGTGCCCTCCACGCGGGCGACGCCGAAGTCGGTCACCTTCACGTGGCCGCGCCGCCCGAGCATCACGTTCTCGGGCTTGAGGTCGCGGTGCAGGACGCCCGAGGCGTGCGCGCAGGCGAGACCCGCGGCGATGTCGGCCCCGACGAGCGCGAGCCGACCGTCGTCGAGCGTCCCTCCCCACTTGAGGACGGAGCGGAGATCGAGCCCGTCGACGTACTCCATGACGATGTGGAGCGTCCCGTCGGCGGGGAAGAAGTCGTGGACCGCGACGATGTTCCGGTGCGTCAGCGACGAGGCCACCTTGAACTCGGCCTTGAAGCGCCGCGTCATCTCGCGCTTGGCCTCGGCCTGGGGCTTCATCTCCTTGAGGGCGTGGACCTTCCCCCCCGGACCGCGGACGAGGTAGACGGTGGCCATTCCGCCGGACCCGAGCTGCCTCAGGACGTCGTATTCGCCGATGGTGTGCTCGGGAGGAGCGACTCTCTGGGTGGAACTCGCCACTATCGGCACGTTTTACCATGCCCGTACGCTGCGACGAAGGCATGATCGGCGGCATCTCGACGTCCCGTCCCGCGCCCCTGCTCCTCTCCGCCTCGGGCGACCGCGGGGAGGCGGCGTTCTTGAGGGAGCGCCTGCAGGTGCTCGGGAGGATCGCCGCGGGGCTCACCGTCGTCTTCTACGCGGTGGTCGCGGGGCTCGGGGGCGCGGACTGGGGGGGCTCCCCGCAGGGGCTCGGCATCCTCATCGTCGCGGGGGCGTTCGCGACCCTGGCCTCGCTCGGGGCGTCCCGGTCGGCCGCGGGGCTGCGCACGCAGGAGGCGGCGGTCGTCATCGTCGCCGCCCTGGGCTGCGGCATCCACGGGTGGCTGGGGGACAGCGACCCGGCGACCCGGTTCGATGCCGTCCTCGCGCTCGGTCAGATCCTCGTCGTGCGGGCGGTCCTCGTGCCGTCGGGGTGGCGTCGAACGGCGGCGCTCGGGGTCACGGCGGCCCTCCCCGTCGTCCTCCCGGCGGCCACGACGGACCGGTTCACCCTGGGCCTCTTCATCGGCTGGGCGGTCGTCGTCATCGGGGTGAGCACCCTCGTCTCGCGGGTGGTCCACGACCTCCGCCGGCGCGTGGACGAGGCGCAGCGACTGGGGCGATACGTGCTCGAAGGGAAGATCGGCGAGGGCGCGATGGGCGAGGTCTACCGGGCCCGCCACGCCCTGCTCCGGCGGCCCACCGCGATCAAGCTGCTCCGACCCGAGCACGGTGGGGAGGCGGCGATCGGCCGCTTCGAGGAGGAGGTCCGGCGGACGGCGCAGCTGACCCACCCGAACACCGTCGCCGTCTACGACTACGGCCGCACCGCCGACGGGGTCTTCTACTACGCGATGGAGCTGCTCCCCGGCCTGGACCTGCGCAACGTCGTGCGCGGGTGGGGGCCGATGCCGCCCGAGCGGGCGGCCCACATCCTCGTGCAGGTCTGCGGCTCGCTGGCGGAGGCGCACGCGGCGGGCCTGGTGCATCGCGACGTCAAGGCCGCCAACGTCATGCTGACCCGACGCGGCGGCCTGGCGGACTTCGTCAAGGTGCTCGACTTCGGGCTCGTGCGGACGGTGGACGACGCGGGCGACGACGATGCCGACGAGCAGGTCGTGGGCACGCCCGCCTACATGGCCCCGGAGGCCTTCTCGAACCCCGCGTCGGCGGACCTGAGGGCGGACCTGTACGCCGTCGGCGTGCTCGGCTACCTCCTGCTGGCGGGCCGCCTCCCCTTCGAGGCGGAGGAGCTGCCGGCGCTGATCCACCAGCACCTCCTGCAGCCGCCGCCGCCGCTGCCCGCGGGCCTGCCGGACGAGCTCGTGGCCGTCGTCCTGCGCTGCCTGGCCAAGGACCGCGCGGAGCGTCCCCCCGGGGCCGCCGAGATCGCGGCGGCCTGCGAGCCTTCCGCGGCGTCCTGGACACAGGAGCGAGCGCGCGACTGGTGGGCGAACGTGCCTCCACCCTCCGCGGGCCGGGTGGACGACGACGAGACGCTGGACGTCGCCACGCGCGAGCTCCCCGGCTGCTAGCTTCGGCGCCGGAGGAGTGACCATGACGCGCTCGAACAAGACCTGGATGCGGCTGGTGCGCGGCGCGCTGATCTCGGCGGCCGCCTTGTCGCTGGGGATGATCGCCGACTGCGGCGACGACGACGACGACTCGATCGACGACGACGACGCGATGGACGACGACGACGCAGTGGACGACGACGACGCAGTGGACGACGACGACGCAGT
>CAZEKB010000160.1:0-12493 GCA_964512225.1 uncultured Rickettsiales bacterium | reverse complement strand
GCCCGCAGGAGGTCGCAAGTGGGCGAAACGAGTCGTTTCGGCGGGTTACGGGCCCAGAACGGGTGCCGCCGCCCGACCCTGCCCGGCCGAGCGACGGCTCTCCCGAAGGAGCGGTGCATGTTCCGAGCGGATTCTCGGAGGAGGACGCACCGTGACCCGCTCCCCGATGGCGAGGGTAGGGAGCGCTTTTCGCGAGAACCCCCGCGAGGTCGTTTGTCCGTACGGCCGTCCTCCCGTCTCGGATCGAGGCTCACATGAATATGTGATCGCTCATGTGTCCCGCGGATGGTCCGATGACGACAACCAGTTATGGTTCGACCGACTTTCGACCTCGGGCCCGGACGGCTCGCCTCGGAGGAGTGAATGAGCGGAGCAGCGCGGCAGACGCGCGGGCCCATCGCGGGCGCGCGCAGCCCTCGGAGCAACCAGTCCGAGGGTTCCGCTTCGGCCGGAGCGGGGGGAATGAGCTTTCAGGACGGCTTGGCTTCGCGGTCCCCGCGCGGCGGGGGCACCGATCCGGGTTCTCCGGGGCCCGTCCGTCGCGACGCGGGGGCGGCGTTCGATCGCGCGGCCGCCGGGGGCGGGAGCCCGCTCCCCGGTCGGGACCGGCTGGAGGGCGCCCTGGGCGCGGACTTCGGCGACGTGCGCGTCCACGCCGGGCGCTCCGACGAGATGGACGAGCTCGGCGCCGAGGCCGCCACGCGCGGCAACGACATCGTCACCGCCGACGCGAACCCCGACGAGGCCCTGCTCGCCCACGAGCTGACCCACGTGATGCAGAACCGCGAGGGTCGCGGCGTGGGAGACGGCGTCGGTGAAGAGGGGGGCGACAACGAGCGGGAGGCCGAAGAGGCCGAGCGGTCCGTGGCCCCCGCCGCGGTCGAGTCGATCGGGATGGAAGGCGGCGGCGATCCCGACGCCGCCGCGGGCGCGGCCCCGGACTCGGGCATCCAGCTCAAGGCGAAGCCCGAAGGAGAGACCGAGCAGGAGTACGGCATCAGCTTCGGCGGCGGCGTCTTCCGCGTGAAGGTCGGCGGCGGCAAGAAGCGGGTGACCCTGTCGGGCTATCGCCGCGACTTCGGGGTGCTGAACATCACCGCCCTGTCCGGGATGCTGTCCCAGGGCAAGCGCGGTCCGAAGGGCAGGGTAGGCGGCACCGCGCGCCTCGCGGGGGGCGGCACCTGCAAGGTCTCCGGCTCGTTCGCGGGCGGAGCCATGAAGCTCACGGCGTCGCTCAAGGGCGCCACCGAGATGTGGCCGGGCCTCAGCCTCACGTCGGCGAAGATCAAGCTCGGCGAGACCGCCACCGGATCGGGCAGCGCGCGCTACGCCATCCCGGGGGTGAAGGGCACGCTCAAGCTCGCGTACGGCGAGAACGGCTTCACCGGCAACGCCACGAAGTCCGTCCGCCTGCCGTACCTGGGCAAGGTGACGTTCGACGCCGAGGTGGCGGGCAACCTGTTCACGTTCGCGGCGAACGCCGCGTCGATCGCGGCCGCGAAGGTCAAGCACGGGATCCTCGAGATCACCGAAGGCAACATCGCGGCGACGAGCGGCCTGCTCGGGGGCGCCGTCTCGGGCACGTTCAAGGACCGCACGGGGACCATCGCGGGCGCCGTGAAGTTCAACGTCCAGGGCCTCGACTCCGTGACCGGATCGGGCACCGGCACGGTCACCCTCGCCGACGGCCTGGGCGGCGCCTCGGCGAGCATCCTCTTCGGCGCGGACGGCGTCGCCTCCGCGACGGCCCGCCAGGTCCCCGTCAACATCGACGGCGTGGTCGCCGGCACGGTCGACCTCGACTGGAACAACGGCTCCGGCCTCGCCATCGCGGCGTCGAAGGTCGACGTGGTCACCCCCTGGGGCGCCACGGCGACGATCGAGGATCTCGCGCTCGCGAAGGGTCGCCTCCGCGGCACCGCGGCCGTCCCCCTCGCGGGCATCCCCGGGATCGAGTTCGGCGGCGACTCCACGATCGACCTCGCGGTCGGCAAGGGCGCGGTGTCCGGCAAGGTCGGCCCGCTGGAGTGGACCAGCTCCATCAACCCGGCGCTGTCGGGCTCGGTGGACCTCGCGTACTCGTCCGGCAAGGGCCTCTCCGGCAAGGCCTCCGGGACCGTCGCCCACAGCGGCGGCGCGACGACGCTGGCCTTCCCGAAGCTGCAGTGGGAGGCGGGGCGCGGCCTCACCGGCGAAGCGAAGCTCACGTCCAAGGACATCGGCATCGACTGGACCGCGGCCCCGTTCGTGACGTCCCTCGACGGCGACGCGACGGTCCTGTTCGAGCGCGGCGGCCTCGTCGCGGGCAGCTCGCAGCTGGTCGCGACGTGCACCTTCGGGACGGTCGGCATCCGCGTCACGGACATCGGCACCGCGGGCATCGCCGCGGACCTCGAGGTGGTCGTGAACGACCTCGGGCCCAGCGTCGAGCTGAGCGAGCCGCTGAAGCTCAAGGGCCGCTATGCCGACGGACAGACGTCCGTGGAGGCGAACGGAATCGGCTTCAAGGTGGTGACGAGCGGCGAAGAGATGACCCTGTCGGGCATCCTCGGCGATACGCGCATCGACCGCGACGGTCTCTTCACCGCCGTCGACCTCGAGCTGTGGACGGGGCCGGTCGGCGTCGCGAAGGCTGCGGGCGTGGTCGACCAGTCCAAGCTGGCGAAGGCGGACTTCACGTTCACGACGCCGGTCTTCCGATACCCCGTGGACAGCCCCGTGATCGAGGGCAGCCTCACCAAGTCGACGCTGTCCTACGAGCAGGGGGGCTTCGCAGGCGGCGTCGCGGGCGACGCGGTCTTGAGCATGGTCGGCGCAGGCGCCGAGGAGGGCACGCTGGGGTTCGACGTGTCGGCCAACGCCGGCGGCGGGCTCGACGTCCTGGTCGAGGGCGCGGACATCAAGACGTCGCTGCTCACGGTCGAGCGCTTCCACCTCCTCGTCCAGGACGGGCAGATCAGCGCCGACATCCAAGCCTCCGCCTCCGAGGACCTCCCGTTCACCGCGGAGGGCGCCGTCACCGGTGGTTGGGACGCGACGGGGATGTTCTTGACCGGCGGCTTCAAGATCGGCAGCAAGCCGGGCGAGACGCCGGATCTCGACGGCGAGATCTCCGTCGGATACGACTCGTCGAAGGGCCTCTGGGCGTCGGGCGAGGGCTCCGCCGTCCTCGACAAGGAGCGCAACTTCGTGGTGCAGGCCGCGATGGTCTACACCGACGGATCGCTGTGGGTCTCGGCCGCCGCGCGCGGGATGTGGGAGTCCAAGAAGCCCCTCGTGGACCTGTCCGTCGTCATGGGCCCGAAGGTCAAGGCGCTCACCGGCAAGGTCGAGTTCCCGGTGTCGGGCGTGCCCTACATCCACGGCTTCTCGGCGTCCCTGCAGACCAACGCGGGGTTGCACGTGGGCACCGAGCTGTCCGGCGTATCGGTGGACGCGGGGATGCCCGCCTGGGACGTCCTCGGCGACAAGCCCCCCAAGATCGACGTCGGCGTGCAGTGGCGCGGGCGTCCGCTCGAGCTGGGCATCGGCCTGCAGATCAAGGGCCGCCTGCTCGGTCACTTCGTGGGCGCCACGATCGGCGTCGAAGTGGGCGCCAAGGCCGGGTTCGACCTCACGTCGAAGGACCCGAGCGTGCGCGCGGTGGGCTCCTGGGACGAAGAGGGCGACATCGTCGGCAAGCTCTTCGCGGACCTGCCGATGGTCCTCCAGATGGCCCCCGAGGGCTGGTTCAAGATCGTCGCGGGCCTCTCGAAGTGGGCCGTGGGCGTGCCCACCACGAAGGAGACGTGGAAGCCCGAGCCGATCATCCTCAAGGAGCTCGACCCGCTGCACTTCGAGTGGAACCTCGAGGACATGCTCGGCGAGGGCGCGGGCGACAAGGGCGGCATCTACGGCCTCGGCAAGCTCACGCAGGCCAAGGGTCTCGACAAGCGCCGCGACCCGCTGATCAAGGGGATGATCGACCACAACCCGAAGCTCAAGAAGGTCGTGGACAGCATCCTCGGCGCGGTGGAGGTCTTCGACTACGCCCTCGAGGAGGGCGAGGTCTTCACCG
Source organism: uncultured Rickettsiales bacterium (assembly GCA_964512225.1). Classification (GTDB taxonomy): domain Bacteria; phylum Myxococcota_A; class UBA796; order UBA9615; family UBA9615; genus CAZEKB01. The sequence goes on along the minus strand of CAZEKB010000160.1, from coordinate 8,436 downwards.
AGTGGACCAGCGAGTTCGACGCGCGGATCCTCGGGGGTGAGAGCATCGAGTCGGCCCAGCGGAACGCGAACTTCCTCGAGAAGCTCATCCGCGAGCAGAAGCACATCATGCGGTCCATCCCGCAGCTCTCCACCAACATCAAGGTGATGGGCCAGGTCGCGGCCCACACGGGCGACCTCAAGCCGCTGCGCAAGGCCGTGGCGGCGATGCACCGCTCGCTCAACGACTTCCTCGAGAACTGCAAGATGCTCGAGGGCATGTACGGCCAGCCGATCGACAAGGTCCGCGAAGCCGTGATCCGGTCCTCGAAGAGCCAGGTCTGGGCGCACCTCAACGAGCTGACCATCGCGATCGCCAAGGGAGCGGGCTGATGGGCGGCGCCCGCACCCCCCAGCCGGCGAAGGGCGGGGGCGGTCCGGTACGAGGCGGCGGCGCGGCCCGGGCAGCGCAGGCGCGTGGACCGGTCGGGGGGGGCGGGCCGCAGTCCGGCGCGGCTTCCCAGCTCGAAGCGCAGCGGCAGCAGCGATCGCCGAGCGCCCAGGGGGGCGCCAAGGACGACTCGGGCGACCTCCGGCGGTACTCGAAGCCCGGCAAGTTCGTGAAGGAGTTCAGCTGGACGCGGAAGTGGACCTGGGCCCAGGCCAAGGACTTCCTGCAGTCGGAGCACAGCGACCAGTACGAGAACCTGCTGAAGAGCCACGCGCCGAACGCGCTGGGCCGGACCGAAGCCGAACAGACCCTCACCCAGCTCTTCGCGGGCCGGAAGCTCAAGGGGACCTACACGCTCTTCAAGACCAGCCGCACGGACCGGGACGACCGGGCGCGCGTGGCCGACGCGACCGGCGGGGATTCGGATCAGGTGGGGGGCGTGGTCTGGGAACAGAGCGAGCGCTCCGCCGCGAGGGTGCAGAAGGGCAGCGCGGAGCGGCAGAAGCTGCTCGAGATGATCGGCACCGAGCAGTACGTGAACGACGACCCGGCCAAGGCGTACCGAGTGGGCGTCGCCGTGACGATCCACCTCCCGCCTCCGTCCAAGGCCCGGGGCGACAAGGCCCAGCGGCTCGCGCGACACGGCCTCATGCAGGTCATCGCCAAGGGCGCCTGCGACGCGGGCAAGTGGACCCAGCGCGAGAAGGACCTCGGACTGCCGGAGGTCTACAACCTCGAGTTCCTCACCCACCTCGCGGTGGGCTTCCGAGCGGCGTTCATCTGGGCGAAGGACGACGCGGATGAGCCCCCGGTCCTGGCGTTCGAGGGCACCCACGACGTCTACGACCTGCTGACCGATCTCGACCCCGCCGGGGTGGGCGTCACGCAGTTCATCGCGATGCGGAAGAAGATCAAGGAGACCCTCCAGTTCGCGTCGCAGCAGACGGGCCGGGGGATTCTGCTCACGGGGCACAGTCTCGGCGGCGCGCTGGCCCAGCTCACGGCCGCGCAGTTCTCGGGACAGTTCAAGTTCGCCGACGTCGTCACCTTCCAGGCCCCCGGCATCACCAAGACCTGGCTCGACTTCTACGAGGCGACCACGAAGGGGAAGGACCGGCCGGACGTCACCCACTACACCCAGGCCGGGGACCCCGTCGCGCACGCGGGCGAGGCGGCTCTGCCGGGCACCAACCGCCGGGTCCGCACCCAGTCCCTCGTGGACGCGGCCGACGTCGCGGGTCTCCACACCACGGAGCCGATCGAGGCCGACAAGAGCGGCCGCTTCAAGGAGTCGGGAAAGCCGGAGGTGGCCGAGGAGGGGACTCACTTCTCGGACCCGGATCGCAAGCACATCGAAGCGCTCAAGAAGAAGGTCGACGCGCTCGTCGCTTACCTGATGAAGCGCCTCGGGGTGAAGGACCCGCCCAAGGAGTTCGACCAGCTCTCCGGGTGGCCGAAGTACGCCGAAGTGGACCGCTTGCTGGTGAGCGCACTCGACGTCGGCAGCATCGTCCCCGAGCTGAGCGAGAAGGCCCGCGAGGTCCTGCGGGGGGTGGACGACATTCAGGACGACACGCTGCGCGACGTCCTCCAGCGCCAGATCCGTCCGTTCCTCCGGCTCCTCGATCACCACATCCACGACTGGTTCGGAGAGCGCCTGAACCTCCGCGTCTGAGCCTCGATAAGATGCCCGCGTGAGCGACGCGGAACGATTCTCCGAGCTCCAGCGACGCTACGAGCGGCTGCGGCGCTCGGTCGCCCTCTTCCGCGAGCTCGCCCAAGCCCCGGACACGGACACGCTGCTCGATCGCCTGCTGAGCGGGATCGTCGCGGAGTTCCCCGTGCACGCCGCGTTCGTGGGTCGCATCCACCGCTCGTCGGGGCGGATGAACGTCCGCGCCACCCACGACGACGTCCCCGGGCGCACGCCCCCGCAGCTGCCCCTCAAGAACCCGCTGCTCGCGAAGCTGCTCAAGAGCCGCACCGGCACGATGCTGCTCACCTCGCGCGAAGCCGCGGGCGTGGACGGCTTCTTCTACGCCGACTCCGAGTCGTCGATGGCGTTCCGCTTCCACTTCGAGGGCGACGAGCCCGACATCGTGGTGGTGGAGAGCCGCGAGGCGAGCGCGTTCTCGGCGGACGACCTCCACTTCGTCGAGGACCTGCTGCAGTCGCTCTCCACGACGCTGTTCAACCGCTACTCGCGCACGCGCTCCGACCGTGAGCTGGGCCTCCTGCTGGACGTCGCGCGCACCGAGGCGGACGTGGAGCGCGCCCTGGACGAAGCGGAGCTGGGGCTGCTCCTCGACAACCTGCTGCAGCTCGCGCTCTCGCGGACCCAGTGCCGGACGGGCGCGCTGCTGCTGCACGACGAGGAGTCGGGCGACCTCACGATCGAGGCCGAGACGTTCTCCCTCGACCGCCCCGACCCCGTGCCCCGACGGCTGAAGCGGCGGGAGGCGGGCAGGCGCTCGGGCATCGTCTTCCGGGTGCTCGACGACGGACGCACGTACCTCGCCAACCGCGTCCAGGACGACGTGTACTACCTGCCGCTCCTCGAGAGCACGTCGTCGGCCCTCGCGGTGCCGATGCAGTTCCAGAACCGGACGATCGGCGTCATCCACGTCGAGAGCCCGCGGGAGGACCACTTCACCCACGATCACCAGGAGCTGCTCGAGCGCCTCGCGCGCACGGCGACGTCCTTCGTACGTCGGGCTCAGCTCGCGCGGTCCACCGGCGACGGCAGCCGCCCGCTGGGGATCCTGATCAAGGGGCGGGGCCCCCAGTGGGCGGCCGTCGACCGGCGCATCGAGCGCGCCGCGGCCACCCCCGCCACGGTCTGCCTGCGCGGCGAGAGCGGCACCGGCAAGGAGCTCGTCGCCCACTCCATCCACTTCAACTCCGCGCGCGCGAAGGCCCCGTTCATCACGGTCAACTGCGCGGCGATCCCCCGGGAGCTGCTCGAGTCGGAGCTGTTCGGTCACGTGCGCGGCGCGTTCACCGGCGCCGTCACGGACCGCGCGGGCCAGTTCCAGGCGGCCGACGGCGGCACGATCTTCCTCGACGAGATCGGCGACCTGCCCCCCGAGCTGCAGGTGAAGCTTCTGCGCGTGCTGCAGTCCGGCGAGGTGCGGATGGTCGGCGCGGACTCGGTGCGTCGGGTCGATGTCCGAGTGATCGCGGCCACGTCGCGCGATCTCGAGACGATGATGGGGCGGGGGCTGTTCCGCGAGGACCTCTACTACCGCCTGATGGTCGTGCCGATCCGCCTCCCCCCCCTGCGCGACTACCCGGGCTCCATCCCCGCGATGGTGAAGCAGTTCGTGCGCGACTCCAACGTCGCCTACGGGCGGTCGATCGTGGGCGTGAGCGGGGAGGTCGCGAAGCGGCTGAAGCGGCACCCGTTCCCCGGGAACGTGCGCGAGCTGCGCAACCTCGTGGAGCAGGGCGTCCTCATGGCCGAGGGCGCGTACATCGAGCTCGCGGACCTGCCCGCTTACCTCCGGGGGGAGGCGCCCGCCCCGCCGATGCCGGGCAGCTTGGCCGCGGGTCCCGTCGTGCATATCGCGCCGCCCGCTCCCGCGCCGGTCGCGACGCCCGCGGTCCCCGCGGCGATGGACGCCGAGTTCTCCCCCCTGTCGCCCGCCGCCTTCGGCTTCGCGGACGCGCAGCCCCCCGGGCTCTCCACGGCGGACGTCATCTCCCCCGTGGACACCGCGTCGACCGACTGGGACTACAAGTCCCTCAAGGACGACGTCCTGCGCCGCTTCGAGGAGCGCTTCCTCGACTCGCTGCTCACGGCCACGGCGGGCAACGTGACGCGCGCGGCCGAGCTCGCCGGGATCCACCGCGTGCACCTCCACCGCATGATCAAGCGGCGCGAGGTTCCGGACTCGTAACCTGGAAGCATCGGATCCGTAGCCCGAATGAAACACCTAGGCTACAGGTGTAGTCTCCATCGATCGGAAGACCTGCAACACGCTGCAACGAAAGCGCCGGGCACGCCGTACGTCGGTCTTGTTTTTCTTATGACAAAGAACTGGCACGGGCGTTGCTCCTCCGGTAGATACCTGACGCCTCTCGTGCGAGGTCTGTCTGTTTCAACGAGGTACTGAGTGATGCGTAGGAAGAACATTCGACTCTGGTGGCGCCGCCTCCCGGCCCTGATCTTCGCCTCTTCGGCGATCGCCCTGACCGGCTGCGACCCGGACTCCCTCTGCGAAGACGGGGAGGCCTGGGAGGTCTCCGAGGACGAGTGCGACGCGGAGATCGCCGCGAACCCGCTGCGCCCCGGCTGGTACGCGAACCAGGAGTTCCACCTCGAGACGACGTACTTCAAGGCCAACCGCCGCACGCTCGACGGCGAGCACGGTCACGACCTCGACGAGGACGGCGACAACGAGAACACGATGGCCGCGTCGGACAACATGACCGACCCCGTCTTCTGGCGGTACCAGGTCATCGAGCAGAACCACGTGCCCGACGAGAGCAGCGACTTCTACGACTACTACGTGATGGGCGGCACGACGAGCCCGCTCACGGTGATCAAGGCGTCGCTCGACCCGATCATGAACATCGACCGGGAGTTCCTCGAGGCCGACCCGAAGGCATACCTCGTCGTCCGCGAGGATCGCCTCCGGCTCGCGGGCATCGTCCTGTTCCATACGAACGAGGGCAACCGCATCTCCGAGGCCGTCACCATCGAAGAGGGTGACATCAACAAGTCCTACAACTCGCTGAGCCAGGTGAACCTCAGCGTCGTCCCGCAGCTCATCCCGCCCTTCCCGCTCGAGGCCTCCGAGAAGGACGTCGTCCTCGAGGACGGCCAGGTGATGTCGACGCTCAACGCCACGCTGAGCTCGGTGGACGTCATCTACGAGAACTCGATGGACGGCACGCTCATCAGCGAGACGTGGGCCGAGGGGCAGCCCTGGGCGCTCTTCTCCGAGACGTCCACCACGTCCTCCCGCCTGATGGACCCGGCCGAGGTCGACGACATCCGCGGCGGCGTCACCCCCGACAGCCACGACGAGGACGACCTCTCGTACACGCAGGCGCTGCGCCAGGCCACGAAGCTGACGGACGCGCTCAACATCACGGACGACATGGTCGGCTCGTCGACGCACGAGGTCGGCACCGGCAACAAGCCCTGGGCCGGCTACTGGTGGGCGCAGGCGAAGGGCAACCTGGTCTTCGGCATCGAGGACACGGGCGCCACCTACACGGGCATCCACACGATCTCGCACCTGGGCAAGCAGCTGTTCCGCCAGCCCGGCACGGACGTCCAGAACATCGGTGACGACCTCCGCGACATCCGCAAGGAGCACGGCGCGGACTCCGACGAGTACCGCAACAAGGTCCAGGAGTACCGCGACGCGCAGCAGAGCCTCGTCGACAACCTGGTGAAGTTCTACAACTCCGTCCGCACCGCCATCGACGGCGGCCGCATCACCATCGCCAACGGTCGCATCAGCGCCGCCGCGAACTGGAACCAGGCCACCGGCGAGGACCCGCAGTACGACGCGTTCGACTTCGAGCTCGACCGCCTGTCCCCGTTCGACAAGTACGCCCTCGTGCAGCAGCTCGAAGGCCGCGGTCAGGGCAACAACCCCTGGTTCACCGGCGCCTGGGAGCTCCTGAACCACTGGAGCCCCGCCGGCTCCGGCTGGTTCGGCCACTGCAACGGCTGGGCGGCGGCCGCCATCCTGATGAACGAGCCCCGCGAGGCGCAGACGGTCACCTTCGGCGACAACGACGAGCACACGATGGAGTTCAGCACCGCCGACCTCAAGGGCCTCGCCTCCGAGACGCAGTACAGCGGCCTCAGCCACTTCTTCGGCACCCGCTACAACGACGAAGAGGACGACGTCACGGACCTGTCCCCGAAGTCGGTCCTGCAGCTCCTCGAGGTCTACGTCCGGCAGCGCGGCGTCCCGTTCGTGTTCGACACCACGGCCACCGACCAGGTGTGGAACTTCCCGGTGTGGAAGTACACGCTCAACCTGACCGAGACCACGGAGGGCGGGTCCACGGGCGCCTCCGGCCTGATCAACATCAACACCGCGGGCTCCACCGAGCTGCAGACGCTCTGGGGCATCTCCACGGTGCGCTCCCAGCGGATCATCGCCTACCGCCAGGCCAACGGGCCGTTCCAGACCCCCGAGGACATCATCAAGGTCCGAGGCATCGGGCGCGGCATCTTCAACCGCATCGCCGACAGCATCACGGTCAGCGCCAACAGCGACCTGCGCACCTTCACGGGCAACATCGTGGCGACCTTCGCGGCCGACGGCGTCGCGGCCACGCACGTCGACACCGACACCGAGAACCCGCGCAGCTTCAACAAGACCTGGAGCTTCTCCATGGAGGCGAGCCCCGCAGGTGAGATCATCAGCTCGACCTGGGACAACAACGAGGAGCACCCGGACTTCGCGTGGACGCCGTACGCGAACACGGTCCGCTCGGGCAGCTCCGAGAACCCGTTCCTGAACTGGATCCACCTCAAGACGCACTACTTCGCGGACGACGCCGTTCGCCAGTAGCGACGGCCCTGCCTTTGGCTAGAGTACGGAGCTGATGCTCCTGAGAATCGCGAGAATCACGGCGGCGTCGCTCCTTCTGGGGGCGGCGCTTTCGTGTTCCAACACCTGGGAGTCGCCGCCGCCGGTGGTGGAGCCGACGCCGGCCGCGGGCGACCTGCTCGGGATCGGGGTCACGCCCAACAGCCCCAAGGTGACCTCGGGCGAGGAGATTCAGTTCGTCGCGACGGGGTTCTTCGCGGACCGGCGCACGGTCGACATGACCGACGTGGTGACCTGGACGTCCAGCGACCCCGCGGTCGTCGAGGTGTCCGGCGGGCTCGACGAGGAGGGCACAGGCCTGACAGCGTCCGCGGGGCAGGCCCGCGTGGTGGCGACGCTCGACGGGCTCGAGTCCAACGCCTCCCGCGTGACGGTGACGGCCGCGAACGTCGTGGAGCTGGTGATCACGCCGGACATCATCGCGCTGCACGAGGGCAGCGAGGTCACGGTCTCGGCGGAGGCGGTCTTCTCGGACGGCAGCCACGGCGACGTGACGGGCACGGTCCGCTGGATCACCGGGAACCCCGCGGTGGTGATCGTCGACCCGGGCGGTCGCATCACCGGCAACGGGATCGGCACGGGCACGGTCCGGGCGGTGTACGAGCAGGGGGCGGAGCCGATCGAGGCCGAGCCGGCCACGGTCCGAGTCGTGGACCAGGGCGAGTACATCGGCAACGCGGATCTCCGGGTCGTGGGTCTCTCCACGGCGTCGAGCGACACGGAGGTCGTGTACACGGTGGACGTGAAGAACTCGGGGGACGCCCCGTCGTCGGGCTTCTGGGTGTCCGCGTGGCTCAACCAGACCGCCGCCCCGCCCGCGCCTCCCACGGAGGGCGACGGCGCGGAGTTCGTGGCCGCGCTGGGCCCGGACGAGACGACCGAGGTGATGGTGCGGGTGCCGGACGTGACGCCCGGGACGTACACGTCGTGGATCCTGGTGGACAGCCTGGGCGCAGTGGCCGAGGGCGGGCTCGGCGAGAACAACAACACGTGGGGGCCCGAGAGCGTCTCGGTGGACGCGGGGGGCGGATCGATCGGTCCCGACCTCTCGATCACGTACCTGCAGGCCTACGTGCAGTCGTCGCAGGGCCAGGTGCTCTACCTCATCGACATCACGAACAACGGAGACGAAGCGGCCGACGCGTTCGACGTGGGCGTGTACTCCGACCTGCCGTTCCCGCCCGCCGTCGGCGCCCCCGCCGACGAGCTCGAGTCCGTCGACCCCCTCGACCCCGGCGCCACGGCCGCCATCTCCGTCGTGATCCGCTCGACGCCGTCGGCCTTCTGGAGCTCCTACGTGCTCGTCGACCCCGACGGCGTGATCACCGAGCCCAACGAGGGCAACAACCTCGGCGCCTTCTCGGTCTTTCCCTAGTCGGTCGAGTCAGAAGTTCGAGGTGCGTTGGACACTCGTTCACCCTCGATC
>CAZEKB010000159.1:0-12880 GCA_964512225.1 uncultured Rickettsiales bacterium | reverse complement strand
GCTCGCTGCTCTACACCGGCAGCAACTACCGCAAGCGGGACCCGATCAAGCTGGTCGACGAGTACGAGTACCTGCACGAGCGCTACGGCGTGAAGCAGATCGGCTTCGTGGACCCGATCTTCCCGCTGAACAAGAAGATCCTCTTCGCGTTCTGCGAGGAGCTGATGCGCCGCGGGCTCCACAAGAAGCTGGTGTGGCTGAGCGAGACCCGCGTCGACCGCATCGACCGGGAGTCGCTCCGCATCATGCGGGCGTCGGGGTGCCGGCGGATCCTGCTCGGGATCGAGTCGGGCGTGGACCTGCTGCTCGAGAACGTGAACAAGACATTCACCACCGAGACCACTCGGCGGGCCGTGCGGATGCTCCGGGAGGAGCAGATCGACTCGGTCGGTCTGTTCATGATCGGGCTGCCCGGCGAGACCCCGGAGATGACGCGGCAGACCGTCGACTTCGCCAAGAGCCTCGATCTCGACTTCGCCAAGTTCGCCATCACGGTGCCGTTCCCCGGCTCGCAGATGTTCGAGGACCTGCGCCGCGAGGGTCGCCTGAACCGCGACGACTGGGAGAACTGGACGACGTTCCAGCCCGACCCCGAGAAGATGGTCTTCGTGCCCCGGGAGGTCTCGCCCGAGTACCTCATCTCGATGCAGAAGAAGGCGCTGCGGGAGTTCTTCCTGCGACCGAAGATGATCTACCGCCACCTCGTGGAGATCCGGACGATCAACGCCCGGCAGCTCTTCCACGGTGTGCGGGGGATGTTCTTCTAGCCACCCCTCTCGCGAGCCCGCCGGGTCCTCTAAGATCGGGGACGTGCGCCGCTGGTTCGCATTCGTGTCGGCCTCGCTCTTCGTGCTCGCGGGCTGCTCCGCCGGCCCGGCGACCGTCGACGCCCACTACGACGAAGACGACGGCGTGGTCCGGTTGGTCTTCTCGTCCGAGGGCAAGAACACGTTCGAGGTCGCGGGGCGCAGCTGCGAGGCGCCGAAGGGCGGGGAGTGCCGCATCGAGGTGCCCGTGGCCGAGATGGCGGGGGGGTGGAACACCCTCGACGTCGAGACCAGGCGCCGCACCGGCATGGACCTCCCCCTGAAGACCGAGGTCCACCTGGGCGCCACCGCCTTCCCCCGCGAGTGTGAGGCCCAGGAGATCCGCACCCCCCGCCGCGAGGACGCCGCGGTGGAGCTGCGGTGCACGTTCCCGTCGGGGTACTCGGGCGAGCTGTGGGGCGAGCCGCTGCAGGACGGGCGGCGCCGGATCCCCACGACGAAGCTCGTCGCCGAGGCGGCTTTCGACCAGGACACCAAGGAGCACTGGCCCACGCCGCAGGATCCGCTCCTCGTGGTCGAGGTGCCGGTCGAGGTCGTGAACGCGGGCGGGGGACGGCTGTCGCGGCCGGTGCGGGTGGCGGTCCCGGCGCCGTTCGTCCAGTTCGAGGTGACGGGGCACGAGCAGCTGTGGTTCGAGCGGGCGCTGCCGCTGCGGCTGCGGGCCGAGCCGGGGGCGGTCATCACGATCGACGGAAAGCGCGTCCGCCCCGACCGCGAGGGCGAGGCGTTCGTCGTCGACCGGCTGATCGACGCGGGCGAGAACGTCCTCGAGGTCAAGGCGGAGAGCCCGGGCCGAGTCCCGTCGATCCACACCCTGCGGGTCGAGGGTCGGTGGCCCGAGTCGCCGATGCACATCGACGAGCCCCTCGAGGACGAGATCACCACGGACGCCGAGTCGCTCCGCATCCGCGGGCGCACCCACCCCGACGCGGAGGTGTTCTGGGGCCGGATCCCGGTGCGCGTGCGGCGCGACGGCTCGTTCGTCGTGGACGCCTACCTCGAGGAGGGCCGCAACGACGTGGAGGTGAGCGCGTTCCTCGCCGAGACCGAGTACGGGCGGCTGATCCGGAAGCCCGCGACGCGGACGTTCCTCGTCGACCGGATCCCCGTGAAGACCACCCGCCCCGCGATCGGAGCCCCGGAGGAGCCGGAGCTGGAGCCGCTCTCGATCGAGGAGGTCGCCGAGCAGCCCTGGCAGACGGTCGGGGAGACCGTGCGGTTCTCCATGCGCGCGGACGACGTCAGCCTCTTCCCCTTCGAGGGCGGCTGCCGGGCGTCGCTGGACGGCATCGGCTGCGGGCGCGAGGTCACGCGCACGGCGTACATCGGCTTCCGCGACGTCCTGGCGAGGACGTGCGTGGGCAAGCACCACCCCACCTTCGTGGAGCTGGACCACTGCCCCAAGATCGAGGACGGCGCCTGGGTCGAGGTCGACGGCACGGTCCAGGGCGGCTTCGCGGGCCGCGGCCGCAACGCCGCGACGATCGTGCGGCTGCGGGTCCAGGGGACGTCGGTCGAGGTCCGTGAGCGCATCGTCGGCGAGGCGGGCGGATGACCGTCGCGCTGGGTCGATACCAGGTCGGCGACGTCGTCGGCTCCGGTCGGACGGGCCGGGTGATGCGCGGCGAGCGGGCCGACGACGGCGCCGACGTCGCCGTGCGGCAGATCCCCCCGCGTCTGCTCGAAGACCCCCGGATCCGCAAGGTCCTCAAGAACCTGCCGTTTCGTTGCTTCGGGCTCCGCAGCCCCGCGATCGTCCCGGTGCTGGACGCGTTCGAGATCAGCGGATCCGTGGCCGTCGTCGAGAGTTGGATCGACGGCGAGCCGCTGAGCAAGGGGCGGGACGCCGGGGGCGGCCCCATCACGAGGGACGCCGCGGCCCGCCACCTGGTCGAGCTGCTCGAGGGCCTCCAGGAACTGCACGACCGTGGGACGGCCCACGGCGACGTCCGGGCGGACAACATCCTCCTCACCGCCGACGGGCCCCGCCTCGTGGGCCTCGGGGTGGCGGCGGGGCTCCAGCGGCGCCTCAAGTCGGCCGCGGGGATGGGCGCGACCGGTTCGTCCGAGATCGGGGACGCGCCCGAGCTGTCCGATGCCCCGCCGTCCCCGGCCACCGATCTCTTCGGCCTCGCGGCGGCCTACCGCGCGGTCCTCCGCGCGGCCGGCGTGCCCGCCTCGGACCCGCTCCTGCAGGCCGTCGAGAAGGGCTGCGTGCTCGACCCCGCGGGGAGGTGGCCCGACGCCGAGGACTTCCTCAAGGCGGTGCAGCCTCACCGCGACGCGATCCAGGCAGCCGAGGCCGTCGCGGAGCACGGGGGCACCACCCGGGCCCAGCGGAAGGGCCGCTCCGCCCTGGACGAGACCGGGATCGACATCGGGTCGGGCCTCTCGTTCGACGACCTCGAGCTCTCCCAGGCGGACCTGAGCGTCGGCGCGACCAAGGGCGGGGAGCGGGAGGCGTCGAGCGAGCCCCCGCCCCGCATCAGCAGCACCAACCCCTTCGGGGGTCCCGTGGGGGCGCCGAGCCCGCCCGGGGGACCGATCGGCGGGCCTCCCAAGCCCCAGCCGATGGAGCTCGGGCTCGCGGACGGGAGCGTCCAGGCCGACGCGGGCATCGCCGAGAGCGAGGGACCGGAGCTGGCGCAGGAGGTCCTGCCCGACGACGTCACGACCGCCGGCCGGTACCGGGCCGTCCCCCTCGAGGAGGCGGGCGGTGGGCTCGCCGACTACAAGTGGCTGATCGTCAGCGGGGGGTTCACGGCGGTGCTCGTCGTCGCCTACCTCGGCTTCCTGGGCGTGCGGGCGATGCTGCCCGACCTCCCCGACGGGATGGTGGAGGTGCCGGAGAACCGCGTCGCCGTGGGCGCCGACAAGGGCCCGCCGCCCGAGGTCCCCCGGTTCGACTTCGCCCACGGGCGCTTCTTCCTCGACCGCGCCGAGGTGACCGTCGCCGCCTACACCGAGTGCGTCCGCAGCGGCGAGTGCACGCCCACGACCGGGCGGCTGGACGGGTCCCCGCCGGCGGGGGACGTGCCGGTCACGGCCGTCACGTGGCTCCAGGCCCAGAGCTACTGCAACTACCTCGGCAAGCGGCTCCCCACCGAGAACGAGTGGGAGGCGGCCGCGAAGACCTTCGGGGGCGACTACGGGACCGGCGACGATCCGCCGTCGTGCGCGGACGCGGTGTTCGCCCGCGGCGAGGGCGAGCCCTGCTCGCGCGGGGTGGGGCCCGGGCCTCGGCCTGCCCGCGAGGGCGACGCCGACGAGGCGGGCGCCGTGGACCTCAGCGGGAACGTGTGGGAGTTCGTCGACTCGGACTGGTCCGACGGGCGCGGCGCCGGGACCGGCGGTCCGTCCCCGGCGGGCGGCAGCGTGCTCAAGGTGATCAAGGGCGGAGGGTGGTTCTCATCCCCCGCTCAGCTCCGCGTCGCCGGGCGCCTGCCTGTCCAGAACATCTACTGGGCCGCCGACGTGGGCTTCCGCTGCGCGATGGACCCCGTCCGCTAGGGCCGCTCCTGCACCGGGGGGCCGCCCAGCTCTTCGTGAGTCGTGATCGCGGGCGTCGGCGGGACGTGCGTGCGCTCCGGCCACGTCAGCTCCGAGACGCGCCAGACATCGCCCGCGCTCAGGGGCGTGGGGGGCTGCACCGGCCCGGCGACGGTCTGCCCCGCGGCCTCGATCGTGACGGTCGGGTTGGCGGTGCGGGCGTCCTGCCCGAGCGCGGCGCCGTGGTCGCTGAAGTAGTGCACGACCACCGAGTACACGCCCGAGCGCGGGGCGTCGAGGGAGAGCAGCTCGCGGTACGGGCCGTTGCCTTCCCCGTCGTCGTCGGTGTCCAGCGACGGATCGTCGTCGTCGAACCCCGCGATGCCCCAGTCGGGCGTGGGGTTCCAGGCGAAGCAGTCGCCGTCACCCCAGTAGGCGCCGCCGGGCTCGATCAGGTGGACGTCGAGGTCCGCCCGCACCGTGTCCCAGGCGAGGATGATGTCGATGTCCGACGGAGGGACCGCCTGCAGGTTGGCCACGGCCGGGAACGACTCCACGGAGCCCGCGTCGACCACCACCAGCTGCACGCGGTAGGTCCCCTCGATGTCGGGCGTGATCGTGGCGAAGGCGTCCTCGTCCACGTCCGTGCCCGCGTCGTCTTCGGGGACCTCGAGCTCGGCCGCGCTCCCCTCGGGGCGGCTCAGCAGCGTCCACTGGTAGACGAGCCTCTCCGTCGGCCCGATGTCCGGGTCCGTGGACGCGCTGCCGTCGAAGGTCGCGGTGCTCCCCAGGACGACGCGGCCGACGCGGCTCAGCGCGGCCTCCCCGCCCTCTTCGGTGACGACCTGGGCGATGGCGATGGGGCCTTCGTTGGGGATGACGCGGACGCCCGTCTCGGGGCAGCCCGCGAGGAGCAGGAGCAGGGCGACCAGGGCGATACGAGCGGTCATCGTCGCACCTCCCGTCGCCGCATCCCCGCGGCCAACAGCCCCAGCAGGAGCGCCGAGGAGCCCGCACCCTGGGCGACGCTGGAGGTGCAGGTGTCGCCCTCGCCGCCGCCGCCTCCGGGGGGCGGGATCACGCCCCCGGGGGGCACGGCGGAGGCCGCGATCTGCACCGGGTAGCCGGGGGCCGACCGCAGCCCGGTGGGGCTCACGACCACGACGTCGACCCACGCCTCGGGGTGCTCGGGGCTGACCGCGACGATCGTATCGCCGTCGACGTCCGAGACGACCGAGGTCACTCCGGCCTCGGTCTCGATCGTGGCGCCCGACTCGTCGGTGAAGACGAAGAGCACCGAGGAGCCTTCGGGCAGGTCGTCGCCGGTGATCGTCAGCTCCCAGCCCCCGTCGGGGTGGATGCGGCCGGGGTCGACGCGCTCGACGCTCGGTCGCTCCGAGCTCGGCGGATCCTCGTGATACGTGTACGCCGCCACGACGCGCTTGCTCTCCGCGCCCCGGATGACCTCCACGTCGATCGCGACGCCGGGGGCCACGCCGACGTCGTCCGCGCCGGGGATGTTCTGCAGGGTGAGCACCTCGTCGGTGGTCAGCACCGTCGGCACCGGCAGGCCGCCCCACTCGACCGTGGTGTTCTCGTCGAACCCGCCGCCGAAGACGAGGACCGTGCCCCCGCCCTCGACTCCGCCCTCCTTGGGGCTGGTGTAGCCGGCGCGGAGCACGGCGTCGGGGTTGTCGTCGGTGTGGCCGGACTCGGGGTCGTCGGGGTCTTCGAGGCTCCACCGGAAGCGGTCGAGCAGGACGCCCGAGTCCAGGACGCCGTCGCCCAGGTCGAAGATCTCGAACGAGAGCGTGATGATCTCGCCCGGGATCACGGGCGCTTGGGTCGTGACCCAGTCCGTGCCCCCGTTGCCGTCGAAGCCGGTGTTGTCGAGCGCCGACGTGGTCGAGCCGTCGACGATGAACAGTCCGTTGTTCACGGTCACGAGGTTGCCGGCGGAGTCGAAGCAGATCTGGCCGGTGAAGGCGCCGCTCGTGAGCCAGACCTCGAAGTGGTCGTTGAACATCGAGCCGACCCAGAACGGGAACTCCCGCGACAGGAAGTAGAAGTCGAAGGTGAAGGAGTTGGCGAACGCGGGGACCTGGAGCTGCACCTCGAGGGTGGCGTGGTCCCCCGCCTCGGAGCCGATGCCCGTGGCCGGGTAGTCGTAGTCGCTCTGGTCGCCGGGGAGCCGGCGGATGTCGCCGGTGAAGAGCATCCCCATCGCCGACGGATCGTTGGGGAGGATCGGCCCCAGGTCCGACCTCACGTCGAACATGGTGACCTGGCTCCCGGGCATGGCCACGGTCCCGGGCACGATGTAAGAGGCGTCGATCTCCATGGCCTGGAGCACCTCCTCGGGGCTGGCGATGCCGAAGGCGGCGCCGGGCGCGAGGGCCGCGGCGGCGAGCAGGCAGGCGAGGCGGGAGGGGGTCATGAGCGCACCTCGGGGGGGCGGCGCCGGCGTGCGGACCGGAGCGCCGGGATCAGGATCAGGAGCAGGGAGGGGGACGTGCGGGCGGCGGCGACGCTGCTCCCGCAGCCCGTGGCGGTGCAGACGGCGTCGTCGAAGTCGAGGTCGCCGTTGCAGTCGTTGTCGATCTCGTCGCCGCACAGCTCGAGCGCCTCGGTGTGCACGAGCGGGTCCCCGTCGTCGCAGTCCGGGCCGCCGCAGTCCGCGCGGTCGAAGCCGTCGCCGTCGCGGTCGCGGAAGATGTTCTCGTCGATGGACTCGTCGCAGTCGTTGTCGAGCCCGTCGCAGATCTCCTCGGCGTCCGGGGAGCGCACGGGGTCGGCGTCGTCGCAGTCCACGCACATGTGGGCGCCGTCCCCGTCCTCGTCGATGTCGGGCCGGACTTCGGCGTCGTCGTCGGCGCAGTCCTCGCCCCCGCAGGCGACGTCCACGAACCCGTCCCCGTCGTCGTCCTCGCCCTCGTCGAGCCCGTCGCAGTCCTGGTCCTCGCCGTCGCTGCACACCTCGGCCGCCTCCGGGTGGGCGTCGGGGTCGCCGTCGTCGCAGTCCTCCCCGCCGCACAGGTCGTTGACGAACCCGTCCCCGTCGGCGTCGTCGTCGGTGTCCTCGCCGTCGCAGTCCTGGTCGACCCCGTCTCCGCACACCTCTTCGGCGCCCGGGTAGGCGTTCGGGTCGGTGTCGGAGCAGTCGGTCCCCACGCCGCACAGGGGGCTCTCGAAGCCGTCGCCGTCGATGTCCCGGTCGTCGATCGCTCCGCTGCAGTCGTTGTCGATGCCGTCGCACTCCTCGATCGCGTCGGGGTGCACCTCGGGGTCGTCGTCCTCGCAGTCGACGCAGGCGTGGAATCCGTCTCCGTCGGCGTCGATGTCGGGGCGGATGTCGGCGTTCGTATCGTCGCAGTCGTCCCCGCCGCAGGCCACGTCGGTGGCGCCGTCGCCGTCGTCGTCGGCCACGTCCTCCACGCCGTCGCAGTCGTTGTCGAGGCCGTCGTCGCACACCTCGACCCCCGCCGGGTTGACGGCCGGATCCGAGTCGTCGCAGTCCACGCACGCGTCGTAGGTGTCCGCGTCCACGTCCACGCCCGGGTTGATCGCGGGGTCCGAGTCGTCGCAGTCGAGGCCGCCGCAGGTCGCGTCGTGGAACGTGTCCCCGTCGACGTCCAGCTCCAGATCGCCCGCCTCGCAGTCCTGGTCGATGCCGTCCCCGCAGATCTCGTCCGCGCCCGGGAACACGGTGGCGTCGCCGCCGTCGCAGTCGCCGCAGGAGTCGACCCAGCCGTCGCCGTCGGCGTCGCTCGTCTGCAGCTCGATCGTGAGGAACCAGCCGAGCAGATCCCCGCCGATGCCCGACGGCTCCTCGATCTCCAGGGTCCACGTGCCGTTGGGGTTCTCCCCGTCGAAGTCGGCCAGCGAGCCGTCCGGCACGAACGACCCGGTGAACGGCGACGTCCCCGACGCGATGGGCGTGGCGGCCTCGTCGTCCAGGGTCGTGTCGATGAAGTCGGCGCCCGTGACCTCGAGCGCCGGGAACAGCGACACGGTCGTGCCCGCCGGGGAGGTGAGCGTGACCGCGACCTGGAAGTTGATGATCACGTCGATGTCGAGGGTGACGTTGAGATCGTCGATCGAGTCGCCGATCACGGTGACGTCCAGCGTCGAGAGCGAGGTCGCTCCCCAGGTGGTGGGGAGCGCCACGGCGGCCCCGAGCGGCGTCGTCACCACGCCCGGGCCCGTCGTGGTCCCGGCGTCGACGTCCTGGCCGTCATCGAGCCCGTCGCAGTCGGAGTCGGTGCTGTCGCAGGCCTCGGCCGCGCCGGGGTAGACCAACGGGTCCGCGTCGTTGCAGTCGTCGCAGAAGACGGAGCCGTCCCCGTCCCCGTCCGGGAAGTCGACGTTGCCGTCGCAGTCGTTGTCGATGAGGTCGCAGACCTCCGTGGCCCCGGAGTTCACGGCGGCGTCGTTGTCGTCGCAGTCGTCGCAGGAGTCGTCGATGTCGCCGTCGAGGTTCACGCCGGGGTTGATGGCCGGGTCGGTGTCGTCGCAGTCGGTGCCGCCGCAGGCGAGCCCCAGGTAGCTGTCCCCGTCGTTGTCCCCGTCGTCGACGCCGCTGCAGTCCTCGTCGATCCCGTTGCCGCAGGTCTCCGCGGCGCCCGGGAAGATCAGCGGGTTGGTGTCGTCGCAGTCGACGCAGGCGTCGAAGTTGTCGTTGTCGCCGTCCACGCCGGGGTTGATGAGCGCGTTCGTATCGTCGCAGTCCGTGCCCCCGATGCAGCCCACGGAGGCGTACGTGTCGTTGTCGCTGTCGGCCACGAGGTCGAGCGTGTCGCAGTCTTCGTCCAGGCCGTTGCCGCAGATCTCCAGCGCGCCCGGGTAGATGGCCGGGTCGGTGTCGTCGCAGTCGGTGCCCCCGCAGGCGTCGTCGGTGAAGCCGTCGTTGTCGCCGTCGGCGCACAGGGTCCAGGACACGGAGGTGCCTTCGAGCGATGCCTGCGCGGTGTTGCAGCTGTACTCGAGCTCGTCGACGGCGGTGCTCCCGGGGGCGCCGACCTGGTCGTTGATGCCGATCGTGGCGCTCGCGGCGTCGGTCGAGGTGCCTCCGTTGTCGAAGCCCAGGTCGAGGTAGTGGACCTCGATGTTGCCGGTGGGATCGAGGTGCGCCTGGAACGTGCCGCCGTCCGTGGGGGTCACGGCCCCCCACGTGGGGACGTTCTCCCAGCTCACTACGAAGCGATTGTTCGCGACGTCCTCCCAGGCGTAGATGTCGCCCCCCGCGCCGACGTTCAGATCGTCCCAGAACACGGCGATGTCGGGCCCGTTGAACCCGAAGCCGGGGAAGAGCTCGGCCGTCGGCAGGCAGCTGTTGCCGTACTCGACGTCGCCGCTGTCGAAGCGGATGCCGCCGTTGTCGCCGGCGTACAGCGTCGTGTAGTTCACGCCGTAGTAGGGGAAGGCCCAGGGCAAGGTCACGGCGACCTCGTCGTCGTCTCCCATGGCACTGCCGCCGTCCATCAGCGGGGTCTCGCCCGCGGGCGGCGCCACGTAGTCGAGCGCCCCGGTGGCCTGGGCGTACCCGAAGGCATTGGTCTGGGCCGCCGCGGGCAGGGCCGGGAGCAGGACCGCGACGAGAACACAGGAGGCGAGCGGGAAGCGCCGTTCGAACATGAAACATCCCTCGGCCCGGTCGAGTCCGGACGATGAGGACTCTACCGCGACCGGCGGGCGTTCTCGCGGGCTCGGGGCCGCCCGTCGTGGCAGCATGCCGCCGCCGTGGATCACAGCCTGGTAGCCCCCGTGTACGACACCCTCGCCGCCCTCTGGACCGGGGGCGGGATCGACGCCGCGCGGAGCTGGGCCCCGTCCCGCGTCGCGGCGGGGGAGCGGGTGCTGTTCGCGGGCGTGGGCGCGGGCTCGGACGCGGCCGAGGCGGCGCGGCGCGGGGCGGACGTCGTGGGCGTGGATCTCTCCCGGGCGATGCTCGATCGCGCGGCCCGTCGGGCGGGGGAGCGATTCTCCGGGCGCCGGGAGGACGTCCGGGACCACGACCCCGGCGACGGCTACGACCTCGTCTGCGCCCACTACTTCCTCAACGTGTTCGGCGTCGCCTCGATGCCCGACGTCTTCGACACGCTGGTCGCCTGCGTCCGCCCGGGGGGGCGCCTGTCGATCGCCGACTTCGCCCCCGGCCCCGGTCTGCTGCGCGCGCTCCACTACCGCGTGCCCGCGACGGTGTTCCGGCTCCTGGGCCTGTGCGAGGACCACCCGATCCACGACTACACCCCGCTGCTGGAGGGGGCCGGCTTCGAGGTCGCCACGAGGGACTTCCCGATCTTCGGCGTGGGCCCGCGGTGGCACCGGGCCTGGGTCGGCACCCGGCGGTCAGCCGAGCAGCAGCGCCAGCGCGAGCGGGAGCAGCAGGCCCCCGTCGAGGATGAAGCGCCAGCGGTCGCGGTCGCGATGCGGACCCGCCGCCCGCAGCAGGACCCCGAGGCCCAGGACGCTCAGGGGCATCTCCGGGGCCGGCCCCAGCGGCGATACGTACAGGAGGAGGATCGCGGCCACGACGACCACGCCCGTGAACACCCGCTTCAGCTCGGCCTCCCCGCGGGTCACGGCGAGGGTGCGGATCCCGGCGTCGGCGTCGTCGTCCAGGTCGACGAGGTCGAGGGCGTGCGTGTTCACGGCCACGAGGACGGTGAAGTACGCGAAGAGCAGCCCGTCGGGCGGCCACGGGGCCCGCCCCGCCGCGCCGAGGGGCAGGGTGGAGGCGGCGAGGGCGACGGCGAGGGCGACGCCCCAGGACTTGAGCTCGGGGGCCCGCGCCTTGAGGTGGGCGTGGCCCAGGCCCAGCAGCCCCGGGGGGACGCACGCGACGGCGGTCCAGGCGGGCAGCAGCAGGAGGCAGGCCCCGAGGACGATCGCCGCCCCGGCGACCAGCGCCCGGCGGCGCGCGGCGAGGTCGTCGTGGCGGTCGCGGAGGTGGTCGACGTTGTAGATGATCACGGTCCCCGCGCCCGCGAGGAGGGAGACGAGCGCGAGCCGGGGGCCGGGGAGCCCGAGGCCCGCGTACGCGACCAGGGACGCCACCGCGACCGCGCTCCAGAGATCGAGGACGATCGCGAGGCGGAGGAGGCGAGACACCTCTGCGATGTAGCAGACGCGCGCCGGCGCGGCGCGCTGCTCGGTCAGCGCCGGGCGGGCGCCGTGGCGAACCCGCGCCAGTCGGAGGCCGCGGCGGCCAGGTCGTCGAGGGCCATGCGGCCGTCCAGCCAGTCGATCAGGAGCTCGACCGTCTCCTCGAGGCTGCTCGCTTGCGCCTCGCCCAACGACGCGCCGTGCTCCTCGAAGGCGATCCGGCCCGGGCGGCCGTGCAGGGCGGCGTGCACCACGCAGGTCCGGTCGCCGTCCGGGTGGGTGACGACCACCCCCCGGGCCCCGAGGCGGAGCGGGGGCTCGACGTCCAGGGTCGTCCCCTCCAGCGCGGCCTCCAGCGTCGGCGCCATGCGCTGGTCGAGGCTGCCGAGGTACGGGTCCGGGCGGGGTCGGATCCGGTCCTCGATCAGGGGCAGGAGGTAGCCCACGTCGCCCTCGAAGCGGTCCTCGCCCCATACGAGGGTCCAGCCACCCTCGCGCCGCGGCGTCATGCGGGGGAGGTCGGCCGTGTCGAAGGGGTAGTGCGAGCTGCGCGAGAGGCAGAACGTGCTCATGCTCGTGAACGCGAAGAACCGCGAGACCACCGTCGACGCCTGGAAGGCCTCGAGCAGCGCCAGGTGGTAAGCGAGGGTGGGGTCGCCGGCGCGCGCGCGGTCGAGCTGGTGGGCCCAGCCCCACTCGGCGTAGCGACCCTCCTCGAACAGGGCCGCGTACCTGTCGACCTCGACGCGCGGGTCGTCGAAGCGGTCGGGATCGAGCCCGTCGAGCCATCGCTCGATGGCGGCGGCGGCGGGCTCGGCGGCCGGGAACTCTCCCCGGGCGAGGCGGGCGCCGCGGCTCGCGAACGCCACCCTCGGCACGCCCGCGCCGGTCTCGCACTCGGCCGAGCGAGCGTCGGCGCGGTAGGTCGCGACGGCGTCGGTCCCGTCCACGATCTCCACGTCCGGCCGCGCGTCGAGCACCAGGTCCTCCACGGCGTCCAGGAGGCGGCGGGAGCGGTCCACGAAGTCGAACACGGCGACCAGCGCGCCCCGGCTCGAGCCGTCGAGCCAGGCGCGCACCGCCCCCACGGCCTTCTCCGGCTCGTCCGTCCACCCCGTGAAGCGGTCGTCGTCGACGCGGAACACGATGTCGTACTGGGGGCCGGCGTCGACGGTGGGGGGGCCGTGCCGGTCACCGAGGTGGAGGTTCCCGCGGGGGCCCCAGTGTTCGAGCGCCTTGGAGGGCTCGGCGAAGTGGCGGCAGCCGACGCGGCAGGTGCGCCGTCCGGCTTCGGCGCGCACCGTCCAGTGCACGCCGCGGCCCCGGAGATCGGCGTCGATCCCCTCCTTGCTCAGGCGCGCGACGAGGTCACGGGCCAGGCGCTGCTGCAGCCGCATCCATCCCGCCTAGATGACCTCGGCGGAGATGGTGATCCGGTCGTCATGCCGCCCTCAGCGGCT
>CAZEKB010000158.1:0-12903 GCA_964512225.1 uncultured Rickettsiales bacterium | reverse complement strand
GGGGGGGGGGGGGGGGGCCGGCGGGGGGCGGCCCCCCCCCCCCCCCGGCCCCCCCCCCAAGCCGCCGAACGGCCTACTCGAAGGTGTGCTGGGCGAGGGACACGTTGGTCCCGCCCGCGACCTCGAGCGCGTTGGGGCCCGAGTCCCCCTGCTGGTATTCGCCGCTCGGATCTTCGAAGTCCCAGTTGAAGACCAGGCCCGTGGCCGTCGACGGGACCGTGTCGCACATGGTCGCGGCGATGTCCTCGGCGGATCGGGTGACCGACCACAGGCGGACGTCGTCCAGGGACAGCAGCGAGCCGATCGGCCCGCAGCAACCACCGAACTGCATGTAGGCGGCCGGGATGACGGGCTCGTCGTACCACTCCTCGCTCATGGCCCGGAGGCCCGCGGGGATGCCGTCGACGTACATCTGCAGCGTGCGCGCGGACGGGTCGTGGCTCATCGCGACGTGCTGCCACACCGGCGTCTGGGACTCGAGGCCCGTGTCCGACTGGCCGCCGCCCGGCGTCCCGTTGGCCGCGCGCGCCTCGAGCTGCGGGGCCGACTGGGGGTACTCGTTGCTGCCGCGGTAGAGGTCGACGGCCACGTAGGCCCCGTCGGCGCCACCGCCGTCCCCGCGGTGCCAGAAGAGGCGTACGTCGTCCGTGGTGGGGGGCACGTCCATCTTGACCCACGCCTCCCAGGTGAAGGCGGTGCTCCAGTCCATGCCCGCGGGGGCCCAGAAGTCCAGCCGACCCCCGGGGCTGATCGTCTGGGGGTCGCCGAGGTGGATGAAGCTCATCCCGTTCTCGGCGCGATCGATCGTGTCGTCGCAGTCGTTGTCGCTGCCGTCGAAGCAGAACTCCGCGTTGCCCGGGTAGTTGTTGGGGTCGTTGTCGTCGCAGTCCTCGCCCTCGGGCGAGCCGTCGCCGTCGGCGTCGTTCACGGCGTCGTCGTCGTCCGCGGCGTCGTCGTCGTCCGCGGCGTCGTCGTCGTCCGCGTCGTCGTCGTCCGCGACGGAGTCGTCGTCGTCCGCGTCGGCGGGGCAGCCGGCCAGGGGGAGGAGGGCGAGGGCGAGGGGGAGCAGGAGGGGGTGTCGGGCGCTCATGGGGTTCTCCAGTGTCGGGAAGGTGTTCCGACCCTAGGAGGGGGGCCCCGCGATGGGATCTGTCAGCGGTCCAACAACGCTGTACGCAACGCCGATCGCACCCCAGAACGGCGGAGGCCCGACCGGGCGTTCCGGTCGGGCCTCGCGAGTGGTCGGAGCGATAGGATTTGAACCTACGACCACCTGACCCCCAGTCAGGTGCGCTACCAAACTGCGCCACGCTCCGTCGGGGTGCTTCGCCGCCCCGGGGGGCAGCGAAGGATGCGGAATATGCGTCCGCGCCTCGGGACTGTCAACCGACGGCTCAGGGGGCCGCGGCGAGGAGCTCCGACAGGGGTCTGTCCCGGTCCGAGCAGGCCAGGATCCGCCGCTTCGAGTCGCCCGCAGCGGGGACCAGAACGGCGGTCACCGCCGCGACCCGAGGGAGCTGACAGCGCAGCCGATGCACGCCGGACTCCTCGGCGGCCGCGTCCAGGAACGCGCCCCGGTGCAGGGGTCGGTTCTCGAGGAAGAGGCGGGAGAAGAGCGGGAGCTCCGTGAGGAAGTGCGCGCCCGCCTCCATCCAGCCCTCCAGCGTTCGACCGTCGGGGCGCTCGGCCGAGGGGAGGTCCGACAGGGAGCCGCGTCGCAGATCCCGCAGCAGACCGGGGTCGTAGCGCTCGCTCGGCATCACCAGCAGGGGGCCGGACGGCGCGTCGATCCAGCGGACCGCCGCCCCGTCGGGGGCGGGCTCGGGCTCGGGCTCGGGGACCGGCTCGCCGTCCGCGACTTGAGCCGCCCTGGCCTCGGCCTCGCGGAGCGCGCGAGCGAGCGGCGTGAGGCCGTCGTCCGGCGGCGGGGCCGGAGGCGGGGGGCCCGGAGCCGCCGCGGGGGGGGCCGGGCGGGGACCCGGGGGACGAGAACTCGCGGGGCCGGGACGCGGCGGGCGCGGGTCCCCGGCCTCGCCGTCGGCGGCGCGGCTGTGGGCCTGTACCTCGGCGATGGCGAGCTGCAGCGCCAGGCCCTGCCAGTAGCGGGGGTCGAAGTCGCCCTGGGGGCCCAGCAGGGGCAGGGCGAGCAGCCCCTCGACCTGCTGCACCGCCCCCGGGGGCAGCCGCGTCGCGAACTGCATGCTCCGCTCGGGCTTCCACAGCGCCGAGAAGACGGCCAGCTTGCGGGGCAGGCGGGCCGCCGCGGCCTCGGGATCGTCGGGCTGCTCGAGGATCTCCCCGTCCTCGGACAGGCGGGGGTTGTACAGCCAGTCCAGGAGGACGAGGCCGTGCAGCCAGCGGACGTCCTCGGCGAGGACCAGGCCCCAGGCGTACGTCCCGTGCACCCCGAACGCGGCCAGCTTCGCCTGCAGCGAGAGCGCCAGCTCCATCGCCAGGGACACGCCGTTCTGCAGCGCCTCCCCGGGCGTCCAGGGGCGGGTGCGATAGGCCCAGACGCGCTCGGAGTCGCCGCGGAGCGGGCCCATGGGCGACGGTCCGGTCTCCATCGTCCCGTCGTCGGCGAGCAGTCGCCATCCCCCCCCGCCCGCCAGCTCGAGGCGAGTCTGCAGCGTCTCGATCGCGTCCTTGTCCGCGGACGGGACAAGCAAATCGATGAACGGAACACCCCGGGGCAGCTGGGCCATGGAACCTCTCTCGGTGTTTGCGCGCGCGACCGCCTTCGGCGCGCGCTAGGCGACCGTGGACGTGAGTCGCGTGCCGAGCCGGGCCTTGAGCCGGATCAGCTCCTCGCGCACCGCGAGCAGCTCGCGGCGGAGCGCGTCGTCGGACGCCGAAGGAGTCTCGCGGGACGCGTCCCGCAGGCGATCGACCTCGGCGGCGAACCGGGCCGAGTCCGTGGCCACGAGGGCGTGCCGCTCCTGCAGCTGGTCGTGGGCCGCGCGCAAGGCGCTCAGATCGGCCTCGGACTCTTCGAGCTTCGAAGAGAGGCGCCCGGCATCGCCGTCGCGCCGCGCTCGCTCCGCTCGGACCGCCTCGAGGGCCGCGCTCGCGTCGTCCAGCTGCGCCTGGAGGCGGCTCGCCTCGGCCCGCGTCGCCGCCAGCTCTTCGCGGACCGCGACCATCTCCGCCTGGACCGCCACGGCGGGCAGCGAGGGGGACGTGGAGGTGGGGCTCGGGGCCACGGTCAGCGCCGTGGGGACGCGGTCCTCGTCGCGCTCGGCGCGGGCGGACCTGCGCCTGCGCTTCAGGTCGTCCTTCGCCCCCTGGATCGTGAACTTCCGGTCCCAGAGCAGGACCTTGATCCGAGCGACCTCGAGGATGTCCGGTCGACGGTATCGACGCTGCCCGCTCTTGCTCTTCCGGGGCCGCAGGCTGGGGAACTCCTTCTCCCAGAACCGCAGCACGTAGGCCTTCACACCCGTCAGATCGGCGACCTCGCCGATCTTGAAGAAGACCTTGTCCGGGACCTCGATCCCGGCCGCCTCGACCAGCTCGTCGTGCACGGCTACTGGTTGAGGGCCGACTTGAGCACCTGGCTCGGCTTGAAGGTGAGCACCTTCCGCTCGGAGATGGTGATCGCCTCGCCGGTCTGGGGGTTGCGCCCGGGACGAGCACGCTTGTCGCGGACCACGAAGTTGCCGAACCCGGAGATCTTGATCTTGTCGCCCTCCGCGAGGGTGTCCTTCATCGTCTCGAAGACCAGCTCCACGACCTCCGCCGTCTCCTTCTTGGAGAAGCCGATCTGGTCGTACACCGCTTCGATGATGTCCGCCTTCGTCATCTCTGCCGTCCTCCCGGCGCCCCGCGGGGCGCGCTACTCGTTCCTGGAGAAGAGCACGATGCACAGCTCGTCGGTGCGCGTCGTGGTCGCGGGGTCGCCGCCGGCGCGGAGCTCCAGCCGCCACCGACGCGCGTCCGCCGCGCTCTTCACCATTTCCCACTCGTCGAGGGTGATGTCGTTCGACGTCCCGTCGACGGATCCATTGTTCACCCGCACGACCGCGCGATCCACGGCGTCCTTCGGATTTCCGGTGGACTCACCCGTGTCTTCGAGCACCGCGACCACCGTGAACGTCAGATCCGTCCCCGCCGGACCGCTCGCCGGATCGACCGTGGCCGTCCCGATCACGTCGAGACCGAAGAAGCCCGGCAGAGGCACGAGGTTGGTCGTGTTCGCGGTGTCCCCCGGGTCCCCGGAGTCGTCGTCGTCGGCCGCGTCGTCGTCGTCGGCCGCGTCGTCGTCGTCGCCCGCGGAGTCGTCGTCGTCGGCCGAGTCGTCGTCGTCGGCCGAGTCGTCGTCGTCGTCCACGGCGTCGTCGTCGTCCACGGCGTCGTCGTCGTCCACGGCGTCGTCGTCGTCGGCCGCGGTGACGGGCTCGATCGTCACGCGGACGCAGTCCCCGTCCTGGTTCAGCTGCGTGTACTCGTCGTCCGAGGGGCAGCCGACGAGGAGGAGCAACAGCGCGAGCAGCGAGCCGGTCGCGAGGGGAGCACGAGGGGTGGACATGGCGGGGCGTTCCATCCTACCGGAGCCGTCAGCCCCGCACCGTGACGGCGTGGGCGTCGGTCAGCTTGCGAGTCACGGCCGCCATCGCCTTGTCGACGGCCTTGTCCTCGAGGGTCCGATCGAGGGCGCGGAAGACCAAACGGATCGCGACGCTCCGGCTGCCCGCGGGGATGGCCTCGCCCCGATAGACGTCGAACACGCGGGCCCCCCGGAAGCTTTCCCCGAGGCTCTTCTTGGCGACCTTCGAGGCCGTGGCGAGCAGGTCCCCGGCCGCGACGTCGTCGGGCGCGACCAGCGCGAGATCCCGCTCGACGCCGGGGAAGCGGCTGAACGGCTTGAAGCGCTTCAGGCCCGCCTTCTTGGGCGCGAGGGTCCCGAGATCCAGCTCGAACGCGTAGGCGCGGACGCCGAGGTCGAACGCTCGCAGAACCGGCACGGCGAGGCGCCCCATCCAGCCCACGACCCGGCCGTCGCGCCGCGCGGTCAGCACGCTCGCCTCGCGAGGATCGAGGAACGCAGGCGCGCCCTCGGAGGACCACGAGAAGCCCTTCCAGCCCACGACCGCTTCGGCCGCGTCCACGCAGGCCTTCACGTCGAAGAGATCCACGGCCTCGCCGTTCGCGGCCCAGCCTTCGGGCGCGCGACGCCCGACGACGACCCCGCCGAGGGCCCGCGACTCCAGCGCCGGCGGCTTGTCGGACGGGCGGCCGTCGCCCCCCTCCAGGATCGGGCGGAAGCCGCCTTCGCGCATGCGGAAGGCGTTGCGGACCTCGAACAGGCGCACGTCGGCGGCGCCCATGGCGAGGTTCCGGGCGGTCGTCGCCAGCAGCGAGGGCAGGAGCAGCGGGCGGAGGATGCCGCCCACCTCGGACAGCGGGTTGCCGACCTTCACCGCGCCCGTGCGCAGGGGGTCGTCGTCGGCGAGCCCGAGCTTGTGCAGCCACCCCGGGTCGACGAAGGACCAGTGGATCGCCTCGGACAGCCCGAGGCGGACCATCGCGCGCCGCACCGCCCCCACGTCGAGGCCCTCCGCGCGGCGCGGGACCGACCGCAGCGGGGCCGACGGCAGGGTCTCGGGGAGCGCGTCGAAGCCCTCGAGGCGGGCGACCTCCTCGAGCACGTCCACCTCGCGCTCGATGTCGAAGCGGTAGCTCGGGGGCTGGACGGTGATCACGTCGCCGCGATCCCGCGGGTCCAGGCCGCCGCGCGCGAGCAGCTCGACGACGCGGTCCCGCGTGAGGTCCAGACCGAGCAGGCCCTGGACGCGATGGAAGCGCAGGTCCACCCGCGGCCGGTGCACTGCGTGCGGATACAGATCCACCGGGGCGCCGTCGAGGCGAGCCCCGGCCGTGGACTCGAGCAGGCCGATGAGGCGAGACAAGGCCGCGCGCGGCAGCTCCGGGTCCACGCCGCGGGCGAATCGGTAGGCCGCGTCGGACGTCGTCTTCGTGCGGTGGGCCGTGCGGCGCACGCTGCCGGACTCGAAGTGGGCGGACTCGAGCACCAGCGTCGTGGTGTCGTCCGCCACCTCGGAGTTCGCCGCGCCCATCACCCCCGCGAGGGCGACGACGCGATCGGCGTCCGCGATGACGAGGTCGGTGGCCTCGAGCACGTGCTCGCGCTCGTCCAGGGTCGTGCAGCGCTCGCCCTCGGTCGCCCGCCGGATCCGGATGACGTCCCCGGCGATCTGACGACGGTCGAAGGCGTGCAGCGGGTTGCCGAGCTCCAGCATCACGTAGTTGGTGCAGTCGACGACGTTGTTGATCGACCGCAGGCCCATCGCCTCGAGGCGACGGCGCATCCACTCGGGCGACGGGCGGATGGAGACATCGGTCATGACCGCGGCCGCGTACCGGGGGCAGCCGTCGACGGAGTCGATCTCCACCCGGATCCGACGCTCGTCGCTGCCCGTGGCCCCGCGGGTGCTGCCGGCGGCCGCCATCCCCTCGACGATCGTCTCGAGGCCGGCCCCGTCGGTGTCTCCCGGATCGACGCCGCGGCTCTTGAGGCGCCCGCCGCTCACGGCCGCCACCTCGCGGGCGAGCCCGAGCACGCTGAGGCAGTCGCCCCGGTTCGCGGTGGGCGCGACCTCCAGGATCACGTCGCCCGCGGCGATCACGTCGGAGAGAGGGACGCCCAGGGGCGTGTCGGCGGGGAGGATCATGATCCCCGCGGCCTCCTCGGACATGCCGAGCTCGGCCTCGGAGCAGAGCATCCCCTCGGATCTCACCCCGCGGATCTTCGACTTCTTGATCTTCAGCCCGTTGGGGAGGCGCGTGCCCGGGGTCGCGAGCGCGACCACGTCGCCCTCCCGATGGTTCGTCGCGCCGCACACGACCGTCCGCTCCTGCGCGCCGTCGAACGGGACCGTGACGGTGAGCGAGTCCGCGTCCGGGTGCTTCTCCACCGAGCGCAGGCGCGCCGTCACGACGCCACCCCAGTCCGGGCGCGCGTCGTCGGCGATCTCGGTCTCGATCCCCGCGTTGGTGAGGAGGGTGCAGAGCTCTTCGGTCGACGCCGGGACGTCCACGAGCTCCCTGAGCCAGGAGAGCGGGACCAACATCAGGACGCGAGGCAGGACGCCGAAGCGCCCCGCCGCGAGCACCGCGAGCGGCGCCCCGAAGGGGTGGTGTTCACGATGAACATCAGAACTGCTCCAGCAGGCGGACGTCGTTCTCGAACAGGAGGCGCAGGTCGCCGATGCCGTGACGCAGCATCGCCAGGCGGTCGATCCCCATGCCGAACGCGAAGCCCTGCACGACGTTCGGGTCGTACTCCGGCCGGCCCAGGGCCTTGAAGACCTCGGGGTCGACCATCCCCGAGCCGAGGATCTCGAGCCAGCCCGTGTCCTTGCAGACGCGGCAGCCCTTGGCCTTCGTGCAGAAGGGGCAGGAGACGTCCACCTCGGCCGAGGGCTCCGTGAACGGGAAGTACGACGCGCGGAAGCGCACCTTGGTCTTGGGCCCGAAGAAGGCGCGGGCGAACTCGCCGAGGGTGCCCTTGAGGTCGGCCATCGTCACCCGATCGTCGACGAGCAGGCCCTCGACCTGGTGGAACATCGGGGTGTGCGTCAGGTCGTTGTCCCGGCGGTACACGACGCCCGGGCAGATCACCCGCAGGGGCGGGTCCTTGCGCAGCATCGTGCGCACCTGGACCGGCGACGTGTGCGTCCGCAGCACGATCCCGTCGTCGACGTAGAAGGTGTCCTGCATCTCCCGGGCGGGGTGACCCTGGGGGATGTTGAGCGCCTCGAAGCAGTGCCAGTCGGTCTC
Organism: uncultured Rickettsiales bacterium; assembly: GCA_964512225.1. GTDB lineage: Bacteria > Myxococcota_A > UBA796 > UBA9615 > UBA9615 > CAZEKB01. Next base: position 5,103 of record CAZEKB010000158.1, on the reverse strand, counting down.
GACCTCCGGCCCCTCTTCGATCGAGTAGCCCATGGACGAGAAGATGTCGCAGATGTCGTCCCACGCCTGGGTGATGACGTGCACGTGGCCCTGCCAGGGGGACCGCGCGGGGAGCGTGGCGTCGATGGGATCGGGGCCCGATGCGCTGAGGGCGGCGTCGGCGATCGCGCGGCGGCGGGCGGCGAACAGCGCCTCGACCGTCTTCTTGGCGTCGTTGATGCCTCGGCCCGCCGTGCGCCGCTCCTCGGGAGCGAGGGTGGGGATGGCCTTCAGGAGCGTGGTGATGGCCCCGGACTTGCCGAGGTACCTCGACTTCGCGGCCGCGAGGTCGGACTCCGACGACGCCGCGAGGAGGGCCGCTTCGGCCTCCCGCGCGAGATCGGCGGCTCGGGTGCTGAGCTGGTCGCTCACGATGCGCCTCCGTACCGCCCCGGACGCCGGATCGGCCTGGGCTCAGCCGCGCCGGGGGCGCACTTGGTCAGCCGCGTGCGACGGCGACGAGGTCGCTGAAGCCCTGGGGGTCGTCGATGGCGATCTGGGCAAGGACCTTGCGGTTGATCTCGACGTCCGCCTGCTTCAGGCCGTGGATGAACTTGCTGTACGACAGCCCGTTGATGCGGGCCGCGGCGTTGATGCGCTGGATCCAGAGGCGACGGAAGTCGCGCTTGCGCGTGCGACGGTCCCGGTACTGGTACTGGCGCGCCTTCTGGACGGCGTTGATCGCGGTGCGGAGGAGGTTCTTGCGACCTCCGAAGAAGCCCTTGCTGGCCTTGAAGAGCTTCGAGATGCGCTTGCGCCGGATGACGGCGCGCTTGACGCGAGGCATGGCTGTTCCTTCGCTGGGAGTCCCGTTTTGCCGCAGCTTCGGTCGGACCTGGCTGCAGGGGCTCCGGTTGCCGGGCGAAGCCGGCGGGTTGGTCGGAGATCCCTACTTGTAGGGGATCATCTTGCTGATGTTGGCCGCGTCGCTCGGATGCATCGTCTTCACGGTGCGCAGGCCGCGCTTCCGCTTCGTCGACTTCTTCGTGAGGATGTGGCTGTGGTAGGCGCGGCCGTGCTTGATCTTGCCGCTGGCGGTCTTGCTGAAGCGCTTCGCGGCGCCTCGGTGAGTCTTCATCTTCGGCATGGGAGAGTCCTTCGGGTCGCACCGCCGACATGGGCGCGGCGCGGAGCCGCGAACGTTTAGGCCAACCCCCGAGCGGTGTCAAGCGCAGGTTTGCGATCCCCCGGCGCCCCCGCGTTCGGCCGCCGGCCCGTTATTCTGCGCCCCGTGCCCGCCCCCCCGAAGATCCCCGCTCCCCTGGCCCCCGCGCGCCTGCTCGCGTATCGACCGGATCTGATCCGGCAGAAGCGCCAGCGGCGACGCGCCGCGGCCCTCGCAGGCGCCGTCGGGAGGGACGCCTCGGCGGTGGATGTGCTGGCGGGTTGGCTGAACACCAACACCGATCAGGACGTGGGGGATCTCGAGTCGCTGCTCGGCGACCGCTTCACCGTGCACCTCGCGGGCCTCGCCCCCGACGAGCGAGCGGACGCCGACGCCGACGCCCTGCACGCCGATCTCGCCCTCGAGCTCGGCTGGAAGGCGCTGCGGGGCCACGGCCCCCGGGAGGTGCTGCGCGTCCTCCACCTCGCGGGCCCCGGAGGAGCGCCGCGGACGACCGTGGAGAAGGTCGCGCGCGCGGGGTCCGGCGCCGTGGACGACGTGCTCGCCGCGGCGTTCGCGGTCGTCGACGGCGAACGGGTGAGGCTCGGACCCGGGCTGCTGTCGTTCGTCGCTGCCCGCCCCGACCGCAAGGCCGCCCGGCGCGAGCGCGCTCAGCGCTGGCTGACGGCCGTCCGCGCGGACCTGGACGCGGGCGTCGCCCACATCGAGCCCGCGGCGGCGCGGGCCATGGAGATCGCGGCCGACGACGCCCAGTCCGACTTCGCCGCGGCCCTCGCTCTCTCCCTGGCGGGCAGGCTGCGCGTGCAGCGAAACCTGGACGGGGCCCGGGCGACGGCGCTCGCGGGCCGGGCCGGGCTCGCCGAGGAGGGCGGTCGCGTCTCGGCGATCCGCGCGGCGTTGGACCTCGAGCTGGGACTGATCGAGCTCGCGGGGGGCGATCCGGCGGCGACCGCGGCGCGCCTGGACGAAGCCGAGGACGGGCTGTCGAAGGCGCTCGACCGAGACGCCGAAGCCGTGGCGGCGCTGCGCGGGCGCATGCGGGTCGCGCGCGCCCAGGCCCACCTGGTCGCGGGGCGCCCGACCGACGCGCTCGCGCTGCTGGAGGAACCCGCGCCCGAAGACGCCGAGGTGGTGCGGCTCCAGGCCATCGCCAGCGCCCTCCTGGAGCTCGGCACCGCCGACGCGCTCGAGCGGGCCGTGTCCCCGGCGAAGGAGGCGGAGTCGCTCTCGGATCCGGAGTCGCAGTTCGGCGCGGGCGTCGTCCTGACCCTCGCCCAGGCGGGCGACGACGCCGAGGCGGACGCCCGGCTCGAGCGCGCGCGCGTGCTCGCGGGCGGGAACCTCGACCGCCCGGCCACCCCTTCCCTGCCCCTCGCGCTGCACGAGCTCGGCGTCCGCGCCGCGGGGCGGGGGGAGTTCGAGTCGGCGGCGACCCTGCTGGACGAAGCGTCGATGCTCGCCGCCTCGCTGCTGCCCCGTCGTCACCCGCTCCGGTGCACGATCGCCTACACGCGGGGCCTGCTCCTCCTGACCGTCGGGGAGACGGCGCGGTCCGAGCGACACCTCGAACGCGCGGTCGACGGCTGGGCGAAGCTCGACGCGGCGACCCACCCCCGCGCGCTCCTCTCCGAAGCGACGCGCTGCTGGCTCGACACGGCCGACCGGGGCCGCTCGGGGCGGGCGGGCGCGGAGGCGATGCGGCGCAGCATCGACGCCCTCGAGGAGCAGGTGGGCGCGGACCACGGGGCAGTGGCGCGCCTGCGGGAGCTGCTCGCGGCGGTCCCGTGACCAGAACGACGAAACCCCGACCGGGGCCGGGGTTTCGGGGATGGTAGGCACGCCCAGGATTGAACTGGGGACCCCTACCGCGTCAGGGTAGTGCTCTCCCACTGAGCTACGTGCCTTCAAACGACCCGGAGGTCGTCGGGGCTGCGAAAAGTGCATCATCCGGAATCCGTTGTCAACCGGGGTCGACCCTGACCGAACAAGCGCCCTCATCGCCTCCCAGCGCCCCCTCGAAGCGGCAGGACGCCCTGCTCTTCGGGGCGATCCTCGCGGGCTCGCTCGCGGTCCAGTTCTCGTTCGACCGAGTCGTCGGCGCCGACGGCTTCTTCCACATCCGCCAGGCCCTCCACCCGCTGGGCGGCATGCCCTGGATGCCGCTGTCGATCTTCGGGGACGGGTGGGTCGACCACCAGCTGCTCTTCCACGTGGCGCTGAGCCCGTTCGCGTTGCTCCTGGACGGCGTGCCTGCCGCCAAGCTGGGCGCGGGGGTGTTCGCGGCGGTGGCGATCGAAGCGCTCCGCCGCGTCCTGCGCGCCCGCCGGGTGCCGTACCCGACCCTCTTCGCGCTGCTCCCCGCGGCCGTCTCCTGGCGATTCCTCCTGCGCATGGAGATGCCCCGCACCCAGTCGCTGTCGCTGGCGCTCCTGCTTGTCGGCGTGTGGGCCTTGCTGCACGAGCGGCGGAGGGTCCTGTTCGCGGTCGCGTGGGTCTACGCCTGGACGTACCAGGTGGCCCTGCTGCTGCTCCCGGTCGCGGTGCTCTACGCCGTCGTGCGCAAGCTCCGGGGGGCCGCGGTCGGGCCCGCTCCCGTCCTCGTCGCGGGGGGGCTCGCGGCGGGCTTCACCCTGCACCCCCACAGCCCGGGGACCTGGCGCTTCATCCACCAGCACGTCGTCCTGAAGGTGCTCAACCGCGACGCGCTGCCGGTGGGCGGCGAGTGGACCGAGGGGGGCCTCGGCACGCTGCTCGCGACGGACCCGGGGGGCCTGGTCGTCCTCGCGCTGGCGCTCGCCCTGATCGCGCGACGTCGCTCGGACGACGCCGTGTTCCTGGGCGCCCTGGCCGCCTGCGCGACGGTGGGGGCGGTCCTCTCGATCAAGTTCATCGAGTACTCCGTGCCGCTGTCCTGCCTCGCCCTCGGCGCGGCCCTGCGCGACGCCGCCCGAGGCACCGACCTCGCCGCCCGCCTGCGCGTCCCCCTCGCGGTCGCCGTCTTCGCGGGCCTGGCCGTGTCCGCCGGAGTCCTGCGGTCGGCCGTCCTCGCCACCGAGCCCCCGCCCGACCGACTCGCGCCGGCGATGGCCACCCTCGACGCCCACGCAGACCCCGGCGACGTCGTCTATCACTTCGGCTGGAGCGACTTCCCCGAGCTCGTCTTCCACGGCCCCGAGTACCGCTACATCGTCGGCCTGGACCCGCACTTCCTCGCCCTCGAGCGCCCCGAGCTCTGGGAGCTGTACGCGAAGATCGAGCGCGGCTGGGGGACCAACCCGTCCAAGCCCATCGCCCGGCGGTTCGGGGCGAAGTGGGCCGTGCTCGTGCTCCCCCACGAGGGGGCCGAGGCCCTGCTCGGCGCGGACCCCGGCCTCGAGGTGCTGCACCGCGACCCCCACGCGGTCGTGTACGCCGTCGCTCCCTGACGATCCGAGACAGGACCCGAGCTGCTGGTGCAGACTCGCGCGCATGGAGTTCTTCGCTCGTGAAGTAGGCCCCCTGACCGTCATGCAGTGGGGCATCGCGATCGCGATCGCGCTCGTCGCGATCAGCGCCCTGCAGACGATGATCCGCACGATGAAGGGCGGCGAGTCGAAGGACACGGTCCCGATGCGCTGCCCCGGCTGCGGCTGGCACGGCAGCGTGAGTCGGTTCCACCGCACCTGCCCCAAGTGCGGAGACCAGATCACGCCCACGCGGACGTTGCCGTCGGTCTAGCCGGGGCGCGCCCCGGCAAGAACCGGCCGGGTTCGGTGAAACGCCCGAGTTCTTGCCGCAAACCCGGCAAGAACCGGCCCGGTTCGGTGAAACGCCCGAGTTCTTGCCGCCTGCCGGGATCGGTCTCGGAACCCCTGAGGAGCCGACCCGCCTGGAGGGTCGCCCCGCGCGGCGTCGGGGAGCGAGCGCGGCGTCGGGGAGCGAGCGCGGCGTCGGGGAGC
>CAZEKB010000157.1:0-13202 GCA_964512225.1 uncultured Rickettsiales bacterium | reverse complement strand
TGGCAGGGGGCCCGGGAGGGGAGGGCTCCCTCACGGGCAGGGTCCCCTCCGGCTGCCGCCCGCCCCCCCCACCGGCCCCCCCCCGCCCCCGGGGGGGGGGGGGGGGGGGGGGGGGGGGGGGGCCCCCGGGGGGGGGGGCCCCCCCCCCCCCCGCCCGACGCCGTGCTCGCGTCCGTCGGGGGAGGCACGGAGACCTCCGGGGGCGCGCACGCGATGAGGGCGGAGCCGAGTGCCAAGCCGGCGAGCAGGTGGATCGTCTTCATGTGTTCCTCCCGGGACCCGGGTCCCAAGGCTCGATGCTAACAGAACCGGCCTGCCCACCGGCTGCGCGACCCGAGTGCGGCGGCTGGTCAGGGCGCGGACGGAGCCCCGAGGGCGGCGAGTCGAGCGAGCCGGTCGGCCTCGTTCTTCACCATCCACGGATCCGCCGACAGCGACGCGTGCGCGCGCAGGAACCAGGGGCGAGCCTCGTCGACGCGCCCGAGGGCGTGCAGGCACTCGGCCAGCTCCTCCTCGACGTACCCGTCGGACCCGCCGTCGGCCGACCACTCTGCCTGGAGCCGCTCCTGGATCGCGAGCGCCTGGTCGAGCCGCTGGAGCGAGCGCAGGGCTCGGGCGACGGCCCACTCGGCGACCCGACGGGGCCCGGTCTTGCCCTGCTCCACCCGGAGCGGAACGGCCTTCTCGAAGGCCTCGAGGGCGGCGTCGAACCGGCCCGAGTCGTGGTGGGTCCAGCCGATGTTGTGGTACAGCGACGCGCGCCATCGCCGCGCGCCGTCCTGCGTCGACGACTCCGCGAGCGTCAGCGCCTTCTCGTTCCAGCTCAGGGCCTCGTCGCCCGTCGTCACGAGCGCGACCATGTGTGCAGCGTCGACCGCGAGGTCTTCGTCCCCGGACGCCCGCCCGTCCGCCCAGCCGGACTCGAAGAAGGGTCGGGCCTCCTCGGGGTGGCCCGACGACCGCAGCGCGCGGCCGCGCTCCAGGGCGTACCGCACGGCGGCCCGCGGGTGGGCTCCGCCCTCGATCCCCGCCTCGACGTCGTCCAGCTCGGCGTGGGCCTCTTCGAAGCGCCCCTGGAGTCCCAGCGCCCGCGCGACCTGGGTGCGGATCTCCAGGCGGAAGCCGTCGTCGCCCGTGGCTTCGGCGCGCGGGAGGAGGCTGCGGAAGGACTCCTCGCTGGCGGCGGCGTCGCCCCAGTTCCAGAGGTCACGGAGATCGGGGAGGCGGGTCATGGGGGCGCTCCGGGGGCCGTCGACGCGGGTGAAGGTGAAGGAGAACCCCTGCCCGTCGGCGCCCGACACGTCGACGTGAAGGCGCCCGTCCTCGGCGAGTCGATAGGCGAGCCGGGTCGGGAAGTCGTGCCCGGGGTTCGAGAACACGGCGGAGCCCGGGCCGGACTCGGACAGCACGAACCGCACGGGCTCGCCCCCGCTGACATACGCGTCGTAGGCCACGGTGACGCGGCCGTCGACCTCCACCTCGCGCAGGGCCAGGAACTCGAACTCCGAGGTCGTGCCCCCGCGGATCTCGCGTCCGCTGCCCAGCATCGTCCCGCCGCCGGGCGAGCCCCAGGTCTCGTCCCGCGTCGCGTCGCGGCCGACGGGGGCCTCCCACGTGCCCTGCAGCCACCCCAGCGACTCCACGCGCACCGAACCGTCGGCGGCCGCGGGGGCCGCGACCAGGAGCACGACGGCGGCCGCGAGGCGGGTGCTCACGACACCCCCGGCAGCTCGGGCTGCGTCGCGAGGTAGAGCACCTGCATGCCCGCCTCCACGGAGAGGTCGTCGGCAGGGTTGAGGAGGTCCTTGCCGTCGTCCGAGCGGACGCCGATCACCAGCGCCCCCGAGGCGTTCTTCACGTGCGCGGTGAGCGCCCCGAACGGGGTGGGGAGCGCCATCCCTTCGGGCAGGCCGCCGACGAACAAGCTCGGCGACCGCCAAGCCGCGACGCGGGCCAGGACCTCGGCCGTCCCCGGCATCGCGAGGGCGTGCGTGAGGAGCGAGAAGCCCACGCGTCGGGACTCGATCACCTCGTCGACGCCCGCCGCGCGCGCGTGCTCCACGTTCTCGGAGTCGAGGATCTCCCCGACGATGTAGAGGGGGGCCACGCGCGGCACGCTGCCTCGGTTCCGCCGGAGATAGCGCCGGATCGTGAAGGCCGTGAGGATCGTCGTGGCGTCGGCCTGCTGGGGCGGCATCCCCCGCGCTCCCACGAGGAGGACGGCCCGGGCGTGAGTGAGCCGGACCTTGTCGAGCTCGCTCTCTTTCGTGGGGTCGCCGGAGACCCAGCCGAGCTCGGGAGGGACCTCCGATGGGCGCTCCCCGGGGGCGAACAGGAGGATGTCGATCTCGCCCGAGTCCATCTCCTCGAGCAGGGAGTCGAAGATCAGGCGTGAGCCGCTGTCGTATCCGCAGATGACGAGGTGGCCGATGTGATTGGACACGCGAAACTGCTCCTCCCGAATGGTGAGCACCGCCCGCAGGAGCGTATTGCCCACGATGCCCGCAAAAAGGGCGAGGATGAACATCCCCAGGACCATCAGCACGCTGCCGAGGGCCCGGCCCACGGCCGTGGCCGGGGCGATGTCGCCGAACCCGACGGTCGTGAGCGTGACGAGCGCCCACCACAGCCCGTCGCGCAGGGTCTGGACTTCCGGGTTCACGCCGCGCTCCACGAGCCACGCCGTGGCGCCGCCCAGCAGCGTCCCCACCGCCAGGAGGAGGTAGGCGCCGAAGTACAGGAAACGGTTCTCCTGGAACGAGCGCAGGATCCCCGCGAACGGGTCCACGTACCGGAAGATCGACTCGGTGCGCACCAGCCGCAACAGCCGCAGCAGGCGCAGCCCGCGCAGGGCGGGCACGACCGCGATGATCGTCACCAGGTCGACGAGGGCGAAGGGAGTGAAGACGAAGCGGAGCCGCCCGAGCATGTGGGCGCGGGCGCGGGCCGGGACCGAGTAGGCGAAGAAGTCGAGGTCCGCGGGCCGATAGGAGGCCACGCGGAGGATGTACTCGACGACGAACACCGCCAGGATCACCCCGTCGGCGACGGCCAGGGGTCCCTTCGCGGGGTGGTCGACCGGGAGCCAGAGCTCCACGAGCACCACGACGATCGAGATCACGATGAGGGCGTTGATGACGCGGTGCAGCGCGTCGTGGGCCGCGGAGCCCTCGCCGTGGAAGGCGGTGTTGAGCCGGGCGATCACGACCGCGACCCCGTCGACAGGCGGACCAGCTCCAGCGCGCCCTCGGGGCACGCGTCGACGCAGAAGCCGCAGTCGATGCACGGCCCTTCGGCGGCCGTCACGTCGCCCCGGGAGACGACCTCGGCGACGTCGATGCCCATGGTGCACGCGGTCGAGCACACCGAGCAGGCTCCGCAGTCCCCCGTCGCCTTGCGCACGGCCGTGCTCGGGAACCTCCGCGCCGTGAGGTCGAGCGCGCCCCCGAGCGGACACAGCACCCGGCACCAGATCCGAGGGCCCAGCAGCGGGGCGCAGGCGAGCCCCACGAAGCCCATGCCCCCGAGCACGACCGCCACGCGGTAGCCGTGCTCCACGACGCGCGGTTCCGGGCCGCCGAGGCCGCGCGTCGACGCGAGCTTCACGCCCGCGACCGCGACGGCGATCACCAGGACCACCCGGGGCAGCGCCCGCAGGCGGCCGACGAGTCGTCCCCGCACGGTCGCCCCCTCCAGGAACGCGCCGAGGGTGGACGCGAGCGCGCCGTACGGGCACAGCGCGGAGCAGAAGATCCGTCCCCGAGCGGCGGTGAGGAACAGCACGAACCCCAGCAGCACGACGCTGCCGGCCAGGGCGAGCGGCCAGGGCAGCGCGACGTACGGGGACGCGGGTCCCCCCAGGAGGTCGGCGACCACCGGGTGAACCACCTCGGGGACGACGAAGACCGCGAGCACGGTGACGCCCACCAGCCAGGGCAGGCTCGCGCGCCGTCGGGGCCCCGCGCCGGGCGCGACGAGCGCGGCCCCGACGGTCACCGCGCCGGCCCACGTCGCGGCGATCCAGAAGGAGGGGTGGACGACCCGGAACCCGAGGTCGCGCACGAGCCAGCTCGGGAGCCAGCCGAGGTCCTGCGTGCGGCCGAAGGGCCACCACTGCAGCCGGGCGATCCAGTAGCCCCAGGTGCAGACGCCGTCCTGGGGGGTGTCGGCCTTGCACCACACGCCCGCGTCGAGCACGAAGGCGGCGTACGCCAGGGCGGCGAGAGGGGGGGCGAGCAGCAGCCCCAAGAGGAGACGCCGCGGAGCCCCGAAAGGCGCCCGCGGCGTCTGGTCTCTGGTGGAGCCAGGGGGGATCGAACCCCCGACCTCGTGACTGCCAGTCACGCGCTCTCCCAGCTGAGCTATGGCCCCGAACAAGTGTTCGTTTCAGCCGTCTCGTCGGTCGATCTCGACGGCCGCGGGAGGCTAGAGCGGGTCGCTGGGCGTGTCAAGACGCCTCGATGATCCGACCCCGTTCGCATTACAGGTCCTTCTTCGGACCCTTCTTCTTGGCCTTCGCCTTGGCCTTCGGCTTGGCCTTGGCCTTCGGCTTGGCCTTGGCCTTCGCCTTCTTCTTCGGCGCGGCCGGCTCCTCTTCGGCGGGCGCGGCCTCCGCTGCGGGCTCATCGGCGGGAGCGTCCTCGTTCGCGGCGTCCGCCGAGCCGAGGCCCTGGTCCGCCGCCCACGCGTCGAGGTCCTCCGTGGCCGCTTCGGCCTGCTCGGCGACCTCCTCGGCGATCTTCGCCATCTCGGTCTCGTACTCGGCGATCTTCTCGTCGAGCGCCTGGAGCTTCGCGAACGGCTTCTCGAGGTCCTCGTGCGCGACGGCCCCCGACTGCAGCAGCTCGTAGACCTCCTCGCCCAGGCGCTGCAGGAAGTGCTCGCGGTCCTTGCGGAGCTGGAAGACGTCGATGCGGACCTTCCCCAGCTTCGCGCCGCGCACGACCTCCTGCTTCGACTTGAGGAAGATGTCCTTGAGCGAGTCGAACAAGCCCGCGGCGCCCTCGACGAGGCTCTCCATCTCGGCGTTGAAGTCGACCTGTTCGGTGCCCTCGGGGTCCTCGGGGGTCTCGGTGTCGTCGCTCATCGGGTCTCTCCTGAACGCCTCGGGCGGGCCGAGTGCGGGTCGCCGGATCGTAGGACCCGGGTCCGGGGTGTCAAGCGGCGCTCATTTCGGGTCCTCGCGGACCTCCCAGCCGTGCTTTCCGGCGATCTCGACCGTGCCGAGCTGGACCGTCCCGTCCCCCGCGCGGATGTGCACGTCCCGCTGCGGGAACGGGATCTCCACCCCCTGCTCGGCGAACAGCTCGTCGATCCGGAACCGAATGTCGGAGGCGATGATGAAGCGCCCGTCGAGGTCCCAGGTCCAGGGGAGCAGGGTGAACGTCAGGGCGGAGTCGCCGAAGTCGTCGAACCGAACCACCGGCGGCGGATCGGAGAGGATCTGGGGGTGCTCCTCGGCCGCCTGGAGCAGGAGCTTGCGCACGAGATCGGTGTCGGACCCGTAGGCCACGCCGACCACGAGGTTGAGGCGGACGTGGGGGTTGTCGATGCTCCAGTTCACCACGTGGGTGTTCAGCACCTCGGCGTTGGGGACGATGACCGTGAGGTTGTCGAGCGTGCGGATCACCGTCGCGTAGCTCGAGATGCGCACGACCCGCCCCACGATGCCGCCCACCTCGATCACGCTGTCGACCGACACCGGTCGCGCGATCAAGAGGATCACGCCGGAGATGAAGTTGGCCATGAGGGTCTGGGACCCGAAGCCGAGCCCGATGCCGATCACGCCCGCGAACACGGTGATCACGCCCGACCCCACGCCCACCGCGTCGAGACCCCCGACCGTGCCGAGCGCGACGATCGTGTAGCGGGTGAGCGTGTCGACCGTCGCGCGCATGCCCTTGTCGAGGTCGTACAGCGGATAGACGTGCGCCTGAAGCAGGCCGACGACCCAGCGGGAGACGAGCACCGTCGCGCTCACGATGCCGCCGAGCAGGAGCACCGAGCCCGCCGAGATGCGGCTCCCGCCGACCTTCAACAGCGGCCACGTGAGCGCGTTCACGAGGTTGCCGGTGAGGTCGCCGTAGCCCCACCCCGACGCGATCAGGCTGACCGTGACGAAGAGGAACAGCAGCATCATCAGCGGGGCGATGGTGCGGACCGCCGCTCGCGAGCCGTCCTTCGTCAAGGCCAGCCAGCCGCCGCCGTTCGGGTAGCCCAGCGCGGCCTTCAGGAGCTGCGCCATGCGGCTGTAGAACCAGGGCGCCAGGAGCAGCACGCCGAGGGTGATGAGGCCCCCGCGCACGAGGAACGCGGCGAGGTTGCGGTAGCCGAGGGCGTACAGCATGTACACGACCACGGGCCCCGCCGCGAACGCCTGGTAGAGGCGCCGGATGCCCGCACGCAGGACACCGATCTCCCGGGGGTCGCCGTTCGCGCCGATCACCTCCAGGAGCGCCTGCCGCTGGATGCTCAGGAGCACCCAGTTGAGGACGATGAGCCCGATCAGGAGCTCCCCCACGCGGCTGCGGACGGCGGGCGGGAAGCCGAGCACCGGGAGGATCGCGGCGACCACGAGCACGACCGACGCGAGCCCGGTCCCGAACCGGACCAGGATGCGGATGTAGCGCGACGCGCCCCCGGTCGTGCCGCCGCCGGGGCGGAAGAGGTGGTCTCCGACCGCGACGACCACGGCCGCCGTCACCGGCGCGATGGCGCCGAACGTGAAGAGGGCCAGCAGGGCGGCGGGGAGCGCGTCCGTCCAGACCAGCAGGGCGCACACTCCGGAGGCGGGCAGCACCGGCAGCGACGCCAGCAGCGACGCCCGGGCGAGCTCGTCCCCCCGATCGCGGGGGTGCCAGCGCGTGAGCAGCGGCCGCAGCCGACTCGCCAGGACCGTGAGCAGGATCCCGAGCAGGAGGACGCCGAGCAGGAGCCCCCGGGGCGAGGTGGGACCCGTCCCCGCGGGCCGCTCGGCCTGGAGGCGGCCCAGGACGGCGTCCTCGACCGCGTCGGAGTCGGCGACGAGGGCCGCCGCGTGGTCGTACGCGACGCGATAGACCGCGGGGCCGAGCAGGCTCGTCGTGACGTTGAGGAGTCCCCCCTTCTCCCGGGCGGCCACGTCCTCGCGCCACGCTCGCCAGCGTCCGAGCTGGAGGTCGACCACCGGCCCCGCGAGCTGGGCGATCTCCCGGGCGACCTCGGCCGTGCGCTCACGCAGCCGATCGAGCTCCACCTGGCGCTCCAGGCGAGTCACGTCGGTGCGCAGCAGCTCCTCCTCGAGCTCCAGCAGCTCGCGCTCCGCGTCGCTCAGGGGAGGCGGCTCGGGGGGGGCGGGCTCGACGACCTGCTCGTCGTCTACGTCGTCCAGGATCCCGAGGCCGACGTCCGGGGGCGGATCCGGGGCCTCCTCGGGGTCGGCCGGCGGCTCCTCGGCGGGCTGGTCGTCGAGGGGGCGGCGCGTGGTGATCTCCGGGATGTCCGGGATCTCCGGCTCCTGCTCGATGAGGACCCGGCGCGCGGCGTCCAGCAGCGCCTTGTACTCCTCCAGCTTCGCCGTGGCCGCGACGACGTCGGCCTCCGTGGCGGTCACGCGCGCCTCGGCGCGCTTGGCGCGGACGAGCAGCTCCTCGATCCGCTCGTCGACGTCCTCGGTCGTATCGTTGGCGTCGAAGGGCAAGCGCCCGCCCGCCTCGATCATCAGGCGGCGGGCCTCGGTCACGCCGTCCAGCAGGGCGGCCTCGAACGACGCTCGGGACTCCGAGATCCGCTCGAGCAGCTCCTCGAGCGCCTGGTTCCGCGACAGCAGGTCGGCCACCGCGCGTCGACGCTCGGGCCCCCCCGTCCGCAGCAGCTCCCGCCGTCGCTTCACCAGCCGCTGGCGGTCCGCCTGGATGGCGGCGCGCCGCGCTTCGAGGCGCTCGAGGTGCCACCGGGCCTGGTCCTGGTCGCGCTCGAGGCGCCGGCTGAACGACTCCTCGACCTCCGTCAGCTCGCGCACGAGGATCTCGGACGGGTCCTCCGCCACCGGGAGCTCGACGGCGCCCTCGGACTCCAGGCCGGGGATCACCAGCTGGCCCGCGGCCGAGCCGGGGAAGAGCGCGACGGCCCCCAGCGCGATCAGCAGGACGAGACGTCGGAGCGAAGGCGGCGCGACCACCGACGGAGGGTAGATCACTTCGCGGCGGACCACGCCGCGGGGGCGCGCGTCGCTCCCGGGGGGCCCTCGATCATCTGCAGCACCTCGGCGGCCGAGCCGTCGGGGAGGCGCGCCCAGCCCCGTCGCTCCCATCGGTACCAGCGGTCGAGCTTGAGCGCCCGATCCTGCACGGAGAGCTCGTCCACCCGCGCGTTGAAGCCGTCGCGCAGCCACATCACGCACCCCTGGTACGCGTCCCAGTGCTCGGTGGCCTCCGCGGGCTCCATCAGGTTGAAGTGGGACCCGGCGACCCCCGCCTCCCAGAGCGTCTCGTCGTCCGTGATCATGTAGCAGGCCCCCGACGACAGCCAGGCGGTGTCGATCCGATCGTCACCCCCGCAGCAGCGCGCCTCGAAGCCGTCTCCGTCCACGTAGTAGCGGTCCGCCCAGTCCACGAGCGCCGCCGTGGACAGCCCCAGCGCGCCCGCCAGCCCCAGCCCCGTGAGGATCCGCAGGACGGGGGGATCGTCGGTGGCGAGGACGGACCCGACGCCCACGGCCAGCGCGGGGAGGAGCACGAGTCCCGGTACGAGGCCGTTGCGGAAGCCGTAGTCGTTGAACGTGGACAGGCCCACGTGCATCACCGCGAAGCCCGCGATCGGCGCCAGGGCCATGGGGAGCGACAGCCTCCCGCCGCGGACCCCGGCGACGGCCCCCGCGAGGATCGCGACGAGACCCGGCCAGGAGCAGGCGGCGACGTACCAGTCGAGGATCCCGCCCTGCCTCCCGATCGTCTCCACGTACCCCCGCGGGTCGTGGAATCCCCCCTGCGACGTCAGGTCGCCACCCCCGAGGTAGAGCGTCGCCCCGAGCACGGCCAGAACCGCGAGCGCGGAGCCGTGGAAGCGGGCCGTGCTCACCGCCGGATGCCGCCCGGCCGCGGGGCCGATCGATAGGAGGAGGATGGCCAGGGCGGGGGCCAGCAGCCCCCACTCGACGCGCATGGCCACGACCATCGCCCCCGACGCCGCCGCGGCCGCGAGGAGGACGGCGGAGCCCCCGCGCCAGGCCGCGAGAGCCTGGACGAGGCACAGGGTCGCGACGGCGTAGGGCATCGCGACGTTGAAGATCGACGCGCCCCAGAAGGCGTGCACCGGGTCGACGAGGACGACGCTGGCCGCCACGAGCCCCAGCGCCGGTCGGCGGGTCCAGAGCGTCACGAAGAGCCCGGCGCCCACGACCCCCACCCCGCGCGCCGCCGCGTTGAGGATCAGGGGGACCAGGAGGTCCGTGCGTTGCACCACCTCCCCGAGCCCCCAGTAGATCCAGCGCAGCACGGAGTAGGTGACGTACGCCTCCCACTCTTCGATGGCGTAGGCCGGGCTCTCGATCCCCCAGTAGATGTGCGCGTACGAGCCGGCGTGACCGAGCGCCTCGTGCCGCGCGAACGTCGGGAAGACGAACAGGGACACCCCCGCAGCCAGGGCTCCGAGGGCGAGCAGGCCGGCGAGGAAGCGGCGCGTCATCAGGGGTCGGAGCGCGTCTCGCAGGGGCCTCGCCGCCGCCGCCGCGAGCCCTCCCCAGAGCAGCAGCTGGCCCAGGGACACCCACCCGTCGTGCTGAAGGAACCACTCCCTCATTCGGCGCCTCGGGTCTCATCCTCGGGCCCCACGCGGGCCGGGGGGCGGGGGCGGGAGATGCCCCGGAGTCGGACCGTCTCGATGTCGCTCTGTTCGGGGCCGCGCAGGAGCTTCACCACGAAGCAGGCTCCGTCGCCGTCGACGTCCGCGAGCTCGATGGTGCCCCCCATCGCCTCCGCGAGCTGCAGCGACACGGACAGCCCCAGGCCGGTCCCCTCCCCCACGTCCTTGGTGGTGAAGAAGGGCTCGAAGAGCGACGCCTCGTCCGCCGCGGTGATGCCCCGCCCGAAGTCCCGCACCGACATGGCGACGCACTCGTCGTCCGAGGCCGCGCCCGCGACGATCTTCCCCCGCCCGTCCATCGACTCGCCCGCGTTCACGAAGAGGTTGAGGAGGATCTGCTGGAGCTTGTCGGGGACCGCCAGCACGGCGGGGAGGTCGTCGGGCAGCCGCAGCTCGATGTCGACCCGGGCGAACCGCGGCTGCACCCCCACGAGGCCCGAGACCGTCCGCAGCATCGTGCTCACGTCCACCGGCTCGAGCTCCTCCGCCCGCACCTCTCCCCGGCGGCTGTAGGCCAGCAGCTCACCCACGATCCGGTGGATGCGGTCCAGCTCCGAGCGGATGCGCGGGAGCAGATCGGGCGCGAGGCTGCCGTCGGTGTCTCCCTCCAGGAGCTCCGCGAACCCGATGACGCTCGCCAGGGGGTTCCCGAGCTCGTGAGCGACGCCCGCGGCGAGGCGCCCCACCGTCGCCATCTTCTCGGCGAAGACCAGGTCCGCCCGCGCCTTGCGGAGGTCCGCGTTGATCGCCCGCAGCTCCGCCAGCCGCGCCTCCCCTTCCGCCTGGAACCGCTCCAGCGCTTCGGCCATGGAGTTGAAGGCCAGCGCCACCTCGCCGAGCTCGTTGCTGGGGCCCGGCGAGAGCCGCGTCTCGAACGCGCCCGCTGCGAGGGACTCGGTGCCGTCCGCCAGCGCCTCGATGGGGGCGAGGATGCGACGCCGGAAGAGCGCGAAGCCGAACAGCCCCATGCCGATCGCGCTCACGAGCGTGAAGCCCAGCAGGATGGGCAGCGAGGTGCGGTTCAGCGCCCCGAGGAAGGGGTCTCCGGAGGGGACCGCGACGCGGACGGCGCCCACGACGCTCCGGCTCACGTCCAGGATCGGGCTCGAGGCGGTGGCCCAGGTCCTGCCCCCGAACGGGCCCTCCCCGACGCTCCATTCGCCCCGCACCGTGCGGTGCCCCGCGACGGCCTCCCGGAGGTCGCTGGAGCCCACGAGCCACGCCGCCCGGGAGAGCTCGTCGTCCAGGGGCGGGGGCCACTCGCCCCGCGTCGCCACGGGTCGCATGCCGGGCGTCGTCACGACGACCAGGGGGGCGGGCGAGGCGGGGAGCAGAGCGCCCCGGAGCGCGTCCTGGAACGGCCCCGCGTCGACGCTCGGGGCGCCGTGAGTGCGGGCGGTGACCTCCATGCGCAGCGCGACGGTCTGGGAGACCTCCTCCGCCAGGCGGCCCCGGGAGATGTCCTCCCGGCCGGAGTCGATGCGCCACAACAGGACCGCGTTCAGGGCGATCGTGACCACGGTCAGGAGGGCGAGGTTGCCGACGACGTCGGCCCAGAGCGTAGTGCGGCCGCGGGCCATGGACGCAGGATAGGATGCGGCGCATGTCGCCGCGATGTCCCACCCCGATCCCGCTCGTCGCGGCGCTGTCGACCGTCGCCCTCCTGGGGGTCGCGGGACCGGCCGAGGCGGGGGGGGCGGCACGATCCGTTCGGGTGGTCGTCGCCGTGACGGAGGGGGGCGTGAGCTCGATCGTGAGTGCGCGTGAGTCACTGGAATCACTGGATGTTCTGGACTCGACGCACGGCACGGACGGGACGATCGAGGCGGTCGGTCCGAGCGGCACGCACCGCCTGCGGTTCGCCGATCCGCGACGGCGCCACCTCGACACCCTGTCGCCCGCCGGAGCCGCGGAGGGACGCGTCGCCTTCCGACCCGACGGAGCGTTCGTCGTGCACGTCCCCCTGGACGCGACGGAGCTGCGGGTCACGGGCCTCGGCGACGCGGCCGCGATCCCGCTGCCCCGCCCCGCCGAGCTGCCCCCCGAGTCCGAGGTCGTCCCCCGGGATCCGGGGGAGATCGAGGTGGTCACGCTGCGTGAGTCCGGCCCGCCGGACGCGCGTCAGGACATCGTCTTCCTCGCCGACGGCTACCTCGAAGGCGACCTCCAGGTCTTCCTGGCGGACGCGGACCGCGTGCTCGCCCGCATGGAGGAGATCGAGCCCTACGGTCGGTACCTGCCCCTCGTCAACGTGCACGCGGTCTTCATCGGGTCCGTGGAGGCGGGCGCCGATCACCCCGAGGCGGAGCCGCCCACGTTCGCCGAGACGGCGCTGGGGTGCTCCTACGGCGCGTTCGGCATCGATCGCCTGCTGGACTGCGATGCCGCGTCCGTCCTCTCGCTCGCGGGGGAGGCCCCGGGCGACGACGTCCGGCTCGTGCTCGTCAACGACGACGCCTACGGAGGCAGCGGGGGGCAGGACTACGCCGTGTCGTTCACCGGCCCGCTGATGGAGCCCGTCGCGATCCACGAGCTCGGCCACACCGACGCGTTCCTCGCGGACGAGTACGAGTCCGGAGCGACCTGGCCCGGCGGGGGTCCGGACTACGCGAACTGCTCCCGGTACAGCAATCAACAGGAGTGGCAGGCCTGGATCGACGCGGACTCGCCGGGCGTCGGCTCCTTCACCGGCTGCACCTGGAGCGACTGGTACCGACCGACCCGCGACGGCTGCATCATGAACGTCCTCGAGGAGGACTACTGCGTGGTGTGCCGGGAGCAGGTCGTGCTCGCGATCCACCGTCACATCCCCGACCTGATCGTGGGACGGGACCCCGATACCAGCGACTACATCCCGCTCACGGCGCTCTCGGAGGTGACCCTGTCGGTCGACGTGCTGGAGCCCGCCGACGAGCCCCTCTACGTGACGTGGCGGTGGGTGGAGCGCGACGAGATCCTGGCCGAGGGCCCGGGGGTGGACTCGCTCGTCGTGAGCGCCCTCGACCTCGAGCGGGGCCCCTGGACGATCACGGCCCTCGTGGAGGATCGAACCCCCTGGGTGATCGAGGATCCGTTCCGGCTCATGCAGGACCGCGTGAGCTTCTTCGTGGACGTGAGCGACACCGGCGGGGACGACGACGACGCGACGGGAGACGACGACGACGCGGGCGACGGGTGCACTTGCCCGGAGACCGAGCCCGCGTCCGCCGCGGTGCTGCCCCTGATCGCGGCCGTCGCCTTCGGCGGTCGGTCCCGCCCCCCCCCCGAACCGGCGCCCCCCGCGTCGGCGTCCGCCCCGCACGACAACCACGCCACCCCCCCCGCGACGCACGCGGCCCCCAGCGCCGCCTCCCCGGCACCGC
>CAZEKB010000156.1:0-13207 GCA_964512225.1 uncultured Rickettsiales bacterium | reverse complement strand
CCCCCCCCGGCCCCGCCCCCGCCTCCCCCCCCGGCCCGCGCGCCGCCGCCCCCGGCGCCGGCTGGGGGGGCGTCGGGCTGGGCGGGGGGTGGCGCGCCGACACGGGCGCGCACCTCACGGTCGAGGCGATGCAGAGCCTGACGCGCGAGCGCGGCCGCGCGGAGCTCCACCTCGTGGGGCCGGCGCACGACGGGCGCTACGTCCAGCGTCTGCAGCGGCGGGCCGACGGGTTCGAGCTCCACCTCCGCACGGATCCGCTCCCGGTCGCCGAGCTCGCGGCCCTGCTCGGGAGCGCCCACCTGCTCAGCGCCCCCGCCACGGCCGACGGCACCTGGGGCTTCGCCCTCAACGAGGCCCTCGCGGTCGGGCTCCCGGTCGTCGCGTCGAACATCGGGGATCACCGGGAGATCGTCGGGGCCGCGGGCGTGGAGGTGCAGGCGGGCGACGTCAAGCAGCTCGGCGCCGCGTTCCGCAAGCTGCTCCGCGACCGGGAGCACTGGGCCGCGCGCGCCGAGGCGGGCCGTGAGCAGGCCGCCTCCCGCTACGGTGACGAGCCTGCGATCCGGGCGCGCCTGTGCCGCCTCCTCGGCCTTTGAATGTTGCTAGAACGCCCGGCATGAACCGCCCGGGCCTCGTCCTCTGCCTCGCCGCCCTCCTCCCGGGGACGGCGACGGCCGCCACGCTCTACGTCGACGCGTCGCTCACGACGCCGTATCCCGAGATCCAGGACGCGATCGACGACGCCCTCGACGGCGACACGGTCCTCGTCTTCCCGGGGACCTACGGCCCCATCGACTTCCTGGGCAAGGACCTCGTCGTCCGCTCCGACGGCGGGCCCCTCAACACCACGATTCACGGCGGCGGCGTCGGGCCCGCGGTGCTCTTCGACAACGCCGAGCCCCCCACGGCGCTGCTCCAGGGCTTCACCCTCACCGGCGGCACGGGCCTGGTCGACGCGGTCTCCGGCGACGTCCTCGGAGGCGGGCTCCTCATCCGTCGGGCCGCCGCCCCGCGCATCAGCGGCAACGTCATCAGCGGCAACACGGCCGAGTACGGCGGGGGGCTCGCGGTGGCCGCGGCCGAGCCCACGATCTACGGCAACACCATCCAGGGGAACACCGGCACCGTGCAGGGGGGCGGGACCTGGTTCCAGGCCGACCCGACGGCCAACGCCCCGACGGTGTTCGCGTGCAACCTCGTGCGGGACAACAGCTCGACGGGGACCGGAGGGGTGTTCCTGGGCATCGTCGCGGTGCACGCCACGAACAACCGGATCCACGCCAACAGCGGAGAGCGGGGCGGCGTCTGGGCCACGGCGACGTCGACGGGCTTCTGGCACAACAACACCGTCACGGCCAACGCGGGCGACGTGAACGGCGCGGGGGGCGTCGAGAACAACTCCACGAGCGTCGACTTCGTCAACAACGTGATCGCGTTCAATACCCCCGGCTACGGGGCCATCCGCGACTCGACGACGCCCCTGTGGTCCTTCAACGACCTGTGGGGCAACGGCACGGGCGAGTACGCCGGGGCCGCCGGAGATCCCACCGCCACGGCGGGCAATGTCCTGATCGACCCGCTCTTCGCGGCCTTCACCCCGGGCGACCCCTACGACGACGATCTCACGCTGACGCCCGCGAGCCAGCTCATCGACTTCGGCTCCCCGGATCCCGTCTTCCTCGACCTCGACGGCACGTCGTCCGACATCGGCTTCACCGGCGGCCCCCACACCGACTGCGATCTGGACGGCGACGGCGTCCGCCCCGCCGACGTCCCCACCGACTGCATCCCCGACGACCCGCTGTTCCACCCCGGCGCGTTCGAGGGCCCCGACGGCCTCGATCACGACTGCGACGGCTGGGGGACGGACGCCTTCATCACGCTGATCCCCGACGACGGCGGCCTGATCGGCGCGGGCCAATGGGAGTTCGACGAGCCGACCTCCGTGCCCGGGGTGGGTCACCTGTCCACCGACGCGTGGTGCACCGACTGCGACGGCCCCGTCGCGGGCGGGACCGACTCCTCCCTGACCTTCACCGCCGACTTCACCTCCGTCGTCACGGCGGGGACGCAGACGCGGCTGCAGTTCGCCCACGCGTACGACACCGGCGCGGGCGACGAGGGCTTCGTCGAGGTCGACGTGACCGGCGCGGGGGGCTGGACGCTCGACTCCTCCTTCGGCGGGGACAGCGACGGGTGGGTCCTCGCCGACGTGGACCTGTCCGCGCACGCCGGGGGCACCGTCGACGTGCGCTGGCGCTACGAGGAGACGTCGAGCTCGGGGTTCCCGGGCTGGGCGGTCGCCTCGGTGCAGGTGCAGGTGGAGGACGCGGACGGCGACGGTCGGGCCGCGGACCTCCAGGACTGCGACGACGCCGACCTGTTCACCTACATCGGCGCGCCCGAGATCGCCTACGACGGGGTGGACCAGGACTGCGACGGTCACGACCTCGAGGACGTCGACGGCGACGGGTTCCTCTCGATGCAGGTCGGCGGCCTCGACTGCGACGACTACGACGCCACGGCGTTCCCGGGCGGGGAGGAGATCGCGTACGACGGCATCGATCAGGACTGCGTGGGCGGCGACCTGAACGACCTCGACGAGGACGCCTGGGTGGGCGGCCCCGACGGCGACGACTGCGACGACGACGACCCCGCGATCAACCCGGGCGCGGCCGACGTGCCCTACGACGGGGTGGACCAGGACTGCGACGGCGCGGACCTCGTGGACGTGGACGGCGACGGCTACGACGGCGACCGGCCCCCGCCGTTCGGCGACTGCGACGACGAGGATCGGGACGTGAACCCCGGCGCCGAGGAGGTCTGCGGGGACGAGGTCGACAACGACTGCGACGAGCGCGTGGACCTGGTCGACGACGGGGACCTCGACGGGGTGGACCGCTGCGCGGGGGACTGCGACGACGCGAACCCCGACGTCGCGCCGGGGCTCGAGGAGGTCTGCGACGGGGTGGACACGGACTGCGACGGCGCCCCCGCCGAGGGCGAGGTCGACGCGGACGCGGACGGGAGCTTCGTCTGCGACGGCGACTGCGACGACGCGAACGACCTCGTGGCCCCCTCCCTGCCGGAGATCTGCGACGCGATCGACAACGACTGCGACGCCGCGATCGACGAAGACCACGACCGGGATCTGGACGGCTACAGCGGCTGTCGGGCCGACTGCGACGACCAGGTCCGCACGATCCACCCCGGCGCGTCGCCCCGGTGCGAGCCGGGGTTCGACGACGACTGCGACGGCGTCGAGGACCTGACCGAGCCGGAGTGCACGGGCGAGGGCGGCACCGGCTGCAACGCCCACATCGCGGCCGCGGCCCCCGGGTCGGGGCTCGGCCTGCTGCTGCTCAGCGGTCTTGCAGCACCCAGGCGGCGCCGGGCAACGCGCGTCCGGCGGTGACCTCGCCCGAGGTCTCCCCCTCCACCGGCGTCCACGCCCGATAGAGCCGCACGGGCCCGATGACCGGGAACGTCTCGTGGACGAGCGCGGTCCAGCGCAGGCCCGCGTCCGTGAGGGCGGCGTGCAGCCAACCGGCGGCGTCGAGATCCGGGTAGGGGAACAGCAGTCGCCCGCCCCGGCCGAGGAGCGCCGGCACGTGGCCGAGGAACGCGCGGATCCGGTCCCCGTCGCCGCGGAACTGGCGGCGCCGCACCGGATCGCCGTCGTCTCCGGGGAGGAACGGGGGCGTCCAGGTGATCGCGTCGAAGGTCTCGTCCAGGGCGGGGGCTTCGGGGGTGAGCTCGCGCAGGTCGGGGAGGCCGAAGCCGGCGAGGATGAACGTGCGGTTGATGCAGAGCAGCGCCTCGGGGGCCGTGTCCGCGGCCGTCACGACGGCGCCGCGTCGGGCGGAGTGCAGGGCGACGAGTCCGGAGCCCGACGAGACGTCGAGCACGCGCTCGCCCTGGCGGACGTCCATGTGCGAGCCGAGGAAGCTCCCCGCCGAGAACCCGAAGACCGGGCTGGGATCGGGCACGGTGGGTTCGAGGATGACGGTCCAGCCGTCCACGTCCACCTGGGACCGCCGGCCCGCGCCGCGGTTCACGCGCCCCAGCAGCCGCCGCCGGACCGCTCCCAGGGGGCCGGGGAGGGCAGCCAGGTAGGGGGGGACCTCGCTCACTCGCGCTCTCCGGGGATGCCCATTCGGCCCAGGCCCTCGCGCAGGACCGCGGGCGCTCGCACCGGCCGACCGGTCCCGTCGACGAACGCGAGGACCATCTCCGCGTCCGCGATCACGGTCGAACCGCGCCGGATCCGATAGCACAGGACCGTGCGACTCGCGCCGATCCGTCGGCAGCCCTGCTCGACGATCAGCTCCTCGAGGAAGCGCGACGGTGTCCGGTACTTGACGGCGGCCTCGACGACGACGAGCCCGAGCTGCGCGCCGTCGAGCGAGTCCGCCCGCATCCCCAGCAGCCCCATGAGCTGCACCCGGGCCCGCTCGCAGTACACCCAGTAGCGCGCGTGGTGGACGATCCCGTACTGATCGACCTCGTCGAACTGCACGCGGATCGGGAACTGGTGAACCCACCCCTCGGGGCGGTCGGGGCCGCTCGCGCTCAAAATACGAAGGCGAGGCGGAGCTGGGCCGTGAAGATGTTCTCGAGCCGTCGCCGGATCTGGTCGTACTGGGCCGCGGTGTACGGGGTCTGGGCCCCGGTCTCGGGATCGGACGGGTCGGTGTACTGCGAGAGGCGGGCGAGCCGCGGCCCCGCGTGCATGTAGCCGAGCTCGAGCGACGTCAGGATGTGGTCGTCGGCCCACTTCATGTGCAGCCCGAGGTCGACCTCGGTGCCGAGCAGCTTCGACTCGTTCACCACCCGCTCGTTGGGGTCTTCGCCGCCGATGAAGGGGATCACCGCCCCGTCCACCTCGTCCGCCCAGGCCATCAGGTAACCGAGCCGGATCTCGAAGATGTCGCCCGGCTTCAGGACGACGCGCGGGTTGATGTACGTGGAGTTGTAGACGCCGCCGTTGCTCCACAGCCCCTGCGTCGACTCCTGGGCGGCGAACTTCTCGATCGTGCGCTGGGCGAGGACCTGCTCGTAGAGGATCAGGCCCACGTTGTGGTCGCGGTGCAGCGCCCGGCCGGTGAACCGGTCGTCGAGGATCGCGTCGTCGCCGGCCGCGTGCCCGACCTCCACGAGGCCCCGGAAGGGCCCGCGCTCGAAGCCGAAGCGCCCGACCAGGCCGGGGATGGACGCCGTGGTCGTCTTGCCCCAGGCGGGGGCGATGCCGTCGGTCTCGCCGAAGATGTAATAGATCTCGAACTGGGCGAAGAGGCCGCGCAGACGCCAGTCCAGGTAGAAGTCGCCGATCCAGACGTTGCTGTTCGTCTCCGCCTGGCGACGGTTGACCCAGTAGGTGCCCAGCGTCAGATCCATCAGGTTGCCGTTGCCGACGTCCCAGTTCTGTCGCTTGAACATGAAGACGAGGATCATCTCCCACACGTCGTCGCCGCGGTCCGACAGCCAGATCGGCTGCTGGCGGATGCCGCCGCCCTCGAAGTTCTCGTCGCGGATGCTGTCGTCGTCGTCGATCACCTGCCGGAACGGCGACGCGCTCGACTCCACCAGCTTGTCGAAGCCGATCGCGATGATGATCCCGGGGTCGTCTTCGGCCTTCGGCATCGCGCCGCCGCTGAAGATGGCCCCGATGCCCTTCACCAGGCTGACGGGGCGGGTGGCGAAGATGAACCGGTCGTAGACCGTGCCGTCGTAGGCGTCGCCGAAGTCGTTCTTGAAGCCGTCGCCGTCGTTGGCGAGCAGGCCGAGGCCCCAGTTCGACGGCTGCCGCCCCACCCGGATCAGCCCGAACGCGGTGGACCACTCCACCCACAGCCGCTTGACGGCGATGCTGTCGGCGACGGTGCCGTCGATCTGCGTGGTGCTCGGGTTGCCCGCGAAGAGGGGCGTGTTCGCGAGGTTCTCGTTGTCGCCCCAGATCACGTTGTCGAACACGTCGATCGTGGCCTTCACCTTGATCCCGCGGAACGTCAGCGTGGGCTCGAAGCGCCCCTTCTGAACGAACCAGGTCGACACGTTCGGGTTCGTGATCGAGCGCCTGCAGATCCGGCTGTCTTCGGGCTGCGACGAGTCGACCTGGCGGCAGTAGTCCTGCACGAGCTGGTCTTCGGGACCGGTGTAGCCGTCCACGAACGCCGGCGGCAGCTCCGCGTCCGGCTCCATGTAGAACACGCGGATGTCCTGGCTCCCGTTCTTGGGGAACTCCTTGTCGTACAGGTTCGTGAACAGGTGCCACCGCGCGCGGTAGTACCCGTCGATCTCGAACTTGAGTTCGTCCGCGCCCGCGAAGGCGACGGAGGGGACGACGAACAGGGCGGCGAGCAAGGCCGCGAGGCAGCAGCGAACCAAAGACATGAGGCGGACTCTACCGCCGCGCGATCGGCCGCGTGAGGTGCTACCGACCCTCGACCTCGTAGCAGGCGTCGGGGTACAGCTTCAGCTCGATGTTGGAGACGTTCACCGAGTCCGGCAGCACGATGATGCTCGTGCGCCCCAGGAGGCAGTACTGCTCGAACCCGTCCGGGCGGATGATCGAGTCGTCGTCGGCCGTCAGGCAGTGGGCTTCGTCCTGGGGGATGCCCCAGGCCACCACGTCCCAGGGCGTGGTCTCGGGGGGCACGTTGAGCGCGCCGTAGAGGCCCGCGCCCACGGCGAGGTGGTTCTGGTCGATGTCGGGGTCCTCTTCGGCGTTGAAGTACCGCGTGGAGTAGCCGGGAGCCGGGGTGAAGGACCCGTCCGCCATGTTCAGGAGCCCGACCTCGGTCTCCGCGTTGCCCACGGGCTCTCCGTCGCAGTCCTTGAAGCGGCCGGCGGCGATGCCCTTGCCGTCTTCGGCCTCGACGCCGAGGCTCAGCGATACGAGCTGGTAGGTGGCGAACGACACCGACGTGATCGTCTCCGTCCAGGGCGCCGGGCCCGAGACCACGAAGTTGATCTGGTACGTCTGGTACGTCTCCGGCGGCTCGAAGTTCGTGAAGTTGCGGGCCGCGAACAGCTGGCACGCGCGCACGTGGCCGTCCGGCACCGTCACGAAGCCGTTGAGGTCCGAGGTGCCGTCCTCGGGGCTGGCCTTGGGCGGGAACGCCGGGTCGGTGGCGCTGGGGTTGTTCTCGGGCCAGATCTCGACGTGGGCCTCGGGGACCGCGACGTCGTCCTGGAAGTCCTCCACGAAGAGCGTGATCTCTCCGGTGGGGCCGGGCGCCGGAGCGCCGAGGTCGGCGCCCACGCACGCGAAGTTGCCGGTCACCTCGTCCTGGACGTCGAGATCGCCGGGGTCGACGCGGACCGCGTCGTCGTCGTCGCCCGCGTCGTCGGGACGCTCGTCCACGAACTGGTCGCAGTCGTCGTCGATCCCGTTCGTCTGGTCTTCGATCTGCCCGGGGAAGATGGCCGGATCGTCGGGCGCGCAGTCCTCGGAGTCGGGCACGCCGTCTCCGTCGGAGTCGGGCGCGCAGCCCGGAAGGAGTAGGGCGGGGACGCAGAGCGCGGCGGGGAACAGGAGGCGGTGCAACTTCATGGGCGCGGTTTGTACGGAGGTCCGGCTCCGCCGTCAAGGGCCGTGACGGCGCACGCGCTCAGTCCTGGGGCGGCGTCCAGCGAATCAGCGCTTCGAGCGCGGGGATGAATCGGCTGGTCGCGTCGATGCCGAGCGAGTTGGTCTCTTCGTAGTGGTCGCCTTCGGCTTCGTCGAGGTAGGGGCTGCCGTCGTCCAGCTTGTAGTTGTAGTCCGGGATGATGTAGCCGAGCTCGTCGTTGGCGAGGCCGAAGACCATCTTGTACTCGCCCGGGAGGATGTCCTTGAGGTAGGGCCCGTCGGGGGCGGCGGAGAGGTCCGGCGGGTTCGGGTTGTCGGGATCGACGATCACCTGGAGCGGGCCCGTGTGGCTGCCGTCGTACCCGCCGATCGCCAGCTCGGGGAGCAGCTCGCCGGGCAGCGTCGCCACCGACAGGTCCCCGATGCGGAGGAAGTCGACCTCGGTCTTCACGTCCGGGGTGTTCCACTCGTCGATGAGGCTGTCGGGGTCGTAGTTGTAGCCCACGCGGTCGAACACGCCGAGCTGGAACATGTAGTGGTAGCCCTGGTTCTGCACCGGCGCGAACAGCTCGCGGATCCGGAGCGAGAGGGCCGCGTCGGGCTGGAGCACCTCGCCCCCGATCGCCTGCAGCGCGTGGTAGCCGAGGACCCGGCCCACGGCGCCCGCCTTCTCCAGGTTGTTCTCCGCGAACACGGTGCCGTCGAGGTCGATCGTGTCGCAGCGGAGCGGCGTCATCATCCCCCCCACGGCGCCCTGCAGGTAGCTCGCGACGCCCCCCACGCCGGGGAGCGCGCCGTCGGGCCCGGTCGCGGCGCCCTCCTCGACGGTGGTGCGCAGGGTGTCGGCGAAGTCGGAGCTCACCAGCGTGTTCCGGTCGCCCGTCGCCTCGGGGTGGTTGGGGAAGTTGATCCAGGTCCCCACGGTCTCGCCCGTCGCCTTCGCCTCGAACCGCGCCGTCCAGATCGTCGCGTCGGTGATCGCCGGGTCGCGGGTGTCGATGTTCACGTTGTTGACGCCGCTGCCCGCCCAGTAGTCGTCGGGGATCGTGAACGCGCCCGCGTACACGTCCACGGGCACGGCGGTCGCCTGCGCGTCCGCGAGCGCCTCCTGGATGCGCGTGTGGATCCAGCCCATGTGCTCGGGGTTGACGCCCGACCGGGCGATGTTGCGGCCCCAGATGCCCATGGTGTCGGGGCCCTCGTGGGTGTGCGTCGAGACGACCATCACGGTGTCGAGCCCCAGCTCGGTGCGGGCCGTGCGCCGCACCTCTTCGACCTCGTTGTGAAAGAAGCCCACGACGTCCAGGGCCACGACCCCGATCGTGGTCTCGCCCTGGGTCAGCACCGTGGCGCGGGCCCACAGATCGTCGTGGATCCCCTGCATCGCGCGGCTGTTCTGGAAGCCCGCGAGCCAGATCGCGTCGAAGGTGTCGTTCCCCTCGCCCGGATCGGGTCCCGGGTACCCGTCGTCTTCGGGGCAGAGCCGGTCCATGCCGCAGTCGTGGAACTCGTCGACGCCCGAGCGGAACTCGGAGTTGCCGTCGACGTCGTCCCAGGCCTCCCACCCCTGCGGGTTGATCGTGCGCGCCGACGCCCCCACCAGCAGCTCGGTGTCGCCCCCGAAGTCGCACAGGCCGCTCGGGTCGCCCGGACAGATGAGGGTGACGACGTCCCCGAGGTGGATCGCCTCGTAGCGCGTGGGCCCTTCGGGGCAGGCCGTCGCTGCGAACACCGCCGAAGCAAGGAGGGCGACTCGAACCGAGGGAGTGCACTGCATCGCCGCATTCTTCGAGCGGGGGGCCGCCGCGTCAACGGGGATCCGCGACCTCGGCCCCGGCGGCCCGAAGCCGTTGATTTTCTTCGACATCGCGGGCGTCCCCGTTCCCTTGCCGGTGCCCGACTGCGGTGCTAGCCTCCATCCAGCCTCATTTGAATGGGTGATTTGCGCCCGTTCGTAGGGAACCCCCGATGATGTCCATGCTGAAATCCCGCGTTGCCGACCGTCTCCTCCTCACGCTGCTCCTGGGCAGCGTAGTGGGTCTGGGAGGGTGCTTCTTCCTCGACGACTTCCCCCGCGTGGGGCCCGACGAGGTTCGAGACGACGACGACTCCAACCCCGACGACGACGACGACGACGACGACGACGACGCCACCGGCGAACGAGCCCCCGAGATCACGATCGACGGGATCGACCCCCTGACCATCCCGGTCAGCGGCGTCATTCGCATCATGTACACGGTCAACGACCCGGACTCGGAGGGCTACTCGCTCCTCGGTTCCTGGATCGACGCCGAGGGCGTCGAGCGACCCACGACCCTCGTCGGCGGCACCGGCGCCGACCTCAACGAGTTCGACCAGCCCGTCGTCGCGGGCGCACCCCCCATCGACGAGAGCGCCGAGATCTCCTGGAACTCCGTGGCGGACGTCCCCACGACCGCGGGCAACGTCGTGATCCAGGTCTGCGTGACCGACAGCGACGGCAACGAAGGCAACTGCGACACGTACCCCGACACCGGCGGCATCTCCCTCCAGAACACGCTGGAGAGCGGCCTCGGCGAGTTCTGCCAGCCCGGCGACCTCGAGGTCATCAACTGGCTCGGGGGCCGCTCGGTCGTGCCCCTCGCCCCCGGCGACGGCAGCTGCCCGAACTACCAGAAGACCGATCCTCCCGTGCCGGACGACTTCGCGGCCCAGTTCATGGTCGTGATGATCAACCCCCTCGAGAACGAGATGGCGTTCACCATCTCGGCCACGGATCAGCCGACGATCCTCGGCCCGCCCGAGCAGAGCGCGGGCCCCGCCGCCCGCGCCCGCGCCCGCGACGCCGACTCCTCGCTGCTCCGGGTCGCCCCGGCGGCGGACCAGCTGGTCGACGACCAGGACGGTCTCGCGATGCAGGGCCTCACCGACGCGCTGCGGGAGATGGCGCTCGAGGACTACTCCCCCGGCTATCGCATGGGCGCTCCGTCCATCGTGTGCACCGAGGACCTGTTCGCGGACGACGTGAACTCCGACGCGCGGACGTTCTTCTTCCGCGAGACCCTCGATCCCGATCCGAGCCGTCAGACCCGCGGCGCCAACCTCCGCGCGCTCGGTGACCACGTCGCCATCTACGTGGACGACGAGACCCCGATCGACATCGACGAGGACTGCGCCGACCCGACCAACCCGGTCACCCCCGGCGAGCTCCCCGCGTTCAACTTCACGAACTGCGACCTCGAGAACATCGTGGACGTGGTCGAGGACAACATCTGGCCGACCCTCACGGGCCTGTTCGGCGAGCCCTCGGACGTGGACGAGAACTGCCGCGTGACGATCTTCCTCAGCCACCGGCTGAACAAGCTCACGTCGACCGACTCGGACAACACCAACGACGCGTTCACCGTGCGCTCGTTCGCCGAGCCCGACATCGACCTGTGGCAGTCGAACCTCACGGCGAACCCGAACAGCAACGAGCAGGAGATCCTGTTCGTCTACGCCCCCGACCCGGTCGGCTTCTGGTCGGACCAGCTGGTGAGCCTCGAGGACTACCTCAGCTACGAGCTCGCGGGTCGCATCGCGATCGGCCTGTTCGACCTGATCTCGTACGCCAGCCACCGCGGGGTCGGCAAGGTCCTGCTCGACAAGACGAACCCGAAGGACCTCGCGCTCCCGCCCGCGGAAGAGGACTGGCTGAACGACGCCCTGGGCCTGCTCGCCGCGGACCTCACGGGCTTCGGCGCGATCGCGTTCCAGGACGCGTGGACCTACATGGATCGCCCCCACCTCCTCGAGCTCGAGGCGGCGAACCTCCTGTCCGACTTCGAGGACCGCGGCGGCCAGTACCTGTTCGCTCGCTACCTCGCCGACCTGTACGGCGACGGCGCCGTCGGTGTGGACATGTACGACCTGCTCATGAACAGCGGCTGCGTCGGCTCCGACAACGTGAGCAACCTCATCATCCAGGCGGACGGCGGCGGCGGCGGCGACGACGACGACAGCGCGGGCGGCGACGACGACGACAGCGCCGGGGGCGGCGGCGGTGAGAGCGAGTGCACCGGGGACGACGAGGTCTTCGAGGAGTTCGTGCTGCAGTGGGCGACCGCGATGTCGGTCTCCGGCCGGACGATCGCGGACACGGGCGTGCAGCTCGTGGCCGACACGGTGGTCACGAACTACCAGACGTCCTCGCCCGTCATCGTGCAGGACCCGGAGAACCCGCAGCCCGGCGAGCTGTTCGGGGCCAACGGATTCCAGCAGGGCTTCAACGTCCGCGACCTGAACATCACCTACACCGGCGGCACCGACCCGGCGGGCGCGACCGCGCTCACCGATCTGAACGTGCGGACCGGCAACCTCGACGTGCTGATGTTCCACCCGCAGTCGGACTTCTTCGGCGTCGTGGCCGGGAACTACGGCGTCGTGGCCGTGCTGATCTCCGGGCTGGAGCAGCCGGAGAACTACCTCCTCATCGAGACCGCGCTCGGCGAGCCCCTCGTGGGCAACGTGATCCGGATCAACGACTCGTCCCCGCACGAAGGCGAGCAGCGGCTCACCCTCGAGGACGTGGACGGCGCGAAGCTCACCACGGTCCGAGACCTCGGCCTGCTCGAGCTCTTCGAGGAGCGGAACCTCATCGGCCGCATCGACGGCACGGAGAGCGTCCCGGCGTCCCCGTCGATCGAGCCGCCCGATCTGGGTGACGACGACGACTCCGCGGGCGTCGCCCGCGCCGACGACGACGACTCCGGCGAAGAGGAGGAGCCCAGCGAGCTCGAGGTCGCCGACACCGACCGCTTCCGGTTCACCTTGGACAACCAGCAGCTCGTGGGCATCTGGGTCGACCGTCGCGTATCCCAGCTCTCCGGCATCGCCGAGCTCCAGGATCCGTTCCTGGCGGTGATGCCGGTCGAGGATGTGCCCGACGCGTTCGACTACTCCCTGTGGGGCTTCGGTCCGTCGACCGGTCCGTGCTTCGACCCGGCGCTGTACACCTACCCGGTGATCATGCCCGGCTGGCTCGGTCCCCAGGCCAACCTGATCCCGGACCCGACCGCGGGGCCGCAGAGCAACTTCGAGATCCTCGCTTCGGTGCCGGGTTCGGACGTCGAGACCTTCGAGTGCCTGCACGATCACGACCAGGACGGCATCGCCGACGTGGACGAGTCCGCCCCCGAGAACCTGGCCCAGCAGATCATCCTGCGGCAGGCCGAGAACCTCGCGATGAACCCCGCCTGGTACGAGAACACCTTCGACATCCTCGCGCCCCCCGCGGACGCGCTGGACGTCACCGGTCCCTTCTTCGGTCCGCAGTTCATCGACATCGACAGCAACGAGAGTCCGGACGACGGCTTCGCCACCAGCGTCCGCCAGCACAACATCGGCGGGCGGCAGATCGAAGAGGGCGAAGAGGCCGTGTGGTTCGGGTACCTGCCCGCGGGCGAGTACATGATCATCGTCGGCGACGCGTCGGGGTCCGAGGGCCCGTACGACCTGTCGCTCCGCGTCCTCGTCGCTCCCTGAGCCGAGCGTCTACGACGCCGCCCCCCCCCCCCCCGGCCCGGGGGCGCCGGGGGGGGCCCCGGGGGCCCCCCCCGCCCGGGGCCGCCCCCCCACGCCGGCGCCGTGGTCGGCGGACCGGAGACCATCGTCCAG
>CAZEKB010000155.1:0-13407 GCA_964512225.1 uncultured Rickettsiales bacterium | reverse complement strand
TCAGATCCGGCACCGCGACTTCGACCTCCCATCGCACCCATGCCCCATACGGCGGTCCGGCCGGGGGCTGGTAGGCCCGCGTCGGCCCTTTTGCTAGCTTCCGCCGCATGCGGACCCTGGCCCTCGACGTCGGCACGCGCACGATCGGCGTCGCCATCTCGGACCCCCTCGGGATCATCGCCCAGCCGGTGACCACGATCCGGCGCACCGGCCGCAAGGCCGACACCGCCGAGGTCATGAGCATCGTCACCGAGCGCGAGGTCGGTCGGATCGTGGTCGGCCTCCCCATCCGCCAGAACGGCACCGAGGGCGACACGGCGGCCGAGGCCCGGCGCATGGCGGCGGCGATCGAGGCGGCGCTGGGGGAAGCCGAGCGGGAGGTCCCGGTGTTGTTGGAGGACGAGCGCTACACCACCGCCCAGGCGGAGCGGGCCCTGATCCGCAGCGGCGTGCGACGGAAGAAGAGGAAGCAGGTGATCGACCAGGTGGCTGCCGTCTTGATCCTCCAGGGCCACCTCGACGCGGGGGCCCCGCGGTGAAGCGGTTCTTCCTGGGTGCCTTCGTGCTCCTGCTGTTCGTGGGCCTGGCGGGGACGTACGTGGTCGCGCGGCAGGCCCGGACCTTCCTGCAGGTCCGCCCGAGCGACACCGCGGACGAGCGGATCCTCGAGATCCCCCGGGGGGCGGGCCCGCGGGCGGTGTCGAACCTCCTCGCCGACGCGGGCGTGGTGACCGACGCGGACTACTTCTACTGGTTCCTGCGGTACCGAGAGGCGGCGCCGTCGCTGCGGGCGGGGGAGTACCGCTTCCATACGAACCTCACCCCCGACGGCGTGCTCGACGTGCTCGCCAACGCCCCCGAGGTCACGCGCCCGATCACCTTCCCCGAGGGCCTGCGCATCGAGGAGATGGCGGCGATCGTCGAGGAGTCGGGGTTCGGCACCGCCGCCGAGTACGTCGAACTGGCCCGGGATTCGGGGTACATCGCGGCCGCGGGCCTGCCCGTCGACCCGCCCCCGAGGAGCCTCGAGGGGTTCCTGTTGCCCGACACCTACGAGTTCTCGCGCGACGTGAACACGCGGATGATCGTCGACAAGCAGCTGCGGGGCTTCCTGACGCTGTGGGACGAGCGCCGGGTCGCGCGGGCCGCCGAGCTGAAGCTGTCCGCCAACGAGGTCGTGACGCTCGCGAGCGTGGTCGAAAAGGAGACCGGGGCACCCGCGGAGCGTCCCCACATCGCGGGGGTCTTCCACCTCCGCCTGAAGAAGGGCATGAAGCTCCAGAGCGACCCGACCATCATCTACGGGCTGAAGGACTACGACGGGGACATCCGCTACAGCGACATCCGTCGGCCGCACCCCTGGAACACCTACGTGATCGACGGCATCCCGCCGTCGCCCATCGCCGCCCCGGGCCGGGCCGCCATCGACGCGGTCCTGTGGCCCGAGGACACGCGCGACCTCTTCTTCGTGAGCCGCAACGACGGCAGCCACCACTTCAGCGAGACGTACTCCGAGCACGCCCGCATGGTGCGCAAGTACCAGTCGCGCCGTTGAGGGTCAGTCCCCGGCCGGGCCGAGGCGGTAGGTGCCCAGCTGCTCGCCGCCGTGGGCGTCGTCGCAGATCAGGCTGACCGCGCCCGGGGGGCTCTCGGCGTCGAAGGTGACCGCCACGACCTGATCCGGCGTGGGCGAGTAGTCGTCGCAGTCGGCGGCCGGGGTGTCGACCAGGACCGAGGTCCCGAACACGTCCGAGCTCGACCCGGTCCCGTCGGCGGCCCGGAGCGTCGCGGACGTCACGGTCCCCGACTCGCGAATCACGATGCAGGTCGCGAGGGTCCCGGTGGAGCGGACGAGGATCTCGAAGGTCTCGCCGCGGGTGACGGTCGTGGACGCCGCGGGCACGAACGTCGGAGGGCCGGTGATGCGGGCGACCTCCTCGTCGGACTCGCCCTCGGCCGTGACCACGAGGAAGGCGGTGCCCGGGGACGTCGCGGTCAGCCGCGCGGCGGCGAAGGCCCGATCGTCGGCGTCGGCGCCCCTCTCGAGCTCCCGGGAGATGGTGCGGTGCTCTTCGCCGACGAACGAGCCCGCGGTCGTGCTGATCTCGACCGTGCCCCCCGCCGACTCGGGGTCGGCGGTGACCTCGACCCACGCCGCGTCGGACCCGGTGTCGGGGACGCTGCAGAGCGACGAGCCGTCGGGCGCCGCGGGGTACTCGACGTCGAGGTCCAGCCCCACCACGCGGATCTCCGAGCGCAGCTGTAGATCGATGGCCAGCGGCTCGTCGGGCCCCAGGACCTCCCCGTCGTAGAGGGTGGCCGAGACCGCGAGGCCGAGGGTCGTGAACGTCGCGTCGGGATCGGCGCCGGCGCGCAGGGCGGCCGCGCGCAGGTCGTCCAGGGGGACGGCGACCGACCAGCCGGCGAAGTTGGGCGTGTCGGCGACCGCCCGCCACGGCCCGACCTCGACGCGTCGCACGGTGCACTCGGACGTGACCGTCCCCTCGATGGTGATCGCGCCGTCGACGGTGCCGTCGGGCGACGCCGTGATCGCCAGCTCGGAGCCTGCCGTGTCGCACCGGTCCGCGTCTTCCGGAAGGCACCCGGCGAGGGCGACGGCGGCGACGAGCAGGAGGGGGAGACGGACCACGCTCAACCTCCCGGGGCCTTGACGGCCTTCATGAAATCGGGCGAGACGTTGAATACGAGCCCGAACCCCGGGAGCGGGACGGGGGTCGTCTCCACGGTGGAGGTCCCCTGCGGGAGCGGCGCGCCGACCTCGAACCCCGCGGCCGGTCGCACGCCGAAGCGCACCGAGCCGACGAAGGCCAGGGAGACGTCCTTGTTCAGCGCGACCTCGACGCCGAGGTGCACCGCGCCCAGCGCCCCCAGCCCCGACGCGCCCGCGGACCCCAGCCCCACTCCGACGTAGAAGGCGGGCTTGCCCGCGAGCTCGTCGACGAGTCGGGGCTCGCCCCACAGGGCGTACGCGACGACCACTTCGAACCCCGCGTCGAACTCGCGGGTGCGGACCACCTCGGCGGACCCGGACCCGAGCTTCGCCGTGCCGTAGTCGACGTGCAGCGGGGAGCCGTAGAGCCCGATCCCGGCGCGGATCGCCCCCACGTACTCCTTGCGCACGAGCAGCTCCTGCACGACCTTGCCGAGGGTCTTCTTCGCCGCGTCCTTGAACGTGACGGTCACCTCCAGCGACCCGGGGATCCGAGGCCTGTGCGCGCGGGTCAGGACGCGGCGCGTGCGGTCGTCGACCTTCTCGCTCCGCTCCTTGATCTCCCCCGCCCAGACCCCCGGCGTGCCGCCGACGTCGACGTCGACGAGGGGGGCGGCCCCGTCCTCCCACGCCACGACGACGACGATGTGCTGGTCGGGGCGCAGGTGAAGGGGGCTGCTGCCGGTGCGGGCCCCGCCCGCGTGCCGCATCGAAACCAGCGGGTTCGCGACGCCCGCGCCCGCGTCCACGCACAGGCGGAAGTGCGGCACCCCCTCGGCCGAGCTGGTCTTTGGCGGCGGCCGCGCACTCGGACTCGGTGAGGGGGGGGAGATCGTCCGCGGCCGCGGACGACGCGGCCAGGACCAGCGCGACGACTGTCCCTGCTGCGACCGCTCCCCGCACGCGTCCCCCCTAGAAGAAGGCGTTCAGCCCCGTGACGTGCCGACCGATGGCCAGCGTGTGGATGTCGTTCGTGCCCTCGTAGGTCTTGACCGACTCCAGATTCATCATATGCCGCATGATCGGGTACTCGTCGAGGATCCCCATGGCCCCGTGAATCTCTCGGGAGATCCGGGCGCAGTCGCACGCGATGCCCACGTTGTTGAGCTTCGCGACGCTCACCTGGATCGGGGTCATGCGCCCCGCGTCCTTGAGCTTGCCCAGGCGCCAGGCGAGCATCTGCGCCTTGGTGATCTCCACCGCCATGTCGGCGAGCTTCTTCTGGACCAGTTGGAACCGACCGATGGGGCCGCCGAACTGCTCGCGCTCCTGGCTGTACTGCAGCGCGGAGTCGAAGCACGCCTGGGCGGCGCCGATCGCGCCCCAGGAGATGCCGTAGCGGGCCTGGGTGAGGCACGACAGCGGGCCGCGCAGGTTGGCCGGGCTGTGGGCGAGCATCGCGTCCGCGGGCAGCCGGACCTCGTCGAAGACCAGCTCGCCCGTCACCGACGCGCGCAGCGACCACTTGTTCTTCATCTCCGGGGCGGACGCGCCCGGCAGGTCCATCTCGACGACGAACCCGCGGATCGCTTCTCCGCCGTCCTCTTCGACCTTGGCCCAGACGATGGCCACGTCCGCCACGGGCGAGTTCGTGATCCACATCTTGGCGCCGTGCAGCACCCAGCCGTCCGCCGTGCGTCGGGCGCGCGTGACCATGCCGCCGGGGTTGGACCCGTGGTCGGGCTCCGTGAGGCCGAAGCAGCCGATGAGCTCGCCCGCCGCGAGCTTCGGCAGGTACTTCTGCTTCTGCTCTTCGCTGCCGTACTTCCAGATGGGGAACATCACCAGCGAGCCCTGCACCGAGGCCGCCGAGCGGAAGCCCGAGTCGCCGCGCTCGAGCTCCATCATGGCCACGCCGTAGGAGATGTTGCTGAGCCCCGCGCAGCCGTAGCCGGTCAGGGCGGGGCCGTAGAGGCCGAGCTCGCCGAGGGTCTTGAGCTTCTCCCTGGGGAACGTGCCCGCGCGGTGGTGCTCCTCGATGATGGGGTTCACTTCGTCGTCGACGAAGCGGCGCACCATGTCGCGGACCTGGCGCTCCTCTTCGGTCAAGAGGCCGTCGAGGTCGTAGAGATCGAGCTCCTGGAACTTACCCATGGGGGACTCCTGCGCCGCTCCACGCGGCGGCGGCAGGATGTCAGAAAGTCCCGACGAGCGCCCCCCCGGTGGCCATCGGCGCGAACCGCATGCGCAGCGCCGGTCGACCGCTGCGATCCGGCACGGTGAAGGCCAGCGGATCCCGGTCGTGGGGCCAGTCGATCTTGATGACCAGGCCCGCGACGGTGAAGCCCACGCCCACCCCCTGCAGGACCGTGAGGCCGATGGGCCAGGGCTCGGTGATCTGGGACGAGCCCATGAAGATCGCGGTGCCCACGACGGGGATGGCGGTGGCCCACGCCTCGGCGTGGTCGGCCTGCCCGAACTGCACGGCGGCGCCCGCTGCCGCGAAGCCGATCGCGTAGCCCGAGGCGAGGAGGGGGATGCCGAGGCTGAGCAGCGCCCGCTTCTCCCGCGTGCGGTCGCGCCACTGGCGGTAGAGCCGGCGCCGCGAGCGCTTCTCCTTGAGCTTCTTCTGCGCCTCTTCCCAGCGACGCTCGGTCTCGGGGTCGACCGTCCTGGCCTCGGTGCGATCGGGCGTGGTGGCCCCCGACTCCGTCGCCGGGGAGGTGGGCTCCCCGTCCCAGCTGCGGTCCGGCACCTCGCGTCCCCGGTCCGGGGTGCCGCCGGGCTGGGCGGGGGCGATGCGGAGGGGCACGGCGACCTCGAAGGGGGTCCGGCGCCCGGGCGTGCTGAGGCGGATCGCCTGGTCGACGCCCGCGGCGATGCGGCGCAGATCCACGCCGTCCAGCAGCATGAACTGGATCGACTCCAGGGCGGACGCCACCTCCGCTTCGGTGGCGACCGCTCCGATGCCCGTGTAGTAGCGATCGATCATCTGCTTGAGGCGCTCGGTCAGCGGGTCGTCGGCGGGCGCCTCCGCCGCGGGGGCCTCGGCCGCGGCCGCTTCGGTCCCCTCGGCGGGGGGAGCCTCGGGGTCTTCGGCCCGGGCGAGGCCGGGCAGGAGGAGCGTCAGCAGCAGGATCGGCAGGAGGGGTCGCATCATCGGTCTCCGAACAGCTCGGCGAGTCCCTCTTCGAGGGGGCGTGGGTCCCAGCCGAAGTCGCGGCGGGCGGGCTCGATGTCGACTTCGGTGTCCTGGAGGAAGGCCATCACCTGGTCGACGTTGATCGGGGGGTGGGCCATGAGGCGGCCGAGGACCCGGGCCCCCAGCAGGGCCGCGGAGGCGGGGACGTGCAGGGCCTTGCTCGTCTTGCCCATGGCGCGTCCCACGGCGGCGATGAAGTCGTCGAAGGAGATCGTCTCGGGCCCCGCGACGTCGTAGGTCCGCGACGCCGCCTCGTCCTCACCCAGCACTCGGATCAGCAGCTCGACGGCGTCGTGCACGAACACCGGTCGCAGGCGCGAGGTGCCGTCGCCGGGGATGGGCACGCGGGGGAGCCGCCGGACGACGCCCGCGAACAGGTCGAACTCCTTGCTGCCGAGCCCGTAGATCATGGCCGGGCGCATGTGCGTCACGCGGAGGCCGTCGAGATCGAACTCGGCCTCGGCGCGGAGCTTCGTCTCCCCGTAGGCGTCCTGCAGGCGGCGGCCCGCGCAGGTGCTCGAGATGTTGACGATGCGGGAGACTCCGGTGTCCCGGCACGCCTCGGCGAGGCTGCGCGACCCGCCGACGTTGACCCGCTCGTTCAGATCGGGGTCGGAGCTGTCGGCCACGGCGGCGAGGTGGATCACGGCCGAGCACCCGTGCACGGCCCGAGCCAACGAAGCGGGATCCAGGAGGTCCCCCTCCACGAGCTCCGCGCCCGCCCGCTCGAGCTCGGCCCCCCGCGCGTGCTTGCGCACCATCCCCCGCACCGGCGTGCCCCGACGGATGAGCTCGGGGACGAGGTGCTGCCCCACGAACCCGCTGGCCCCGGTGACGAGGACGGTCACCCGAGCCCCCGCTCGTGGAGGTCGTGCTCTTCGAGGCCCAGGTAGTGGCCGACTTCGTGGTGGATCGTGATGCGCACTTGCTCCGCCATGTCCCGGGCGTCCCCGCAGACGGCTTCCAGGTTGCGGTGAAAGAGATAGATGTGGGGTGACGAACCCCCGTGCAGGGACACTTCTGCGTAGGTGGGTCCGTCGAACAGCCCGAGCAAGCGCGGATCGTACGGCTCGTCGTCGAGGATCCACGCGTCGGGGTGGTCCTGGACGAAGATCGGGACGTCCGCGGCCGCCGCCTGAACGCCCCCGGGGAGCGCCGTCACGGCGCGCTCGGCCCACTCCAGCACCCGGTCCTGGGACCACCGAAGCGCGGGCAGGGGAGGGGCGTTGTCGATCGCGTACACCTCGGCGAAGGCCGCCTTCATGCCCGCGATGTCGCCGCCCTGCTCGCGGGCGAGCGCGAGCTCGTACCAGGAGTCCGCGAAGTCGGGGTCCAGGAAGCAGGCCTCTTCGTAGGCGGCGACGGCCTCATCGGGGCGCCCCAGCGCCGTCAGCGTCCACCCGCGGGCGTACTGGACCTCGGGCGACTCGGGGTGCAGGGAGGCCGCCTCCGCGGCGGCGTCGAGGGCGGGGGCGAGGTCCTCGTCCAGGGTGAGCACGCGCCAGCGCGCGTAGCGGTAGTCGAGGGTCGTCCCGTCGCCGAGGCGCTTGAGCAGGCGACGCGCACGGGCCCGATCGCCGCGGTCGACGGCGTCGTGCAGGCGGTCGAGCAGGCGACCGGGGTCGGCGGGGGCCCGCCTTCGTGCGCTCATGGAGTCTCCGCCCGATACGCGTGCGGGATCCTTGCCGCGATCGGGATCGAAATCTAGGGTGCCACGACCTCCCGGGGTGGGGCGAGCCGTCGAGGCCCGTCGCGACCCCCGGTGATCTGTCCAGGATTCGCCCGATGACCGACTCTCCGACCGTCGCCCGACGGCCCGATACCCTCCGCTTCGACGGGCGCGTGCTCTTCCTCACGCGGGACGACGACAAGATCGCCGCCCAGCTGGCGGGGCACGACCTCCCCTACGAAGCCGATCGCCCCCTCATCGACAACATCTCCACGGACGAGATCACCCCCGGCTGGGTCTGCTTCTACTACGACGAGACCCTCGGCGAGTACAGCCTCGTGGGCCTGCGCCGGGGCACGATGCAGCGCGGCTCGCTCAAGGGCGGAGGCTTCTCCGTGATCGTATCGGGCAAGTCGAAGGGCTGCGGCAGCTCCCGGGAGACGGCCCCCTACAGCGAGCTCTGGGCGGGCGTCCGGCTCGTCATCGCCGAGTCGGTGGAGAAGATCTACGGCCAGAACTGCCAGAACATCGGCCTGCTGACCTCCAGCGACTTCGGCCTCATCGATCGCATCCGGGCGGGCGAGTCGATCCCGATCGCGGAGTTCACCGAGGGGCTGGACCCCATCTCCCGGGACATCGTCCTGTACGGCGGCCTCTTCAACTACAACAAGGCGCGGCTGGCGGGCGAGGTGTCCCCGCCGGTGCTCGACACGCCCGCGCGCCCCATGAACCTCGCCGAGAAGATCATCGCGCGGCACGCCGTCGCCGACGCCCGGACGGGGCGGACGGGGCTGCCCGGGGTCGAGCCCGGCGACGCGCTGTTCGTGCGCACCGGGATCCGCTTCACGCACGACTACGTCACGGCCATGGCCGACGCGCTCCTCCGCCAGTCGATCGGCGAGGACGCCCGCGTCACGGACCCGTCGTCCGTCTTCGCCTTCCGCGACCACCTCACGTTCCTGGGCGACGTGATGCCCGAGAAGCGCAAGAAGCTCGGGCTGCTCGACAGGGCCGACAACCTCGCGGTGGTGCAGCGGGAGTTCGCGACCCGGCAGGGCGTCCGTCTGTACGACGAGATCCGCACCGGCGACGGCACCAAGGGGAGCGAGGCGATCTGCCACAACGCGGTCCTCGAGGACCTGGCCCTGCCCGGCGACGTGGTCGTGGGCACCGACTCCCACACCTGCACTGCGGGCGCGCTGGGCTGCTTCGCGTTCGGCGTCGGCTCCACCGACATGGCCAACGCCTGGTACACGAAGGACGTGCGCGTCCGCGTGCCGGACGTCGTGCGCTACCGCCTCTCCGGGGCCCCGTCGGCGGACATCACCGCCAAGGACATCATCCTCTTCATCATGGCGCAGCCCTACATCCGCGAGGGCAAGGCCATCGGCAAGGTGCTGGAGTTCACGGGCGATACGCTCGCCCACCTGGGCTTCGACGAGCGGGCGACGCTGACCAACATGGCCGTCGAGGCCGGGGCCTTCACCGGGATCTGCGCCCCCGACGAGGTCGTGGTCGAGTACCTGCAGAGGATGCGCCCCGGCATCGACGCCGACGACGTGCGCTCCCGCTTCCTGCAGTCCGACCCGGACGC
The DNA here is from genome assembly GCA_964512225.1 of uncultured Rickettsiales bacterium. Taxonomy (GTDB): domain Bacteria; phylum Myxococcota_A; class UBA796; order UBA9615; family UBA9615; genus CAZEKB01. Next base: position 4,271 of record CAZEKB010000155.1, on the reverse strand, counting down.
CGAGTACGCCGCGTCCTTCGACATCGACGTCTCCGCGATCCCGCCCATGGTCGCCACGCCCGGCGATCCGCGCAACGGCGTCCCGGTGGTGGAGCTCACGGACGACGTGGCCATCGACATCGCCTACGGCGGCTCCTGCACGGGCGGCAAGATGACGGACATGGAGCTCTACGCGCAGGTCCTGAGCAAGGCCGTCGCCGAGGGCAAGACCGTGGCCCCGGGCGTCGAGGCGTACATCCAGTTCGGCAGCCAGAAGATCAAGCAGTACGCCCGCGAGCAGGGCTTCATCGACATCTTCGAGCGGGCGGGCTTTCAGCTCATCGACCCGTCCTGCGGCGCGTGCATCAACGCGGGTCCGGGGGTGTCGGACACGTCCGAGAAGGTGACGGTCTCGGCGATCAACCGGAACTTCCCCGGTCGGTCCGGCCCCGGGCAGGTCTACCTCGCGAGCCCCCTCGTGGTGGCGGCGTCCGCGATCGCGGGCCGCATCGTCCGCCCCGCCGAACTGTAGGGGTCTGTAAGAGGCTGCACGAGCGTCCGGGCGCCGGGCGTTCTATCTTGGCAGCGATGCGACCTCTCACCTCCGTCTCTGCTGCCGCCGCGCTCCTGCTGCTGTCGTCCTCCTGCGGTCTCTTCCAGGAGACCATCGCCGACTCCGACGGCGACGGGCACGGGCTCGACATCGACTGCGACGATCTCGACCCTCGGGTGTTCCCGGGCGCGGGCGAGGTCTGCGACGGCATCGACAACGACTGCGACACGGCCATCGACGAGGGCTACGACGAGGACGGCGACGGCGCGAAGAGCTGCGGCGATCTGGCCGACTGCGACGACGACGAGCCCCTCGCGCGGCCCGGCTTCGACGAGGTGTGCGGCGACGACATCGACAACGACTGCGACGGGATCGTCGACAACGACTGCCCGCCCGGCGACGACGACGACGCGGTGGACGACGACGACGCCGTGGACGACGACGACGCGGTGGACGACGACGACGCCGGGGGCACCGACGCCGACGAGGACGGCTGGACCGTCGAAGAGGGTGACTGCAACGACGCGAACCCCTTCATCAACCCGTCCGCCAACGAGGTGTGCAACGGCGGCGACGAAGACTGCGACGGGGCCATCGACGAGGGCCACGACGCCGACAACGACGGCTGGACGGTGTGCGGCCCCGACGGCGACATCGCGACGCCCGCGGACAACGACTGCGACGACGCCGACTCAGGCGCCTACCCCGGCGCCACCGAGGTGTGCGACGGGGACCTCGAGAACTGCCTCGGCACGGTCGACCAGGACGCGTGCACCGGCGACGACAACGACAACGACGGCTACACCGGCGCCCAGGGCGACTGCAACGACAACAACCCGGCGATCAACCCCGGCGCATTCGAGATCCCCGACGGGTTCGACAACGACTGCAACAACGGCATCGACGAGGGCTACGAGGGGGGCGCGTCGGCCTCCCTGCTGCTCCCCCGCGACGACGGCCTCGCCCTCGGCCGCCTCGGCGAGCGGCAGATGGCGTCGGGCGACTTCAACAACGACGGATTCACGGACTTCGTGGCCGCGTCGCCCTACTGGAACGCGGGTCGGGGTCGGGTGGACCTGTACCTCGGCTACGGCTTCAGCGCGGCCGCCCCGCCCACGGTCATGACGCCCACGACGACGATCACGGGCATGTCGCCGGGCGACTACTTCGGCTTCTCGATCGACCTCGCGGACGTCACCGGCGACGGGCGCGACGACATCCTCGTGGGCGCGCCCATGACCGGCGTGGGGGGCCTGCCCAACGGCCTCGCGTACGTCTTCAACGGCCAGCCGAGCCCGGCCGCGTCGTGGACTGCGAACCAGGCGAGCTTCCGCTTCGTGGCCGACTTCCCCACCGAGCAGTGCGGGACGTCGATCGCGGGCGTCGACCTGGACGGCGACAACACCAAGGAGCTCGTGATCGGCTGCCCCTGGTTCAATACCAACAACGGCATCCGGGGCCGCGCGCTCGTCTTCGAGGGGCGGTCGGCGGGCCAGTGGATGGCCGGGTCGCCCTGGGGGTCCGACGACGCCGACCAGGCGATCGAGGGCGGCGCGGCGGACGAGTACTCGGCGTGGGCCCTCACCTCGCTGGGCGACTTCACGGGCGACGGCCGCGAGGACCTCGCGATCGGCTCTCCGGATCACAACAACGGCGCGGGTCGGGTCTGTCTTCGCCCGGGTGCGATCAACGGCGCTTTCGTCGATATCAGCATGGACACGCTCACCTGCTGGACCGGCAGCCCCGGCGAAGGCCTCGGCTTCTTCGTGGGGCCCGGCGACGTGAACAACGACCAGTACGGGGACGTCCTCATCGGCACCCCGGCGTTCCAGGCCGACACCGGCCACCTGACGATCGTCGCGGGGTCGGCGTTGCCGCTCGGGGGCAGCGTCTACAGCCGCCGCCTCTTCACGATCCTGGGCGACGCCCCGGGCGACCTGGCGGGCACCTCCGCCGCGGTCGCGGACGTGGACGGCGACGGGATCGCGGACATCCTGATGGCCCGCCCCGGCAAGGACATCGGCGCCAACGGCGACGCCGGGGTCGTGGACCTGCTCTACGGGCCGTTCACCGCGTTCAGCGGGAGCGTGGCCATCGGCGTGAACCAGGACGCGTACTTCGCGGGTCAGACCCAGGGCGACTTCCTGGGCGGCTCGGTCGTGAGCGCGGGCGACGTCAACGACGACGGCGGCGAGGACGTGATCCTCGGGGCGCCCTTCGCCGACTTCGGCGGCGGGAACTCCGGCCGGATCTACTTCGTCGCGGGCTTCTTCTAGAGACCATGCGCACGACCCTGCTGCTCCTCCCGTTCGCGCTGCTCGCGGGCTGCGACTTCATCCTCCCCGACGACGACGACGACGGTGATCCCGGGCTCGTGGCCGACGCCGACGGGACGGTCTATCGCCTGTCCGCCGGCGTCGACTCCGTGTCGGTCGTATGGACCGCCGACGTGGCGGCCACGGACTCGGTCTCGTTCGCGGTGTCCGGCGACACGGTCGTCGTGGGCGCGGGCTCGCGGGTCCACGGGCTCGCCGCGGCCGACGGCACCGAGCTGTGGACCGCGGACGTGATCGACCAGGTGGTCGCGATGACGCAGGGCGGGGGGCGCGCCTACGCCCTGGGGTTCACGGCGATGACCGCCATCGACGTCGCCGACGGGGCCGTGCTGTGGACGGCCGACTTCACGGCCGACGGCATCGCCGGGGTGTCCTTCGCGGCGCCCGTGTTCGCCGACGGCGGCGTGATCCTGGGAGGCGACCCGGTCCGCCGATTCGAGGGCAGCAACGGCGCCCCCGACGGCACCTGGACGTCCGGCGACACCGAGATGCTCGGGCTCGCCGTGGACGGGGGTCGCGTGTACGCCGGGGGCCGCAACGGCATCTCCGCGCTGGGCGCGGACCTCTCCGAGTCCTGGTCCCACGACACGCCCGAGGAGGTCGACCGCATCGCCCCCACCGGCGCGGGCATCGTGTACTCGCAGGTGGGAGCGGGCGTGAGCCTCATCAGCTCGGCGGGCGAGCCCGGCTGGTCCGTGGACGACGGAGCCGTCTACGAGTCCCTCGTGGCCGCCGAGAGCGCCGTCGTGGGGGCGCGCCTGCAGGGCTCCGTGCATGCCTGGAACGCCGCTGACGGCGCGGAGCTGTGGACGGTCACCGACACCTCGTCCCCCGTCCGGGGCCTCGCCGTGACCGGCGCGACCATCCTGTACGGCGGCGGAGAGTTCGTGCAGGGGCTCGATCCCGGCGACGGCAGCGTCTTGTGGGAGTGGAGCCCCGGCGCGAACCCGGTGGGCGTGTCGGCCTTCTAGAGTCTAGAAACGTGTTGGGGGCGGGGTTCCACGGCACGGGCACGCCGAGCCGCCCACCCCCGTAGAGCACGGGTCCGCCGCCGGGCGGCACGAGCACGGTCGCCTTGCGGACCTCGAAGGCCTGCTTCGCCCTGGGCCAGGCCACGGGATCCACTCTCCTCGGGGGCCCCGGGGCACCGACGGGCGGCCGGTGTCTGCGTACATCTCGTCGAAGACCGGCGAGAGCCCGCGAGCAGCTCGTCCACAAGAGGCTGCACCAGGATCGAAACACATGAAGGAGGCGACCCGCCTGGAGGGTCGCCCCGCGCGGCGTCGGGGAGCGAGCGCAGCGAGGGGAGCCGCGGCGGGGCGAGCCCTCCAGGTTCGAGGGGAGGCGCTCTTCAGCACCCTGCTAGAGCTGCCCGGCGCCCCGGAAGAAACCGGCCCGGTTCG
>CAZEKB010000154.1:0-13615 GCA_964512225.1 uncultured Rickettsiales bacterium | reverse complement strand
CGTGGCGTCGTCGTCGTCCGTGGCGTCGTCGTCGTCCGTGGCGTCGTCGTCGTCCAGGACGGTGTCGTCGTCACCGCCCGGATCGGGGCACGCGGGGATGAGGAGGAGAGCGATGAAGAGGGCAACAAAGCGTCGAGACATGGTCCCCCGAGTCTACTCGCGGTCCATACTCGCCCCATGACGATCTGGGTCGACGCCGACGCTTGCCCGCGCCCCGTGAAGGACATGATCTGCAAGGCCGCCGAGCGCACCGGGACGCCCGCGGTGTTCGTGGCCAACGCGACCATCCCGCTGCCCCGATCGCCGCTCGTGACGGCGGTGCGCGTGGCGAAGGGCTTCGACGTGGCCGACGACCACATCGTGTCGTCGGTGGAGCCCGGAGACCTGGTCGTGACCCAGGACATCCCCCTCGCGGCCGAGGTGGTGGGGAAGGGCGCGCACTGCGTGAACCCGCGGGGCGAGGTGATCGACCGCGACAACGCCGCCGTCCGGCTCGCGTCGCGCAACTTCGTGGAGGAGCAGCGCAACGCCGGGCTGCTCACGGGCGGGGGCCCGTCGGCGTTCGGCGAGAAGGACAAGCGGCGGTTCGCGGGGGCGCTGGACCGGTGGCTGGCGAAGACGCGGAGCCGCCGCCCGCGCTGAGGGCCCCCGGATCCGCCGGGTTCAGGGGCGCCGTCGGAAGAGCGCCACGGCGAGGAGCCACCCCCCCACCGAGGCCGGGCCCGCGACCGTCGAGCTGCAGGCGCACCCGCCCCGATCGTCGTCGTCGTCCCCTGCGTCGTCGTCGTCCCCTGCGTCGTCGTCGTCCACCGCGTCGTCGTCGTCCCCTGCGTCGTCGTCGTCCACCGCGTCGTCGTCGTCGCCCGGCACCTGCACGTCGTCGTCGATGCAGTCGGGGATGAGGTCCTGGTCGAGGTCGTCGAACTCGTCGACGATGCTGCCGTCGCAGTCGGAGTCGATCGCGTCGCACTGTTCGGGCGCGCCCGGGAAGACCGTGTCGTCGAAGTCGTCGCAGTCCGGGGCTCCGCCCAGCGCGCCGTCTTCGCTGAACCCGTCGCCGTCGCGGTCGAGCAGGAAGAGCGGTCCCGTGCCCCCGCCGTACGCGCCCATGTCGTTGGGCGTGCCGTCGGCGTCGTCGTAGATCGGGTCCGGGTCCCCCGTGTCGATGGCCGGGGAGCCCGCGGTGAGGTGGTAGTCGCCCCCCGCCCGGTCGACGAAGGCCGGCGATCCCGCGAGGTTCCCGGGCCCCGGCGGGGGCCCGGCGGGGGTGAACAGCGAGTAGGCGATGGGCAGGATCGGCCCCGCCGTCGCGTTGCCCCAGGAGCGTGACGACCCGCTCGTATTGGTCACGATCGCGTTGCGCAGCTCGCTGCCCGGGGAGATGTAGTTCTCGTACACCACGTCGCCGACGTTCGCGGTGCCGAAGTCGATGGTGACGTTCACGAGCCGGGTGTCGAAGCCGCCGCTGTTGCCGTACAGGACCGACTTGTAGTGGTCCGCGAGCAGCCGAAAGACGACGTTCTCCACGAGCACGTCGCCGGTGATCGTGTTGTAGCCGCCCGCGTGAGTGACGCACGAGTACGCGTAGGAGCCGCCCCCCCAGCCCGTCTCCGTGCCCGGCCGGGTGTGGTCGATCGTGAGGGAGCGGACGGTCGCCGAGTAGCTCCCGGGCAGGAACATCAGGGCCGTGGTGCGCGGCTGGTCGCCCTTGAACGACGTGGTGACGACCACGCCGTCGACGCTCTGCCCCACGATCGCGACGCCCCGATCGATCGCCAGGACCCCCCCGACGTTGCCCGACACCGAGCCCTCCAGGTAGGTGCCGTCCAGGACGTAGATCGTATCCCCGTCGGCGGACGCGTCGATGGCCTCCTGGATCGAGGTGTAGTCGCCGGTCCCGTCGGCCGCGACGAGGCGGTCGGTCGCCGCCGCGGTCCCCGGGACGACGATCGCCGCCGCCAGCGTCGCGGCGAGGGTCCTCAGGGGACGATCGCCATCGGTCCGAGCTCGCTGTCGTAGAACTCGGCCTGCTCCACGTCGAGCGCGATGCAGGAGTTGTCGGGGGCTTCGGCGCAGGGGAAGCAGGTGAGGGGCCACTCGCAGTAGTCGTCGATCGCGGTCACGTCGAGCGTGCCGGTGAGGGTCGCGTTCACGATTCGCTCGCCGCCCGCGGTGAAGTCGCCGCCGATGCTGATGCCGCGCCCGTACAGGCCGAGCTCCTGGCCGCCGAGCCAGGTGTCGACGGGGCCGATGTCGAAGTGCGGGGGCGCGTAGCGGCCGACGTCGTCGCCGGTGAGATCGGTGGTGGGGAGGTCCATCTCCTGCTCGCACTGCCGGTTCGCGGCGATGCCCAGGATCATCGTGATCTCCCCCGCGTCGAGGTCCGTCGAGGTGGCCTGCAGCAGGAGCGGGTTGTCCGTCACGCCGATCACCGCCAGCAGGGTGTCCCCGCCCTCGGGCTCGGTGATCACGACGGTGTCCCAGTCCAGGCAGTAGCGCTTGTCCACGAACACGTCCGACCCGGGGTCGATCCAGTCGTCGTCGTCCGCGGAGTCGTCGTCGTCGGCGGAGTCGTCGTCGTCGGCGGAGTCGTCGTCGTCCGCGGAGTCGTCGTCGTCCGCGGGCGGAGACGGGGTCGGGTCGCCGCCCAGGAGCGCGGTCGCTCCGCCCCCGCAGCCCAAGAGCAGCAGCGCCGCCGCCGGTCCCAATCGAGTGCGCGTCATCGGCACCTCCGTCACCAATCTACGCGTCGTGACCTCGCCGGTCCCCGGGAAAACGGGGGTCACCGGGCGAGCAGGGGGATCAGCCGATCCGGAACGAGGCGCTCCTCCAGGACCTCGATGATCCAGGCCGGGCGCCCTCGATCGGCGCGGCTGAGGTCGACCGGGACGGGGGTCGGCAGGGGGCCGCCGCGAGGCTCGCGCACGAGGTAGACCAGCGGGCGGTCGAACATCCTCGGGTCCCGGGCGGGCCGCGCCACGATCCCGATCTCGCCCGTGTTCAGGCGCACGACGGACCCGGGGGGGAACCGCCCCATGAGCGAGAAGAAGCGCTGCAGGAGGAGCGGGTCGTAGCGGCCCCCGGCCTCCTTCGCGAGCGTCTCGAGGATGAGGGGCCGGGGGGTGCCGTGTCGGTCTCCGCGGTCGTGGCAGAGCGCGTCGTAGCCGTCGGCGACGGCGACGATCCGCGAGAAGATGTGGATGCGGCCCGCGGGCGCGGGCCCGGGGTACCCCTTGTCGTCGAGGCCGATGTGGTGCTCGTAGGCCACGATCGCCCGGGCCCGGACGCCCTCGTCGAGCCCGTCTCCCGTGAGCGAGAGCACGAACCCCTCCATCGGGTGGCGTCGAACGCGCGACGCGACGTCCCGCTGCAGCGCCCCCGCCTGGTGGCGGGCGTCGCTCACGAGCATGGCCATGGCGAGATCGCAGTACAGGCCGCCCCTGCCCACGTCGACGATCGACTCGGGCCCGAGCCCCGCCGCGCGGGCGAGGAGCATCGCGAGCGCCGCGCAGTTCGCCGCGTGAACCGCCTCGTACCGCGTGTCGTCGCGGTGCGTCGTCATCGGCAGGAGCATGTCCGGCGACGCGACCACGACGGCCCCCACCCCGTGCAGCGCCGCCTCCGTCTTGCGGGGCAGGTCCGCCCCCGCGTTGCCCGGGTTCGCCAGCTCGTCCGCCACCGCCAGGAGGGCGCAGTAGGCGGTCATGGCGTCGTGGAACGTGTGCGCCGGGTCCTCCCCGATCGGGTCGACCCGGTCGTTGGGCACGATCGCCCGCACCGATCGCACCCCGGCTGCACGCAGCGCGTCGTTGAACGATTCGCCCCCCGCCTCGGTCGACCGCCAGGTCCGCCAGATCCCCAAGAAGGAGCGGAGCTCCGAGGGGGTCGGGGCGCGCGCGAACTCCACGCCGTGGAACCGACGGCGACGCAGCAGCGGCGTGAGCAGATCGGGCTCGCGCGAGCGGCTCGATCCCTGAACGGGCTCGTCGTTGACGTGTACGCCGTCGACGACCGTGATCCGCAGGGGCCCGAGGCGTCGGACGAGGGTGCGCACGAGGGCGCCCAGCGCGTCCGTGGCCTCGGCGAGCGCCGGGGTCTCGGGGGGGTGCACCTGCGCCGTGCGCAGGACCGCCGCGACCTGGCGCGTGAGGCCCCGGAAGGCGGCCAGGCGAGGCTCGGGCGTGGTGAGGTCGATGTCGCTCACGGGTCGCCCTCACCGTGCTCGGAGTCCTCGGCGATGATCGCCGCGATGCCGTGCAGGGGGATCCCGGACGTCTCGAACTCGAGGGCCGACTGGTCGATGAGCACGTCGGCGAAGTCGACCGGGTCGAGCTTGTCCAGCAGCTGCAGGAACTCCTCCTCCTCCTCGGGGGAGAGGAGCGGGAGCTCGCCCCAGGTCTTGTCCGCTTCGGCCTCTTCGTCCTCGTCGCCCGGAGGCAGCGGGTCGGCGTGCTTCGACGCCTCCACCATCGCCGCCGTGAACTGGCGCTCGAAGGCCTCCCGGCGCTGGATCGTGGCGACCGAGAGGTCGTCTTCGTCCAGCGACGTGTCGAAGCGCGCCTCCCGCAGGCGCCCCGTCGAGGGCGGCGGCGCGGGGGGGAGGGTCGGCTCGCCCAGGGACGGTTCGCCCTCGGACGGCTCCGCCTCGGGGGGCGCCACGTATCGGCTCTTCCAGAGCGCCCCGGCGTGGCTGAGCAGGGCCCGGACCTGGCGCTTCTTCGCCCGCTGGGCGAGGCCGACCAGCACGGCGTGGCCTTCCGGGGCGCCCGCGGCCGCGAGCGCGACCCCCCACGGCGCGGCGAGCTCCGGGTCGAGGGCCCAGGCCGACTTCAGCATGTCGAGGGCGTGCGCCGCGGCGCGGACGGGGTCGGAGAAGCCCATGGTGCGGGTGACGCGGCACCGGTCGAGCAGGGGGGAGGCGTCGAAGCGCGCGTCGCGGGTCAGGCTCCGCAGGAAGTCGTACGCCCGGGGGTCCGGGTGCTGAACGAGCCAGCTCAGCGCCTCGGTCCGCAGGTCGGGCTCGCTGCGGAGCACCCGCAGGATCCGGTCGGACACGGCGGGGTGGTCGTAGCGAGCGAGGTAGGCCACGGCGCGTCGCCGCAGGGCCGGGTCCGCGCGGTCCAGCACGCCGAGGGCGAGGGCCATGCTCTCGGCGTCGGACGGGATGCCTTCCAGCAGATCGAGCGCCATGGCGGCGACGGCCGGGGCGCCCTCTTGCAGGGACTTGCGCAGGCTGCGCGCGTCGCGCCCGAGCTCGCCGCGGACGACCCCGAGCATCGCCTCGCGGTAGGGCCCCTCGGGGAGGCTGCCCGCGAACGCGAGGATGCGTCGATGTTGCGCCGCGCCGCTGCCCGCCAGGTAGGAGGCGGCCCGGCTCGGCTCGACCGCGCGGACCTCGATGGACTCGCGCAGGAGCGCGAGCATCCGATCGTCCAGGAGTTCGCCCTGCAGGCGCTCGAACTCGAACCGCGCATTGAGGGTCTCGGGTCGGTCCTCCAGGTTCGCGCCCCAGCGGCGCAGGGGAGCCAGCAGGCGCGCGGCGTCGCCCACCCGGTGGGCCCGGAGCATCGCCTCGACCTCGTCCGGGACCCGCGCCAGGACCGCCTCGAGCCGCGTATTCCGCGCCCAGCCCTCGGCGACGTCGGCGAGGATGAGCCCGACGCGGGACATGGGCGCGCCCCACCCGTCCGCCGCCTCGATCTCCTCGTTCAGCTCCGCGTAGTCCTCCGCAGGCCGGGGGTCCGGCCAGTCGATCGCTCCCCCGCGGCAGTCCCAGGCGGGCTTGGCGGCCGTGCGCTCCAGGGGTCGGCCCCGCGCCGGATCGTCGCGGAGCAGGAGATCGCGCCACGCGTCGCCCGCGTGGGTCAGGGCGTCGTACCGCACGTCGCTGCGATCCACCTCGTCCACGGCCGCGACCCCGAGCCCCGGCGTCGGCTCCCAGCGCAGGCGGTCGGCGAGGGCCTGCCGCGGTCGCTTCCCGCTGCCGACGTAGGGGTGGATGCTGTCGACGAGCCGGCGGGCGGCGGCCGCGGTGTATCCCGCGTCGAAGATCAGCTCGCGGATCCCCTCGGCGTGGAGCCGGGTCACGAGGTCCACGCCCACGTCGGCCACCGGGTCGAGGACCCGCCCGTCGACGCGGACCCGGCCCGCCTCCAGGTCCAGGTACAGGTACTCGTCGGTCCCCAGCGCGGCCTGGATCGCGGCCACGTGGGACTCGATCAGGGCCCCGATCCGCGCGTGGGAGGGGTCGTACAGGGCCATGGACCGCACGGCTCCGTGCAGGTCATGCCACGCCTTGCGGGCGCTCTCGATCCGGGTGTCGTCCACTCGCGCCTGCGCTTCGCTCCCATTCCAGTCTAGCCTTCGGACTCACGACGTTCTCCCCCGGAGCCGCGACATGCCCACCGACCTCGAGATCGCACGCGCCGCAAAGCCCCGTCCCATCGGCGATGTAGCCGCGGAGCTGGGCGTCGATCCCGTGCACCTGGTCCCCTACGGTCGGGGCAAGGCCAAGATCGTCTCGCCGCTCCCCGCGACCCCGCGCGGCAAGCTCATCCTCGTCTCGGCGATGACCCCCACGAAGGCGGGCGAAGGCAAGACGACGACGTCCGTAGGGCTCGCCCAGGGGCTGGGCGCCATCGGCAAGCGCGGCTGCGTCGTGCTCCGCGAGCCGTCGCTCGGCCCGGTCATGGGGATGAAGGGCGGGGCGGCGGGCGGCGGGCGCGCCCAGGTGATCCCCATGGAGGACATCAACCTCCACTTCACCGGCGACTTCCACGCCATCGCCGCGGCGCACAACCTGCTCGCGGCGATGCTCGACAACCACCTGCACTTCGGCAACAAGCTGTCGATCGAGCACCGCACCGTGATCTGGCGGCGGGTGATCGACATGAACGACCGGGCGCTGCGAAACATGGTGCTGGGGCTCGGCGGCCGGCGCATGGGCATCCCCCGGGAGAGCGGCTTCGACATCACCGCCGCGAGCGAGGTCATGGCGATCCTGTGCATGGCCGAGGACGAGCTCGACCTGCAGGCTCGCCTCGGCCGCATCCTCCTGGGCCGACAGCGCAAGACCGGCCGGGGAGTCCACGCGTCGGACCTCGGCGCCGCGGGCGCGATGGCCGTGCTGCTCAAGGACGCCATCCACCCGAACCTGGTGCAGACGCTCGAGGGGACGCCCGCGATCATCCACGGGGGCCCGTTCGCCAACATCGCCCAGGGCACGAACACCGTCATCGCCACCAAGACGGGCCTCGCGCACGCCGACTACGTGGTCACGGAGGCGGGCTTCGGCTTCGACCTCGGCGCCGAGAAGTTCCTCGATCTGAAGTGCGTCTCGGCGGGCCTCGCGCCCAGCGCGGTCGTGCTCGTCGCCACGATCCGCGCGCTCAAGGTGCACGGCGGGGCGGCCCTCAAGGACTCGGCGACGCCCGACCCGGGCGCGGTGAGGGCGGGCCTCCCGAACCTCGCGCGGCACCTCGACAGCGTGGGGGCGTTCGGGCTCCGAGCGGTGGTCGCGCTCAACCACTTCGGCACCGACTCGGACGAGGAGGTCGCCGTGGTGCAGGACTTCTGCGACGCCCGGGGCCTGCGCATGGGGGTGTGCCGGGGTCACGCCGAGGGGGGCGCGGGCGCGGTCGACCTCGCCCGGGCCGTGGTGGAGGTCGTCGACGCGGTCGACGACCCGTCGTTCACGCCGCTGTACCGCCGCGAGGACCCGTTCGAGGAGAAGGTCACGGCGGTGTGCCGCGCGGTCTACGGCACGGAGTCGCTGATCCTGACGAAGGGCGCGAAGACCGACCTGAAGGCGATCCGCGACCTCGGCCTCGGGGACCTGCCGGTGTGCATCGCGAAGACGCCCGCGAGCCTGTCGGACGACCCTCGGCTGCTCGGTCGCCCCACCGGATTCGACATCACCGTCAGAGAGATCCAGGTGGCCGCGGGGGCGGGCTTCCTCATCCCCATCACCGGCGACATCCTGCGCATGCCCGGGCTCCCCCGCGTGCCTGCCGCCGAGCGCATGGGGATCGTGGACGGCGAGGTCGTGGGCCTGAGCTGACTACTCGCCGTCGACGGGGCCGCCGCCGTCGTCGCGGTAGCGACTGAGCAGCAGGTACGCCTCGCCCGAGCGGAGCACCGTCGGGCTCGCGTGGATCGCGCCCACGAGGAGATCCGGGCGACCGTCCCCGTCCACGTCCTCGCCGGAGTCGACGGAGAAGCCGAGGCGTCCGCCCGGGCTCGCGCCGACGAACGAAGCGTCGGCCTCGGACGCGACGCCCGAGGTTCGGCTCCCCCAGACCCCCCCGAGGAACACGTCCACCTGTCCTTCGAGCTCGCCCGACTTCTGCCGGCCGACCACCAGGTCCCGGGTCCCGTCGCCGTCGAAGTCGCTCGCGAGGTCGACGGCGAACCCGAACGCGTCGCCCAGCGCCTCGCCCCGGAGGATCAGATCGGCCTGCGCCTCTCCCGTGCCCGACGTAAAGTCAGGTCCCAGGAACACGTACACCGCGCCGCCGCGAACGCCCTGGAACTCGGCGGAGTTCGCGCCGACCGCGACGTCGTCGTGACCGTCCCCGTTGAAGTCGCCCACGTCGACGTCCTGGCCGAAGGTCTCCGAGCCGAGGCTGCCCGTCCACACGGTCGACGCGTCCGCGCTCGTCGAGGCCGTGGTCGGGTCCACGAGCCACACCGCTCCCTTGGACGCCTGGTACCCCGCCGAGGCCACGACGGCCGTGGGGACCGGCGGGTCGCCGAGGAGGCCGCCGGTGACGATCCGGGCGATCTCGTCGTTGTCGACCGCGCCCACGAACCAGTCCTCGGCCACGTCGCTCCAGAGCCCGCCCCCGCCCGCGACGTCCCCGCCGCTGTACGTGCTGGCCCGCCCGATCAGGTCGTTGGTCCCGAAGACCGACGGGTGGCCGACGATCAGCTCGGGGACCCCGTCCGGCCCGGTGGGACCGTAGAGGTCGGGCAGGACCCCGAGTCCCGCTCCGAAGCGCTCCCCGAGCGTGTCGCCGACGATCCACTGCGGGAGGGTGAGCATGGGCCCGCAGGCGAAGGACTCGGAGAGGACGCGGTGGACGGCGCCCTCGGAGAACGGGTCGATCGCCTGGGACGAGGCGCCGAACAGGAGCTCGGGGAGGCCGTCGCCCGTCACGTCGGGGAAGTCGAGCAGCGACCACCCGAAGCGGGCGCCTTCCAGAGCGGCGGTGTACGTCGCGCACGCGTCGGGGATGGAGAGCGGCGACGGCCCCGCCGCCTGCGCCGAGGTCACGAGGTAGACGCGGCCCGTCGCGTTCGCTTCGTTGCGTCCCCCGACCAGGAGCTCGGCGCCGCCGTCGCCGTCGAGGTCGGGGATCAGCCGCACCGCGCTCCCCACCTGGCCCGTGTCCATCGATCCGTGCATCACGAACGCCTGGTCCGGGAGCTGGAAGCGGTCCGTGACGGTGTCGCAGTCGTCGTCGAGCCCGTTCCAGATCTCGGGGGCGCCGGGGAAGACCTGGGGGTCCGTGTCGTCGCAGTCGACGGCGGCGATGAAGCCGTCCTCGTCCCGGTCGGCGCTGGAGTCGTCGTCGTCGGTCGCGTCGTCGTCCCCCGGGGCGGAGTCGTCGTCGTCGGCTGCGTCGTCGTCGTCGGCTGCGTCGTCGTCGTCGGCTGCGTCGTCGTCGTCGTCGGGGTCCGTCGTGGCGGGGGGGCACCCCCAGGCGAGGAGAGCCGAGGCGAGGAGGAGGCGGCGCACGGCAGAAGGCTACCGCGCGTAGGTGACGGTCGGCTCGGGCGGATCGGCGGGGCAGGGGCCGTCGCCGTGGGAGCGCAGCAAGCGGGTGTCGTCGTCGGGGTCCAGCTCGAGCCACACCCACACGGCGCCGACGGTGAAGCAGCCTCGACCTCGGGTCTCGGGGAACGGGCCGAAGACCACCCCTTCGCCGTCGGTGAGTCCGCCGGTGGCGATCGTCCCGTCGATGTCCGAGTAGATGACGAGCTGGGGCGCGGGCGCGTCGCCTTGGACCGTGAACCACGTGCCCGCCAACGTGCCCGCGACGTCCTGGGACCCGTCGCCGCACGCCGCCTGGGGCAGCGGCTCGCCGCGGACGCTCATGAACAGGTCCGCGTAGGCGACCCGGAGGTCCGTCGTGTAGAGGTCGAAGGGACACATGCCGTGCAGGAAGGACCGCAGCTCGTCCTCGTAGCGCTCCTGGTTCACGAAGTCGTTCCTCCGTCGCGCGTCGAGCAGGCCGAAGTCCCAGGAGCCGCCCGACGTGAGGTTCCCGGTCGTGCCGAGCAGGTCGCCTTCGGAGAACTCGATCCGCTCGTCCCCCTCGAGGAATCGGAGTTCGCCGACCGTGTGGTCCGTCGTCACCAGGTCGCGGATGGCGTCGATGGGCGTGTCGATGTGGTCCAGGTACATCCGGTGTCGGCAGCCGACGTCGAAGTCGAGCTTGTACTGGCTGCCCCCTTGGTCGTAGTGGTCCACGGCGACGAGCGTCATGTCCGCGGGCGCGACCACGTCCACTTCGTGGTCGACCTTCATGTAGCTGTGGACCTTGAGGATGTGCCCGCTGGTGTTGGGGCTCGGGAAGATGCCGAGGAGGTCGTCGAGGGCGACGACGGGGGTGCGGAAGACCGGCCGGGTCGAGTCCGCGAGGTCGCGCTCGGACTGCTGGGCGTCGTCGTAGCCGCAGGGGGGCGGGCAGCCGACGAGGGCGAGGGCGAGGGGGACGAGGCAGGCGGAGAGCGTCGGGCGCACCATCGAGTCGAGTCTATCGGCGGCCGGGACCGAACCTGTACCGTCTCTTCGGAGGACGCATGCAGCTCGGATACACCATCGTCTACGTGGACGACGTGCCCGCAACGGTCGCGAACTGGGAGCGGGCGTTCGGCCTGCAGCGGAGGTTCCTGCACCCGGACGGGGGCTACGCGGAGATGGACACGGGCGCCACGACCCTGTCGTTCGCGGAGCGGGAGTTCGGGCGCGGGCACTTCGAGGACGACGTGACCCGCGCGATGTTCGACGGGGGGCCCGCGCGGTTCGAGATCGCGCTGATCACGGAGGACGTGGCGGCGGCTTACGAGCACGCGCTGGCGAACGGGATGACGGCCGTCGTGGCGCCGTCCACCAGGCCCTGGGGCCAGACGGTGGGGTGGGTGCGGGATCCCGAGGGGATCCTCGTGGAGCTCGCGTCACCGATGGCCGGATGAGCGGGTCGGCCGTCCTCGAAGGCGTCGCCGCGCGACGGCTGCAGGTGGTCGGCGTGCCGGAGGGGGCGGGGCTGGCCACGAAGGAGCGGCTGGTCGTCCTGGGCGAGCTCACGAAGATGGGGTGGAGGGTAACGAACGTCGAGCTGCTGACGTCGGCCGACACGACGTGGCTGGACGGCCACCGAGGCCGGATGGCGCTGCTCGCGGGGGTGCGCGGCGGCGACGTGGAGTACGTGCCGCTCTTCACGAGGTTCCCCGACGGGGTTCCCGGCGACGACGTGTACTTCGCGAAGCGGTGGACGGGCTTCGTGGGCTCGGTCCTGGAGTGGTTCCCCGAGGGCGAGCGGCTGGAGACGGGGATCGTGGTGCCTCCGTGGTTGCTGGACCTCGACGACTTCGGGGCGGACCCGGTGCTGCAGCTGCAGACGCCGTCGATGTTCCAGCGGGCGAAGCGGGCCTTGGCGAAGCAGGTCTCGGACACGCACGTCGAGTGGATGGACCTGCAGCTCGTGCGGCCCGCGGAGGTCGAGTCGAGGCTGCGGACGTGGGCGACGGGCCTGCTCGCGGCGAAGTCGGCGGTGCCCGATCACCTCGCCGCCGACCTCCGCGCCTGCATCGTCGCATTCGGGCCGACGTTCATCGATCCGGCGCGACTGGCGATCAAGGAGAACCGCGCGCTCGTGCTCCAGGCGCTGTGGGAGTCGGGAGAGGCCGACGCGGTGCGGAGGCTCGCGTCGACGCCCACGGATCTGCTGAGGCTCTTCGCGTCGCTGACGGACTCGGACCGAAGCCTCTCCGAGCCGATCCGCTTCCCCCGGTTCTCCCGCGCGCAGCGGCGGCTCGTGCTGTCGATCCTGGAGGACGCCCCCGCGCTCGCGGAGGACGTGAACCGGTACCGCGGGCTGTGGCTGGCGATCGCCCGCTACGTCCACCCCGGCGACCACCGGGACCGGTTCCCGAAGACCGCGGCGGTGTTCCGCGCGCTCGCCCGGGGTCCGATCCGCACGTTCAACTCCCGCGCCGAGGCGCTCATCGTCGAGGGGGACCTGCCCGGGTTGCTGGACCACCTCGCGGATCGGCCCACGCAGCTCGGCCGTCGGGTGCACCACCTGCTGCGGCGCTTCCCGGGCAGCGAGGGCGCGATCCTCGACCGGTTCGAGGCGGTCGGCGAGGGCATCCCGGTCAAGACGCTGCTGGTTCTGCGGTCCTACTTCGGCTCGATCCACGGCCTCGACCACCGCACCGTCGTGAACAAGCGGGGGCGCGTCAAGATCCTGCCGAACCCCTGGAAGGGGGGCCCGAGCGAGGCGGTGCGCGGTCGGCTGACGGGGATCCTGGAGGCGACCCTGCTGCGGCTGCTCGGGGGGCGCGAGTCGTGGGCGGGCGAGCGCGTGTGGATCGACCCCGCGCTCGGCCGGCGGACGGTGCCGCTGCAGCAGCGGGCGGCGTCGGACGGCCTGTGGACGCTCGGACGAGGCAGCCTGGTGGAGATCGACTTCGACAAGGTCCTGCGGCTGTTCGTGTGGTGGAAGGAGCGGGGGATCACCACGGACCTCGACCTCTCGGTCATCCAGTTCGGGGCCGAGTGGGAGTACCGCGGGCACGTCAGCTACACGCGGCTGTCGGGGACGGGGATCCGGCACTCGGGGGACCTGCAGTCGGCCCCGCTGGGGGCGGCGGAGTTCGTGGACATCACGCTCTCGGAGCTGCCCGAGGGCGTGCGGTACCTCGCGATCCAGGTGCACCGGTACTGCGGCGCGTCGTTCGCGACGATCGACTGCCACGCGGGCTGGATGGTGCGGCAGGAGGTGGACGCGAGCACGAAGACGTTCGACATCGCGACGGTCGCGAACAAGTTCGACCTGCACGGCGACTCGGGGTACGCGCTGCCGCTGGTGGTGGACTTGGATGCCGGGTGCGTGCTGTGGACGGACCTGTACGTGGGCGGCAAGACCCTGCACAACAACGTCGAGGGCTCGGTGGGGCAGGCGGCCGTGATCTGCCGCGAGGTCGGGCGCTTCCTGACGACTCGCCCGGTCCTCGCCGACCTCGCCGACCTGCACGTGCGGGCCCGCGGCGGAGCTCGGGTCGAGTCGGCGGAAGAGGCGGACATCACGATCGGGCTCGAGGGCTCCACATGGAACGCCGGAGACGTCGGGGTGGTGCTGTCCGAGATGCTCTAAGCTGCAGCTGCGGACTACGGGGCGCTTCCTTCTCCCACTTCAGGTTTCATGCGTCCCGGCTCACCGCACCTTCGAGGCCGCCTCCGGGCGGCTTCGATGGTTCTGGGCGGGGTGATGGGCTCGACGCTCACCGGTCGCCGAAACGGCTCGTTTCGGGCCGTCGTGATCGCCTGGACGCTCACAAGTCGCCGAAACGGCTCGTTTCGGGGCGTCGTGATCGCCTGGACGCTCAC
>CAZEKB010000153.1:0-13754 GCA_964512225.1 uncultured Rickettsiales bacterium | reverse complement strand
TTTGTTGGATGAATGCCCCCCGGGGGTGGTGGCGGGGACGTTGTTTTTTTCTTACTGTTTGGTTGTGTGCGGCCGGTGCGGGGACGGCGGGCGCCGGCGGGTGGTAGAACCCCGCCGATGAAGAGCCCGCGTTACATCGCCGTCGAAGGCGTGATCGGGGTCGGAAAGTCGAGCCTCACGCGGATCCTCGCGTCGCGGCTCGGCGGTCGCGCCGTGCACGAGCCGGTGGTGGAGAACCCGTTCCTCGCGCGGTTCTACAAGGACCGCAAGCGGTACGCCTTCCAGACGCAGCTCTACTTCCTCCTCACCCGGTACCAGCAGCAGCAGGAGCTGAGGCAGCCGCAGCTCTTCGATACGAGCATCGTCTGCGACTACATGTTCGCGAAGGACCGCCTCTTCGCGACCCTCACCCTGGATCGAGACGAGCTCCGGCTCTACAACCAGATCTTCGATCAGCTCGACGCGCGGCTCCCGTCGCCGGACCTGATCATCTACCTGCAGGCGGACATCGACATCGTGCTCGAGCGGATCGAGGCGCGCGGGCTCAGCTTCGAGAAGAAGATGGACCCGCAGTACCTGCGCGATCTCAGCGACCTCTACAACGATTACTTCTTCAATTACCGACGTACGCCGCTCTTGGTGGTAAATACGAGCGGAATCGACTTCGTCCACAACTCCCAGGATCAGGAGTGGCTGGTGAACGAGATTCTCGGGATGAAGGGCGGGACCAAGCATCTGGTCCCGCTGGGATCGCTCTAGCGGGCGACCTGGACGGGGCGCGAAGTCCGTCCGACATTTCGAGAGACGCGAAACCGCGGCGATGGTCGCCGCACTGAAACGACGGGCAGGCCGTACGGCCGCGCGATCGGAGGTTCGATGTCCCAGGGCAAGCCCATAACCACGCTCGATCTGCGCCGAATGAAGGCGAAGGGTCGGAAGATCACCATGCTCACCGCGTACGACGCGGTCTTCGCCCGGCTCCTCGACCGGTCCGGCGTCGACGTCCTCCTGGTCGGCGACTCCCTCGGGATGGTCGTCCAGGGTCGCAAGGACACGCTCAAGGTCACCGTCGAGCAGATCGCCTACCACGGCGCCGCCGTGACCCGCGCCACCGAGCGCGCGCACGTCGTGCTCGACATGCCGTTTCTGAGCTACCACGTGAGCACCGAGGAGGCCGTGCGCAACGCGGGCCGTCTCATCCAGGAGGGCGGCGGGCACGCCGTGAAGCTGGAGGGCGGCAAGGAGCGCGCCGACACCATCCGCGCCATCGTCGCCGCGCAGATCCCGGTCATGGGCCACATCGGCCTGACGCCGCAGTCGGTGCACGTCATGGGCGGGTTCAAGGTGCAGGGTCGGTCCACCGAGGCCGGTGCCCGCATCCTCGAGGACGCCCTCGCGGTGCAGGAGGCGGGCGCGTACTCGCTCGTGCTCGAGGGCATCCCCGCGGAGCTCGCCGCCGAGATCACCGAGGCGCTCGACATCCCCACGATCGGGATCGGGGCGGGCAGCGGATGCGACGGCCAGGTGCTCGTCGTCACCGACATGCTCGGCCTGGAGGAGGACTTCAAGCCGAAGTTCGTCCGTCGCTTCGCCGACCTCGGGACCGCCGTGCGGGAGGCCGTGGGCACCTACATCGAGGACGTGCGCTCCGGCGCGTTCCCGGACGACGCCCACTCCTTCCACCGCAAGCGCAAGGCGAAGAAGGGGGCCCTGGCCGTCGTGCCGGACGCCGCGAGCGGGTCGGCCGGCGGCTCGGGCCGCACCGCCTACGGGCCGACGGACGATCTCCCGCCTCGGATCACGCACTAGCCCACCCGATCATGCTGACCATCGAGTCCCCCGCGGCCATGGCCGACTGGGCCCGGCGCACCCGCGCGGACGGGCTCACGATCGCGTTCGTGCCCACGATGGGGTACCTGCACGACGGGCACCTGTCCCTGATGCGGGAGGCCCGTCGTCGGGGCGATCGACTGGTGGTCAGCATCTTCGTCAACCCGCTCCAGTTCGGTGAAGGCGAGGACCTCGGCACCTACCCGCGCGACCCCGAAGGAGACGCCGCGAAGTGCCGGGAGGTGGGCGCCGACGTGCTCTTCCTCCCGTCGAAGGCCACCATGTACCCCCCGGGGTTCCAGACGACCGTGGTGGCGGGTCCCCTCGCGGGGCCGCTCTGCGGCGCCTCGCGCCCGGGTCACTTCGACGGCGTGGTGACCGTCGTGCTCAAGCTCTTCAACGTCGTGAAGCCCCACGTCGCGGCCTTCGGGAGGAAGGACTTCCAGCAGTTCGCGGTCCTGAGCCGCATGGTGCGGGACCTGGACCTCGACGTGGAGATGCTCGGCCTGCCGATCGTGCGCGAAGCGGACGGCGTCGCCATGTCGAGCCGGAACGCGTACCTGACGGCCGACCAGCGGGTGCAGGCGCGAGCCCTGTGCCGCTCCCTCGCGTGTGCGCGCGCGTCCTTCCAAGGGGGCGAACGATCACCGTCCGCCCTGGCGACGGCGATCCGCGCCGCGATCGAGGCGGAGCCGCTCGCTCGCGTCGACTACGTGGAGATCCTCGACGCCGAAGAGCTCACCGCGCCCGCGGACCCGATCGAGCGACCGGTGGTCGCCGCGGTGGCCGTCTTCTTCGGGCGGACCCGCCTCATCGACAACGCCGTCCTCACGCCGTAGCGTCCCCTCCGTGCAGCCCGAAGACATCCTCCTGCTGGGAGTCGCCGGCGTCGTCGCGATCAACCGAGGCTTCTCGGGCACGGCCCTGCGGGAGTCGAACGCGGCCTACGTCGTGGTGCAGGCGATCAACGTCGCCGCCTGCGTCGGCCTCTTCTTCTTCCACCTCGACGGCTATCCGGCGCGGCTCGACTTCTGGATCCGCGCGTTCCTCACGCTGTTCGTCGGCTGGCAGATGGTGAACAACAACCAGACCCGCGTGGCCCTGCGCCGCCGGGCGCTGGACGACGAACGTCGCCGCCGGGAGCGGCAGCGCATGCTCGACGCGATCCACGAAGAGGCAGCCGCCGGGGAGGCTGCGCCGGATTGAGGCTCAGGCGTGCGCGGAGGGCTGGTGCGAGTCGATGACCGCCCAGACCTCGTCGTCCGTGAGGTTCCGCTTGCCCTGCTTGGCCACCGTGAAGATGGCGTCCACCAGCGGCTCGGCGGGCTCGACGTCGCGCTGCTTGAGCCAGCACACGACGTTGCTTCGGCCCGCCATGTGCCCGATCTCGATGACCTGACGCAGCCCGAACATGCCCGCGGGCACCCCCGAGTAGACGTGGTCGGCGAGCCAGTCGTCGCCCTTGTTCATGGCCTTGATGACGGCCGCCGCGTGCACCCCCGTGCCCGTGCGGAACGCGTCGGTGCCGAACACGGGGTAGTTGAACGGCAGGGGCGTGGACGTGGCCTGGGCGCCGAGCTGCGCGTACTCCCGCAGCAGGGCCAGGTCGCCGTCGATCTTCACGCCCATCAGGTGCATGTTCACGAGCAGCAGGTCGATGGCGGTGTTCCCGACCCGCTCCCCGACGCCGAGGATCGTGCCGTGGATCCGGCGCGCCCCGGCCTGGGCCGCGGCGATCGCGTTGATGAGGCCGAAGCCCCGGTCGTTGTGGCCGTGCCAGTCGATCACGGTGTCCGGGTAGCCCAGCTCCACGACGAGCCCCCGCACCCAGCGCACGAGGTTCGCCGCGCCCTGGGGCGTGGCGTGCCCGACGGTGTCGCACAGGCACAGGCCCTTGGCGCCTTCGTCGAGCGCGACCTGGAACAGGGTGCGCAGCGTCTCGGGCTGCGACCGCACGGTGTCCTCGGTCACGAACGTGCAGGGCAGCCCCGCCTTCGTGGCCATGGACACGGCGTTGCGAGTGAGGCCGACCATCTTCTCGACGGTCCAGCCCTCCGTGAAGATCCGGATCGGCGACGCCCCCAAGAACGCCATCACCTCGATGGGCACGCCCACGGCCTGCGAGATGTCGATGATCGGCTGGATGTCGTTGGCGTGAGTCCGCGCGGCGCAGGTCAGGTTGATGCGGAGCTTGTGGTCGCGGGCGTAGGTCGCGAGGTGCCTCACGTCGGCGACGGCGCGTGGGCCGGCGCCGGGCAGGCCGATGTCGGTGTGCTGGATGCCCACGTCGTCCTGCAGCTGGAGGATCCGCTCCTTCTCTTCGATGGAGGGATCGGTCGCCGAGGGCGACTGGATGCCGTCGCGCAGGCTCTCGTCGTAGAACTCGAGCCCGACCTTCCAGTCCGCTTCGGCCCCGGCCTCGTCGTTCCAGTCGTGGATGATGTGGTCCTGCTGCACGCGTACTCCGCTACTCGTTGATTGCCTCGACGATCACGGCGATGCCCTGGCCGCCGCCGATGCACGCCGAGCCGAGACCGTACCGCGCGCCGCGGCGCCGCAGCTCATGAATCAGGTGGAGCGTGATGCGCGTGCCCGAGCAGGCCAGCGGATGGCCGACGCTGATCGCGCCGCCGTTCACGTTCGTCTTCTCGCGGTCGAGGCCGAGCTCCTTCTCCACGGCGACGTACTGCGCGCCGAAGGCCTCGTTGACCTCCACGAGGTCCATGTCGTCCATGCTCAGCCCGGTGTCGGCGAGGGCCTTGCGGGCCGCGGACGCGGGGCCGATCCCCATGATCTTGGGGTCGCAGCCCGTGACGCCCCAGCCGACGAGCCGGGCGATGGGCTTCAAGCCGCGGTCCTTCGCGGTGGCCCCGGACGCGACGACCACCGCCGCCGCTCCGTCGCAGATCCCGGACGCGTTGCCGGGGGAGACGAGGCCGTTCTTCTGGAAGACCGACGGCAGCTTCGCCATCTTCGCGCGGTCGACGTCGAACCGCGGGTGCTCGTCCTTCGCGAACGGCACCATCTCGCGCCGCTTCTTGACCATCACGGGGACGATCTCCTCTTCGAACTTCCCGGCGTTCCAGGCGGCGATGTAGGCCTGCTGCGAGCGGTAGGCGTAGTCGTCGACCTCCTCGCGCGTCACCCCGTACTGGGCGCCGACGCGCTCCGCCGTCTGCCCCATCGAGAGCTCGGCGAAGGGGTCGTACAGGCTCTCCCACAGCGCGTCCTTGAGCGCGTGGTCCTTGCCGAAGCGGACCCCCCAGCGGGCGTCGCGATCGACGAAGGGGGCCTGGGACATCGACTCCGTGCCCCCGGACAGGACGACGTCGGCCTGGTCGAGGAGGATCTGCTCGGCGCCCGAGACGATCGACTGGAAGCCCGAGCCGCAGAGCCGGTTGATCGTCATCGCGGGGACGGTGTGGGGCGTGCCCGCCCGCAGGCCGACGTGGCGAGCGAGGTAGATGGCGTCGGCGCTGGTCTGCAGGGCGTTGCCGACGATCACGTGGTCGAGGTCCGACGCCTCGATGCCTGCGCGCCCGATCGCCTCTTTCGCGGCGACCACACCGAGGTCCGTCGCGCTGTGGTTCTTGAGCGCGCCGCCGAAGGCTCCGAAGCCCGTGCGCACGCCCGAAAGGAAGACGATCTCCTTGCTCTCGACCTTCATCTCACTCTCCTGATTCGTCGGCCGGCATCGATCGACGTCGCCGCATCGACCTGCTCCCGGAGGGTGGCGAACCCTACTGCTGCGAGGCGCGCCGCGCCACCTCGGATCTCAGGTAGTCCGAGACTCCCGAGGTGCCCAGCGCCCCCCCCAGATCCGGCGTCGTGTGGTCCCCAAGGAGGGCCGCTTCGACCGCCCCTTCGACGATCGCCGCCTCCTCGGGGAGGCCGAGCTGCTCCAGCATCAGGGCCGCGGTGGCCACCGTCGCGATGGGGTTCGCGATGCCTTTGCCCGCGATGTCCGGGGCCGAGCCGTGCACCGGCTCGAACATCCCGATCCCTCGATCCGGATTGATGTTCGCGGACGCCGCGACCCCCAGGCCTCCCTGGAGCGCGGCGCCGAGGTCCGTGACGATGTCGCCGAACAGGTTCGACGTCACGATGACGTCGAACTCCTCGGGCGCCTGGACCATGCGCATGGTGAGGACGTCGATGTAGAGGTGACGGGACTCGATCCCGGGGTACTCCGCCGCGACCATCTTCCACACCCGCTGCCACAGGTCGTGCCCGTGCCGCAGCGCGTTGGACTTGTCCGACATGCACACCCGCTTCGCCCCGGTGCGGTCGGCGTACTCGTAGGCCGCGCGCAGGATGCGCTCCACGCCCTTGCGCGTGTTCACGGACGTCTGGATGGCGATCTCGTCGCTCGTCGTCTCCTTGAAACGGCCGCCGACGCCGACGTAGGCGCCCTCGGTGTTCTCCCGGAAGGCCGTGAAGCGCACGTCGTCCCGGCCCTTGTCCCGAAGGGGGCAGAGTCGAGGGTCGAGGAGGCGGCAGGGCCGCAGGTTGACGTAGAGGTCGAGCTTGAAGCGGGTGCCGAGCACGATCTCGCGGGCGTGCGCGCTGTCCGGCACGCGGGGGTCGCCCACGGCGCCCAGGAAGATCGCGTCGAATCGATCGGCGATGTCGAACAGGTCCTTCTCGGGCAGGCCCGTCCCGTCGCGCAGGTACCGGTCCGCGCCGTAGTCGAACCACTCGAAGTCGAGGTCCACGCCGGGGCGGGCCGCGGCGAGGGTCTGGAGGACATCGACGCCGACGCGCACGACTTCGGCGCCGATTCCGTCGCCGGGGATGACCGCGATCTTGGGCATAGAGGGGTTCTCGGAGGGGTTGCTGTGGCGCGGGACGCCTCGCGCGGTTCCCCGCGCATCGAGGGACGCGTATTCTTCGAGACGGTGCCCGACCCGTCAAGCGCGCGCAGGCGTGCGG
This sequence comes from uncultured Rickettsiales bacterium, assembly GCA_964512225.1. Classification (GTDB taxonomy): domain Bacteria; phylum Myxococcota_A; class UBA796; order UBA9615; family UBA9615; genus CAZEKB01. The sequence goes on along the minus strand of CAZEKB010000153.1, from coordinate 6,992 downwards.
GGATCGAGCGAATGACGATGGCGACGTATCGAATCAAGAAGGGCAAGCGGGTCTTCAAGGCCGCGAAGCTCGCGACACTGACCGAGCTGGCGGGCCGTGGCCTGCTGGCGCCGGACGATCGGATCTCGGTCGACGGCGGTCCGTTCGGCCGTGTCGGGGACATGGAAGAGCTCCGCGGGGCCCTCGCGGAGGCGACCGCCGTCCAGCTCGAGCAGGACGAGCCGACCACCGACGAGACCGCGGGCGACGGGATCCTCGAGGCGTTCCTGAGCGAGGTCCAGGACGCCGAGGTGGGGGCCACCACCGGAAAGGTGCCGGTGCAGCCGCCCGCGCCGGTGGGCCTCGGCAAGCGTCGACCCCGCCCGGCGCCGGTGGTCGGACGGATCGAGCGTGAATCCCCGCCCGCGATCCCGGAGCTCGTGACGAGCAGCGTCGAGACCCTGCCGGGTTCGCCGCCCACGCCCCGCAGCACGCCCCCTGCCGCGGTGTCGCCCTCGTCCCCGTCCCCGGTCTCGCCGCCGAGCGACGAGAGCGTCCTCCAGAGCGAGAAGTTCCGGGCGGCCCAGGCCCGCTTGAACGCCATGGCCGCGGGCGCGGGGGCTCCTTCGGTCCCGATCTCCTTCGCGGACTGGGTCGCCAAGAGGGACGAGGACGGTGAGACCAAGACGGTCCTCGAGAACTTCGGCATGGACGACACCCTCGTCGCCCTGCAGCAGGCCCCTCAGATCCACGCCACGTTCTCGGTCTTCCGCCTCCTGATCGTCGTGACGGTGGGCGCCATCCTCGTCGGCGGGTACTGGCTCTTCGTGAAGACGGGAGCGAACCAGCAGTTCCCGGTGGAGTCCCAGCTCGGCCTGGTGGGGGGTGAGCCGCCCCGGGCGAGGGGGCAGGACGATCCCCGGCCGTCCGTGGAGGCGGCCACCCCCGCGGTCGTGGGCGCCGCCGCGGAGCGGGCGCGAGACGCGGGGCTTCGCAAGCGCGTGGGCAGCGACGTCCTCGACTTCGGCAACCTCGACGAGTTCGAGGCGGCCATCTTCATCGAGCTCCAGAACCTCGGGTGTCGCCCGCTCTCCCTCCAGGTGGACGTGCTGGCGAGTCGCGGGACCCGCCCGCTGGAGGTCGACCTCACGATCCGCCAGTCGCCCGTCCCGGAGGGCACCAAGAAGCTCGACGAGATCCAGGACCGGCTCGGCACCACCTGGATGCTGGTGGGCAAGTACGGCGAGCTGGGCAAGGTGCGGGCGCGGACGGTCGTCGTGGAGCTCGACGGCCAGCTCACGACGAAGCGGAGCGGCACCCGCCTCATCCAGCTGTTCAAGGGCGCCACGACCTCCAAGAGCATCTTCCTGGAGGAGTAGTCTCCCCCCGCTCGGCTGCGGCAAGTCGAACGTCGTGGACGCGCTGCGGTGGACGCTCGGGGAGCAGAGCGCCGGGACCCTGCGGGGGGCGCGCCGATGGAGGACGTGATCTTCGCGGGCAGCGACGATCGGGCCCCGGCCGCGCGGGCCGAGGTGCTGGTGGTCTTCGACAACGAAGGCGGCCGCTTCGGGGGCGATCCGGCTCGGTTCCCGGAGATCGAGGTCGCGCGTCGGCTGCCGAAGAGCAGGAGACGATCGCCTCGACCGTCCCCGAGCTCGCGGAGGAGCGAGCCGAGACCGAGGCCGGCCGCGCGTCCCTCACCCGGGACCTCGACCGTCTTCGGCGAGTGGAGGGTGACGCGCGCGTAGCGCTCACGCGCGTGGAGGCCGAGCGGGGCCCGGCCCTCGCGGCGCAGGCGCGCGTGGACGAAGAGGTTCGCGAGGCTCGAGTCGCCGTGGAGGCCGCGAAGGCCGGGATCGTGTCCGCGATGACTCGTCGACGAACACCGCGACGTGGACGAGGCGGTCCGAGGCCTGAAGCCGTCCCCGTTCTGCGTCCTCGACGAGGTCGACGCTCCCCTGGACGAGGCCGACAGTCGCCGGTCAACGACATGCTCCGGGAGCTGTCGACCGAGACCCGGTTCATCGTGATCACCCACTACCGGACGACGATGGAGGTCGCGGACGTTCTCCGTGGAGTGACCATGCAGGACGCGGGCGTCTCGACCACCGTGGCGGTTCGCCTCGACGGCTGATCCTGCTACGGTCGCGACCCTTCGCCTGGAGCCGCCGTCATGTCCGATTTGATGCAGAACTCCGCCGTCCTCGGCGCGATCGGCGGCGCCGTCGCGGTGCTCGTGGTGGTCGTCGGGGTCGTCGTGTCGCGGGGGCGGAAGAAGGCCTGGCAGGACGCGCTCACCGGCGAGCTCGACGCCGCCTCGAAGCCGCTCCCGGCGGCGCCCGAGCGCCCCGCGAAGGCGCCTGCTCCGGCGGAGAACAAGGCCTCGATCTTCGAGCGGCTCGTGGACGGCCTCGCCCGGACCAAGGGGCGGATGGTCGGTCGGGTCGACGATCTCTTCCGGGGACGCAAGGTCGTCGACGAGGAGCTGTGGTCGCAGCTCGAGGAGCTCCTGATCACGTCGGACGTGGGCATCCGCGCCACGACCCGGCTGCTCGAGTCCATGCGCGAGCGGGCGGCTCGGGAGGAGCTCGAGGATCCGGCCCGGCTGCGTGAGCTGCTCCGGGAGAACGTGCACGAAGTCCTCGAGGGCAGCTCCGGGCGGCTGCCCGATCCGCCCGCCGACGGTCCGCTCGTGATCATGGTGGTGGGCGTGAACGGCGCGGGCAAGACGACCACCATCGGCAAGCTGGCCGCCCGCTACTCGGCCGAGGGCAAGACCGTCCTCATCGCCGCCGGAGACACGTTCCGGGCGGCGGCGATCGAGCAGGTCGTGGTGTGGGGCAAGCGGGCCGGAGCCGAGGTCGTGCGCCACGAGGCGGGCAGCGATCCCGCCGCCGTAGCCCACGACGCGGTGAACGCGGGGGTCGCCCGCGGGGCGGACGTCGTGATCTGCGACACGGCGGGCCGCCTCCATACGAAGGCGAACCTCATGGTGGAGCTCCAGAAGGTGCGCCGCGTGATCGGCAAGGTGCTGGACGGAGCGCCGCACGAGGTGCTCCTGGTCCTCGACTCCACCAACGGACAGAACGCGATCGCCCAGGCGCGCGAGTTCGCGGGGGCCGTCGGCGTGAGCGCGATCGCCCTCACGAAGCTGGACGGGACGGCCCGCGGCGGCGTCATCATCGGGATCGCCGACGAGCTCGGCATCCCCGTCAAGCTCATCGGGATCGGCGAGGCCGTGGAGGATCTGCGGGACTTCGAGCCCGCGGGCTTCGTCGACGCGCTCTTCGGCTCCGAGAGCGGCGCGCTGGGGCGGGGCCGGAACTCCGCGTCGGCGGCCGCCGAGGACGAGGAGCGGGGCATCACGGTCGAGCCCGAGGCCTCCCCTCCGGCGCCCTGAACCGGGGCCCGCGGGCCCGCCCCCTCCGTTGACGCCCGGGGGGCGTCGCGCCTATGGTGCCGGAGAAACAAACCCCCGGTCCGGCCACCACTTGGACGGACTTGGGAGGAACGAACAAGCACCCTCCAGCGGCGAAATGGACGGCATGGAAGTCGTCGAAATCGAAATCCTCGGACGCCGCTACACGCTCCAGAGCGATCGACCAGCGAGCCACGTCAAGCAGGTGGCGTCGTTCGTCGATGGCCGACTCCGCGAATTGGCCGGAGGCAGCGCCTCCGCCGTCCAGCGCGACCACGCGATCCTCGCGGCGCTGAACATCGCATCGGAACTGTTCCTCCTACGCGATCGAACCACTCGGTTCCGCGGCGCGGTCAGCGACACGCTCGACCAGCTCGTGGGACGAATCGATAGCGCTGTAGCGACCTCCAACGACTCGTCGGAGTCCGGAGGCGCCGCAGAGCCCGCCTGAGGGTCGGACCGCGTTCTTTGGTCCGAACGTCGGGCTCCGGCCCGGCGCAGGAGGTGCATGTCATGGATCCCCTCATGGGACTCTTGGGCCTGCTCGTCCTCGTTCTCGCCGTCCTCGCGATCGTCCAGATGCGCAAGGCCGCCGCAGCATCGACTGCGGCCGTCGCCGCGGAGACCCGCGCGGCGACCATCGAGAAGGAGGCGGAGGCCCGCGCCGAGCTGGCGCGAAAGGCCGCCGAGGTCGATGCGCAGGAGGATCTCGAGAAGAAGCGTCGCCGGCTCGAGGACGAGGCGGATGGAGTCCGACGCCGGCTCCAGGAGGACGAGCAGCGCCTGAAGACGCGGCTCGGCGACATCGACCGTCGCGCCGAGCGGGCAGAGCGGCGGGAGGAGGACCTGCAGCGCCGCGAGCAGAAGCTGGAGACGCGGGAGCGCACCGTCGAGTCGGGGCGCGCGAAGCTGGACGATCTGAAGCAGGAGGCCGTCGCCGCCCTCGAGCGGGTGTCCGGCCTGTCGAAGGACGAGGCGCGCGCGCAGCTCCTGGCGCGGATCGAGGCGGACAGCCGCAAGGTCGCCGCGCGCAAGGTGAAGGAGATCGAGGACGAGCTCCGCGAGCGCGCGGAGGAGACCGCGAAGAACGTCCTCTCCATGGCGATCCAGCGCTACGCCGGCGAGTACACGTGCGAGCGCACGGTGTCCCTGGTCCCGCTCCCGAGCGAGGATCTCAAGGGCCGGATCATCGGCCGCGAGGGTCGCAACATCCGCGCGCTCGAGGCGGCGACCGGGGTCGACTTCATCGTCGACGACACCCCCGAGTCGATCGTGATCTCCGCCTACAACCCGATCCGCCGCGAGGTCGCGAAGCGCGCGCTGCAGACGCTGCTCGAAGACGGTCGCATCCACCCGAGCCGGATCGAGCAGGTCGTGCGCAAGTCGGAGGCGGAGTTCCACCGCATCATCAAGTCCGCGGGCGAAGAGGCGGCCGCGGAAGTCGGGGTGTCGGGCATCCACCCGGAGATCCTCAAGCTGGTCGGTGCCTTGAAGTACCGCACGTCCTACGGCCAGAACCAGTGGCAGCACGCGGTCGAGGTCTCGTTCCTGTCGGGGATGATGGCGGCGGAGCTGGGTCTGGACCAGAAGCGGGCGAAGCGGGCGGGCCTGCTGCACGACATCGGCAAGGTGCTCGACCAGACCGCGGAGGGCTCCCACGCCTTGATCGGGGGCGAGTTCGCCCGTCGGTACGGGGAGAGCAAGATCGTCGTCAACGCGATCGCGGCGCACCACGAAGAGGTCCCGCAGGAGACCGTGTACGCCTGCCTCGCCCAGGCCGCCGACGCCATCTCGGGCGCGCGTCCGGGGGCGCGGCGGGAGATGACGAAGAACTACAACCACCGGCTCAACGAGCTGGAGCGGATCTCGAACGCGTTCCCCGGCGTGGAGCGCGCCTACGCGGTCCAGGCGGGCCGCGAGATCCGCGTGCTGGTCGAGAACGGTCGGATCACGGACGAAGAGGCCGTGCTGCTCTCCCGGGACATCGCCCACAAGATCGAGTCGGAGATGACGTACCCCGGCCAGATCAAGGTGACGGTCATTCGCGAGACCCGCGTCGTGCAGTACGCCCGATGAAGGTCCTCCTGATCGGCGACGTCTTCGCCCGCCCCGGCCGTCGCGCCGTCCGCGAGCTGCTGCCCGGGCTGGTCTCGGAGCACGCCGTCGACGTGACGATCATCAACGCCGAGAACGCGGCAGGCGGCTTCGGGACCACCCGCAAGATCGCCGACGAGCTCTTCGAGTACGGCGCCGACGTCCTCACCGGCGGCAACCACACCTTCGACAAGAGCGAGTTCTTCGACGTCCTCGAGGACCGAGAGCTCGTCCTGCGGCCCCACAACTACCCCTCCGAGAATCCGGGCGCAGGGGTGGCCATCATCGAACGGGAGGGCGTCAGAGTCGCCGTGCTGAATCTTCAGGGCCGGGTGTACATGCCCCCCACCGACTGCCCCTTCCAGGCCGCAGACCGGCTCCTGGCGTCTCTGGAGGGCCAGGCGGACGTCGTGATCGTGGACTTCCACGGGGAGGCCACGTCGGAGAAGTACGCGATGGCCTGGTACCTCGACGGTCGCGTCAGCGCCCTGGTCGGCACCCACACGCACGTCCAGACCGCCGACGAGCAGGTGTTCCCCGAGGGCATGGCCTACATCAGCGACCTGGGCATGACCGGGCCGCATCACTCGATCATCGGAGTGAAGATCGAGCAGAGCCTGGGGCGGTTCCTGAACGCTCGGCCCGCGCGGTTCGAGGCCGCGAAGAAGGACGTGCGCCTTCACGGGGTGATCGTCGACATCGACGAAGCGAGCGGTCGCGCGCGATCGATCCACCGGATTCAGCGCAGGCTGAAGCAGCTGTAATCACTGAGCTTTCGGGTCGGGCTTTCCGGGTGTCAAAAAAAGAACCGGATCCCGGTTGACGGGGCTGCGGGGCCTCAATATCTTCCGCGTCCCGCTGGTCGAGACGGCCACCGGGCGCCGCCGAAAGAAATTTCAGGAGGCGGTTGACAGCACTAGCGAAGGCGAATATCTTTCGCCGCCGCTGCCCCGGGGCTCCGGGGCGCGAATCGCCGGGAAACCAGCGATTGACAGGAAAAGCGGGAGGCCGTTACAGTCTCCCGCCCCGCAGAAATGCGGGCCGACGATGTCGGTCTTTGAAAACTGAATAATGGTCCTACCCGCGATTCCGAAATGGATTGCGAAGATAAGACAAAGAAGCAGTTTCGAGCTGCATCCAGATACATAACTGGAGAGTTTGATCCTGGCTCAGAACGAACGCTAGCGGCAGGCTTAACACATGCAAGTCGAACGCGCGACGAGCCTTCGGGCGACGAGCGAGTGGCGCACGGGTGAGTAACACGTAGGTAACGTACCTCCGAGCGGGGGATAACAGGCCGAAAGGCCTGCTAATACCGCATAAGACCACAGTCTCTTCGGGGACAGCGGTCAAAGCTGGGGAGTCCTTCGGGACCCTGGCACTTGGGGATCGGCCTGCGGCCCATTAGCTAGTAGGTGGGGTAACGGCCCACCTAGGCAGTGATGGGTAGCTGGTTTGAGAGGATGATCAGCCACACTGGGACTGAGACACGGCCCAGACT
>CAZEKB010000152.1:0-14056 GCA_964512225.1 uncultured Rickettsiales bacterium | reverse complement strand
TTCGAGGTCGACGAGGCCCTGACCGCCGAGAAGGCCGAGTAGCACCGAGATGACCCACGACTTCCTCGAGACCCTCGGCCTCTCCGGCACGCAGTCCGGCGCCTCCACCGGCGGCGCCTGGCTCGCCACGCACGGCGATCTGCTCACCGTCACCACGCCGATCGACGGCTCCGTGATCGGCTCGGTGCAGATGGCGACGCGGGAGCAGTACGAGGAGGTCGTCGCGGCCACCCGGGCCTCCTTCAAGAGCTGGCGACACGTCCCCGCCCCCGCGCGCGGCGAGGTCGTCCGCAAGCTCGGCCAGGAGTTCCGCCGCTACAAGACCGAGCTCGGCGCGCTGATCTCGCTGGAGATGGGGAAGATCCGGGCCGAGGGCGAGGGGGAGGTGCAGGAGTGCATCGACATCTTCGACTTCGCGGTCGGGCTGTCGCGGCAGCTGTACGGCAAGACCATGCACAGCGAGCGGCCCAACCACCGCATGTACGAGCAGTGGCACCCGCTGGGCGTGGTCGGGATCATCACCGCCTTCAACTTCCCCATGGCGGTGTGGGCGTGGAACGCGGCCATCGCGGCGGTGTGCGGCGACACCATGATCTGGAAGCCGTCCGCCAAGACGCCGCTGTGCGCCATCGCCATCCAGAAGATCGTGGACCGCGTCTTCGGCGAGGCGGGGCACGCGGGCGTCATGGCGACGATCGTCGGGACGGACCAGGACGTCGGCGAGGCGATGATCCACGACCGTCGGCTGCCCCTCATCTCGGCCACCGGCTCGTGCCGCATGGGCCGCCACGTGGGCGCCGCGGTCGCCCAGCGCCTGGGCCGCTCGTTGCTCGAGCTGGGCGGCAACAACGCGATCATCGTCGACGAGACGGCCGACCCGGACCTCGTCGTCCGCGCCGTCCTGTTCGGGGCCGTGGGCACAGCGGGTCAGCGGTGCACGACCACGCGACGTCTCATGGTCCACCGGTCTCACGTCGACGCCATGCGCCCCGCGCTCGTGGCCGCCTATCGGACGATCCCCATCGGCGATCCCCTGGCCGACGGCACGCTCATGGGCCCGCTCATCGACGACGACGCGGTCGAGCAGTTCTCGGCCGCCCTCGACGCGGCGCGGTCCCAGGGAGGCGAGGTCCTCTCGGGCGGCGACGTCCTCGACCGCGCCGGTCACTACGTCACGCCCGCGATCGTGTGGAGCGAGGAGCGCCTCCCCATCTCGCGCCACGAGACGTTCGCGCCGATCCTGTACGTGACCCCGTTCGAGGATCTGGCCGCCGCGATCGACGATCAGAACGACGCGGACCAGGGCCTCTCGTCGGCCATCTTCACGAACCACATGCGCAACGCCGAGCGGTTCCTGGGCCACGGCGGCAGCGACTGCGGCATCGCCAACGTCAACATCGGCACCTCCGGGGCCGAGATCGGCGGCGCGTTCGGGGGCGAGAAGGACACCGGCGGCGGCCGCGAGGCGGGCTCGGACTCCTGGAAGGCCTACATGCGCCGCCAGACCTGCACGATCAACCACGGCACCGACCTGCCGCTGGCGCAGGGCATCTCCTTCGGCTGATCGCAACCCCCTCCGCCCGCGCCTCCGGGCCCCCTTCAGCCGCCGCCCACGTGGTGCTTGAGCACCCGGCGGATGACCTCGGACAGCGGCGTCGGGTGATCGGGGTGCGCCTGCGCCGAGTCCAGGGGCAGCTCCGCGACGAGGACGCCCTCTTCGTCGGCGTGGAACGTCGCGTCCGGAACGACGTCGAGCAGGAGGTTCTGCACCCGGGCGTTGCGACTGAGGAACTCGGCGCGGAAGCGCTCCACCCCTCGCTCCTGGGCGGCCCGGACGAGCCGATCCAACAGGATCGTGCCCAGCCCCAGCCCCTGGGCTTCGTCCACGACGGTCACGGCGGGCTCCGCGATCGCGCCGTGGCCGTCGAGCCGGACGTACCGGGCCACGCCGAGGCCGCGCGGCCCGTCGGCCCCCTCCTCGAGCGCCCCGATCGCGAGGTGGCGGTCGCCGTCGAGGTCGGTGAGGTAGTCCACCTCGGCGGACGTGAGGCGCGGCTTGCCGCTGAAGAATCGCAGCTCCCGCGACGCGTCCGAGAGCCGATCGAACCCCTCCAGGAGCAGCCCCCGAAGCTCGTCGGACGGTCGCACGAACGCCCGCAAGGTCACCTTGCGCCCGGTCGCCAACTCGATCTCCTCGCGATACTCCTCGTCGAACCGCACCCTGCACCCCTTCCTCGCGCCCGATGACGACCGTATCCTCACCATCTATGCGACGCACCGCCTTGCTGCCCCTCGCCGTCCTGTTCTTCGCGTCCCCCGGCTCCGCCGACGACGGCCTCATGACCTACACCCTCAAGCCCGCCGTGCAGAAGGGGCAGGGCTACCCCCAGGTGAACCTCAAGGCCGGGGCGGACTACCGCAAGCTCGAGCTGATCTGCGAGCGCTCGGACGGCGAGAGCGTGACGATGACGTCGGGCTCGATCGGGGCGGGCAAGGTCAAGACGTTCGACCTGAAGCAGCCCGAGGGCGAGTTCCGCTGGGACTGCGAGGCGCGCGGCTGGTACGGCACCGCCGAGGGCGAGTACTTCGACCTGCCCATGAGCTTCGCCGCGTTCCTCGGGGGCGGCCTCAGCATCGAGATCCCCCGGGCCGAGATCGACCGCCAGGCCCGCATGCTGGTGGCCAAGGCGGACCGCACGATCGTGTCCGCGCACGTCGTGGTGGTGGGCGAGGACGGCCCCGCCTTCGACGCCGACGTGGAGGTCATGGAGAACGAGCCGGGCGACGAGATCCTCATCGAGTGGCAGGGCCCCGAGGAGGTCCTCCGGCTCGACGTCACCCTCCACGACAAGTGGGGCTTCTACGCCTTCGAGAACATCTTCCCGTGGTCCCTGGAGATCCCCCACGACGACGTGAACTTCGCCACGGGTTCGCACGCGATCGAAGAGGCCGAGATGAAGAAGGTCGACCGCGCGTGGAAGGACCACATCAAGGACAAGGTCGAGGCATACAGCCGATACGTGCAGGTGAGGCTCTACATCGGAGGCTATACCGACACCGTGGGCGACCGCGGCGACAACCAGGCCCTGTCCAATCGTCGGGCGAAGGCCATCGCGGGCGCGTTCCGCAACAAGGGCTTCACCGGCCCGATCTACTACCAGGGCTTCGGCGAGGACGGCCTCGCGATCGCCACGGAGGACGGGGTGGACGAGATCGCGAACCGCCGGGCGGTGTACATCCTGGCGTCCCGTCCGCCCGCCCCCAGCAGCGCCCTGCCCCGGGCCGCCTGGAAGGCCCTGTGATGCGCGGGAGGGTCTCCTGCATCCTGCTGTCCGGTCTGCTCTCGCTCGGTCCCGCCTGCGACGGCCCCTCCGGCGAGGAGTGCCCGGACGGATCGCCTCGGGAGCGCGTCCCCGCGGTCGCCGAGAGCTGCTCGGACGTCTTCGAGTGCGGTCCGCTGGTGCAGCTAGCGTACGCCACCGGTCCCGACGACTTCGCGCCCATCGAAGACGGGAGCGAGCAGCCCATCTACTACGGCACGCAAGGGGGCTACCACCTCAATGTCGCCGCGGAGATGCACGAACTCTGCCCAGTCGTATTCCTGAACTTCTCCATGGACATCCAACGGGAGGACGGCACCCGGGATCGCATCCAGGAGCTCGATCGCCACGTACAGACCGTGCGGTGCAGCAACCAGGGCGAGCTGTTCGCGGACGGGTGCGACGGCGAGTCGACCCAGCAGCGGTGGTGGGCCCTGCAGCTCGCGATCCCGTGCGACTACCACCCCGACGATCCCGAAGACCGCGAGCTCAACTGCGAGGACGAGCCGGTCGAGCACCTCGAGGACCTGGACATCGTGCTCCGGGTCGAGGCGTGGGATCACAGCTACCAGGCGGATCCCGACCAGGCCCGCAGGACCTCGATGGAAGTGGCGGTCGATCCGGTTTGCTGTTCCTTCTGAGGGGGTCATCGGGGTGCGGCGCCGCGGCCGCGCTGATGCTCTGCGGGTGCGACCTCGAGCCCCGGACGGAGGACTGCCCCGACGGCAGCGCGCCCACGCCCGTCCCCACCACCGCCTGCGACGACGTCTTCGACTGCCCCCCCGCGGTCCGGCTCGCGTTCTCCACCGACGGCGCGGACTTCGAGCTCATGCAGGAGGATGAGCCCCAGGAGCTGTGGTTCGGCGGGGAGCAGGGCGGCTACCACTTCTTCGGGGCGGTGGAGACGCACGGGCTCTGCGACGTCGTCTTCCTGGACTTCGGCATCGACATCCTGCCCCCCGCGGGCGGGCGCGAGAACCTCGTGACCTACGAGCGCCATCCCCTCGCCATCCGCTGCGAGGACCGCCCGGAGCGCTTCCCCGACGGCTGCGACGGCGACCGCACCCAGCAGCGCTGGTGGCCCATGCAGATCATCGTCCCCTGCGACCAGCACCCGGTGGACGACGGGCACGACGCCGACTGCCCCGATCCGCCCGTGGAGCCGATCACCGAGTCCGAGGTGATCCTCACCCTCGCGGCCCGGGACCACTCGGGGGACGAGGACCCGTCCGCGAACCGCGCCGCCACCGACGAGGTGCGGATCGAACCCGTATGCTGCGGCGGCGAGTGACGCCCGGGGAGAGTGGATGCCGAAGCTGTTCGTTTTCAGGGGCCGACGCAAGGAGGCCTCGCACGATCTGGACAAGAAGCGGATCGTGGTCGGCCGCTCGGAGGACGCGGACGTCCGCATCGACAACCCGCTCGTCTCGCGCCGGCACGCGCTGCTGTCCTACGAGGGCGGTCGGTGGCAGGTCGAGGATCTGGCCACGTCGAACGGCCTGTGGGTGAACGGCAAGCGCGTCATGACCGCCGACCTCAAGATCGGCGACACCCTCGAGATCGGGCACCACGTGCTCGTATTCGAGTCCCCGACCGCCTACCTCGCGGGCATCGACACCATCCCCGGGGGGCGGGCCCAGGGCGGCGAGTCCGAGGCGACGACCGTGCTGCCCCCGTCGGAGGTCGAGTCGATCCAGAAGCGCGTCCGGGAGCGCATGCAGACCCACCTCGTCTACGAGGACGGAGGACGTCGCAAGGAGGTCCGGCTCACGAAGGCGAGCTACGTGATCGGCTTCTCCGACGACTGCGACATCCGCCTGCCGGGCTCGGCGCTGTTGGCCAAGCAGGTCGCCAGGATCGAGCGCGCGGGCGGGGCGTGGAGGATCGAGGGTCTCACCGCGCTCGCCCCGGTTCGCGTGAACGGCGAGAAGGTGTCCGGGCAGGCGCTGCGCGACGGTGACGAGGTGACCGTGAAGGGCGTCAGCTTCCGCTTCCACGGCGACATCGGGGTCTGAGGGGGCCTACTCCACCACCACGATCGCCGTCTGCGAGACGTCGCCGCCCAGCGATACGGAGAGCACGTACGTCCCCGGCTTCAGGTCGATCGACCAGTCCTCCATCGTCTGGGGGAAGAGCGGGCGGCTCGCGAACTCGGGCAGGTAGTGCGATCGACTCCCGCGCCCCCGGATCCACAGGGCGATCGCGGAGTAGACGCCCTCTTCGGTGGGGTGCTCGGCGCCGTTGCGCAGCAGGATCTCGGAGGGCCCGCGCGGCAGGCGCGTGATGCGACCGGGCCACTCCTGCATCACGCCGTCGACGATGTCGATGGGGAAGTGGCCGTTGTCGTCCGGGGCGGCGTCCACGACCGGGAGCATGGGCATCTCCGGGTCCACGGGTCCGCCGTCGCGCAGGGGGCCCACGCACGCCGCCGCGAAGAGCAGCAGGACCAGCGCCGACGACCTCATCCGCACACCTCCCGGAACGCCCGCAGCGTATTCGCGCCGAGGCACTTGCGCACCTGCTCCTCCGTCAGGCCTTCCTCGAGCATGTACTGGGTGAGCAGCGGCATGGCCGAGACGTCCGGGAAGTCCGGCGGCAGGGTGACGAAGCCGTCCACGTCCGTGCCCAGGCCCACGTGGTCTTCGCCCGCGACGTCGATGACGTGCTTGATGTGGTGCACGACCTCCCGGAGGGAGCAGGTGAAGCCGGCCTTCAGGTAGGCGGGCGCGAAGATGATCCCCACCACGCCGCCCGTGTCCGCCACGGCGCGCAGCTGCTCGTCGTCGATGTTCCGCCACACGTCGTAAGCGCCGCGCACGCCCGTGTGCGTCACCAGCAGGGGGGCCTTCGTCCGGGCGCAGATCTCCATGTAGCCGGGTCGGTTGATGTGGGCGAGATCGACGAGGATCTTCTGGTCGTTGAGCTCGTCCACGAGGTCGCGGCCGTAGTCGGTGAGGCCGTCGCGGTCGTTGGAGCCCCACCCGAAGGCGTTCGTGGCGGCGGGGTTGCGCGTGAAGTGCGAGAGGCCGACGTACCGCAGCCCGGCCTCCCGGAACTCCGCGAGGTCTTCGAGGCGCGTGTCGAGCCCGTGGGCTCCCTCGAGGCCCGCGAAGATCGCGATCTTGCCGTCGGCGCGGGCGGCCTCGATGTCGTCGGCGGTGTCGATGACGGCCACCGCCTCGGGGGCGCGCTCCTCCCAGCCCGCCATGTCCACGAGGGCGCGTCGGATCGCGTTCGGACCGCTCCGACGGCGCAGCGGGTTGACGACGATCCCGAGGGCCACGGCGCCCACGCCGCCGTCCTGGAGCCGCGGGATGTCGGCCTGGTACGTCAGCGGCGAGTAGGGGAGCCGGTTCTTGTGGCGACGCGTGGGGTCGTAGCCGTAGAGGCGCTGGCTCAGCAGGGTGTCGCAGTGCAGGTCGACGACGAGGCAGTCGTCGTGCAGGGCACGCGCGGCGGCGGAGATCAGCGGTACGGGGAGCCCCACGACGGGAACGGTAGCGGACTCAGTCGTAGGACGCGGCGCTGCCCGGCACGAGCGGCGCGGTGGGTCGCACCTGCACGGCCTCCACCTTGCACTGGACGACGGCGAAGGGGTCGCAGGTCCCGTGGCCGACGGCGTCCTGGATCGCGACGTCGCGGTCGAAGGTGCCCGCCGCCTGCTGCTCCGAGAAGAGCCCGGCGTCGGTCGCGCGATCCACGACGGCCGCGGCCTGCTCCGTGGTGGGAGCGTCGACCGCCGCGTCGTAGCAGGCGATGACCTCGGCGGCGTCGTCGCGTCGGTAGAGGTCCTCCACGCAGCCCACCCGGCACTGCTCGACGCTGCCCCAGGCGTTGAAGCCGCAGTCGGTGACGAACCGCGTGCAGATGCGCTCGCACTCGGCGCCGTTCGTCACGCACCCGGTCAGCAGGGCGAAGATCAGGGGCAGCAGCCGCTTCACGGGGTCGCTCCGGTGGGGAAGGGGGAGATGCCGAGGCCGATGCCGGACACGGTGTCGCCCAGCTCGGTCGTGAACTCGTCCGTGAAGAACACGTGGAGGCGGCCGTTGATGAAGAAGGCGCGCGGGTTGTCGGCCTGCTGTTCGCCGGAGAAGTCGAGGGGGACGGGCTCGTCCGTGAAGATGCGCTCCCAGCCCCGGTCGGGCTCGGACGAACTCGCCATCCCGAGGCTGCGGCCCCGGGTCGAGTAGCTGATGAGGTTGCCGGTGGTCTGCGCGATCACGTCCTCGTAGCCCGCGTAGAGCATCCAGAACCGCGGCGCGGACGGGTCGTCGGGGTCGTCGTAGACGAAGACGCTGGGCTTGTGCACGCCCTCGGCGTCGAACTGGTCGCCCCCGATCTCCCGGTGCTCGAGGACGAGGTCGTCGAAGACGTCGAAGTCGACGCCGCTGCGGGTCCACAGGTAGCCGGTGTCGTACGCGGCCCGGGAGTTGTCCGGGATGCCGGTGGTGGAGTCGTTCGTCACCCCGCCGATCCAGAAGTGGAAGCCGCCGTCTTCGTACAGCGCGTCGCAGCCCCAGACCCGACGGATCGGCAGGGTGGTGGCGTCCTCGAGCGGCGACAGCGGGTTGAAGGGGTCCTTCTCCCAGTGCACGCCGTCGCTCGAGGTGGCGTGGCCGAAGCGGGTGCCTCCGCGATCGGAGTTCGTGCCCGTGTACCAGAGGTGGAAGGAGCCCAGGTCGCCGTCGAAGGCCGCGCAGCCCACGCTCGCGTTCTGGCGGTCGAACGAGCCGTCGACCGTGCCCCGCCGTAACACCGGGTTGTAGGGGTGCCGCCGCCAGTCCACGCCGTCCATCGACAGGGCGTAGCCGATGTCGCTCGTGCCCTCTCCGTCCCCGGGCCGGCCGGTGTACCAGAGCTGATAGAAGGGCGCGCCGAAGACCGATCGCTGCACGATGTCGAAGTCGCCGATGCCGCCCTGCTCCCAGGGACCGGCGGCCTCGTCCACCGCCGAGAAGACGGGCACGCAGGTGTACTGCTCCCAGCCCTCGGCCGTCTCGTCGAAGCGGCACTCGACCACGTCGTGGATGTCCGGGCGGGTGTCCAGCACGGACCGATAGCTGTAGTCGTTCTCGCAGCCCACCAGGGCGAGCGCGAGCGCGAGCGCGACGCGGCGCATCACTCTGCCCCCTTCAGCTTCGCCTCGTCCTCGGCCGCCTGCTTCGCCCGCCGGTACAGGCGGCGCTCCAGGAGCTGATGCCCGAGGAAGGCGAACGCGGTGACGCCGAGCCCCACGGCCACGCCCACGGCGATGTCGCGGTTGCGGTCGTGCTGCTTGGTGAAGAAGAGGTGCTCGGACATGGCGGGGTCGTCCCCCACGCGCTCGGCCCGGCGGAAGTCGAGGTACGTCTGCTCGGCCTGGGCTTCCCAGGCGAGGGCCGCCCCGATCGAGACCCCCACGCCGCTCAGCGCCGCGACCGTGAGGATGCGGCGGGGGACCGTGCCCCTCGGGAGGAGCCGCGGGCGGCCGTCCGGGTGGTACAGGAGCACGAGGTTCGGGTCGACTCGGGGGGTGTCCAGCCCGTCGTCGTCGTCGAGCTCCTCCTCGAGGGTGTCGGGGGCGGCGGCCGCCTCCTCCGCGGCCGCCGTCGCGGCTTCGGTGCACAGCTCCTGCACCAGCTCGCGGTCGTCGCCTTCGGGCAGCCCCGCGAGCACGCGCCGGCAGTAGTTCGCCTTGTCGTCGAAGGTCGACCGGGCCGCCAGCTTCGACGTGAACGCCTCCGTGTCGAACTCGAACTCCACGGGCGCGGGGTCGGCCGCCCGCGCGGCGAGGCGGAGCAGCGCCTCGATGTCGAGCACGGCCACGTCGCCCGCGACCAGGAGGAGAGCCCCGGACCACGACGCGTCCCCGCGGTGGATCGAGACGTCGAGGTGGCCGGGGGTGAGGGGGTGGGCGACCGCGCGGATGCAGGCCTTGCCCAGGGAGACGCGCCCGGGGGCCACGCCCGGCTCGGCGCAGTCGACCTCGATGGCGTTCGCGGCCCCCTCCAGTCCGATGAGGACGCGGTCGTAGGCGCCGGTGGCCAGGATCAGGAGGGCGGAGCTCTCGCCGTGCAGGATGTCGAGCTCGACGGCGAGGCCGGCGGTGTCGCGGGAGGCCGTCGGCTCCACCACGGCCTGCGCCCACGCGGAGCCGGCGAGCAGCAGCGAGGCGAGCATCAGGAGGGCGATCCGCGACGACATGGCGGAGGAACCTAGCACCGGCGACGCGCCGGGGCCGTCAAGGTCCCGCAAGCCCCGTCAAGAGCCCGTCAAGGTCGGGTCGGGGAGGTCAGTACCCGTCGATGCCCTCGATCTGCGGCATCTCGGGCGGCGGCTCCCACGCCGCGCAGCCCGCCCGCGCGCTCACGTCGCGCAGGTCGCGGCTCCAGCGCGCCCCCTCCTCGGGGCCGGGGTGCTTCGGACGAGACCGGACGATCGTCGTGGCCACCTCCGAGCAGGAGGCCCGACGCACCTCGAACAGCTCCGGGCAGTCGATCCAGAAGCCGAGCAGGCGGGCGTCGCTGGACTCCGGCTTGGACAGGAGGACCTCGGCGGCGGCCACGGGGGGAGCGTCGGGAGCGCCGTAGACGAGCACGAGCGTGCCGGGCTTGACCTCGTGCACCGTCCCCAGGGCGACGTTGATCTCGCAGCGTCCCTCCGAGGCGCGCATGATCCGCACGCTCGGCGCGGGCGTCGCTTCGCCTCGCTCGGGGAGGATCAGCGAGCCGTACTTCGTCATCCGCAGGTCGTGAGTGGGCCCCTCGGGCCACGGCTCGGTCGCCACCGTGAGCACGATCCAGACGAGCACGACGACCCCGAACCCCCACGCGATCCTGCCTCCGGGCACCGCGTTCGCCACGCTGCTACTCGTCCTCCAGCCGTTCCTTCTTCTTGGGGAACTCCGGCCCTACGCCCCCGAACGTGAAGCCGAATACGAACATGAACTGGCTCGCGTGCTCCACGGCGCCGAACGTGTACTGGATCCAGCTCTGCTGCTGCTCGAAGCGGATCCCGCCCCACTGCCGGGGCCCCTTGCGTTGGGGTGAGCTGAGCCGCAGCTCGATGCGCTCGACGATGCCCCCCTGCAGCGCCGGGGTGCTGTCCCCCCCGAGCGACCGGTTGCCGAACTGGCCCCCGACCGACGGCACGAGGATCAGCCGCGCGGGGATGGTCAGACGCACGGGGATCGGGATGGCGACCTTCGCGAGGATCGCGAGCTGGATCCGGCCGTAGTCGCGCGCCGCGGGGCGCAGGAGGTCGTCGGTCGAGTACGAGAAGTCGACGGCGACCCCCACGAGCGCGAACCACCAGTCGAGGGCGAAGCCGACCGTGAACAGCGGCTCCATCGTGGGGCCGTAGACCCACCGCACCCCGATGGGGAGCTCGAACTCGAACCGGACGATCGACTCCTTCTCCTCCAGCCCGATCGAGTCGTCGTCGAACCGCGACACGGGCGGGCGCGTGGCCGCCTGAGCCCCGGTCCCGCGCCCGGTGGTGCGCCGCACGAAGTCTTCGTCCGGGTTGTTGCTCTTCTTGTCCTTGGACGCCTTGCGCGCCGCCTCCTCCATCGCCGACTCGCGCAGGGACTCGGCCCGGTCGCAGATCGCGTCGCTGTCGTCGATCAGGCAGGCCAGCTCCATGTACTCGGCGCCCTTGGAGACGATCGGCCGCATCGTGATCCCGCGGGCGAAGAACTCGCCCATGCGGGCGCAGGATCGCGCGTCGACGGGGGGCAGGTCGCCGTCCGGCAGCTGGGCGCGGTCGGCGCCGCCGGGCAGCCAGGTGGCCGGGCACCCCATCTCGTAGAACTGCCGGGCGGCGATCTGGTCGGTCTCGAGGTCGCGGAACGACGTGTCCTCGTTGGGCAGCAGCTTGTCGGGCTGGAAGTACATCTCGCCCGCCATCCCGCACGACGACGCGATCCCGCCGCGGCAGCCGAGGTCGAAGAGGTTCGCGGCGGTGCCGTAGTCGAGGCTGATCGTGCCGTCCATCTCGAACCGGATGCCCGCCTCGACGGCCAGGAACATGTTCGCCGCGAGCACGCAGGCCTTCGCTTCGCCGAAGTAGCAGGCGCTCCGCAGGAAGTTCTCGGCGCGCGTCAGCTGGGGCTTGCCGTCCTTGAACCCCGGGACGCCGGCCTTCCACTTCAGGCCCGCCTCCATGCAGAGGTCCGCGCGCTTGTCTTCGACGCACGGGGTCTCGAGGTGGTCGAGCGGCGTGGCGACGATCTTGTACTCGACGTTCTCGCCGCCGCCTTCTTTGCCCTTGCGCTTCTCGTCGCCGGAGTTGTCGTCGTCGTCCTGCCCCTCGCCGCCGTCCTGGCCGCCCTCGTCGCCCCCGCCGCCCCGGTCGCCGGGCCCGCTGCTCCCCGGCCTCGCGGTCGCGGCGGCGGGGATCAGGAGGGTCAGCACGAGGAAGGGCAGGAGCAGGCCCGCGGGCCGGATCGCGCGAAGGAGCATCCACCGAGGGTAGACGAACTGGCCGCGTCTCGGAGGGTCCTCAAGGATCCGACCGCACCGCCGATGTACGGGGCTCAGACCGGAGTCCGATCCATGGCCGCCACGCTCGCCCCCCCCAGCCCCCTCCACGACCTCGTTCAGCAGGCCGTCGCCGCCGTCGACGCGCGCCCGCGGACCACCCCCGAGCGGCGGGCGGCCCCCCGCGTCCCGTGCGCGATGCCGGTGGACGTGGTGCACGACGGCTCCGGCTTCGGCGCGGTCGCCCGCGACGTGTCCGCGGGCGGCATGGCCATCGAGATGAACCGCCCCGTGCAGCTCGGCGAGATCCTCGGGATCCGCTGCATGCCCGGCCCCGACGTGGAGATCGACTGCGTGGGGCTCGTGCGGAGCGTCCGGGGCGACGGGCCCGTGCGGGTCGGCGTCGAGTTCCACAACCTCCAGCCCAAGCAGCGCTGGGCGCTCGCGACGTGGATCCGCGACCGACTCCAGGCGGCGCCGGGCGAGGCGCGCGAGCGGTGGGCGGACCGCGGCGACGTGGGCGAAGCGAGCTTCATCGAGGTCGGCAGCGTCCTGCGGTGGGCCGTGCCCTTCACGTCGATGTGGCCGGACGTCGTCCAGGCGCTCGGGCGCAGCACCACCTTCTTCGTGCCCACCCAGGCGGCGGACGTGCGCGAAGGCGATCGCGTGATCGTCGAGGTCGTTCCCCCCGAGAGCCACGCCGTGCTCCAGGTCCAGGCCGAGGTCACCTGGGTCGGCGACGGCGGCATCGGGCTGCGTCACGCGGGCCTGACCCCCGCGGATCGCGCCTTCCTCGCGGGGATGACCAGCCACTTCGTCCGCGAGGCCGCGCGCTACCGCTAGCTTCGGCGTCTCCCGCGCCAAGCGCGCTCCGGATCTCTATCGTGCGGACCATGATCGTCCGCGCGCTCCTCCTCCTGCTCCTCTCGGCGGCCGTCCCGGGCCCCGCGCAGGCCGCGCCCCTCGTGGTCTACGGCCCCGGCCTCGACGCCGCGGACGCCGCCGTGGCGGCCAAGGAGATCCTGGGTACGGGCGACTTCCGCGTGCACGGCAGCCTCGCCGACCTCGTCGGTCCGGCCGACGCGCCCGTCGTGGTGGGCGCGCAGCAGGCGGCCTGCGCGGCGAAGGCCGAGCCGCTCGATCGGGTGCTGACCCAGGCGCGGCTCCAGGTGCTCGAGCTCGAGTACGCCTCCGCGCTCGCAGCCCTCAGCGGGGCCGTCCAGCGGCTGCCCTGCGGGGCCGAGGGGGCGACCCGCGATCACCTGTTCGAGCTCTTCTTCCTGCAGGGCTACATGCACTTCAACGAGGGCGACCAGGACGCCGCTCGGGCGGCCTTCGGGCACGCGGCGGCGATCGACCGCACCCGCGACTGGCCCAAGGAGTACCCGCCCACCGCCAAGACCGTGTACCTCGAGGGCCTGAAGGCGGCCGTCGGGGGCGATCCGGCCCCGCTGCGCGTCGAGGTGGACGGGCTCTCGGTGGACGGCACGGCGGTGGACCCCGCCGCCCCTCCGGCGCTCGTGGAGGGCGGGCACCTCCTGGCGCTCGGAGACCACGCCCTGTGGGTGACGGTCGGGCCCCGCTCGGCGCGCCCCGCGTCGGGTTTGGTGCTCACCGACGGGGCGAAGCTCGCCGAGGGGATCGGCGCGGGCCGCGCCGCGTACGCGCCCTGGGTCACCGCCGCCTGCGCGCGCCTCGGGGCCGACGGGCTCCTCGTCGTCGCCACGGACGGCGCCTGGACGTTCCGAGACGGGGCGTTCTCTCGCCCGGCGACGCCCGACTCGGACGCCTCGGCGTCCCCGGGACCCGCCCTCCCCGGGGCCGTCCTGGCGGGCACGGGCGGCGCGCTGCTGGGCGTCGGGCTGGCCGTGCACTTCCAGGCCTACAAGGAGGCGGAGCCGGACGCGAACGGCGGCGTGCCCGTGCCGGAAGCGGATTACCCGGGTGTGCTCGCGCGCAACCGTGCAGGGTTCGGCTTGGCCGTCGCGGGGGGCGCCCTCGTAGGGACCGGGATCGTGGTGATCGTGGTCTCCAAGCTCACCGGCTCCCCGGTCGCGGCCGGGCCGTGGGTCGCGCCGTCGCCGCAGGGCGTCGGGTTCGGGTTCACGGGGAGATTCTGAGATGAAGCGACTCGCCCCGCTCCTCCTTCTGCTGGCCGCGGGCTGCTTCCTGCCCGGAGTGCCCGCCTACTTTTCCGACACCCGCGACGGACCGCCGCCCGAGGACGACGACGACGCGGTGGACGACGACGACGCGGTGGACGACGACGACGCGGTG
>CAZEKB010000151.1:0-14302 GCA_964512225.1 uncultured Rickettsiales bacterium | reverse complement strand
GACGCCGCCGTCTTCGATCACGCCGCCGCGGTGATCAATGTCGGAACCAGACCCTATTGACACAGACGTCCGGTGCTGGGAGGTTCGACGGCCGACGCGAGTCCGCGTACCACGCCGCCGGAGCCCTTTCTTGACCCTGCGATCACCGCTTCGCCCCCCCCGCCGAGGGCGGCTCTTCCCCCTCGCCGCGCTCGCGACGGGCGTCCTGTCCGCCTGCCCCGGGGGAGGGACCGACGACGACGACACCATCGCCTTCGACGACGACGACTTCACCCCCGTCGAGTTCGACGACTGCGTCGGAGAGGCGCTGGCGGTGGCCGAGGTCGAGCCCAACGACGCGAGCGCCCCGCAAGCGATCGCGACCGACGGCGACCTGGTGCTCACGGGCTCCTGCAGCACGTCCGCCAACGACGGGCGCCAGTGGACCGGGGACGTGGACGCGTTCCTGGTCACGTGGACGTGCGGGGGGCGCGCGCGGTTCCGACTGGAGTGGGACCCGTCCGCCGGTCAGGACACGGACGTCCGGGTGACCGCCCCGTCCATCGATCCGAACGGCTTCGTGTGGCACGGCTTCACCCCGTCGACCAACCCCGGCGAGTCGGGCGTGGCCGACGCGGGGGGCGAGATGCTCGTCGAAGTGTTGTGTTGGGAGGGGCCCGACGACGCCACGTGGACGTTCACGATCGACTGGCCCCGATCTCCGGATTGGGTGCCGCCCGGCGACGACGACGACGCCGTGGACGACGACGACTCCGCTCCGGCGGACGACGACGACGCCGTGGACGACGACGACTCGGCCGCGGGAGGCTGAGCGATGCCGCGTCGGATCCTCATCGTCGAAGACGACAAGCTCCTCGCCTCCCAGATCAAGGAGATGATGGAGTTCCAGGGCTTCGACGCCGAGATCGCGCTCACCGGCCCGGACGGCATCACGGCCTTCGCGAACGAGCCCGCGGACCTGCTCCTCGTGGCGGTGATGCTCCCCGGCGTCCACGGCATCCGCGTGCTCGAGCGCATCCGGGAGCTGCCCGGCGGGGCGGCGGTCCCGGCGTTCCTGATGAGCGCGGTCTACCGCACGGCGAAGATGTTCGCGGCGGACATGGAGCGCCTCGGCGTCCTGGACTTCCTCGCCAAGCCGTTCTCCCTGAACGAGCTGGCGCAGCGGGTCGAGAAGCTGCTCCTCGGCATCGACAGCGGGTTCTTCCCGGTCCTGTCGGACGCGGAGCTGGCCCCGGTGTCCGACCCGTCGATGCCGGCGCCGCCCCACCCCCTCACGCCGCCGGGCGGGAGCGACGCCGTCTCCGATCCCTGGGCGGGGGGCCCCGACTCCTGGCCCGACGCCCCCGAGGACAGCTTCCTGCCCCACGACACCGGGCGCTCCCTGCCGAGCGGGGGGGAGATCAGCCCCGAGCGGTGGGTGCAGGCGGTCACGACGCTGTTCCACTCGCACAGCAGCGGTCGCCTCCGCCTGGAGACGGAGGAGGGGCCCCGCGTCCTGTACTTCCTCAACGGGTACCCCGTCTGGGTGCGCGTCGCCGCCGACGCCCCCGGGATCGCCCACTGGCTCGTGGACGAGCACATCCTGGTGGCGTCCGACCTCGAGCGCATCGCCAAGGCCGTCGCCGAGCACGGCTGGTCGTCGCGCAAGGCGCTGCTGGAGCTCGGCCTCGTCGCGCCGGGGGACCTCCCCCCGCTCATGGAGGGGTGGGTCGCGGAGCAGGTGCAGACGGGCCTGACGTTGAAGGGACGCTTCGAGTTCGAGCCGTCGGACGACTTCGCGGCGCGCATCCCGGTGTACGAGGTCAACCCCATCCGGGTCCTCTGGGAGGGCATCCGTCGGACGATCTCGCGGTCGCAGGCGGAGAAGGAGATGGAGAACTGGACGGGGTCCTGGATCGGCAAGACCTCGACCTTCGCGCGGCTGTTCGGCTACCTCGCCGGGTCGGGCATGGACGACCTGTCCGAGTTCCTCGAGTCGAAGCGGTCGCTCCGCGAGGTGCGGGCGCGCTACGAGGACGGGGAAGGCAACGTGGCCCAGTGCCTGTGGATGATGCGTCACGCCGGGCTGATCGGGTTCACCGCGGGGCCCGGAGGAGCGGCGAGCGGGCCCGAGAAGCTCGGACCGAGCCCGACGCCGAAGCCGAGCACCCCGGCGCCGCCCGATGTCCAGACCCGGCGCTACTCCCGCGCGGACGTCGACCGCCTCCGCCAGGGCGCGAAGCCGCGCCCGCCGGGGCCGGGGGCGAAGCGGCTCGAAGAAGAGATCATCAAGGACTACCTCACCAAGATCGACGAGGATCACTACACGTTCCTGGGCGTGAGCCGCCTGGCCAAGCGCTCGGAGATCGCCACCGCGTACGACGCCCTCGCCGCGCGGTACCGCACCGCGGGCACGAGCATCCAGGGCGACGCGCGCCGCAAGGCCAAGGAGCTGCTCGCCCACCTCGTGGGCGCGTTCGAGGAGCTCCGGGACCCCGAGCGGCGACGCCTGTACGACGAGGCGCTCCGGCGCAAGATGCTGGGGATCGAGACCCCGTCCGATCCGTTCCTGGACGAGTCCGAGATCTCGGGGTTCGAGATCCCCTCGGTGAGCGAGATCTGGGAGGGGGACCTGGACACCACCGACTCGGTCGACGCCGCTCGGTTCTTCGACGATACGACCGGCTACCCCTCGGTGATGTCCGAGGGGCGCCTCGACCAGATCTCCGCGCGCCTGGGCAAGCACGGCCCCACATGGGTGGACTCGCGGCGGCGCATGCTCGCGGGCGACTGGCGGCGGGCCTACCTCGGCCTCGACTCCCTGCGCGCCCACCTGCCCGACGACCCGACGGTGCTCTCGGACCTGGGGTGGTGCCGGTTCGTGCTCGCGGACGGCGACTACAAGTCGATCCGCACGGCGCTCGAGTGGGCGGACCTGGCGCTCACGTTCAGCCCCCGACACCGGGGCGCGGCCGAGGTGAAGGCCCGGATCCTGTGCCGGACCGGGTCCGACGCGTCCGAGGACGACAAGGTCCGCGCCCTCGAGCGGTTGCTCCGCCTGAACCCGGGTCTGCCCTGGGCCGAGGTCCAGCTCAGCCGCCGACGACGGCCCGAGGCGAGCGAAGACGCCGCCGACCGCAGCGGCGGGCTGCGGGGCCTGTTCCGGAGGAAGAAGTGATGCGCGCCGCCCTCGTCCTCGCGCTGCTGACGCCCACCGCGGCCGTCGCGGCCCCCACCGCGCCGACCGTGCACGAGCAGGCGCTGCACGAGCACCGGGACGACCCCGTCCTCGCTCCGTACTCCTGGAACCGCCCCACCGAGCAGGAGATCGCCGCGGCGTGGTCCCGGGACGAGGGCGACCCCGTGGTGATGGTCTACCTCCCCTACTGGGTGAGCACGCCGACGATTCCCTGGGACTACGTCAACGTCCTGGCGTGGTTCTCGGCGGAGGTCGCGGTGGACGGGACGATCTCCAACGACCACGGCTGGTCGGGAGCGACGGCCGCGGGCCTGATCGCCGACGCCCACGCGGTGGGCGCGAAGGTCGTGCTGAGCGCGACCCGGTTCGGCGGCTCGAACCTCGCGCCGTTCCTGAGCAACGCGGGCCGACGGGCCACCGCCGTCGCCGGGCTCGTCTCGCGCATGACCGCCGTGGGGGCCGACGGCATCGACATCGACTTCGAGGGCTTGAACGTCGAAAACCGGAATCACCTCACCGCCTTCATGCAGGAGCTGCGGGCGGCCATGGACGACGCCCAGCCGGGCTCGTTCCTGTCGATGGCGACGCCCGTGGTCGACTGGTCCGACGCGTACGACTACGCCGCGCTGGCCGCCGTCTCGGACGTGCTGTTCATCATGGGCTACGCCTACGCCGGGAGCTGGAGCGATCCGGGCCCGAACGCCCCCCTGAACTCGAGCGCGTGGGCCTACCGCCCGCTCACGTGGTCGGTGGACGACTACCTCGGGACCGGCGGGGCCCAGTACGCCGAGCGGTACGTGCTCGGGCTGCCGCTGTACGGCAACGAGTGGTCGGCGACGTCGGGCCAGGCGGGCGCCGAGGGCGAACACGATCGGTCGGTCGTGTGGTCGGAGTGCCAGTCGCTGTTCGCCACCCACGGCACCACCTGGGACTCGGACTCGACCACCCCCTGGACCGCCTGGAACAGCGGGGGCTGGCGCCAGGTCTGGTGCGAAGACGATCAATCCATCGAGCTGAAGATGGACATGGCCCGCACCAAGGGCATCGGCGGCTTCGGGTTCTGGGCGCTGGGCTACGACGGCGGAGATCCCGACCTGTGGGACGCCGTGGACACGGTGATGGAGGCGTGGAACCCGGACGTGGGCGACGACGACGACGCGGTCGACGACGACGACGCCGTGGACGACGACGACGCCGTGGACGACGACGACGCGGTCGACGACGACGACGCGACCACCGAGACCGGCGACGGGCCCGTCTTCCCCATCGAGCGGCAGACGCTCCGGGGCGAAGGCATCGCCTGCGACGGCTGCTCGGCCTCGGTGGCCCCCGGGGGGGCGGTCCTGCTCGCCCCGCTCGTCCTGCTCGGCCGCCGTCGCCGGCGGTGAGCGCGCTTCGGCCGCTCCTCGATCGTCACGTCGCGGCCTTCGACGCCGCCGCCCACGTCCCCCGGGACCCGCTGCAGTTCCCCCACCGGTACGTCGACTCGGCGGACGTCGAGGTCGTGGGCTTCCTCGCCGCGACCCTGGCCTTCGGACGCGTGGCGGCGTTCTCGGCGGTCGTCGATCCGCTGCTCGGCGCCCTCGGACCCCGCCCCGCGGTGACACTGCGCTCGCTGGAGGGCGGGACGGTCGAGGCCGCCGAGGCGGCCGACGACGCGGTCCGCGCCGCCGCCGCGCGCCGGTACCGGTGGCTCGGCCCCGACGACCTGGAGGCCCTCCTGCGAGCGGTCGGGGCGCTCCTGCGCGAGCACGGGTCGCTCGAGGCGGCGTTCGTCGCGCACGACCCCGGCGGCCCCGATACGTGGCCCGCCCTGGGGGGCCTCTTGGACGACCTGCGGGAGCGCGCTCGCGCCGCGCACCCCGACCCCGACGGGCGGGCCCGGGCCCTGGCGTTCGTCTTCCCGTCGACGAAGGGGGCGGCCGCGTGCAAGCGGCAGCACCTGTTCCTGCGGTGGATGGTCCGCGGAGAGCCCCCGGACCTGGGGCTGTGGTCGAGCGTCGACCCGGCGCGCCTGGTGATGCCGTGCGACACCCACACCGCGCGCATCGGCCACGCGCTGGGCCTCTGCGCGCGCCCGGGGCCGGGCCGACGGACCGCGGACGAGCTCACGGCGGCCTTGCGCGCGATGTGCCCCGAGGACCCCGTGCGCTACGACTTCGCGCTGTGCCACCTGGGCATCAGCGGGGGCTGTCGGGGCCGCCGGATCGATGCCGTCTGCACGCCCTGCGACCTGCGCCGAGCCTGCCGCTGGACCTGACGGACCCGCCTACGGGATGCCCGGGGGCGTCCAGCCGTCGCCGTCGACGTCGAGTCGGAAGGCGTTGGGGGCGGCGTAGGCGAACGCCCCCCCGAAGTAGCCTCCGAAGGGCGTCGCACCCAGGATCTCCACGACGAACCAGCTGTCCGTGTCCGCCCCGACTTCGATCGCGTCGTCGAACCACACGCCGTCCACGGCCGGGCCTTCGATCGTGATCTCCTCGGTCACCTCGCCGTTGCGGTATACGCGGACCAGGTCGGGGACGATCCAGTCCGGCGACCGCACCTCCACGGCGAGCTCGGCCGTCCCCCCGACGCCCGTCCCGCCCGGCAGCACCGAACCCGCGTCGACCTCCATCGTCGCCGTGACCGTCACGCCGATGGCGACGATCGTCGTGCCCTCGCGGACCGCGGTGCGCACGACGTCGAGATCCAGCCCCGCCGGCCCCGGCAGGTCGACCAGCAGGTCGGTGCGTCCGTACCCGCACGGGGACCCGTGCCCGTGGCTGTCCGACACCCCGGTGGGGGTGCGCATCTCGCCCAGGTTCAGGAACGAGAACCAGTCGGCGCGGACCCCTTCCAGGTCCCCCGCGCGCTTGCCGTTGACCAGCTCGAACGCGTGGAAGTTCCAGCTCCAGAAGTCCTCGCGGTTGGGGACCCCGGCGTCCGGTCGCCAGCCCGCGAACTCGAACATGCCGCTGCGGGGGTGGTTGATCTGCCGCACCGCGTCCTCGCCCGCGCCCTCGGACAGCCGCTGGTACAGCTCGTCCGTGCTCTCGGGGAAGATCCACCACGGCTCGGCGCCCGCGTTGGGGCCGTCGAGGATGTTGGTGGGGAATACGTTCACGTGGCCGCGCAGCACGGGCGACACCTCCACCCCGGGCACGACGCTCATGCGGTCGTCGAGGCCCAGCGCGGTGGCGAGCGGGCGGTAGTCGGCCACCCGGTCGTGGTCCGTGTTGACGGGCACGTCCACCCCCAGCGCGGCGCACTGCAGGAGCCGATCCTCCATGGCGATCTCCGCGTCGTTCGACGGGGCCGCGTGGAGGTGGCTGTCCATCGCCAGGCGACCGTCCCGGGGCACGATCTCGGTCAGCTCGACCCGCACGTCCGCGGTCTCTCCGGCCACCACCTCGAACGCCACCGCCAGCTCCCGGGTGTGCCGGAAGGAGTGGTGCACGTCGACCTCGTAGAGGCCCGGCGGGAAGGTGATCTCCATGTCCCCGTCGGTCCACGCGCGCGCCGCCCGGGTCGCGTTCGAGTCCAGCCCGAGGCGACTCGCGAAGGGCATCACGTCCTCGGCGATCGGGTGCGGCTCGCCGGCGGCGCGGCGGATGTCCAGGACCGCGGGCAGGGGCCCGCCGCCCGCCTCGGAGACGCGGATCCGCACGGCCCCGCTCCCGGGCAGGGTCAGGTCCACGGTCGCCCCGTCGGCGGTCAGCGTCAGCTCGGTCGCGGGCGGCACGGCCCGACCCCGGGCGGCCGCGGGGGCCTCCGCCGGAGCCGATCCGTCCAGGGCGCCGAGCACGCGACGCGCCGCGGCGGGCGCGACGTACGGGGCCATGCGCCCCGCCCCCGGGGGGAGGTCCACGACCTCGTCGACCCCCTCCGCGTCGGCGACCAGGCGGTACTCGTCGGGGGGGAGGTCCGCGGACCAGGCCCCGCCTCGGTCCGTGAGCGCGTAGCCGAGGATCCGGTCGTCGGCGGCGATCACGTGCACGCGGGCCCCCGCGACCGGCCCCGTGGGGTCGACGACCGTCCCCGAGACGGCGGCGAGCGTGATGCCCTGCGCCCGCCAGCGATCGGCCTCGGCGGTCAGCGGGTCCGGCGCGATCGTCCAAAAGCGCTCGACGACCCGCGCCGCGCCGATGGCCAGCGTCTCCCAGCCGTGACTCACGATGTTCAGCCCCGCCGACGACGCCAGCTGCTCGACGCCCAGGGAGCGGAGGGGGTGGTCCGGGACCCACAGCGACAGGGTCGCCTCGGCCCGGTTGCCCACGACGCCCATCGCGTCGAACTCGTCGGGCCCCTCGCCCAGACCCTCGTTCGCGGCCCACGCCGTGAGGTCCTCGTCCGCGGCCATGAACCCGTCCGTCACGTTGAAGCGCGACTCGGTGAGGCCGACGTTGGTGAAGGTCGTCGTCACCTTCAGGGAGTACGCGTCGGGCGCGAGCTCGTAGTCGGTCACCACCTCGAGGCCCTGGTCCTCCAGGATCGGCTCCGTCGCCTCCACGGCGCCTTCGATGAACGTCCACGGCACGTCGCGGCCGGTGGCGCGCACGACGGCCGGGCCCCCGTCCGTGCCGTCCGCGACCACGACGACCGAGGAGGCGTCGACCAGCCGGCCCGCGCCGAGCGAGGTGAAGATGTCGTCCACGGTGTCGAGGCCGAGCTCGCCCGGCGGCCGCACGAGGTCGGCGTCGATGATCCCCCCCGCGGCGTCGACGTACCCGTGCCCCACGCGAGGCGCCTGGACCACGAACCGGACGAGCGCGTTGTGGATCATCACGTCGCCGGGGCGGGCCTCCGAGGCGATCCCCGCGAAGATGCCCGCGCCGCCGTCACGGATCGCGCCCGCCCGCGCCTCTCCGGGGCCCGCGGGGGTGCCGGGGTCGATCCCGAGGGCCGGGTCCGGCGTGGGCTCGGACGGCTCGTCGGAGGGGCAGCCCGCGAGCGAGAGCAGACCGGCGACAAAGAGCAAGGGTCCAGGGGGGTACTTCATGGCGACGCATCCTGCTCTACACTTCCCCACGAATCCAGGATGGAGATCATGATGACCCGCACACCGCTCGCCGTCTTCGCCGCGCTCCTGCTGTCCGCACCCGCCTTCGCGGCCGAGACGGAGGTCGACGTGGGCAACATCGGGCCCCGCTGGTTGGGCCCGAACTTCCAGGACAACCTCGGCTGGAACGCCCAGTCGATCGGCGACCTGAACGGCGACGGCGACCCCGACTTCGCAGTGAGCGCCCCCCAGGACGGCGGCCCGCTGACGTTCCCTTCGGTCCTCCGCTTCTACTTCGGCGGCGACGACTTCCCGGAGGAAGGGTTCGCCGACTGGGGGGGCGCGGAGATCGTGGACGGCAAGTCGGGGGGCGACGCGATCTACAACTTCCGCCTGATCCCGGACGCCACGGGCGACGACGTGCCGGACATCCTGGTGGCGGAGCCGCGGGCCGAGGACGAGTTCGGCAAGGCGCTGCTGTTCGAGGGCGGCGCCGACCTGTCCGGCATCATCGGCGCGCAGGACGCGGTGGCCCGGTGGATCGGGTACGAGCAGGACGAGTTCATCCCCGCGCTGAACCCGAAGACGGCCCCCAGCGACGTGGCGGGCGGCGACCTGGACGGAGACGGGCTCTCCGACGTCGTGATCGTGTCGGCGCTCTTCCAGCGGGTGTGGGTCGACTACTCGTCGGACGGCTTCGAGGGCTCGGTGTCCCTCGAGGACGTGCCCTGGTTCTTCACGGAGTGCACGGACGAGTTCCCCGGCTCGGCGGTGGGCGCGGGCCTGGCGGTCGGCGACCTCACCGGCGACGGCCGCGCCGAGCTCGTCGTGGGCGCCCCCGGCTGCGGCGACGACCTGGGCCGGGTGTGGGTCTGGTACGGCGGGAACGGGCCCCTCTCCGCGGATCCCGACCTCGTCATCGAGGGCGGCGATCGGCTCGGCGGTCGGCTGAACATCGCGGACCTGAACGGCGACGAGATCGGCGACCTCTTCATCCAGGAGCAGCTGAGCGGCGAGTCGTCCAACAAGGGCAACCTGCACGTGCACTTCGGCGCCGCCGGAGGCCTCGACCCGGTCCCGACCTTCAGCATTCTCGGCGGCTTCTCGGACCTGAAGTTCGGGGAGACGATCGCCGTGCTCCCGGACGTCTCCAACCCCGCGGACGGGTTCGCCGAGCTCGTGGTCGGCTCGTCCGAGGCGGCCTACGAGGGGCGCGGCTTCGGCGCCGTGTACATCTTCGAGGGCCGCGAGGAGTGGACGGGCGAGCTCCAGGTCAACGAAGCGAAGTACCTGGTCACGGGCTCGCACCTCGACTCCACCTTCGGCGCGAGCCTCGCGATCGTGGACGACTTCGACGGCAACGGCCACGCCGAGCTGATCATCGGCGAGCCGAACTACACGGACGGCGAGGGCGAGGACGACTACCACCGGGGCCGCTTCTACGTGTTCAGCGCCCTGCCCGACCGCGACGACGACGGGGACGGCGCGTCGACCCTCAACGGCGACTGCGACGACGACAACGAGGACATCCGCCCCGGCCTCCTCGAGGAGTGCGACGGCATCGACAACGACTGCGACCACGTCATCGACGAGGGCTGCGGCGACGACGACGACGACGACGACGCGACCGACGACGACGACTCCACGGGCCCCGGGCCCGGAGACGACGACGACGACGACTGCAACTGCAGCTCCTCGCTGGTGCAGCCGGAGGACGGGCGCTCGCCGTTCGGCCTGCTGCTGCTCCCGCTCGCGGCCGCGGCGATCGCGGCCCGCCGCCGCCGCTAGGGGCGACGTGGATCCGACCGAGTCGGGGACGGTGCGCGTCTACGACGTGGACCGGTATCTCGAAGGCGTCCGCCGGTTCATGGAGGAGGGGATCCCCTTCAACAAGCTGCTGGGGGTGAAGGCCGGGCGCGTCGAGCGGGACTACGTGGAGCTGCTCCTCCCGTTCAAGCGCGACCTGCTGGGCAACGCGGTGAAGGGGGCCCTGCACGGGGGCGCGCTCTCCACCCTCGCGGACGCCGCCGGGGGCGCCGCCGTGTTCGCGGCGGCCGACTTCGGGGACCTCATCTCCACGATCGACCTGCGCATCGACTACCTCCGGCCGGGGCGCCCGCTGGACGTGCTCGCCGAGGCCCGGGTCGTGCGCATGGGGGGCCGCGTGGGCGTCGCCCGCATCCAGATGTTCCAGCCCGGCGCGGAACCGGCCGAGGGCGAGGACCCCTGGGGCGAGCGCGTGCTCGTCGCCGAAGCGACCGGGGTCTACAACGTCCGCCGGCAGGTGTATTGAGCGGTAAGCTCGGCGCCATGAGGTACTCCCTGCTCCTCCTCGCGGTCCTCCTGGTGGGTTGCCCCCCCGTGCGGGAGGACGCGACCGGCGACGGGACCGACGGACCGAGCTACCTGCAGTCGGCGGTGTGGTTCCTGTGGGGCGAACCGACCCGCGACTACGAGCTCGCCGGGCTGCACATGCTCGGGGCCGACTACGGGTGCGACGACGTCTTCTCCTTCGACATCGACTGGTGGGGGCTCGAGGCGGGGGCCGACTTCGTGGGGCTGGGGCTGCTGCGCGGGTCCGCCCTCGAGGGCTGGGACCGCGAGTTCCCGTCGTACTACTCCTGGTCGCAGTCGGGGAACGACTACGTGAACTCCGCCTACTTCTACGGCACCTGGGGCGTGACCGGACCGCAGGACTGGGGCGACGACGACGACTGGGGCGGCGACGACGACCGCCCGGTGGGCCGGGACGTGACGGGCTACCTGGGCCAGGAGTTCAACCAGGCCGACGACGTGCTCCGGATCACGTCGTACAGCGACGCGCGCGTGGTGGGCGTGACCACCGGGCACCGCACCATCGACGGCCAGGTGGAGGAGTACCGCTTCAACTTCAACGCCGAGAACTGCGGCACGCTCGGCGGCGCGGTCCCCCCCGGCGAGGACGAGCCCCCCCAGGACGGTGGAGGAGGCTGGGATCCCGGCCGCTAGACCCGCCTTCGTCCTCGCGCTCCTGCTCGCGACGGCCTGCCACGACCCGGCCCTCGTGGACCCCACCCCCGCGCCCCTGGACCCGGTGGACCGCACGGCGACGCTCGTGTGGGTGGTGGACGACGCCGACCCCGCCGCGCTCCAGGACGCGCTCGCGACCCTCGCGTTCACGACCCCGACCACGATCCTGCTGGACGGGGACCTCGCCCCGGACCTCGACGACCCCGCCGTCGCCGACGCGGCCGTCGAAGCGGTCTCCGACGCCGTCGCCGACGCGCCCCGACGCGTGGACATCGGGGTCGCCCTCCCCGTCCTGCCCCCCGGGCCCGCGTCGTTCTGCATCGACCGCCGGGATCCCCGCGCCGATCCGGCCGTGGCGGCGCGAGCGGACGCGCTGCAGGGGTGGCTCCGGGGCCGCCCGGAGGTGTCCAGCGTCGTCCTGGACTTCGACGCCCCGCCGCGGCCCTGGGAGATCGACTGCGCCTGTGCCGCCTGCGAGAGCGAGCTGCCGGGGGACCAGGCCGCGCGCCTGGTCGCGCTGTTCTCGGCGTACGTGGAGCCCGCCGCGATCGAGTCCCGGGCGCTGTGGTGGGGAGATCGGGCCACGTCGAGCGATCCGACCGTCGATCCCACGGTGTTCATGGACATCGCCCTCCTCCAGGAGTTCACCGACCGACACCTCCCGCTCCGCCTCACGGGCGCGCGGGGGACCCTGCACCCGTGGGGCCGCGACAACCCCCTGATCGACGGCCGGACCCGCAAGGTCGCGGTCGACCTCGACCCCGCGGGGGCGCGCTTCGGCGCCGCCGACGTGCCCCTGTTCCTGCTCGACGGCCTCGAAGACCGGATGCGGCGCCACCGCTCGGAGCAGGCCGTGGGCTGGTTCGTCGACCTGGGGAGCCCGGAGCGGCGGGCGGCGGGCGACCTCGCCGGGGAAGCCGGCCTCCGCTTCATCGACGCGCTGTATCACGACCAGGACGCCGACCCGCTCGCCGTCCTCACCGAACACCTGGAGGTCACGGTCGGGGTCGGGGAGCCCCTCGACGAGCTGGCGCAGGCCCTGCGCGGGACCGGGCGCGCGCTCGACCTCGTCGCCCACCCGCTCGGGATCGGGACGGCGGACTTCTCCGCGGGCGTGCCCGCGACGCTCCCGCTGCTCCTCGTCTCGCCCGCCGATCCGGCCTGGGCCCCCCGACGGGACCAGCGCGCCGTTCCGGATCGGTCGGCGGCCGCCGCGGTGCATCAGTGGGCCGCGGAGGCCGCCTCGATCGTGACCGACGCCGTCGCGTCGACGGCGGCCCACGAGGACCGGCTCGAGCCCGCCGCGTTCGACGCCCTGTCCCGGGGGCTCGCGACGCTGCAGGTGTGGGTCGACGCCTGGGGCGTCGCGGTCGACGCCGACGCGGCGTGGCGTCGCCGGGAGAACTCCGAGGGGACGGACCGCGCCGAGGCCGAGGCCTGGCTCCGGGACGACGCGCTCCGCCTGCGCGCCGCCGCCGCCGCCATCTCCGGGGCTCCGCCGGGCTCGTTCACCGACCCGCTCCCCGTCGACCCCGCGGGGCTGGTGGCGCTCGCGGACTTCATCGACGCGGACATCGGCCCGGGCGACGCGACCGCCCGCCCCTTCCCCGTGCTGGACCGGGTGGCGCACGACCAGGTGGGGGACCGATACACCATCTTCTGGGAGGTCACCCCCGCGAGCGGCGGCTCCGTGGAGTGGGGCACGCGGTGGCCGGTCTACGACGACGGGGGGAGCAGCGACGTGGAGCCCGCGTCGCGGTGGTCGGCCTGGCGGGAGCAGTCCCTCCCCGCGGACTCGCGCGTCACCTACCGCGCGTGCGCCCCGTACGAAGACGAGCTCGGCGCGTTGACCGTGTGTACGTCGGACCACTCCCTGTGGACGGCCCGCTGATCCGAAACGGCCCGGCGGGGTGGTCCAGAAAAGATCAAGAACTCGTCAAGTTCTTGTTCACTCGATCCGGTCGATCGATCTAGATGACCTCGGCGGAGACGGCAACCCCATCCTCGCCGGCCAGGATCTCGCGAGCGCGTACGCGCCGTGGGGCATCACGTCCGTGACGTGGAACTCCATGGCGATGATCGCGCCCGGGATGGGCATCGCCTTCGACTCGGCGAACCCCACCGGGGGCGACTGGGACCTCCAGACACCGGGCTACGGCTACGGGAACACCAACGCGCTGGGCAACCTCAAGATCTCGGCCGAGAACTTCGTCGACGCGAACAACGACGGCCTGATCGACGATCCGGACGACGACGCGTCGGGCGCGTGGTTCGAGTTCTTCTTCAACGCCCCGACCTGCATCTACTCCGTCGACATCATCGACGTCGAGGCGAACGAGCAGGCCCCCGACATCCTCGCCTACGACGCCAACGGGTCGATCATCCAGTGGGTCACGGCGCAGTCCATCGGCGACAACAGCGTGCAGACGGTCGACCTGAACGGTCTGTGCGGCGTCGACCACATCATGATCGACATCTACGGGTCGGGCGCGATCGACAACCTCGAGGTCTGCGTCGGCGGCAGCGACGAAGTGTGCGACGGCATCGACAACGACGGCGACGGCACCATCGACGAGGGCGTCCAGGCGATCGAAGAGGCCGTGGTGGACCCGACGGTCTACGGCGGCGGCGGCGGCCACGCCCTGGTGCTCAACGGCGCGGGCGGCCAGTACATCTGCGCCACCGGCGCCTGCGAGTGGGAAGAGGACGCGGCGAACGGTACGGCCTTCATCACGGGCGTCTTCCACAAGGCCGGCAACCCCAACAACTACTACACGGCGAACATCACGTTCGCGGGCTACTCCAGCCCGAGCGCCCCGACCCCCGCGGGCAGCCCCAAGCAGGAGCTCTACTCGAGCGCGTACGTCGCGGGCGGCGGCACCGTCGACCCCACGACCTGGGCCTACTACTCGACCATGACCGGCACGCTGACGGGCGGCGGCACCAAGGCCGGCCACGTGGTCAACATCTCCCGCCGCGGCCCCTCGATGCAGGTGGGCGCCGGCGCGAACGGCAAGAACACGAACTACGGCGCCAGCGGGTGGATCAACTGGGTGCGCACGGCGGGCCCGAGCGGCAGCGGCGTGGGCGACTGGAACTTCGACCTGTACGACTGCGTCGAGGTCTGCGACGGC
>CAZEKB010000150.1:0-14588 GCA_964512225.1 uncultured Rickettsiales bacterium | reverse complement strand
ACGGTGACGACGCAACCCGATTCCGTGCTCGCTCGAGCCCTCGTCCGGCACGTGGGCGAGCTGGTCGATCCGGGCGGTCGGACCGCGGGCAGCGAGGGCGAGCGCATCGTCCAGGAGCGGCTCGCGGGCATGCTCCACGCGTCCGGCTACGAGGCGCGCGTCGAGGGCGCGGTCTGCCCCCCGCCCCAGTACGAGGTGCTGTTCCTCCACGCCGCGGTCGGCCTCGGGGCCGCGTTCCTGGCGGTCGTGGCGCCCCTGTGGGGTGTCCTCGCGTCGGCCCTCGTGGGGGTGTCCTTCTGGGGCGAGCTCCGCGGCTACCCGCGGATCCTCCGTCGGCTGCTGCCCCGGCGGATCTCCGGAAACGTCGTGGCGAGGCTGCCGCGCGACGGGGCCCGGGGCCGCCTGCTGCTCGTGGCCCACGTGGACACGGCGTCGTCGTCGGCCCTGTTCAACCCCCTGCTGAAGCGCCTGCTCCGCCGGGACGAGGGGACGGGGCGGGACCTGCATCCCGGGATCCTCGTCCTGATCGCGTGCGTCGTTCAGGCGGTGGCCGGGGTGCTGTCGGCCGCGGGGGTGCTCGCGCCGTGGCCGGGGGTGGCGCTGGGGACGGCCGTCCTCGTCCACCTCGGCATGGCGGTGATCGCCGTCGACTGGTGGCGCTCCCCGCCCGTCGTCGGGGCGGTGGACAACGGCTCCGGCTTGGCGGTCGTCCGAGCGCTGGCCGACCGGCTCGCGGCCGAGCCCCTGAACCACACCGAGGTCTGGGTGGTCGGGACGGGGGACCGGGAGCCCGAGGCGCAGGGCATGGCGGCGTTCCTGCGCCGCTTCGGGCGGGTGCTGGACCGGGAGTCGACGATGGTCGTCAACGTCGACGACGTGGGCCGAGGGCGCCTCCACTTCGCCGTCTCCGAAGGCCGCTGGGAGCGCATCCCCTACCGTCCGACGCTCCCCGCGCTCGCGGAGCGCGTCGCGACGCGGCCGGAGTTCGCCCAGGTCCGATCGGTGGGCCTCGTGGGGACGACCGACGCCGGGCCCGCGACGCGCGCCGGCTACCGGGCGGTCACGCTGACCTCGCTGGTGGGCGGACGTCGACCGGAGCTGCTCCACACCGCCCGCGACTCGCTCGACGCGCTGGAGCCCGGCTCCCTGGAGGAGGCCTACCGCTTCACGCTCGCGCTCGCGCGGGAGATCGACGGCTTCCTGGGAGAGAACGAGGGCCGCGTCCCCGTGCACGTGGGGGCGGCCCCGATCCCCGAGGACTGAGGCCCGCGCGCTCGACTCGCCGGTCCCGGTCGGCCGGATCGTGCCCTTTTCATGTCCGCGCCCATCCGCTAGAAGACCGTCGCGCTCGGCCCGATGCGCCCGCGTACAGCATTCGGAGAGACCATGTACAAGTCCCGCAGCTCGCTCCACACCATCCTGCTCGCCCTCGCAGCCTTCGCCCTCGCGTGCCCCACGCCCCGCGGGAACAGCGGCGGTGGCGGCGACGACGACGATGACGACGCCGGGACGGACGACGACGACTTCTCGAACGACGACGACGACGCCACGGACGACGACGACGGGACGGACGACGACGACTTCACCACCGACGACGACGACTTCACCGGCGACTTCGAGACCGACGGCATGGCCTTCTCGATGGAGTTCACCGCGCTCACGGGCGTGAACGACACGGTGACGATCACGGGCTCCTACACGGTCAAGTACTACATCGACATCGACAACGGCATCGAGAACTGCGACCAGGTGGTGAACTTCGAGGCGCAGTACGTGCACGGAGACGGCGAGCTCGCGGGCTGCACCAACTGCTCGGGCTACGTGTTCTTCAACCAGGCGGCGTTCCAGGACGTCTCGAACCCCAACCTGGACCCCGAGCACTGCCTGCCCGCGGACCTCGACGCCGCGGGGTTCAACTACGGCCACCGCCTCACCGCGCCCGCCGATCCGAACGCGGTCCCGCCCAACTTCGGGGACTTCGGCGACGACCTCGGGATCATCGACCAGGAGCGACACCAGACGCTCGGGATCGACTGGGCCAAGAACGCGAAGGTGGATCGCACGCGGGCCGGAGCGGAGGCGCACTACAACCAGTACCAGCTGGACTACACGCACACCGGGCTGGTCAACGCGACCCCGAACAGCCTGTCGGGCCAGGCCGGGCTCAGCACCATCAGCGAGGCGGAGGCCCCCGGCTCCCTGTACCTGGGGGCGTGGGAGATCTACATCAACGCGCAGCTGAACAGCAACACGGACTCGCCGCTCGACGGCGGGTACGCCGGTCAGGCGAGCTTCATCCTGACGTTCAACCAGGAGGGCTGACTGAGGGCCCTCCTCCCGGCGCTCCTGGTCGCCGGGGCGACGCTCCTGACGGCGCGGTCGGGACCCTCCGCAGCGGAGGTGTCGGGCCGCGTCGTCGGCTTTCCGGACGCCGAGGGGGTGCCCGGCGTCCAGGTCCTGGCCATGGACCGCACGGGGGCGGCCGCGGCGGCGACGAGCGCAGCGGACGGCAGCTATCGGGTCGAGGACGTCGACCCCGGGTGGGTCCGGCTGCGGGCGCGGCCCGACCTCGCTACAAACCGTGTCGGCGCCTACTTCGACGACGAGTGGTTCTTCTGCTCGGCGACCGAGATCCGGGCCGACGGGGACCCCTCGGGCGTCGACTTCGCGCTGCCCGAAGGCGGCACCATCCGCGGCCGGGTGCTCGATCACGCGGGCGAACCGGTCCCGGGCGCCGCGGTCACGGCGCGGGGACTCGACTTCTACAACCAGTTCCTCGCGCGGACCGCGACCACCGACGAGCTCGGCGCCTACGAGGTGACCGGCCTCGACTCGATCGTGCTCGACGGCGAGCCGGTGCCCGGGCTGTACCTCCTGTCGGCCGCGCCGCCGGGCGAGGCCACCGTGTACGTCGGCGGCGGGTGGTCCCCCGACAGCGCCGAGCCGGTCCCCGCTTCCCGAGGTGAGACGACCGAAGCGGACATCGAGATCCCCGCCCCGACGGACGTCGTGGGGCGGGTGGTGGACGAAGCCGGCGGGGGGATCCCGGGGGCGACCGTGACCGCGCGCGTCGTCGGGCAGGGCCTCGGGGCGATCACGACCTCCGACGAGGAGGGGCGCTTCCGTCTCGAAGCCGTCTCGGGGGCCTGGATGCGGGTGCACGCGACGGCCGACGGCCGGGCGACCGCCTGGGGCGACGGGCACGCCGAACCCGACACCCCCCCCCTCGAGATCGCGGGCGGCGGTGAGGTGGACGCGGGGGACGTCGTGCTCGAGCCCGAGGCCTCGCTCGTCGTGAGCGTGAGCGGGGAGGGGAGCGAGGGCGCGCGGGTGCGAGTGCGGAGATCGCCGGACGGTGCCCTGCTCGCCCAGGACCTGGTGCCCGCGGGCGGCGAGGTGCGCTTCGATCGGCTGCCCGCCGTGCAGGTCTTCCACGAGGTCGTCCCCGGGGCCGACTCGCCCGCGGTGGGCACGGTGTCGGAGCCCGTCGAGCTCGCGGCGGGGGAGGTGGCACAGGCGGAGGCCGCGCTGCCCGCGGGCGCGTGGATCGTCGGTCGCGTCGTGCGCCGGGAGGCGGGGCCGCTGCGAGGGGCCCGGGTAGAGCTGGTGCGGAACACGGGCGGCGCAGGGACGCTGCCCTCGGCGGCCGCCACTACCGACGGCGACGGGAGGTTCACGCTCGGGCCCCTGGCCGAGGGGTCGGGCACGCTGCAGGTCTCCTGGACCCCGTTCTGCTCCGGAGACCCGGGCCGGGTTGCGGTGCACGCGCCGTCGGGCCGCTCGGCGGTCGATCCGGCCGCCACGGTGTTCGCGCCGGCCCCCGGGGAGACCGTGGACGCGGGGGAGGTCGCTCTCCCGCTGGACAACGACCGGGACGAGATGGACGACGTCTGGGAGCTCCTGTGGGGGCTCGACCCGGGCCGCGCCGACGGCGGCGTCGACCCGGACGGGGACGGGGTCTCCAACGTGGACGAGTACCGCGAGCGCACCGACCCCCTCGGGGCCGTCCGCGTGGAGGGGGGCTGCGAGGCCTCGATCTCCGGCGTGCCGGCGCTCCGGGGCGGCCCTATCGTGCTCGCCGTGATCGCCGTCCGGCGAAGGCGTCGCCCCCCTCGGGGAGCCGCCGATCCCGTCTGTTAGAGTCCGCCGCCTCTCGGCCCCGGAGACCCTCCCCGATGCGCATGAAGACGACCCATCCCGGCCGCCCCGGCCCCGCTCTGGAACGCCTCCTCGCGGCGATCGACGCGCGCACGGCGACCGTCGGCGTCATCGGACAAGGCTACGTCGGGCTGCCCCTCGCGATGGTGATGGCCGAGGCCGGCTTCGACGTGCAGGGATACGACGTGGACGTCCGCAAGGTCGGCCTCCTGAACGAGGGCACGTCCTACATCGGCGACATCCCTTCGGACCGCCTGCAGACCCAGCTCGCCGAGGGCCGATTCCGGGCCCGGGCGTCGTTCGAGGACCTCGGCAGCCGGGACGTCATCTCGATCTGCGTCCCCACGCCCCTGAGCAAGACGCGCGATCCCGACATCAGCTACATCGTCGCGGCCGCCGAGCAGGTCGTGGATCGGCTCCGCCCGGGCCAGCTGATCGTCCTGGAGTCGACGACCTACCCCGGCACGACCGAGGAGCTGGTCCTCCCGATCTTCGAGCGCAGCGGCCTCAAGGTCGGGCGCGACTACTTCCTGTGCTTCTCGCCCGAGCGGGTGGACCCCGGCAACCCGCAGTTCGACATCCACAACACGCCCCGGCTGGTGGGCGGGATCACGGGCACGTGCACGCGGGCCGGGGCGACGATGTACGGGTCGTTCCTGCAGACCGTGGTCTCCATGTCGTCGACCCAGTCCGCGGAGATGGCGAAGCTCCTCGAGAACACGTTCCGCGCCGTCAACATCGGCCTCGTGAACGAGGTGGCGCTCATGTGCCGCAAGCTCGGGCTCGACACGTGGGAGGTCATCGACGCGGCCGCCACGAAGCCCTTCGGCTTCATGAAGTTCTATCCCGGCCCCGGCCTCGGCGGGCACTGCATCCCGGTAGATCCGCACTACCTGTCGTGGATCCTCAAGACGCTGAACTACAACGCCCGCTTCATCGAGCTCGCGAGCGAGGTGAACACGTCGATGCCCGCGCACGTCGTCGACCTCGTGGGCGACGTCCTGAACGACGACCGGAAGTCCGTCAACGGCAGCCGCATCCTCGTCGTCGGGGTCGCCTACAAGGGGGACGTGGACGACGTGCGGGAGAGCCCCGCGCTGGACGTGATCCAGCTCCTCCAGGAGCGCGGCGGCGACGTTCGGTACCACGACCCGTACGTCGCCTCGATCCGCCTGCACGGCGGGGGGAGCATGGAGTCGGTGGCGCTCACGGACGAGGAGCTGCTGCAATCGGACTGCGTCGTCATCACGACGAACCACAAGTGCACCGACTGGGAGCGCGTCACGTCCCTCGCGGGTACGATCGTCGACTCGCGGAACGCGACGGGCGGGATCGTTCATCCCGCCGCGCGGATCGTGAAGATCTGACTCCCGGGAGCCTGTGACCGAGACCGCCTCCGAAGAAGCGCCCGCCGAGCCGCCCGCGGGAGGGACCTCGGTCACCTCCCGCGTCGTCCAGATCGTCCTGGTCCTGGGCATCGGCGGCGGCGCGCTGTACCTCGCCCTGCGCGGCGTGCACTGGGACGACTTCGTGGCCGTCCTCAAGTCGGCCGACGTCCCCGTCTTCCTGTCGGGGATGGGCCTGTTCGCGACGCTGCACATCGTCCGCGCCGTCCGCTGGGGGGCGCTCGTCCGGGCCGTGAAGCCCGAGGTCTCGTTCTACTCGTTCCTCTCGATCTGCTCGGTCGGCTTCTTCCTCATCAATACGCTGCCCTTCCGCCTCGGCGAGTTCGCGCGCCCCTACCTCCTGTTCGAGCGGGAGGACGTCTCCTTCGGCTCGGGGCTGGCCACGGTCGTCGTGGAGCGGATGCTCGACATCGCCGCCCTCGGCGTCATCTTCCTGGGCGTCCTGCTCCTCGCGGATCTCCCGGCCGAGCCCGTGGAGGTGGCGGGCGGGTCCTACGACATCATCTCGATGGCGCGCACCTCGCTGCTCGGGGTCTTCGTCCCCGTGGGCACGGCGGTCGCGGTGCTGCTCGCCATGGGAAACCGGGGCGTGGAGATCGGGGCGAAGCTCGCGGGCCGCGTCCACCCTCGGATCGGAGCGATCGCCCGCCGGCTCCTTCAGGGCTTCGTCGACGCGCTGCGGGCCCTCGGCTCGGTGCGAAAGGGCGCCCCCGTGATCGTCTGGACCGCCGTGGTCTGGGGGATCAACGTGC
The DNA here is from genome assembly GCA_964512225.1 of uncultured Rickettsiales bacterium. Taxonomy (GTDB): domain Bacteria; phylum Myxococcota_A; class UBA796; order UBA9615; family UBA9615; genus CAZEKB01. Next base: position 8,272 of record CAZEKB010000150.1, on the reverse strand, counting down.
TGTCGATCTACTGGATGGCGAAGGCCTTCGAGTTCGGCGCCGCGCTCGGCTTCTGGGACGGCGCGACGATCCTCGTATGCATCTGCGTCGCGCTCATCCTCCCGGCCCCGCCGGGGTTCGCGGGCGTCTTCGAGCTCGCGGTCGTGATCGCCCTGGCGATCTACGGCGTCTCGCGCGCGGAGGCGGTGGCCTTCTCCGTCGCGGTGCACGGCTCCCAGTTCCTGATCATCGGGAGCGTCGGGGTCTTCTTCCTCGTCCGGGACAAGATCCGCGTGAGCCGGCTGCTCACGGAGATTCGGGAGCTCAGGACGGCCCCGGTCGAGGGGTGACGGGGAGCCGCCGCCAGCGGCCGAGCAGGATCTTCGACCCGGCGGTGCGCTTCTTCCGCTCGTAGTTCGTCTCGATGTTCGTGGCCAACAGCGCGCGGGCGTCGTCGCCTCCACCGTGCAGGTCGGCGGTGAAGTCCTCCAGCTCCCAGCGCGGCGGGACCAGCACCTCGTGAGCGAGGGGGCCGTAGGGCGCGAAGTCGGACTTCAGCCAGAGCAGGCCGCCCGGAGCGAGGACCTCGGCCACGCGATCCGTGAACTCGGGCCGAATGAGCCGGTGCTTGTGGTGGCGCTCCTTCGGCCAGGGATCCGGGTGGTTGATCCAGGCCTCGTCGACCTCTCCGGGGGCGAACAGCTCGAGGAGGTTGCCCACCGTCTGGTGCACGACGCGGACGTTCGTGACCCCCGCCTCCACGGCCTTCTTGGCCGTCAGGTAGACGCGCTTGAATCGGATCTCGACGCCCACGACCGCGGCGTCCGGGCGGGAGGCCGCCAGGGACCGGAAGAAGAAGCCGTTGCCGGGCCCGATCTCGAGCAGCAGCGGGGCGGTCTCGGGCAGGCCGATCTCGGCGCGCCAGCGGCCCCGGTTCGCGGGGGCGTCCTCGGCCGCGACGGTCCAGGGGGCGAGCTCGCGGAAGCGGGTGACGTAGGGGTTGACCTCGGGTCGCCCCTTGTCCGAGCGGAAGCCCGGACGCTCAGCCGGCACCTTGGGCCTTCCACACCGAGCCGTCCTCGTAGACCTCCTTCTTGAAGATCGGGACGGTCTTCTTGAGCGTGTTCATCGCCCACGCGCACGCCTCGAACGCGGCTTGTCGGTGCGGGCTGGCGACGCTCACCACGACGGCCGCGTCTCCGATGCCCAGGCGCCCGATGCGGTGGACGATCGCGGCGGCGGAGTCTTCCCACCGCGCCTCGACGGCGTCGCACAGCTTCGCCAGCTCGAGCAGGGCCATGGGGGCGTAGGCCTCGTACTCGAGGTGCACCACGCGCTTGTCTTCGAAGTGGTCCCGGACGGTCCCGGTGAACGTGACGATCGCCCCCCGTGTCGGCCCGGCGACCCGCCCCTCGGCGTCGCGGGGGCTGAGGGGTGCGTGGCTGAGCGCGACCCGCGGATCGTCGCAGCCGCCGCCCAGCGGGGGGATGAACGCGACGTCGTCGCCGTCGGCCACGACGTACCCCGCCTCCACGTAGGCCTGATCCACCGCGAACATCACCGGCGCGGGCCAGCCGCGATCGGGGCGGGCGGGGAAGATGCGCTCGAAGAGGGCCTCGATCGTCTCGCCCGGGAGGGGCTCGACGCTGACCTCGGCGGCCCCGTGGGCCTCTCGCAGGGCGGCGAACAGGTGGACGGTGACGGCCATGGCGGCGGCATCTTGCGGAGCCCCCGGGACCTTGTCAACGCGGAGCCCGGGTGGGAGCATCGCCGATCGATGCTGCTGCGCTCCCCGATCCTGCTCGTCACCCCCGCAATCGTCGCCCTCGGCCTGCTGACCGTCGGCTGTGCCGGGGGCGACGGCGACGCGCACAGCCTCATCGAGGAGGCGCGCGAGCGCGAAGCGGCGGCGAAGGCGGCCGGGGAAGGGGGCCTTCGCGAGGCCCGGGCCCGGGGCTACGTCAAGCGCGAGGGGCTGCACATCGACATGCCCTACCTCGCGGGTCGGTACTTCGCCGACATCCCCGCGAGCGTCGTCGAGGATCAGCTCGGCGAGGTGATGATCCGCGAGGAGCTGCCGGGGGACGAGGACCACATCGTGTGCGCCCGGGCGGAGCTGTGGCTGCATGAAGGCCGCATCTACAAGATCCACAAGCGGCTGGCCCACCCCATGGACCTGCCCACGGCGCTGGGCACGTCGGGGTTCCCCCTGGACATCGGCACCCCGATCGACGCCACCCGCGAGCTCCGCTGGAACCGCGCCTTCTCCATGCGTCGCATCAAGCTGTTCAAGAACGACGCGGATCCGAGGCTGCTGGACGCCATCGAGGTCTACCGGTTTCTGCCGCGCGAGCTGAGGTGATCGCCGCCCGCCGGCACCTTTGTGAACCGGCGGATGACAGGGGCCGACGGCGCGGGTACAAAGCGCGCCCATGACTCAAGTACGACGAGCCGACCGCGTGGCACGCCTGATCCAGGACGAGCTCTCGCGCGTCGTCCGCCGCGACGTGAAGGACACCCGCGTCCAGCAGGTGACCTTCACGCGGGTGGAGATGTCGAGCGATCTTCGCCGCGGCACGGTCTTCTTCGTGCCCCTCGGCGGCGTCGGGGACGACGCCCGCGTGGCTCCGCTGCAGGCCGGCCTGGACCGCGCGCGGGGGTTCATCGAGGTGCGCGTCTTCAAGAACCTGCGTCTGCGGGCGCGTCCGACGCTCGTATTCAAGTACGACTCCGGGGTCCAGAACCTCGTGGAGGTGCACGACGTGCTCCGCAAGCTCTCGGTGGAGCCCGCGCCGCCCCCGCCGAGCCCCGAGGAGGAGGGCTGATGGGGCGCGGTCGGCGCCGTCGAAGCCCGGGCCGTCAGGACACGCTCCTGCAGGGCGTGCTGCTCGTGGACAAGCCCGCGGGCATGACGTCCCACGACGTATGCCGCATCGTTCGCTCCCGCCTGCGCCTCGGCAAGGTCGGGCACGGCGGCACGCTCGATCCGTTCGCCACCGGCCTCCTCCCGCTGATGCTCAACGGCGCCACGCGCCTGATGCCGCTGCTCCAGAACGTCGAGAAGGAGTACGAGGCGGTCGTCCGCCTGGGGACGCGCACGGACACCATGGACCCGACCGGCGAGATCGTATCGGAGCGCCCGACCGAGGGCGTGGACGACGCCCGCATCCGCGAGGTCGTGGCGGGCTTCGTCGGTCCGCAGAAGCAGCGTGTTCCGCGCTTCGCGGCGGCGCGCGTGGACGGCAAGCACCTGTACGAGTACGCGCGGGAGGGGGCCGAGGTCGAGCTGCCGATGAAGGACATCGACATCCAGCAGATCGAGGTCCAGTCCATCGATCGCGGGGAGCACGTCGACGTTCGTCTGCGGGTCGCCTGCACAGCCGGCACCTACGTGCGCGCCCTCGCCGACGACATCGGTGAGACCCTGGGGTGCGGCGCCCACCTGGCGGAGCTCCGGCGCACGCGGACCGGCGGACACAGCCTCGACGGAGGCATCGCGCTGCAGACGATCCTCGATGAGGCCGACGCGGCCCGGGACGCCCGCGCGGAGGCCAAGGAGCGGGGCGAGGACACTCGCTTCGAGCCCGCCGAGCACGCCCGACGGTGGCTCGACTTCCTGGGGCCGGCGCTCGTCCCCGTGCACCGCTCTCTCGGGGACCTGCCCCGGCTCGAGCTGCCCGACGCCCTGGTGGCCCGGGTCGAGCAGGGACAGCCCCTGCGCAAGGGGGAGCTCGCCTCCCACGGCGGGGACGCGCTCGTGCCCTTCCGCTCCGGCGATCGGCTGGTGCTCGCCCACCCCGACGGGCTGCGGGCGGTCGCCCTGCTCCGCGCGGCGGTGAGTCGCGACTCGCTGCCCCGCCGAAGTCCCACGGACATCGTCCTGGAGATCGAGCGCGTCCTCCGATGAAGCCCTCGCCCGCGCGAGCAATGGCTTGACACGGCGGCGTTCGATCCTTACCGTCCGCCCGCTCGCAGGTATCCAACTTCTCGGATGCCCCGCGGCCACCACCCCGATCTGCGGTGTACGACAGCCGGGCTTCGGCCCCGCACCGGCGCCGGCGGAGATGTGAAATGACCCCCGAACGCAAGACCGAGCTCATCAAGGAATTCGCCACCCACGAGGGCGACACGGGATCCCCCGAGGTCCAGATCGCCGTCCTCACGGAGCGCATCAAGGAGCTCACCGAGCACTTCCGAACGCACCACAAGGACCACGCCTCCCGGCGCGGCCTCCTGATGATGGTGTCGCGTCGGCGCGGCCTCCTCGACTACCTCAAGCGGGTCGAGTACGGTCGCTACAAGACGATCATCGGAGCTCTCGGCATCCGAAAGTAATCCACTCTGCGAGGGGCCCCGTCGGGGCCCTTCGCCGTTTCGGACCGACGGCATGGGGCCGAAGGTCCGAACGAGCGTCCTCCGGACGCTCCGCAACGCGTTCGTCTCCCCCCGGGATGGGGATTGAGAGGCGAAGGCACCTCCGAGTGAACCCACGTGGGCCGTCGCGGTCGCGTCTCACGTCGCCCGGAGCAGCAAATACCGCGCAGTCTCACCGAACCAGGATGACGGAAAGGCCGTCACCACCGGGGCTGCCGGCCGCACCAAGAGAAAGGACTGCGCCACCATGGCTCACGTCGTCAAATCCATCGAAATCAACGGTCAGACCCTCAGCCTCGAGACGGGTCGCGTCGCCAAGCAGGCGGGCGGCTCGGTCATCGTGCGCTACGGGGACTCCATGGTCCTCGTCGCCGCGACGGGCTCCTCGTCCCCCACGCCGGGTCGCGACTTCCTCCCCCTGACTTGCGACTACCGTCCCAAGTCCTACGCCGCGGGCAAGATCCCCGGCGGCTTCTTCAAGCGAGAGGGACGCCCCCAGGGCAAGAACATCCTCGCTGCCCGCCTCATGGATCGCCCGATGCGGCCGCTGTTCCCGAAGAACTGGCGCGCCGAGATCCAGATCATCGCGTGGGTCATCTCCCACGACATCGAGAACGCGACGGACGTCCTCGCCCTCACGGGCGGGTCCGCGGCCGCGTGCATCTCCGAGATCCCGTTCGACGGGCCCATCGCGGGCCTGCGCATCGGGCGCGTGGACGGCGAGTGGATCGCCAATCCCACGAAGACCCAGCTCGTCGACTCCGACTTCAACATGATCGTCGCGGCCACCAAGGACGCGATCACCATGGTCGAGGGCGGCATGGAGCAGGTCTCCGAGGCCGACATCGTCGAGGGCCTCGACTTCGCGTTCAAGGCCTGCCAGCCCATCATCGCGCTCCAGGAGGAGCTGGTGGCCGAGGTCGGCAAGGCCAAGCGCGCCATCCCCGAGGTCGCGGACCACGGGGACCTGTACGGCAAGCTCGAGGCCGCCCTCGGCGCGCGCGTCCTCGCGGCCTTCGAGAACGCGGGCAAGCACGAGCGCAAGGCCGCCCTCAAGGCGGTCAAGCTCGAGATGCACGAGGAGTTCAAGCTCGACGGCGACTGGGACTCCGAGGACAACGAGGCGCACCGCAAGGTGCTCGGCGGGCTCTACAACAAGCTCACGAAGTCCCTCATGCGCAACCGCCTCCTCGACGACAGCGTCCGCCTCGACGGCCGCTCGCCCGACGAGATCCGGAACGTCTCCGTGGAGCTCGGGGTCATCCCGCGCGCCCACGGTTCGGCGCTCTTCACCCGCGGTGAGACGCAGGCCCTCGTCACCACGACCCTCGGCACGCGGCTCGACGAGCAGCGCATCGAGGAGCTGGACGAGGACGGCTGGCGCCGCTTCTACCTCCACTACAACTTCCCGTCGTTCAGCGTCGGGGAGTGCCGCCGCATCATGGGCCCCGGCCGTCGCGAGATCGGTCACGGAGCCCTCGCCCAGCGCGCCCTCACGCCGGTGGTGCCGAAGGAGAAGGAGGAGTTCCCGTACGTCGTGCGCATCGTCGCGGACATCACCGAGTCCAACGGCTCCAGCTCCATGGCTTCGGTCTGCGGCGGGTCCCTCTCGATGATGGACGCGGGCGTGCCGATCCCGAGCTCGGTCGCGGGCATCGCGATGGGCCTGGTCAAGGAGGGCGACCGCTACGCCGTCCTCTCCGACATCACGGGCGACGAGGACCACCTCGGCGACATGGACTTCAAGGTCACGGGCACGAAGGACGGCGTCACCGCCTTCCAGATGGACACCAAGATCAAGGGCGTCAGCGCCGAGATCATGACCAAGGCGCTGCACCAGGCGCGCGATGGTCGGCTGCACATCCTCGGCGTCATGGACGCGGCCCTGCCGTCGGCCCGCACCGAGATGAGCGCCTACGCGCCCCGCATCAAGACGGTCCAGATCAAGCCCGACAAGATCCGCGACATCATCGGCCCCGGCGGGAAGACCATCAAGGCGATGGCGGAGAAGACCGGCGCCAAGATCGACGTCGTCGACTCGGGGCTCGTCACCATCGCCAGCCCGGACGAGGCGGCGTGCGATCACGCGATCAAGCTCATCCGCGAGCTGACGCAGGAGGCGCAGGTCGGGAAGCTCTACCTGGGCGTCGTCAAGAAGGTCGTCGACTTCGGCGCCTTCGTGGAGATCTTCACCGGGACCGACGGCCTGGTGCACATCTCCGAGCTGGCCCCCAACCGGGTCAACAAGGTGACGGACATCCTGGACGAAGGCGACGAGGTGCTCGTGAAGTGCATCGACGTCGACAAGTCCGGGAAGATCCGCCTCTCCCGCAAGGCCGCCCTCGGCGAGGCGATGCCCGCCTAGGCAACCCAGGAGCCCATCGATGACCGCCGCCTCCGCCGTCCTGCGGGTGTGCCGACTCCGTCCCGACCGGGACGGGGACGTCCCCCTGCCTCGGGCGATGAGCGCGGAGGCGGCGGGACTCGACGTCTGCGCCGCAGTGCCCGATCCCCTGGTCCTCGGACCGGGCGATCGGGCCGCGGTGCCTACGGGGTTCGCCCTCGCCGTACCGCCCGGCTGGGAGGTGCAGGTTCGCCCCCGCTCCGGGCTCGCGATCCGCCACGGCGTGACCCTCATCAACTCCCCCGGCACGGTCGATTCGGACTACCGGGGGGAGGTGAAGGTGTTGCTGGTCAACCACGGCCGGGACCCCTTCACCATCGAGCGCGGGATGCGCATCGCCCAGTTGGTGGTGGCCCGGCTCGCACCGATCCCGGTGGAAGAGGTCGACTCCCTCGACGCCACGGCGCGCGGGGTGGGAGGCTTCGGCTCCACCGGCGTCGCCCCCACCGCCTGACCGACCCGCCTCGAGGCCCCGTCACGATGTTCGAGACCCTCACTACCGGCTTCCGCAACGTCCGCATGAAGATGGCGGGCCAGACCGTCATCACGGAGGACGACCTCAGCGAAGCGATCCGGGAGATTCGGGTCAGCCTGCTCGAGGCCGACGTCGCGTACGAGGTCGTGCAGGGGTTCCTCGGGCGAGTGCGCGAGAAGGCCCTCGGCGAGGTGGTGCGGGTCAAGGCGAAGACCAAGAAGAAGGAGGTCTTCAAGGTCACGGCCGCGGACCACTTCGTGCGCATCTGCCACGAGGAGCTCGTGGCCCTCATGGGCCCGGTCGACACCACCCTGGAGTACGCCAACAAGGGCCCGACCGCAGTGATGATGGTCGGCCTGCAGGGGTCCGGCAAGACCACGACCGCGGGCAAGCTCGCCCGCTTCCTGCGTCACAGCAAGGCGAAGAAGCCGATGCTGGTGGCCGCCGACACCTACCGCCCCGCCGCCGTCCAGCAGCTGATGGTCCTGGGCCGGAAGCTCAACGTCCCCGTCTTCGCCCTCAAGGGCCTCAAGCCCACCGACCTCTGCAAGATGGCCATGCAGCAGGCCGTGTCCGTGGGCCGCGACGTGGTCATCTTCGACACCGCGGGGCGCCTCGCGGTCGACGACGAGCTCATGGGCGAGCTCGAGGCGATCAAGAAGGCGACCAACCCCCGCAACATCCTGTTCGTCTGCGACGCGATGATCGGGCAGGACGCGGTCCGCACCGCCAACGCCTTCCACGACCGCCTCGGCCTCACGGGCTTCGTCCTCACGAAGCTCGACGGCGACGCCCGCGGCGGCGCGGCTCTGTCCGTCAAGGAGGTCACGTCCGTCCCCGTGAAGTTCGTGGGCGTGGGCGAGGGCCTGGACCGACTCGAGGAGTTCCGCCCCGAAGGCCTCGCGTCGCGCATCCTCGGCATGGGCGACGTCGTCGGCCTGATGAAGGACTTCGAGGAGGTCGTGGACGCCGAGAAGGCCGAAGCGGACGCCGAGAAGCTGCTCAAGGGCGACTTCAACTTCGACGACTTCCTCGAGCAG
>CAZEKB010000149.1:0-14700 GCA_964512225.1 uncultured Rickettsiales bacterium | reverse complement strand
TGCGCTTCGCGATTCGCGAGGGCGGCCGCACCATCGGCGCGGGCGTGGTCGAGGAAATCATCGAGTAGCGATCCGCACACGGATCACGTCGCGGCCGGCGGTCTTTCGGACCGACCGGCCGTGATGTCAGAGGGATTAGAGGTCACCGATGCCCGAGCAGAACATCCGGATTCGCCTGAAGGCGTACGACCACAAGCTCCTGGACAAGAGCGCCCAGGAGATCGTCGGGACGGTCAGCCGCACCGGCGCCGTGGTCCGCGGTCCCGTGCCGCTGCCGACGAAGATCAACAAGTATTGCGTTCTTCGCGGACCGCACGTGGACAAGAAGAGCCGCGAGCAGTTCGAGATCCGCACCCACAACCGGCTCCTGGACATCCTCGAGCCCAACGAGTCGACGATCGACGCGCTGATGAAGCTCGACCTCTCCGCCGGGGTCGACGTGGAAATCAAGCTGAATTAGGAGCTCCGGCTCCTCGCATTTGGGCTGAACGATGACGAGTGCAAACGTCTACAACCTGAGCGGTGATTCGGTGTCCAGCATCGATCTGCCGGACGACGTCTTCAACGTCGACCGGTACGACCACCTGCTTCACGACATGGTCCGCTACAGCCGGGCGCATCGGCGCCAGGGCACCGCGGCCACGAAGACCCGCTCCGCCGTCCGCGGCGGCGGCAAGAAGATGTACCGCCAGAAGGGCACCGGCCGTGCCCGTCACGGTGGATCGCGCGCCCCGCAGTTCCGGGGCGGCGGTGTCGCGCACGGCCCGCAGCCGCGCAGCTACGCCTTCAAGCTGAACAAGAAGGTCCGGCAGGGCGCGATGAAGAGCGCGCTCACCCGTCGGGCCGCGAGCGGCTCCGTCGTCGTCTTCGAGAACCTGGACCTCGCCGAGATCAAGACCAAGCCGGTCGCCGATCTGCTCGGCAAGCTCGGGATCGAGTCGGCGCTCTTCGTGACCTCCGAGGTCAACGAGAACGTGGCCCGCTCCGCTCGCAACATCCCCTACGTCAAGGTCCTCCCCGAGGCGGGCCTCAACGTGGAGGACATCCTTCGCCACAAGCACCTGGTCCTGACCACGGACTCGGTCGCGAAGATCGCCTCGAGGTTTTCGGCATGAAGCGCATCGGTGACATCCTCGTCCGCCCGCTGATGACCGAGAAGTCGGCGTCGCTGATGGACATCTCGAACACGTACGCGTTCGAGGTCGGCCGCGACGCCACGAAGATCGAGATCGGCAACGCCGTCTCGGACCTCTTCGGCGTGCGCGTCAACAAGGTCCGCACCATGGTCGTGCGGGGCAAGGTCAAGCGGTTCGGGCGCTACTACGGGAAGCGCTCGAACTGGAAGAAGGCGTTCGTCACTCTGCACGAGGACGACACGCTCAACATCTACACCGGCGTGTAGGTCGGAGCCTCCGATGGGTATCAAGAAGTACAACCCCACTTCTCCGGGCCGCCGGGGGATGTCCTCCTCGGACTTCTCCGACATCACGACCGGAAACAAGCCGCAGAAGGCGCTCCTCGCGAAGTGGAAGCGCAGCGGCGGCCGCAACAGCACCGGTCGCATCACGATGCGGCGCCGGGGTGGTGGACACCGCCGCCGGATCCGCATCGTCGACTTCCGTCGCGACAAGATCGGCGTGCCCGCTCGCGTCGCCGGGATCGAGTACGACCCCAACCGCAGCGCGCGGCTGGCCCTGCTCGTCTACGCGGACGGTGAGAAGCGATACATCATCGCGCCCAAGGGCCTGTCGGTCGGCGACGTGGTGGAGACGGGGCCGAAGTCGGACATCAAGCCCGGCAACTCGCTGCCCCTCGTCAACATCCCCCTGGGCACCTGGGTCTACAACATCGAGCTCAAGCCCGGGAAGGGCGGCCAGATGGCGCGCGCGGCGGGAACGTACGCGCAGGTCATGGCCAAGGAGGGGCGCTACGTGCTCCTCCGCCTCCCGTCGGGCGAGCTGCGCAACGTGTTCCACCAGTGCACGGCCACGGTCGGCCAGGTCGGCAACCTGCAGCACGAGAACATCAAGCTCGGCAAGGCGGGGCGCAGCCGCTGGCTCGGTCGTCGCCCGAAGGTGCGCGGCGTGGCCATGAACCCGGTCGATCACCCGCACGGCGGCGGCGAAGGCCGCACCTCGGGCGGTCGCCACCCCGTGACCCCCTGGGGCAAGCCCACCAAGGGCGCCAAGACCCGGACCAACAAGGTCAGCAACCGCTTCATCGTGAAGCGTCGGAAGAAGTAGGAGCCGTAATGTCTCGTTCCCTGAAGAAGGGGCCGTTCGTCGACGGGCACCTGCTCGAGAAGGCGGCCGGCGCCAAGGCCAGCAACAGCAACCGCGTCATCAAGACGTGGTCGCGCCGCTCCACCATCCTCCCCGACTTCATCGGGCTGACCTTCGCCGTGCACAACGGCCGGAAGTTCATCCCGGTGTACGTGACCGACCAGATGGTCGGCCACAAGCTCGGCGAGTTCTCCCCGACGCGGACCTTCTACGGACACGCGGGCGACCGCAAGTCGCGCGTCCGCTGAGGAATCGACCATGTCGCAGCAAGCCGTATCCAGCGCCAAGCTCCGCCACATCCGCGTATCGCCCCGCAAGGCGCGGCTCGTGGCCGACCTCATCCGAGGCCGGAGCGTGGACGAGGCGCTCAACGTCCTCAAGTACACCCGGAAGCGATCCGCTCCTCTCATCGAGAAGCTGATCCAGTCCGCCATCGCCAACGCCGCAGAGGCATCGCCCGAGCTGGACGTCGACACGCTCTTCGTGAAGACGATCTTCGTGGACGGCGGCCCGACGCTTCGACGCTTCCTGCCGCGGGCCCAGGGCCGCGCGACGCGAATCATCAAGCGGACGAGCCACATCACGGTGCAGCTCGGAAGTCGGTAGGAGCTCGCCGAGCGCGGGCAAAACGTTCGTTGACGGGTATCAGCGCGACCTATAGGGTGGCGCGCCGCCGTAGGGCGGCCCCGCAATTTGGAGAGTGAACAGTGGGTCAGAAAGTCCATCCCGTCGGCTTCCGAGTAGGAACCGTCAAGACGTGGGAATCCCGCTGGTACGCCGAGCGGTCCTACGCGCGTGATCTGCACGAGGACCTCCAGATTCGGAAGTTCCTCAAGAAGCGTCTCAAGGCGGCCCAGGTCAGCCGAATCATCATCGAGCGCGCCGCGTCGAAGGCGAAGGTCTTCGTGTACGCCGCCCGCCCGGGGATGATCATCGGCAAGCGCTGCGCCGGGCTCGAGGAGCTCAAGAAGGCGCTCCGCAAGGTGACCTCCACGGAGGTCTTCCTGAACATCATCGAGGTCCGCAAGGTGGAGCTCGACGCGCAGCTGGTGGCCGAGAACATCGCCGCTCAGCTCGAGAAGCGCGTCTCGTTCCGTCGGGCCATGAAGAAGGCGGTCCAGTCGACGATGCGCGCGGGCGCCAAGGGCGTGAAGGTCATGTCCGCGGGTCGCCTCGGCGGCGCCGACATGAGCCGCCGAGAGTGGTACCGCGAGGGTCGCGTCCCGCTGCACACGCTGCGCGCGGACATCGACTACGGCTTCGTGGTGGCGAAGACGACCTACGGCGTGATCGGCGTCAAGGTCTGGATTTTCAAGGGTGAAGTCCTGCCGGGCGACGAGGACGCGTAAGCGTCCCCCGGCAGCACAGCGAGGTAGAGAACGATGTTGAGCCCCAAGCGAGTCAAGCATCGCAAGGTGCAGAAGGGCCGCCAGCGCGGCATTTCGCGCCGCGGGAGCACCGTGGACTTCGGGACGTACGGTCTGCAGGCCATGGCGCCCGGCTGGATCACGGCCCGCCAGATCGAGGCTGCTCGAGTCGCCATGACTCGAAAGGCCAAGCGCGGCGGCAAGATCTGGATCCGGATCTTCCCCGACAAGCCGCTGACCAAGAAGCCCGCCGAGACCCGCATGGGTAAGGGCAAGGGCGCTCCCGAGCTGTGGGTCGCCGTCGTGCGTCCCGGCCGGGTCCTCTACGAGATGGAGGGGGTCGAGGAGAAGGTCGCTCGCGAGGCCATGCGCCTGGCGGCCCACAAGCTTCCCGTGGCCACGCGCTTCGTGAAGCGGGAGGACTGGACGTGAACATCGCCGACCTTCGTTCGTTCGACGACAAGGGGCTGCTGCTCCGTCGCCAGGACCTCCTGGGCGAGGCCACGTCGCTGCGCTTCCAGCACGCGACCGGCCAGCTCGAAAACAGCGGGCAGCTGCGCTCCACGCGCCGCGCCATCGCCCGCGTCAACACGGTGATTCGCGAGCGTGAGCGCGAGCGTGGGCTGGCCCAGGGCGGGCTGGCGGGCACGGTCGGCAAGCTCGATCCGGAGGAGACGGCCTTCGCCGCCTTCCGCAAGCGCTTCGGTAGCGAGGAGTAGACATGTCCGAGGAAGTCCAGGCCACCGAGGCCCCCCGCCGCAACCGGCGGACCCTGCAGGGGCTGGTCGTGAGCGACAAGATGTCCAAGACCGTCGTGGTCAAGGTCACGCGCCACGTCAAGCACGCCCGCTACAAGAAGTACGTCCGCGACAGCAAGAAGTACCAGGCTCACGACGAGGCCGACGCCTGCGGCATCGGCGATCTCGTGACCATCGTCGAGACCCGTCCGCTCAGCAAGCGCAAGCGGTGGCGGGTGAAGAGCATCGACCGCAAGGCGGTGGGGTAGTCCGATGATCCAGGTTGAATCCGTCCTCGACGTCGCGGACAACTCCGGCGCCAAGAAGCTCATGTGCATCAAGGTGCTCGGCGGCTCCAAGCGCAAGTACGCGACCGTCGGCGACATCATCAAGGTCTCCGTCAAGGAGGCCATCCCGAACAGCAAGGTGCGACGAGGCACGGTCATGGAGGCCGTCATCGTCCGCACCGCCAAGGAGCTCCGCCGCGCGGACGGCTCCTACATCCGCTTCGACAACAACGCCGCCGTCCTCGTCAAGGACGGCGAGCCGGTCGGCACCCGCATCTTCGGTCCGGTCGCGCGCGAGCTCCGCGCCCGGCAGTTCATGAAGATCGTGTCGCTCGCTCCCGAGGTGCTGTGATGAGCACGACCAAGACCAAGAACCCGACGAAGCTCCGCGTGGGCGACGACGTGGTGGTCATCACCGGCGCCCACAAGGGCGAGGCCGGGACCATCGCGGGGTTCAACAAGGACCGAACGCGCGTGTTCGTGTCGGGCGTCAACCGCGTCCGCCGGCACCAGAAGCCCCAGCCTGCTCTCGGCCGCCCCGGCGGCATCGTCGAGAAGGAGGCCTCCATTCACATTTCGAACGTCGCTTACGAGACCAGCAAGGGGGCCACGCGGCTCGCTTACAAGATCGGGGACGACGGTCGCAAGGTGCGCATCGCCCGCAAGACGGGCGAGGAAATCCAGACCAGCGCATGACGGGCGTCGTCGGGGGTGACCCCGGCGGACGGCTGCCCCAGCGCACAAGGAGTTTCGGATGTCTGATTACGCCCCACGACTCGCAGCGAAGTACCGCGGCGAGGTCGTGGCGAAGCTGAACGAGGACTTCCAGTACGCGAACCCGATGATGGTTCCGCGGCTGCAGAAGATCGTCCTCAACGTGTCCATGAAGGACGCGATCCAGAACGTGAAGCTGCTCGAGACGGCGGCCACCGAGCTGGCCACCATCACCGGCCAGAAGGCGGTCATCCGGCGCGCGCGTCGCTCGATCGCGAACTTCAAGCTCCGCGAGGGCATGCCCATCGGGACCTCGGTCACGCTGCGGCGCGCCCGCATGTGGGAGTTCATGGATCGCCTCATCTCGCTGACCATGCCCCGCATGCGCGACTTCCGGGGCGTGTCCCGCAAGGCGTTCGACGGGCGCGGCAACTACAGCCTCGGGCTCCGCGAGCAGATCGTCTTTCCCGAGATCGATTACGACAAGGTCGACCGCATCCACGGCATGAACATCACGTTCGTGACCACCGCGAAGACCGACGCGGAAGCCATGGCGCTGCTCAAGCACCTCGGCATGCCCTTCAAAACACAATGAGATCAAGGTCCCGATGACCATCGGGCCCGGTAAGCGCACGCTCGCCTACCGGGGTCACGGTCACCAGGACCTCGAACAGAGAGAAGAACATGGCCAAGAAGTCGAAGATCGCCGCATGGAAGCGAGGCCCGAAGTACCAGGTGCAGCACCGAAACCGGTGCGGCGTCTGCGGACGGCCCCGCGGATTCATGCGCAAGTTCGAGCTGTGCCGGATCTGCTTCCGCAACCTCTCCCTCGAGGGGCGGATTCCCGGCGTAGTGAAGTCCTCCTGGTAGACCCTCAACCCGCCTCGGAAGAGGTCGCGCCGCCCAGGTCCCGAGAGGGGAAACCCCGCGGCGTGTCGGAGATGGAACAATGGGCATGACAGACCCGATCGCGGACCTGCTTACGCGGGTGCGCAACGCGCAGCGGGCGCGGCACGACATCGTGACGATCCCCGCCAGCCGCATCAAGAAGTCGATTCTCGAGATCCTCAAGCACGAGGGCTTCATCGCGGACTACCAGTTCGAAGAGGCCGGACCGCAGGGGAACCTCCACGCGTACCTCAAGTACGACAAGGACGAGAAGCCGATCATCCTCGGCATCGAGCGCGTCTCGAAGCCCGGTTGCCGCCGCTACGTCGGCAGCAAGGAGATCCCGCGCGTCCTCAACGGACTCGGGGTCGCCCTCCTCAGCACCAGCAAGGGTGTCATCTCCGACCGGGACGCGCGCCGTCTCGGCGTCGGCGGTGAAGTCCTCGCGTACGTCTGGTAGGCGGAGTCAAACATGTCTCGCATCGGAAGACTGCCGATCCCGGTCCCGTCCGGCGTCACCGTCCAGGTGGCGGGCAGCACCGTCACGGCCAAGGGTCCCAAAGGCCAGCTGAGCCGCACGTTCCCCGAGCTGGTGAGCTTCGAGCTCGACGGCAACGAGGTGAAGGTCCTGCGCGCGAACGAAACGAAGCGCGCGCGGGAGCGTCACGGCCTCTGCCGGAGCCTGCTCAACAACATGGTCACCGGCGTCTCGGCGGGCTTCAGCAAGAAGCTCTCCATCGTCGGCGTCGGCTACCGGGCCGCGGTCAAGGGGCGCACCCTCGACCTCACGCTCGGGTACAGCCACCCGATCGCGTACCCCATCCCCGACGGGGTGGAGATCGCGGTCGACAAGCAGAACAACATCACCGTCAGCGGGATCGACAAGGAGGCCGTCGGGCAGACGGCCGCCGTGATCCGCGGTTTCCGCAGCCCCGACGCCTACAAGGGCAAGGGGATCCGCTACTCGGACGAGGTGATTCGCCTGAAGGCCGGCAAGTCCGGCGCCGCGAAGTAGGAATCGTCATGGGCAAGACCAACCCCCGCGCGGCCGCTCGACTGCGCCGCAAGATCCGCATCCGCAAGACGGTGAAGGGAACGGCCGCTCGGCCGCGCCTGACCGTCTACCGGACCGCTCGCCACATGTACGCCCAGCTCGTCGACGACGAGGCGGGCCGCACCGTCGCGACGGCCTCCACCCTGAACGCCGAGCTCGACGGCCACCGCGGGAACAAGTCCGCGGCGGGCGCGATCGGCACGGCCATCGCGGAGAAGGCCAAGGAGGCGGGCATCTCGACCGTCGTCTTCGACCGCAACGGCTTCAAGTACCACGGTCGGGTGCAAGCCCTGGCCGAGGCCGCCCGCAAGGGCGGACTCACCTTCTAAGGAGTCTTCGATGGCCCGTTTCATGGATGGCGACGTCGAGCTCCTCGACCGTGTCGTCGATATCAATCGCGTCGCGAAGGTCGTCAAGGGCGGCCGTCGCTTCAACTTCTCCGCACTGGTCGTCGTGGGCGACGCCGAGGGGCGCGTCGGCGTCGGTCTCGGCAAGGCCAACGAGGTTCCGGAGGCCATCCGCAAGGGCGGCGAGAAGGCGAAGCGCGCGATGGTCCGAATCCCCATCAACGACGGCGGGACGATCCCGCACGCGATCGTGGGGCATTTCGGAGCCGGTCGGGTGTTGTTGAAGCCCGCGAGCGAAGGTACGGGTGTCATCGCCGGTGGTGCGGTGCGCGCGGTGCTGGAGTGCGCGGGGGTCCAGAACATCCTCACGAAGTGCATCGGCTCGAACAACCCGCACAACGTCCTCAAGGCGACCATGACGGCCCTCACGAGCCTGCAGTCGCCGGACAGCTACCTGCGCCGTCGCGGCGCCCCGGAGGTTCGGGACAACGCCTAGGCGTCGCCCGACCCTCGAACGGAGAACGACATGGCCACTCTCCAGGTGACCTGGAAGCGAAGCGCGATCGGCCGTCCGCAGGACCAGCGGGCGACCATCCGAGGCCTCGGCCTCAAGCGTCTGAACCAGACCGTCGAGCTGGAGGACACCCCCTCCATCCGCGGCATGGTCAAGAAGGTGATCCACCTCCTCGAGGTGCGTGAGTCCGAGTAACGAACCCCCGGTGGGTAGCGAGT
Source organism: uncultured Rickettsiales bacterium (assembly GCA_964512225.1). GTDB lineage: Bacteria > Myxococcota_A > UBA796 > UBA9615 > UBA9615 > CAZEKB01. The sequence goes on along the minus strand of CAZEKB010000149.1, from coordinate 6,292 downwards.
CGCCCCCGTCCCGCGAGGGACGAGCCCACCCTCGGTGGGGCGGCGTGGAGCAGCGAAGATGGCACTCAACGAGTTGAGCCCGATCCCGGGCAGCACCCGTCCCCGCAAGCGCGTCGGTCGCGGCACCGGCAGCGGCCTGGGCAAGACCTGCGGTCGCGGCCAGAAGGGGCAGAAGTCCCGCAGCGGCGGCGGCCCGCGCCTCGGCTTCGAGGGCGGTCAGATGCCGCTCACGCGGCGCCTCCCCAAGCGCGGCTTCCACAACCGCTTCGCCAAGGACATCAAGATCGTCCAGGTCGGCGACCTCACTCGATTCGACGCGAACAGCGTCGTGGACGTGGCCGTCCTCCAGGAGGCGGGCCTCGTGGGCAAGATCGGCGACGGCGTGAAGCTGCTCGGCAACGGCGAGCTGGACCGCGCCCTCACGGTGAAGATCAACAAGATCAGCAAGAGCGCGCGCGCGAAGGTCGAGTCGGCCGGCGGCACCGTCGAGCTGGTCTGATCGTCCTCCCCGTCCGTATCCCCGGCTCGATTCGAAGGTAGGTCCACAGGTGGCACCCAACTACATGGCCATCCCGAAGGTGCCCGAGCTGCGCACTCGCCTGTTGGTGATGATCGCGCTGCTGGGTGTCTACCGGATCGGGGTCTTCATCCCCAACCCCGGGACGGACCGCCAGGCGCTGTCGAGCTTCTTCGCGAGCGCGGGTGACGGCACGCTCTTCGGCCTCTACGACATGTTCTCCGGCGGCGCGCTGGAGCAGTTCTCGATCTTCACCCTCGGCATCATGCCGTACATCTCCGCGAGCATCATCCTGCAGCTGCTGGCGGTGGCGGTGCCCGCCCTCGAGCGCCTCAAGAAGGAGGGTGAAGCGGGCCGACAGAAGATCACGCAGTACACGCGGTACGGCACGATCCTCATCTCGATCATCCAGGGCATGGCGATCGCCTACGGCCTGGAGAGCATGCGCGCCCCCGGCGGCGCGGCGGTCGTCACCGACCCGGGCTGGAGCTTCCGCCTGCTGACGGTCCTGTCGCTGACGACGGGCACCTGCTTCATCATGTGGCTCGGCGAGAAGATCACCGAGCGGGGCATCGGCAACGGCATCTCGCTGATCATCATGGCGGGCATCGTCGCCCGCTTCCCGCAGGCCCTCTGGAACACCTTCCAGCAGCTCAGCCGGTCGGAGTTCAACTTCCTGCAGGTCCTGCTCCTGGGCGTCTTCGCCTTGGCCGTCGTCGCGTTCATCGTCTTCTGCGAGCGCGGGCAGAGACGGATCCCCGTCCAGTACGCCAAGCGCGTCGTGGGTCGCCGGGTCTACGGCGGCCGGGACACCCACCTGCCCCTGAAGATCAACATGGCGGGCGTCATCCCGCCGATCTTCTCGTCGTCGCTGATGGTCTTCCCGGCCACGATCGGCTCCTTCTTGCGGGACAACCTGTTCCTCCAGGAGGTGCAGAGCGCGCTCGCCATGGGCACCACGCTGTACCTGACGCTGTACGCGCTCCTGACCATCTTCTTCTGCTACTTCTACACGTCGGTCACCTTCGACCCGGCGGACGTCGCCGAGAACCTCCAGAAGCACGGCGGGTACATCCCGGGCATCCGCCCCGGCAAGCCCACGGCGGAGTTCATCGACCGCGTGCTCACCCGGCTGACGCTCGCGGGTTCGCTGTACATCTCCGCGGTGTGCATCCTCCCCGACATCCTCATCACGCAGGCGAAGGTCAGCTTCTACTTCGGCGGCACCGGCCTGCTCATCTGCGTCGGCGTGGGTCTTGACCTGGTCGCGCAGATCGAGAGTCACCTCCTCACCTCGCACTACGACGGCCTCATGGGCCAGCAGTCCGCGGGCGCGGTCCGCGGACGTCGGAGGCTCTGATGCGACTGATCTTCTTCGGTCCCCCGGGGGCGGGCAAAGGCACGCAGGCGCAGCGCCTGATCGCGGACAAGGGGATCCCCCAGATCTCCACCGGCGATCTGCTGCGGGCGAACCGCGCGAACAAGACGGAGCTCGGGCTCAAGGCCCAGCAGTTCATGGACCAGGGGCTCCTGGTGCCGGACGAGCTCGTGATCGACATGGTCGACGCGCGGCTCGGCGAGGCCGACTGCGCGGGTGGCTACGTGCTGGACGGGTTCCCCCGCACCGTGCCGCAGGCGGTGGCGCTCGACGCCCTGCTGTCGCGCCGCGGCTCGACGATCGACAAGGTGCTGGTCCTGGTGGTCCCCGACGAGCTGATCGTCGACCGGATCGTCGGTCGCCGGTCCTGCAAGAAGTGCGGCGCCGTCTACCACGTCACGTTCTCGCCGCCCGCGGCGGAGGGCGTGTGCGACGCGTGCGGCAACGCGCTCTCGCAGCGGGCGGACGACACCGAAGAGAAGGTCCGGGTGCGACTCAACGAGTACGCCCACAACACGGCCCCCGTGGCCGATTACTACCAACAGCGCGGTCTGGTCGCGAAGGTCGACGGTGTCGGAGACATCGACGAGATCTACGCCAGATTGCTGAATGCCCTGGAGGGCTGAGCTTGGAAGTCCGAGGATCAGTTCTTGATCTCGGACCGAATCGTGTGTATAGCGTGCGGCTCGCCGGCGGCGGGTTGATCTCCGCCCATGTCGGTGGCGCGCTTCAGATGCGGATCGTTCGTTTGATTCCAGGCGATGAAGTGATTGTGAAACTGAGTGATACGGACCCGTCCCGGGGCCGCATCATTCGTCGCTTGGAAGCGAAGCAGGAGCGTTGAGATGAAGGTACGAGCCAGCGTCAAGAAGATGTGCGACAAGTGCCGCATCATCAAGCGTCGCGGCGTCGTCCGCGTGATCTGCGAGAACCCCAAGCACAAGCAGCGACAGGGCTGACGGAGCCGACTCATGGCACGCATCGCAGGTGTAGATATTCCGCGCAACAAGCGCATCATCGTTTCTCTGACGTACATCTACGGCATCGGCCCGACGGTGAGCGGTCGCATCCTGAAGGAGGCCGGCATCGAGCCGAGCCGCCGGACGCACGAGCTGAGCGACGCCGAAGTCGCGCGCATCCGCTCGGTCATCGGCGCCAACGCCACGGTGGAAGGTGATCTCCGCAAGGAGGTCGCCATGAACATCAAGCGGCTGATGGACCTGAACACGTACCGAGGTCTGCGCCATCGCCGCGGCCTCCCGGTGCGCGGCCAGCGGACGCACACCAACGCCCGCACCCGCAAGGGCCCGCGCCGCATCCCGACGAAGAAGAAGAGGTAAGCTATGGCCAAGGGGCGCAAGCCGACCAAGAAGAAGGTCTCCAAGAACATCCCCGTGGGCGTCGCGCACATCCACGCGACGTTCAACAACACCATCGTCAACATCACCGACACCAACGGGAACGCCATCGCGTGGTCCTCGGCGGGTGTCCGGGGCTTCAAGGGCTCGCGCAAGAGCACGCCCTTCGCCGCCCAGATGGTGGCCGAGGACGCCGCGCGCAAGGCCATGGAGCACGGCATGCGGACGGTCTCGGTCGAGGTCAAGGGTCCGGGAGGCGGCCGCGAGTCCGCGCTCCGCGCCCTCTCCACGGCAGGCCTGAAGATCACGATGATCCGGGACGTGACGCCCGTGCCGCACAACGGCTGTCGTCCGCCCAAGCGTCGTCGCGTCTGAGACTCGGGGCTCCTCCCCGATCGATTTCGAGAGAACACCAGCCGTCGTACCCCGGCGGCTGCAGCGCGCAGACTCTGCGCCGCTGCGAGGAGCTGATGCGTGTCCGAGACCACTGAGATTTTCCGCAACTGGCGAACCCTGATCCGACCGCGTCGGCTGGTGCAGGAGGAGGTGGCCAACCCGGAGCAGTACGGCAAGTTCACCGCCCAGCCGCTCGAGCCCGGGTTCGGTGTCACGCTCGGCAACGCCCTGCGGCGCGTGCTCCTCACGAGCCTCCAGGGCACGGCCATCACGTCCGTCCGCATCGACGGCGTGCTGCACGAGTTCTCGACGGTCGAGGGCGTCATCGAGGACGTCACCGACATCATCCTGAACCTCAAGGGCGTGCTGATTCGACAGCACACCTACGAGCCGCAGACGTTCGTCGTCGAGAAGGACGGCTCCCGGGGCCAGCAGATCAACGTGCTCGCGGGCGACATCCAGACGGTCGGCGACGCGGCGATCATGAACCCCGACCACCACATCTGCACGCTGGCGGGCGAGGGCAAGCTCCGCATGGAGCTGCGGGTCGAGAAGGGCTCGGGCTACGTCCCGGCCGACCGCAACAAGGACCCCGAGGCGCCCATCGGCACCATCCCGATCGACGCGATCTTCTCGCCGATCACGCGGGTCAACTACACGGTCTCCAACGCCCGAGTCGGTCAGCGCACCGACTACGACAAGCTGAAGCTCGAGGTGTGGACGGACGGCACCGTCCTGCCCGCCGACGCCGTCGCCTTCGCGGCCAAGATCCTCAAGGGTCAGCTGCAGATCTTCATCAACTTCGACGAGGAGGAAGAGCCGGTCGAGGTCGACGAGGAGCCGCAGGAGGAGTGGAACGAGAACCTGTTCAAGACGGTCGACGAGCTCGAGCTGTCGGTCCGCTCGGCGAACTGCCTCCAGAACGCCAACATCAAGTACATCTACGAGCTGGTCGAGAAGACCGAGGCCGACCTGCTGAAGACGAAGAACTTCGGCCGGAAGTCGCTCAACGAGGTCAAGGAAGTCCTCAGCGAGCTCGGTCTGCAGCTCGGCATGAAGCTGCACAACTTCCCGCGGCAGCGGGAGCTGTAGGGCGGGGCTCGGCGAGCCCGAGCTCCACAGGAGTCGAGAAATGCGACATCGCAAGAGCGGTCGGAAGTTCAACCGGAGTTCGCCGCACCGGAAGGCCATGTTCCGCAACATGGCCACCAGCCTCCTCGAGCACGGGCGCATCCGCACGACGGATGCCCGCGCCAAGGAGCTGCGTGGCGTCGTGGAGCCCCTGATCACGCTGGCCCGACGGGTCACCCCCGCCGACCTCGAGAAGGCGTCGGGGGCGGAGCTCGTGGCTCTGCGCGCGAAGCGGGTCCACGCCGTTCGCCAGGCTCGGCTCTGGGTCAAGGATCGCGACGTGCTGCAGACGCTCTTCTCGGAGTACAGCGAGCGCTACGCGGACCGACCGGGCGGCTACACCCGGATCACCAAGATCGGCCGTCGCAACGGCGACAACGCGCCCATGAGCATCATCGAGCTCGTGGTCGAGCCGATGGCCGCCTCGGACGACGCCGCGCCTGCGGACACGTCGGACGACGCGGACACGTCGAACGACGCCGACGACTCGGACGACGCGGATTCGTCGAACGACGCCGACGATTCGAACGACGCCGACGATTCGAACGACGCCGACGACTCGAACGACGCCGACGACTCGAACGACGCCGACGACTCCGACGACGGCGACGACTAGCCCCGCGCCCCCTTCCGAAGCCCCGCTCGACTTCGGTCCGGCGGGGCTTCGTGCTTGGCGGCTTGTACCGCTCTGTGCGAGGACGCACGGTTGCTATAACCCCCCCGCGGGTCGGGAGACTCCGCCGGCCGGGAGGGCCGGACAGCAGGGAGAAGCGCGATGGATCGAGGGCTGGAGGGTGCCCAGGAGCGACTGGCGAGCTACATGCGCGCCAACGGGCTGAAGCTCACGCGGCAGCGGGAGCTCATCCTCGAGACGTTCCTCCGGAGTCGGAAGCACATCTCCGTCGAGGAGCTGCTGCGCGACGTCCGAGTGCGCGACGGAGGGGTCGGGCACGCCACCGTGTACCGGACGATGAAGCTCTTCGTCGACGCGGGCCTGGCGACGGAGCGGAACTTCTCCGAGGGCGCGTCTCGCTACGAGCCCGCGGACGAGCACGGCGACGGTCACCACGATCACCTCATCTGCACCCGCTGCACGCGGATCATCGAGTTCGAGAACCACGAGATCGAGGAGCTGCAGATCCAGGTGGCCCGGAACCACGGCTTCAAGCTGCTCGACCACAAGATGGAGCTCTACGGAATCTGTCCGGATTGTCTGGCCTCTGCTTGAGGCTTCGGAAATCGGTGTGTTAGCTTCCGCGCCGCTTCGGGCGACCGAGGCGGTACATACGCGACGGTGGCGGAATTGGTAGACGCGCTAGGTTGAGGGCCTAGTGGCCACTGTGGCTGTGGGGGTTCGAGTCCCCCCCGTCGCACCATTACTCTCAGAACGACGAAGGCCGGAGCCCACGCCCCGGCCTTCGGCGGTTCTGGGGTTCGGGTCGGCTACTCGCCGCCGGCGCCCTCGGGAGCGGCCTCGCCCTCGGGAGCGGCCTCGCCCTCGGGAGCGGCCTC
>CAZEKB010000148.1:0-14752 GCA_964512225.1 uncultured Rickettsiales bacterium | reverse complement strand
GACAGGGCTCCCCCGCACGACGCGGATCGAGTACAGTCCGGCCGCCCGGGGGGAGTGGAGGAGCGGGTGGCCAAACGGATTCTGTTGGTCGAGGACGAACCCGTGACCCGGCGGATCGTCCGCGTGTGTCTGCGGGCCGCGGGGTTCGACGTCGTCGAAGCCGGCGGCGGCGCGCAGGCGCTGCGGGCGGCCGCCCAGCGTCCCCCGGACCTCGCCCTCATCGATCTTCGCCTCCCCGACTGCTCCGGCACGGACTTGGCGCGTCGGCTGCGCGGGCTCGACGGCATGGCCGGGGTCCCCATCTGCGCGATCTCCGGGGTGGGGGCGGCGCTCGACTCGGCCCGACTCCGCGGGGACCTCTTCGAGGACTTCTTCCTCAAGCCGCTGGATCTGCAGGAGCTGCCGATGCTGATCCGGGGGTACCTGACGTTCCGGGGCGGCGACGGCGTGACGGGCGACCTGGCCGAAGCGAGCGTCGAGGCGCTGGACGACTCGTCCGACTACTCGGTGGACGAAGCTCCGGGGTGGCGCTGCGAGGCGGCGTTCCTGGCGGGGTTCTCGGACCTCTTGCTGCGCGGCGCGTCGCCCCAGGCGGCCGTGGAGTCGGCGCTCGCGCTGGCCGTGGACACCGGGGCGGCGACCGTCGCGGGGGCGTTCCAGATCGACGACGACGGCGCCCGCCTGATCGCCCACCGCGGGTTCGGCCCCAACTCGGAGCGCGCGGCGGCGTCCCTCTTCGCGGCCCGCGATCTGGTCCGTCGCTGCGCGGAGCAGGGGAGGCTGCGCGTCCTCCCTTCGGCCGTGCGCAGCGACGACGAGGACGCCGTCGTCCTGGACGCGCTGCAGTGCGAGTCGGCGATCGTCGTGGGGCTCCCGCCGGAGTCGGGTCTGCCCGTCGCGCTCGTATTCGGGGCCGACTCGCCCCGCCTCCAGCTCGGGGGGACGGCCGTGGGGAGGGTCGTCCAGACGCAGCTTCACCTCGCCGCCCTGGCGGCCCGACGGGGGCGCCTGTGGTCCGGCGAGCTGCGGGTCCCCGTGTCGGTCGACCCGCTCACCGGCCTGCTCGACGCCGTCGGCCTGCGGGCCGCCCTCGAGGGCTGGGGGGGCGGCGCCCGGTCCGCGCTCCTGCATCTGCACATCCCCCCCGAGGTCCTCCCGTCGGGCCCCTCGACCCCGGTCCTGCGCGAGCTGTCGCAGGCCGCCAAGGAGATGACGCGAACGGGCGACCTGGTCGCGCGCGTGAGCGAGCAGGACTTCGTGGTCCTGCTGGGGGAGACGGGCGCCGAGGCCGCCTCGGCCCGGGCGCGGATGCTCACGGAGGTCACCGAGGAGCTGCTCGGGCAGGACGCGATGGAGGGGGTCCGGGTGCACGTGCACGCGCTCCCCGCGCTGCCCGGCTTCGCGGCCGTCCGCGGCGCCGTCTTCGGGGGCTGACCGGCCGGTCGCGTCGACCTCCTAGAGGTTCCGGATGAGGATCCGGGCGGGCGCGAGCGGGGCGAAGTTCGTCTGCACGTCGACCTTCATGTAGCGGAACCCGGGGTCGCCGAGCAGCTGATACGCGAGGTAGGGCCCGATCATCCGCCCCTCGATGGGCAGCTCCGTCCAGGGTCCGTCGAGGTCGTCCGCCGTGGTGATCGTGGGCCAGGGGAGCATCGGGATGGGGTCGTCGGGGCCTCGCCACCCCTCGAACAGCAGCTCGAACCCGGTCGGGAAGGCGCCGTCCAGGTCGTAGATCTGCCAACCGCTCCGGCCGAACACGAACCCTTCGTCGGAGAACGCCTCGCTCGGCCGATTCAGGACCCCGTGCAGCAGCCAGAAGCTCACCCCCGCCGGGTGCCGAGCGGCGCGATGCACTCCGAACGCCTGGAGCCCGACGTTGGGCTGCTCCTCCCGGTTGGGGGAGTGGAGCCACACCTTCACGAAGCGGGCGTCGGTGGGCGGGATCTCGAGGACGGCGTCGTTGCACTCGTCCGGCCACTCGCGGGTGTAGGTGGTCCAGAAGACGCCGTCGCTGGACAGGTCGATGTCGACCGAGCCCGGCCGGATCGTCTCACCCGTCTCGATGCGCTCGGGATCGGGGGACCACAGCGTGATCCCGTCGACGACCTGGTTCCGCGTCAGCTCCGCCAGCATCCAGCCCGGCGCGGCCGTCCACCACTGCGGGAAGTACTCCCAGTTGTGCCAGAACTCCTCGGTCCCGGAGACGGTGGGCGACAGGGTGACGTCCCAGCCCGGGTCGTCGTAGCGAGCGAAGCGCAGCGCCATGTCCATCGCGCGGGAGTCGCCCGTGACCGTGTAGATCCACGACAGCTGCTGCACGTGGAAGCGGTTGTAGTCGTGCTTGGGCGCGATGAACGGGTAGTCGATCGCCCACTGGGTGTAGAGCGAGATGAACTTCGCGTCGTACTTCTCGATCTCGCGCAGCGGCGCGGCGAGGCCGTACTCGGCCAGCGTCCCGATGTCCTCGTTGCCCGTCCAGTCGGCGACCGTGTGGACCGCCGCGAGGGCCCCGATGTGACCGTTCAGGCTGCGCGCCGAGTCCGCGAGGTCGGTGGCGGCCTCCTCGAACCACACGGCGTCTTCGGACTCCCAGGTGCCCACGCCGCCGTCCGGCATAGGCACCAGCATGTTGAGCAGGGCCTTCTCGGCGCCGCCGAGCCAGTGCGGGTCGTCCGAGACGCAGAAGGCCGCCATGTAGGCCGTCGCCACCAGGGCCTGGGCGTACGCCGACGTCCAGGGGGCCTCGAGCTTCCCCTGCAGGTTGATGAAGTCGTAGCCCCACGCCCAGGTCTCGACGCCCCGGTAGGGCCGGGAGATGGCGTTCTCGTCGAGCCACTGCGCCTGGTCGAGCACGTTCGCCACCGGGTCGGGGCACTCCGCCGCGATCACCGGGTCCGACGTCCACCCCGCGTCCTGGTGCACCCCCCGGAGGATGTCGCCGTACCGCGCCACGCCGTAGCTGGCCGTCACCAGCGGCGTGTGGGTGATGTAGACGCCGTTGTAGCGCCCCTCCAGGTCGATCTGGGGCACGCACTCGTTGAAGCCTCCCCAGCGTCGGGTGCTCGTATACGTGCTCGTATGCCTGCGCACGAACGGGGGCCAGCGCTCGAACGACGGGTCCGGGCAGGTCACCGTCGCGGGGTCGATCGTGAACCCGCTCTCCAGCAGCGCGAGGGCGGTGGCGGGCAGCTCGGGGAGGCCCGGGTTGGACACCGGCACCTGCTCGCACCAACCCTCGCCGGGGGGGTCTTCGACCGGCTGGTCGGGGCCCGGCACCCAGAACTGCGAGCCGAACGACGGGGCGTAGGGGTCGGCGGGGGTGGGATCGACGGGGCCCGGCTCGCCCGGCGCCGCGCAGGCACCGGCGACCACGAAGCAGCACACTGCGACCGATCGAACGAAGAGATTCACCACGTCGCCCCCTCAGAGGTTGCGGATCCGGAGCTTGCCCGGAGCCAGCGGGTTGAAGTTCGTATCGATGTCGAGCTTCATGTAGCGGAACCCCGGGTCTCCGAGGATCTGCCACGCGAGGTAGGGCCCGATCATGCGGGGCTCCAGGGCGAGCTCGGTCCACGGTCCGTCGAGGTCGTCCGCCGTCGTGATCGTGGGCAGGGGGAGCATGGGGATGGGGTCGCTCGGGCCTCGCCAGCCCTCGAGCAGGATCTCCACGCCGGTGGGGAACGCGCCGTCGAGATCGAAGATCTGCCGGCCCACGCGCCCGAAGGTGAAGCCCTCGTCCCCGAAGGCCTCGGACGCGCGATTGGAGACGCCGTGGTTGAGCCAGTCGGCGACCCCGGACGGGTGGCCCGAGGCCCTCCGCACGCCGAACGCCTGGAGGCCGACGAACGGCTGCTCCTGTCGATTCGGTGAGTGCAGCCACACCTTGACGTGCCGCGCGGGCGTCGGCGGGATCTCCAGCACCGCGTCGTTGCACTCGTCCGGCCACTCGTGCGTGCGGGTGGTCCAGTAGACGCCGTCGGTGGAGGTGTCGATGTCGACCGCCGACGGGCGGATCGTATCGCCCCTCTCGATCCCCGCGGGATCCGGCGACCACAGGAACACCCCGTCCACGACCTGCGTCCGCTGCAGATCGGCCTGCACGTACCCCGGGGCCCGGGTCCACCACTGGGGGAAGTACGCCGTGGAGTTGTCCCAGAAGTCGGGTCGCCCGAAGTAGGTCTCGGACAGCTCGATGTCCCAGTAGGGGTCGTCGTAGCGGGCGAACCGGAGCGCCATGTCCATCGCCCGGGTGTCGCCGGTGAGCGTGTAGATCCACGACAGCTGCTGCACGTGGAAGCGGTTGTAGTCGCGCTTGAGCGCGATCAGCGGGTAGGGGACCGCCCACTGCGTGTACAGCGAGATGAACCCGGCGTCGTACTTCTCGAGCTCGCGCAGCGGGGCGTGGAGCGCGTACTCGACCAACGCCCCGATGTCCGCCGACCCGGACCACTCCGCCACCGCCCAGATCGCCGCGAGCGCGCCGATGTGGCCGTTGAGGCTGCGCGCGGACGTCGCCGTGTCCGTCGCCGCCTCCTCGAACCACACGGCGTCCTCGGACTCCCAGGTGCCCGAGCCGCCCTCGGACATGGGCACGAGCATGTTGAGCATCGCCTTCTCCGCCCCGCCGAGCCACTGCTCGTCGCCCGAAGCGCAGAACGCGGCCACGTAGGCGGCGGCCACGAGCCCCTGGGCGTAGGCGGACGTCCACGGCGGCTCGAGCTCGCCCTGCGGGTTGGCGAAGTCGTACCCCCAGGCCCACGTCTCGGTCCCGCGGTAGGGCCGGGAGATCGCCGTGTCGTCGAGCCACTGGGCCTGGTCCACCACGTTCTGGACCGGGTCCGGGCACTCGGCCGCGATCACGGGATCGGACGTCCACCCCGCGTCGGTGTGGATCCCCCGGAGGATGTCGCCGTACCGGGCCAGCGCGTACGACGCGGTGACGAGCGGCGTGTGCGTGATGTGGATCCCGTCGTAGAAGCCCTGCAGGTCGATCAGGGGGACGCAGTCGTCGTACCCGCCCCAGCGCTCCCCGGCGGTGTAGCCCGCCGTGTGGCGGCGGACAAAGGGCGGGAAGGTCTCGAAGGACGCGTCCGGGCAGGTGACGCTCTCCGCGTCGACCGTGAGGCCGCCGTCGAAGAGGGCCTCCGCCGCCGCGGGGATCGGGTCCAGCCCCGCGTTCGAGGTGGGGCCGTACGTGCACCAGCCCTCCCCGCCCTTCTCCTTCGGGTCGGGGCGAGGCGGCAGGTAGAGGTACGGGTCGAGCCGGAGCGCCTCGTCCCGGGTCTCCGGGGTGGGCTCCGACTCGACGGGGGTCGGGGTCGACGCGGGGTCCGGGACGCGGCAGGCCACGAGGAGGACGCAGAGCGCGAGCGAGCGGGTGCGGGTCACGCCGTCTCCTTTCGTGCGGTGACGAGGACCTTGTTGCGAATCCGCAGGAGGCGCGCCGTGGAGACGCCCCCGCGCGAGATCAGGGCGTCGACGGCGGGCACGCCCGTCCACGACGCCAGGATGGCACCCCCTGCGTACTTGTCCGCGCGCAGCGACAGCAGGAGGACGGGCCGCAGGCGGACGTCCACGAAGCCGAGCCGCGCGAGCTCCGCCTCCAGGCCCTCGGGCGAGAACCGATACAGGTGGGCGGCGCTCCAGCACATGCGCAGGAGCGCGTTGCTCCGGGCCCCCGCGGCGTAGGCGGCGGACCCGATGCGGTCGTAGGCGCTGCCCATGTGAGGCGTGAGCAGGGCGACGCTCCCCCCCGGCCGCAGCCACCCGGCGATGTTCTCGAGGGCCCGGCGCGGGGACTCGAGGTGCTCCAGCAGGTCCCACAGCACGACGGCGTCGGCCCGATCGTCGCCGAGGACGGTCGGGTCCAGCACCGAGCCCTGCACCACGCGGTGCCCCGAGGCCTCGGCGCGGCTCGCGCCGTCGTGGGAGATCTCCACGCCGAGCGTCCGCCAGCCGTCCTCGCGGGCGAGGTCGAGGAACTCGCCGCGGCCGCAGCCGAGATCGAGCAGCGTCGCCCCCGGGCGGGGGGCGGGCCCGTGCTCGACGAACAGGCGGTGACAGTCGTCGGCCTTGCCGTCGGTGCGCTCGGCGGCGTAGGCCCGGGCGTAGTCTTCGGTGGACAGGGTCGGCGCTTCGGGCGTGCCGAGGCCGAGGACGCGCCCCGTGCCGCAGCTCCCGCAGACGCCCACCCGCAGCTCCCCCAGGTCGTAGATCCGGCGCACACCCGCCGCGTCGCAGAGGCCGCACCGGTCTCCCGGCGGCGGCGCGACCGCGCGGGGCGAGTCGACCTCCCAGGGCAGGAGCTTCCACCCGCTGAGGCCCGCCCCGGCCACGAGCAGGGGCAGCACGGCGAGGCGGCCGCCCGGGGGCAGGGACTCGAGGGAGACGGCGACGCCCGCGAGCAGGGCGGCGGCCCCCCAGGCGATGGCGTCCGTCCCGCCCCGGCTGCACCCGGCGGCCTGGAGCCGCAGGGAGAAGTGGTCGGGGGACCCGCGCCACCACGGCAGCCCCTTGCGCACCCGGACCCAGAACAGGAAGACGAACTCGAAGGCGGGGACGGCGACGATGAGGACCGCGGCGAGGGCGCTCGAGCCCGTCGGCGCCCCCCGGAACAGCACGATGCCGCCCCCCGCGAGGAGGAACCCCAGGAGGTGGCTGCCCGCGTCGCCCAGGAAGATCGTGGCGGGGGGGCGGTTGAAGAGGAGGAAGCCGAGGCACGCCCCCGCGGTGGCGAGCGCGGGCACCTGCAGGGCGGGGACGAGGACCGCGAGGGCGAACAGCCCGACGGCGGCCAGCCCGGCGACGAGGCCGTCGCAGACGTCCGTGAAGTTCACCGCGTTGACGACCCCCGCGATCCACAGCACGGAGAGCGCCGCGTCCACGGCCGGGGCCCCCGTCACCGGGGCCGTGAGGCCGCCCCCGACCGCGATCGCCGACACCACGAGCTGGGCGGCGAGCTTGTGGGCCGGGCGCAGCGCCCGGGCGTCGTCCACGACCCCCAGGAGGCAGAACAGCGCCGCCCCGAGGCCGAGCCCCTTCAACCCGACCGGCTCCCCCGCCGCGGCCCCCCACGCGAGCACGGCGGCGAGACCCAGGGCCACGCCCACGCCGCCGAGGTACGCGACGGGGCGGTCGTGCTGGGGGACGATCGGGTTCGGCTCGTTCACGAAGCCCGTGCGGCGGGCGATCGCGCGCACCAGGGCCGTGCCCGCGGCGCCCGCCCCGGCGCCCGCGACGACGACCGCCCACAGCGGCGCCGAGGTCGGTCCGGCCCAGTCAGGCACTCGCTGCCTCCGAGCCCGCGAACAGCTCCGCGCAGGCGAGGCCGTCGCGGACGGCGGAGGCCATCGAGGAGTACTCCCACCGCCCGTACCGCCCGAGCGGTTCGATCCCCGCGCCGCGGAGCCAGGCCGTCGCGTTCGCGATGATCTCCTGGGCCTCGGGTGTGAAGACGACGTAGGCCGGGTCGGCGGACAGGACGCGAGAGGCGACGACGCGGTGCCCGTCCGGCAAGCGGCCGACGCGGCGGAGGTCCCTCACGACCCGGTCGACCAGCGCGTCCTCCGGGGCGGGCGCGTCCTCGGCCCGCTCGGTGATCTCCACCAGCACCCCCCAGCCGTCGTCGGGGGCGCTCAGGGGGTCGAACTCCGTCATGAAGATGAGCCGGGAGAAGGCGATCGAGGGGTCCGCGTAGTAGCGCCACAGGCCCGGGTCGATCGGACGCGGGCCCTCGATGCACAGCATCACCGAGCGCACCCGGTTGTGGGGCAGGCGGCGGACGGCCTCCTTCAGGGACGCCGGGGCCCCCGCGCAGGCGGCCACGGTGATCGGCAGCGGCAGCGTGGAGACGCAGCCCGCTTCGTACCGGAAGGTGCAGGGGCCGCCCGGGTCGCGGGCGTGCACGCGCCCCGCGGCGGGATCGATCGACACCACCTCGGTGCGCAGCCGCACGTCGGACACCTTCGCCGCCAGCGCCCGGCTCAGGACCTCCATCCCGCGGACGGGCGCCCCGGCCTCGGGGCGCGGGTACCAGCCGTTGTGGTTGTAGACCGCGGGCCCGTCGGCGTCGGTCGCGGGGGCGCGGGCCCCGCGCAGCAGGGTCTCCGCGTCCGGACGGGCGATGTTCCACTGGAACCCGGCGGGAGCGAGCGAGGCGAGCGGGCGCTTCCACATCTTGCGCTGGTAGGGGAAGAAGAAGAGCTCGCAGAGTCCGCGTCCGAAGGTCGCCAGGAGGCCCTGCTCGTGGTCGCCGACGGTCCCGGGGGCGGACTCGGAGGCCGCCACGAAGTCGTCGACGCACCGCTGCACGGCGCTCGGATCGAGCCCCCAGAGGTGGTTCTGGAGCGGGTATCGCGTGGTCCCGGCCGCGCACTCGACCCAGGCCCGGGGGGGGCAGGGCTGCAGGGCGGGGCCGATCAACCCCCGCAGGCGACGCTCGAGGGCCGGGTCCGTCAGGTGCAGGAGGTGGATCACGTGGTCGAACCAGTAGTCGCCGATCCGCTCCGAGCGGACGAGACCCCCGGGGCGCGCCGCCCGCTCGAGCAGCAGCGCGCGCTCGCCGAGCCCCCAGCCCGCCGCCAGGCCCGCGACGCCCGCGCCCACGACCACCACGTCGGCCCGCTCGGTCATGACGCCGCGAGCTCCCGCACGACGCTCGAGATCGGGGCCCAGTCCAGCGTCCCGACCAGCGAGGCGGCCCGCTCGACGCGGGGGCGCCGGTGGCGGACGTCCGTGCGCCCGGGGAAGACGCTCGCGTAGGGCTCGAACCTGATCTCGGACCGGCTGCCCGTGGCCTCGACCACGAGGCGGGCGAGGTCCAGGATGGCGATGCTGTCGGGGTTGCCGAGGTTGATGGGGCCCACCTCGTACGCCCGAGGCGTCGTGGCGAGGGCGAGGAGGTGACGCACGAAGCTGCGGACGTCCGTGAAGCAGCGGGTCTGGCGGCCGTCGTCGTATACGCAGAGGTCTTCGCCCGCCCGCGCGGCGGCCATGAACCGGGGCAGGACCATCCCGTACGCGGCCGACTGCCCCGGCCCCACGACGTTGAACGGCCGCACCGACAGGCAAGCGCGGCCCGCGGCGCGCGCCTCCGCCCCCAAGCGCTCCAGCTCCCACTTGCCCGCGGCGTAGCCGAGGCGGCCGCCGTCGTACGCGCGCAGATCCTCGAGGCGGATCGGCCAGCGCTCGTCGGCGCTCTCTCCGGGGCGCCCCTGGCCGTACACCGCGGACGACGAGAACAGCAGGGCCGGGGCGTCGCCCGTGGCCGCGAGCACGTTGGCGGTGCCGTCGACGGTGATGCGGTGGGCGGCCGCGGTCTCGGCCATGGCGAGGCGCATGCCGACGATGCCCGCGAGGTGGAAGACGAAGGTCGCCTCGCCGCCCAGGCGCCGGAGGAGCGGGGCGTCGAGCACCGAGCCCACGACGACGCGCACCCCGGGCAGCCCCGCCACGGACTCGGCGCGTCCCGTGCTGAGGTCGTCCACCACCGTCACCCGGGCCCCGGCGGCGCTGAGGCTGCGCACGAGCCACGCCCCGATGAACCCGCAGCCGCCGGTCACGAGGGCGTGCGTCCCGGCCCCGAAGGCGGGCGGCGGACCACGGACCTCTTGCTCCGGCCCGGGCGGGCCGGCGCTCGACGACGAGTGTGACGACATGTCGCGTGCCTCCCCGGCCACTCCCGTAGCCGCACGGTGAAATCGATACTATGTCGAAAGGTGCGGCCGCGACGCTCGCGTGACCAACCTATTTCCCGATGCATCGACACCCCCCCCGAGCCCTCTGGATCCACCAGAACTTCGTGAGCCGCGGCCAAGCGGGCAACAGCCGGCCCGTGCTGGTCCTCGCGGCGCTGCTCGAGGCGGGCTGGGGGGTCGACCTGATCGCCGCGCAGGGCTCCTACCTGGCGAGGTCCGGGGGGACGGCCGAGGACGTCGTCGAGGACGCCTCGGCGGGGGGCGGGCTGCGGATCGAGCGGCTCGCCGCGGGGGCGCACGACCCGGATCGAGCTCGGCGCGGGGCGTCGTACGCGGCCTTCCTTCGCGCGGCGCTCGCCACCGCGCGCGGTCGGCCCCGCCCCGACCTCGTGTACTGCTCGAGCCCCCCGCTCCCCCAGGCGCTGCCCGCCCTGCTGATCTCGATCGGATCGGGCGCTCCCCTCGTATTCGAGGTCCGCGACCTGTGGCCCGCGATGCTCGTGGAGACGGGGCTCGTCGAGAGCCGCGTCGCGGTGGCCCTGCTCGCGTGGCTGGAGGCGGCCACCGCCCGCTACGCCGCGCTGTGCGTCCCCGTCACCCCCGGCCTGGGGCTGTACTTCGAGGTGCTGGGCGTCCCCCCCGAGAAGCTGCGGACGGTCCCGACCGGCGCCGATCCGGCGCTGCAGAGCCCCCGCCCGCGGGCGGCCGCGGAGTGGCGGGAGCGGCGGGGACTCGGCGAGCGCTTCACGGTGCTGTACGCGGGGTCGATGCACGCCCACTACGGGGTCGAGGAGATGCTCGAAGCGGCCGCGCTCGTGCACGCCGAGGAGCCGGACGTGGTGTGGGTGTTCGCGGGCGACGGCCGGGATCGCGGCCGGGTGACCGCCGCGGCGGAGGCTCGGGAATACGTCCGCGACGTCGGGCCCGTCCCCAAGACCGCGCTCGCGGGGGCGCTGCACGGCGCCGACGCGGGGATCGTCAGCCTGTCCGACCTGCCGATGTTCCGCGCGGCCATGCCCGGCAAGCTCGGGGACTACCTCGCGGCCGGACTCCCCGTGATCTCCAACGTGCCCGGACACCCCGCCGCGATCCTGGAGGCGTCCGCCGGGGGCGTCCGTGTTTCGCCCCGCGCGGGCGCTCGCGCCCTCGCCGACGCGGTGCTCGATCTCGCCCGACGCAGCCCGGCGGAGCGCGCCGCCATGGGGGAAGCGGGCCGCGCCTGGGCGGCGGAGCACCTGGACGCCGAGCGCCTGGCGCGGTCGCTCGCGGCCGAGGTCGAAGCGGTGCGGTCCGCAGGCGCCCGGGGAGGCCTGCGGCGCGCGCTCCGCAGCTCCGTCCTCGCGGTCGGCGACGTCGCCCGCGGGCGGTCCCGGGCGGCCGCCCAGGCGCTGCGAGGCAGAGGCTCCGACGCGCGCATCGACGCCGCCATGACGCGGTGGCTCGCCCGCTCGCGCGCGCCCGCCGACGCTCGTCCGCTCGCCGTCCCGTCCATCCTGTCGCCCGCCGCGTCCCCCTGATCCCGGAGTCCCGATGTCCCCGTTCGATCTCCCCACTCGTCGCGCCCTGGTCGTGGCCCCTCACGCCGACGACGAGGTCCTGGGCGCGGGGGGCCTCATGGCGCGCCTCGTGGACGAGGGTTGGCACGTCCACGTGCTCATCGTCGTCCTCTCGGGGTACGCCTCCACGCGCCGCGGCGACGCCTCCACCACGAGCGTCCGCGAGCAGGAGCTGGCGGACGCCCTGGCGGTGCTCGGCGTCACGAGCCGGGGGGTGCTGTACCGGGGCGAGGACGAGCACCTGCGCCTCGACACCGTGCCCCAGAAGGACCTCATCGGCGCGATCGAGGGGGTGCTCGCGGAGGAGCGCCCGTCGGTGGTGGTGATGCCCTGCATGGGCGACCACCACCAGGATCACCGCGCCGTGTCGTCGGCCTGCCTCACCGCCCTGCGCCCCGCCCCCGAAGGGCGGCTGCCGTTCGTGCCGCTGGTCCTCGCCTACGGGCAGACGGGCTCGCAGTGGGGCGGCGCCGCCTATCCGTTCACCCCCACCGCGTTCGTGGACATCACGGGCGTGCTCGACCGGAAGCTCGAAGCCATGAGCCGCTACACGACCCAACTCTGTCCGCCGCCCCACCCCCGCAGCCTCGACGGCATCCGCGCCTGGGCCGCGAGCTTCGGCGCCCTCGCCGGCTGCGCCTACGCCGAAGGGTTCGAGTGCCTCCGCTATGCCGTCTGATCGCGCCGACATCGCCGCCGACCTCTACCTGAAGCGCGGAGCCCGCGACGCCGCCCACCGGTGCGACGCGAACACCCGCCTCGGGGACTTCGACCTGGGGGCCACGATCGTCGCCGCCCTGGACCTCCGCCCCGGGGACACGGTCCTCGACGTGGGCTGCGGCTCCGGGGGGCACCTCGGCGGCCTCGCGGCGGCGGTGGGCCCGGCGGGGCGAGCGGAGGGCTTCGACATCGCGGAGGACGCCGTGGCGGCGACGCGCGGTCGCGGTCTGCAGGCGCGGGTCGCGGACGCGGCGCAGCTGCCCGTGGCCGCCGGGTGCGCGCAGGGGATCGCCTGCATCTTCGCGATCTACTACCACCCGGATCTCTCGGCGACGGTGCGGGAGTTCGCGCGGGTGACGGCGCCCGGCGCGCGCGTGGTCGTCGCGGGCCCGGGGATGGGCACGAACCACGAGCTCTACGAGTTCCACCGCCGCGCGACGGGCGCCGAGCCCAGCGACGCCGATCGCATCGCCTGGGGATACGTGGACGACCGCGTGCGACCGGCGCTCATCGAAGAGGGCTTCGAGCGCGTGCACGTCGCCCGGTACGAGAACCGCATCCGGTTCCCCGACGGCCGGGCGTTCCTCGACTACTGGGTCGCGACCAGCCTGTTCGCGCGCACTCCCGGCGCCGACCGCGCCCAGGGGGAGGCGGTCCTCGACGATCCGTCGTCACCCATCACCGTGACGAAGCACGTCGACGTGCTCACCGCGCACGCCCGCTGACCCGGGGCGCCCCGGGAGGGGGTCAGCTGCCGTTCGGGCCGCCGTAGGCCCCCATGTCGGCGCGGCTGCCGTCGACGTCGAGCAGGGCGGGGTCCCCGGCGTCGATGCACTGGCTGCCCCCCGCGAGGTTGTAGTTGCCGCTCGCGGCGTCGATGAACCCCGAGGCCACGCCGGTGTTTCCGGCGGTGCCGACCGGGTCGCTCACGCCGGTGCCCGCGTACCCGCCGGCGTTCCCGGTCAGGTTCGTGTACTCGAACGTCATCACGCCGTCGCCCTCGGTCGTCCACGCGGAGTTGCCGTCGTTGTCGTCGAGGATCGAGTTGGAGAAGTGGACGATGCCCTCGGGCTTCGCCACCGCGCCGCCGCCCGTGGGGGCGTCGCTGCGGTGAAGGACCACGAAGTCGAACGTCGCCGTGCCGAACTTCACGTACACCGCGCCGCCGTCGTCGCTGGCGTCGTTGTCCACGAAGAAGGAGTTGTGCACGAGCACGTAGCTCTCTTCGTAGAAGTCGTCGGCGGTGCCGATCAGGCCGTCGGGACCCTTCTGGGGGCGCTTGTCGATGCAGAACGCGCCCCCGTCGGTGGCGTTGTTGCCCTCGAACATCGAGTCGCTGATCGTCACGAGGTAGAGGTCGTTGTCGAAGCCGACGCCGGCGCCGCAGTCCGCGGTGTTGCCGATGAACGTATTGTCGTGGAACGTGAGCGGGCCCTCGTTGCGCCAGGTGTGCAGCCCGCCGCCGATCGCCGCGTCGTTGCCCGTGAAGACGCAGCCCGTGATCGGCGCCGTCTCGTTGTCGAGCTCGATGCCGCCGCCCGCGTCGTTCGCTTCGTTGCCGGCGAAGCTGCAGTTCGTGACCGAGTTCGTCGAGTGGGACATCTTGAGGCCGCCGCCGTCGTCGCCCGCTTCGTTCCCCTCGAACGTCGAGTCCTCGATGCTGTGGCTTCCGCGGTAGACCCGCAGGCCGCCCGCGTCGTCGTCGGCTTCGTTGTCCGTGAACGTGTTGTTGCTGATCAGGTTGCTCGACAGCCGCGTGTACATGCCGCCGCCGTCTTCGTTGCAGGTGTTGTTGTCGATCGAGTTCCCGGTCACGGCGCCGGTGCCGTTGCGGATCCATACGCCGCCGCCGTTGTAGGAGCTGTCGTTCCCGTCGATCGTGTTGTTCGTCAGCGACGGGTTCCCCGACAGCCACACGGCGCCGCCTCCGGAGCCGGTGCCCCAGGTGTTCTCGCTCGTATTCGTGGCCTCGTTGCCCAGGAACGTGTTGTTGGTGATCAGCAGGCCGCCGCCGGTCGCGCTCAGCCCGCCGCCCTCCACGGCGGTGTTGTCGGTCCACGTGCTCGAGCCGACCGTCCCGCCGGTGCCCGTGAAGTACGCCGCGCCGCCGGAGTTGCCGGCCTCGTTGTTGGAGAACGTATTGCCCTCGAAGTCGACGGTGCAGCCCGTCGCGTAGACCGCTCCGCCGTTGTTGGTGGCGATGTGTCCGTCGAAGACGTTGTCCACCAGCCCCAGGATCGCGCTGTTGCAGTGCAGCGCGGCGCCGTTGCCGGCTCCGCCGCCCACGATCGTGAAGCCGTCGAGGGTGAAGTCCGCGCCGGACCCGGTGGTCACCACGCGGGAGCCGCCCCCGTCGACCGTCGTGACGGCCGCGCCGTCGGTCGAACGCACCGTGAGGGTGCGCCCCGTCGCGGTCAGGTTCTCGAAGTAGGTGCCGGGGCAGACGAGGAGCACGAAGCCGTTCGGCGCGCCCGTGATCCCGGCCTGGATGGTGGGGTAGCCGACGACCCCGTTGCAGGTGCCGACGGTCTCGTCGTCCGCGGTCCCGCTGCAGTCCTGGTCGATCCCGTCCGCGACGTTGCCTTCGGTGCCGTTCGGGTTGACCGTGGGGTCGGTGTCGTCGCAGTCGCCCCCGTTCTCGGTGAAGCCGTCTCCGTCGTCGTCCTCGTCGAGCGGATCCACCGCGTCGTCGTCGTCTCCGGCCGCGTCGTCGTCGTCTCCGGCCGCGTCGTCGTCGTCTCCGACCGCGTCGTCGTCGTCCCCGACCGCGTCGTCGTCGTC
>CAZEKB010000147.1:0-14947 GCA_964512225.1 uncultured Rickettsiales bacterium | reverse complement strand
GAGTGGAAGGACATGGAGGTCAAGATCATCAACGAGTACCGGCTGAACATGCTCGAGCGCGAGCACCGCAAGATGCTCCGGAAGTTCATGAACGACTTCCTGAACCTCGACGGGGACTCGGCGACCACGGGGATGATGCCGACCGAGGTGGCCTCGAACATCACTTGATCCGCCACGAAGCCGAGACCCGCCTCCGAGCCCCCCGCCGGATGGCGTGGGAGATCGCGTCCAACACGGACGCGCTGGACGCGGCCGCGGGCCTCCCTTCCATCGAATACAGCGACGATCCGCAGCCGAGCGGGCTGTCGCGACGGCTGTTCGCCTACCGCCTCAAGGGCCTCCGCGTCGAAGGCGAGGAGCTGCCGTTCACGTGGGACTTCCCCGGCGGCTTCCGCGTCGAGCGCACGTACACCCGGGGCCCGTTCCTGCGCACGATCCACACCTGCGAGCTGACGGCGGTGGACGAGTACGACCCCATGCAGGGGACCGTCGTCCGCAACGTCTTCGAGTTCGAGCCCCGGGGCGTGCTCGGCCGCGTCTTCGCCCACGGCTTCCGCAAGGAGGTGATCCCGGCCATGGAGGCGTGGATGCTCGAGCGCGACGCCCTGGTCGCCGAGGCGCTCGGGGCGGGCGCGGACCCCACGGCGACGGCCGTCGACATCGTGCCGCTGCTGTGCCGACCGGGAGACGACTTCGGCCCCGCGGCGACGAGTCGGGAGTGCGAGACGATCGACCGACTCATCGCCCAGGCCCGCCGGATCGCCGATCTGCCCGAGCTCGACGATCTTCGCGAGCTCCTCCTCCGGGGCACGGTGTACGACGTCGCTCGCCTGCGCCCCTACGCCCTCGCGCGGGCCTGGGGGACCGAGCGACGCTCGACGCTGCGGGCGTGCCTGGCGGCGACCAAGGCGGGCCTGCTCCAGCTGCGCTGGGACGTGATCTGCCCCCACTGTCGGGGCGACAAGAACAACCTCGAGCGGCTGGTGGACCTCGAGTCGCGCGCCTACTGCCCGTCGTGCAACCTCGACTTCGACGTGGACCTGGACCGCACCCTCGAGGCCGTGTTCGTCCCCCACCGACAGGCCCGCCCGGCGCCCGGGCCCCTCTACTGCCTGGGGGGACCCGGCACCACGCCCCACATCTTCCACCAGCGCCTGCTCGCGCCCGGCGAAGAGCTGGTGCCGTCGCTGCAGCTCCCCGAGGGCACCTACCGCATCCGGGCGAGCGGGCTGCGGCCGTTCCGCTGGCTGCACGTTCGGGAGGACACGGCCGAGCTGTCGACGATCAGCGGCGCCTTCTCCCAGCTCGGCTCCCAGCGCATGTCGTCGCTCGACGACGAGATCAACATCCTCGACGACGACCTCGACGGCGCCGACCCCGTCGTGGCTCCCTTCGACGGGCGGAGGATCACGATCCGCAACGTGAGCTCGCAGCCGCGCCTGGTGTGCGTGGAGTCCGTGGCCTGGGCCGAAGACTCGCTGGCCGCCGGGGAGCTCGTCGCCGATCAGCAGTTCCGGGACCTGTTCAGCAACCAGATGCTGCGCGGGGGCGTGAGCCTGGCGGTGGAGAGCGTGACGATCCTGTTCACGGACCTCGTCGGCAGCACGGCGATGTACGGCGCGCTCGGCGACGCGAAGGCGTTCAACCTCGTGTGGGCGCACTTCGACCTGCTCCTCGACATCGTCCGGGCCCGCGGGGGGGCGGTCGTGAAGACGATCGGGGACGCGATCATGGCGACGTTCGTGCGCCCCGCCGACGCGGTCCTGGCGGCCGCCGACCTGCACGACCGGATCGCGGACCACGTGGCGGCGGCGGGACACGACTACCCGGTGCGCCTCAAGGTCGGCGTGCACACGGGGCCCTGCATCGTCGTGACGCTGAACGAGCGACTCGACTACTTCGGCAGCACGGTCAACCTCGCCGCCCGCACCGAGGCCCAGAGTCGAGGGGAAGACATCGTCCTCACGGAGGTGACGCTCGACAACGCCGAGGGCGCGGACGCCGTGCTCGAGGCCCGGGGGTACCGGCGCGAGCCCTTCTCCGCGACGGCCAAGGGCTTCGACGCCCCCGTGCCGATGGTGCGCTGGGTCAGATGACGAAGTCGTCGATGCACACGAGCGACGGCGACGGCGCGGGGGCCGTCGCGCTGTGGCCGGTGTTCAACAGGAACGACGCGGCCTCGGGGAAGGACTCTGCGAGCAGGTTCGCGTGGCCCGGCTCGTTCTCGAAGCTCGCGACCACCGGGCCCTGCAGGCTGCGGATGTCGGCCACGGCGGCGTCCTTGAACTCGCCGTCGCCCACGTCGAACGAAGGCTTGAGGTGCAGGGTCACGCGGCCGCGGTACATCGGGAAGCCCAGCTTCGTCAGCGACCTCGAGGTGCCCGTTTCCATCCCGCCGACGTGGCGGCCGGTCAGGTAGTACACCTGCGCGCCGCGATCCCAGCAGGCCTGCGTGTAGTCGCGGGCGCCCGGAGTCTCGCGGTCGAACAGGACGTACTCGTCCGTGAAGAAGCGCAGCGACCAGTAGGCGAAGAAGGCGGCGAACCCCGCCGCGTCTTCGTAACCACGGGCGCGAAGCTCGTCGCGAGCGTCGTAGCGGAAGTCGTCCGCGGTCATGGAGTCGACCACGGCCTCCAGCCCCGGGTGCTCTCCGCCGTGCGTGGCGGCGAACTCCCGGAGGATGACCATCGTGCGCGTGCGGTTGTCGAGCAGGGTGCCGTCGAGGTCGAAGATCACGATCGGCAACGTGCCCGCCCGGACCGCGACGTCGATGCGCGTCAGGACTTCGTTCAGCTTCTCCGCGGACATCGCCGGACCCTACTACAGGGAGGCGACCGCGATCAGTGGCCGCCTCCCGCGCCCTTCGGCTTGGCGTTCCACACCCGCGTCGCGAGCGCGAACCCGATGAGCGCGATCGGGATCATCCAGATCGGCCACTCGATCCAGTTCTCGACGATCGCCGCGTCGTCTCCCTTGGGCAGCCGCCAGCCGTACCAGAACGACATGACCGCGGTCCCCAGGTAGACGAAGCCGTCGATGATCCCCACCGCGATGCCCGCGTTCTTGGCGCCGCCGAAGTCCATCGACGCGGTGCCCGAGAGCATGCCGTGCACGCCGATGACGGCGAGGCTCATGAAGATCAGCAGCCACATGACCAGCGGGCTGTCGAGCACGAAGTACATGAGGACGGCGCCCAGCAGCATCGCCCCGTAGAGGACGGCCGCCACCGGCCCGCGACGGGAGTCGAAGACGCGGTCGGAGATCACGCCCGCGAACATGCCGCCCATGATCCCGGCGCAGCACAGGAGCATCCCCCAGTTCTCGGCGACGAAGTGGTCCGCGAGGCCCACCTGCTTCGAGAAGATCTTCCCCCACTGCATGATCGCCTGCCGCAGGAAGCCGGAGCAGAACTCGATCGACGCGATGATCAGGATGATCGGGTTGGTCAGCATCCTCTTGAAGACCTGCAGCGGCGGATCCGCCGGGCCTTCTTCGCCGGACGTGGCGTCGCCGGTGGCGAAGTTCTCGAAGCCGGCCTGGTTCGGGTAGTCCCGGACCACGAAGAAGACGATCACGAAGAAGACCGCCAGCAGGCCGGCCGGGACCAAGAAGACGAGCTGCGCCTGCCCCGGGAAGAAGTCGAGGATCAGCCCGTTCCAGTCGTACGCGAAGTACACGCCGAGCGAGATCAGGATGCCGAAGATGGCCCCGAAGACGCCGCGCTCGCGCACGTGGAACCACGGCGCGTTCACCTTGACGATCGCGACCGCGCCGAAGCTCTGGAAGTACATGTTCCCGGCGTAGAGCAGGGACAGGGCGGGCAGCAGGACGGACGTCTCGGCGCTGCCGGACTCGATGCCGAACAGGCCGCGGAACCACGTCAGGACGGCGAAGAACGGGGCGGCGATCGCCGAGATGGCCTTCGAGATGGCTCCCATCTCGCCGCCCGACTTCACGACCTCCAGAGCCACGAGGCCCATCAGCAGGTTCATGACGAACGCGCCCGCGGCCCCGATGAGGATCGCCTTCTTGCCGCCCCACCGGTCGGTGATCGGTCCGTTGATCAGGAAGGCACAGCCGTACATCAGCGTGCCGATCCCGAAGATCGTCCCGAAGTCGGCGTTGTCCATCAGGCCGAGCTCGCTGAACTCGTACTTGCTGACGGTCAGGTTGTAGCGCCCCATGTAGAGGAACGCGTACGTGAGGCCCAGCGGCAGCCAGTTCATCACGCGACGCTTGCGGTACGCGTCCGTGTGAGGGAGCCCCTCCACCTTGGGCAGGCGGCCGAGCGCGACCGCGATCACGATCAGGAGGATCAGGATCGGCGCGAACTTCTCGGCCGAACGCGCGAGGGGCGACTGCTCCGACGCCTCGGCCGCCTCCGCGGCGAAGGCGAGCGCGGGGGCGGAGATCACCAGGAGCGCGGGCAGGACCCGCGTCAGGAGCGTCTTCATCAGACGCTCTTGAGCTCCCAGACCGCGGCCTGGGCGAGGTCGATCCACTGGCGCGGGTCGGGGTTCTGCTCTCGACTGCAGAACCCGGAGTCGAACATGGCCGCGACGAGCTCGCAGACCTCTTCGGGCTTCTTCACGTCCTGCAGGGCGGCCTCGATGTCCTTGGCGGCCTGGACGGTGTAGTTGATGTAGTCGCCCGAGTTGTGGGTCTCCGTGGTCAGGAACCCGTTCTCGAGCATCGCCTGAACGATGACGCGACTGCGCATGGTGTCTCCTCCGTTACGGGCTGCGACGTCGGCGCAGCGCGAGGGAGCACACTGCTAGCAGAATCCAGGCGGCCCCGGCTACCTCCGGAGCACCGGAGATGCTGCTGCACGCGCAGCCGCCCGCCCATCCGTCGGCCCCGTCGCAGTCCGAATCGGCGAGCCCGGGCCCGTCGCCGGCGCCCGGATGCACCGCCGGATCGGTGTCGTCGCAGTCGGCGCCTCCCGCCTCTTCCACGTCCCCGCAGGGCTCGCCCGCCGCCGGGTATCCGTCGCCGTCGGCGTCCCAGGGTTCGTCCACGCGGTTGTCGCAGTCGTCGTCCACCCCGTTGCACGACTCCTCGGCGCCCGGGAACGTCGTCCCCACGGCGTCGTCGCAGTCGCCCTCGCAGGTCGAGATGCCGTCGGCGTCCTGGTCGGTCTCGGTGTCCACGCCCGGCTGGTCGACGTCCGCCACGCCGTTGCAGTCGTTGTCCTCGCCGTCGCAGATCTCCTCGGCGCCCGGGAAGACCTCGGCGTCGCCGTCGTCGCAGTCCTCGTACGGCGCCGCGCCGTCCCCGTCGGCGTCCACGAACGTCGACGACTCGATCAGGAACACGGCGCCCTCGGCGGGCGTCGTCTGATCGGGATCGAGCCGATGGCCCGGAGCCGCCGCCACGATGTCCGGGAGCCCGTCGTTGTCCACGTCCTCCCACTGCCGCAGCACGGTGCCCAGGGCGAGGTCCACGGTCCGGCCCTCCAGCACCAGCGCGGCGAGGTCTTCGAGGCGGGGGTGATCGGACGGCAGCGTGCCCGGGGGGTCCTTGACGACGGGCTCGCCCGGGGGCCCGAAGATCGCCTCCGCGGGGATGAAGAGCAGGCGCCCCGTGGGCTCGAAGTCGAGGGCCTCGGCGACGGCCGTCGGCGCCGATACGAGCAGGTCCGGCTTCGGCGGCGAGCCCTCGGGCGTGACCCAGTGCACGGCCTGCAGGGAGTAGCCCGCCAGCGCCCCCGGCAGGGCGCCACGACGGCGGATCCAGGCCAACTCCTCGAGCTCCTTGGTCGACTCGGACGGCCCCCACTCGGCCGTCGGGCGCCCCTGCACCAGCATGACCTCGCCCCGGGCGTCGAGGGAGGAGCCGAGGCCGAGGAGGACGTCGTCGCAGCCGTCGCCGGTGAGGTCGCCGGTGGGGACGGGCTGCAGCCCCGCGAGCGAGACGCCGCCCCCGATCTCGATCCAGAAGTGCGCCGCGGATCGGACCGCGCGATCGGTGGGCCAGCCCGCGTCCTCGGTGGGGCTCCCCTCGGGGTTCAGGAGCAGGAAGAGCCGCCCGGAGTGTCCGCCGAGGAGCAGATCGGGGCGGCCGTCGCAGTTCCAGTCGGCGTCGGCGGATACGACCTCGCCGGTGATCCCGCTCTCCTCGCCCAAGACCACCGCGGGCCACGCGGGCAGGGGCTCTTCGCCGGACCACGGCCCGAGCTCGGCGCTGCCGTGGAAGACGAGCACGCGGCTCACCTCGCTCCACGACCCCGGGTACGCGCGGGGGTCGCCCACCACCAGATCGTCGATCCCGTCGTCGTTCAGATCGCCGACCGACAGCGACGCGCCCATCGTCCCGCCCACGTTGTCGCTCTGCGAGGCCACCAGCTGCACGACCCCCGTGGTGGCGGTGTCCCCCCAGCGGATGAAGATGGTCCCGTGGTCGATGTTGAAGACGGTCCGACGATCGTTGGCGCCGTACACCACGTCGGTCAGCCCGTTGTCGTCGAAGTCGCCCACGGCGAGGGCGCGCCCGAGGCGTCGGACCGGCACGTCGCCGCCTTCGAAGTACGTGCCCAGCAGCTCCGCCGGGTCCTCCACGTCGGGCTCGTCGAACGCGTAGACCGCGCCCGCCTGGGCGGACTCCTGGAGCTGCTCGTAGGGCGCCGATACCAGCAGGCGGCCGGGGTCGTCCGGCTCGGCGTGGAAGACCTCCATCGCCACGCCGTAGCCCGTCCCGGGGGTGCCGTAGAGCAGGTGTCGGGCGTGGGCCTCGAGCGGGGCGTACGTGGTCTGGGCGTACGCCGGCGACGCGACGAGCAGGGCGACGATCGGGAGCAGCGCGCGCATCAGAAGCGGAGCTCCGCGGCGACTCGCAGCTTCAGGTAGCCCCCCAGCAGTGCGGCGTTGCCGGCCATGACCCCCAGGTTGACCCCGATCCGCTTCTCCACGCCCGGGACGAAGAGGACCCCCCCGCCCGCTTCGGCCGACCAGGTCACGATCGCGGGGTCGCCGGTGGGCCACACGATCCCCACCCCGAGCTCGCCGTAGGGCCGCACGAGGCCCTTCGGGTACTCCACGCGGAACCGCGCGTCGGCCGACGGGAGGGCGCAGCAGCGCGTCTTCCCCGTGGGCGCGGGCTGGTTCGTACCCACCACGGTGATGCCCGCTCCGACCCGGAACGCGGGCGCGAGCGAACCCCACAGGGTCACGCTCCCCCCGGCGTAATTGAACGCCTGCTCGTCGCCCGGCCGAGCTTGGCTGCGCGTCTCGAACGCGAGCGCGATCCGCAAGCGCCGGGAGAACCGGTCGCTCGTCGCCCGGGCCCCGGAGAAGGCGGCGACGGAGCGGCCGAGGGGGTCGATCCGGAGGACCCGGTCCATCTCCGACCGCCCCGGCTTGCGCGCGACCACGAGGATGGCCCAGTCGGCGTCCCGGGAGGCGGTCTCGGCGAGCAGCACCCCCGCCGCGGCCGCGGCGAGATCGTCGTCCGTCCCCTCCTCGAGGGCCACGAGGGCGGCCTCGAACGACGCGGGCTCCACGACCGCCATGGCGGGGATCTCGGGGCGCAGGGAGATCCCCTCCATGTCGAGCAGGACCGTCCGCTCCTCCGTCGGGGTGGCGATCTGCACGAGGTGGACGCCCGCCGTGAGGTCGACCACCACCCGCCCCCTCTCGGCGGCGAGCGTGGCCCCGTTCAGCCGGACGGTCGCGTCCCCGTGGAGCACGACCAGGGGCGCGCTCGGGCGTTGCAGGAGCTCCGTCTTGGCCTCGGCGAGGAGCTCGTGCAGGGCGGGCGGCCAGCTCTCGTCGAACGGGAACTGCCCGGGCACGAGCGCGGCCCGCGCGAGGTATCGGCGGGCGGCCCCGGTGGCGCCCTGGTGGTACGCGACCGCCCCCCGCAGGAACCAGAGGTCGTAGATCTGCTCGGCGGTGGGCTCGCCGGTGGCGCACCCGAGGCGATCGATGAGCTGGTCCAGGGTGCCCGCGGCGCGGTCGAACTTGCCGAACTGCGCGTCGGTCTCGGCCCCGTCGAGGACCTTGGAGAGGCCCTCCTCGTTGAAGATCGGGGCCCCGGATCGGCAGCCCGCGGCGGGCACGGTCGTGGTCCAGCGGTCCCCGGCGGCGGACCACGCCGACAGGTACTCGTAGCTCTCCGGGGGCGCGTCGGCGCCGTGCAGGAGCAGCTGGGAGGTGGCGCTGCGCATCTGGGCGGCCTCGGTGGCGCCGTCCGCCCCGTGCACGAGGACGAACCCGTCGCCGGCGGCGGCGGCGGCGGGGATCGCGAGGGCGAGGAGGACGGGAGCTACTGCACGTCGCAGGGCGCACCGTCGGGATCGGGGACGCGGGTCAGCGTCGCGCCGGAGCGCTTCCAAAGACATCTCGCATCCTCTCCGGCGCCGACGGCCAGGCGGTAGTCTGCCAGCAGCCCGTCGTGCTGGTCCAACAACCGCAGGACGTGGCGGCCGGGGGGCACCCGGAACGTGCCCGGGGTCTCCCGCCGCCCGTGGCCCTCGATCTCGACCTGGCCGCCGCCCCCTCCGACGATGTTCACGTAGACCGACGCCTTGGCCGTCGGGGGCGAGATCGTGGCCACGGCCTCCGGGGTCGCGGTCGGCGGCTCGGGCGTCGGCTCCGGGGTGGGCTGCTCCGGCGTCGACGGCTCCGCGGGCGTCGACTCGGGCGGGGGCGGCGTGGGGTCGGCCGCCACGGGCGTGGGCGCGGGGGGCTCCTCGGGGGTCGGCTCGGGCGACGGGTCCGCGACGGCGACGGGCCCCGGGGTCGGCTCGGGCGTCGCTAGGCCGCCGGGCTCGAGCAGGAAGAACGCGAGGCCGACGAGCCCCACGACGATGCCCCCCGCCGCCAGGTACGCGACGACGGCGCGGGGACGCTCGTCCTTCGGCATCGCCCGCGTCGCGACCGGGTCGGCGTCCCCCTCCGTGCGATCGACCAGGCGCGTCGCGACCACCCCCGGCTCGGCGTCCTTCTCGACCCACCGCGGACGGACCCCGGCCGCCTCCTTGTCGGGGGCCGTCGCCGCGACGCTCGCCTGCCGCGTGGGCAGGGACCGGTCACCGGAGGCTCCCTCGACGAGGTCCGTGATCTCGCCGATCCACCCCCGCAGCGGGGTCCTTGGGTGTGCCGTCGTGAGCTCCCGCAGCGCGTCCGCCATCGCGTCCGCCGACTGCCAGCGCCGCGTCGGGTCCTGGTCCAGGCCCTTCAGCACCACCGCGGCGAGGGCCTGGTCGACCCCCCGCAGCCGCTCGACGTCGTCGGCGTCGATGCCCACCTGGCGGCGGTGGACGAGCTGGATCAGCGAGCCCGCCTGGAACAGCCGGTGACCCGTCGCCATCTCGTACAGGACGGTCGCGAGGCTGAAGAGGTCCGCCGACGGCCCCACCGGCGCCCCCGTCAGCTGCTCGGGCGACATGTACGCGGGGGTGCCCTTGCCGACGCCCGTCTCCGTCCGACGTTCGAGGGTCGCCGCCCGAGCGATTCCGAAGTCCACCACCGTCACGAGTCCCCGGTCGCTGATCATCAGGTTGGACGGCTTGATGTCGCGGTGCACGAGCTCGAGCGGGGTCCCCGCGTCGTCGGTGGCGGCGTGAGCGTACGCCAGCGCGTCGAGCACCTGCAGCCCCACGTCGATCACGACGTCCACGGACGCCGTACGTCCCTTGATCGCCGACCCGCGCAGCAGCTGATCGAGCGGCCGCCCCTCGAGGTACTCCATGACGAGGTAGAAGCCCTCGCCCCGGCGCTCGAGCTCGTGGACCTGGACGATGTTCGGGTGCCGCAGCAGCCCGGCGACGCGGGCCTCGTCCACCAGGGAGAGCAGGTGGCCGTCGTCGCGGGTGTCGGGGTGGACGACCTTGATCGCGACCTTGCGCGCGAAGCCCTCGGGACCCTCCAGGCGCGCCAGGAACACCTCGGCCATGCCCCCGGCGCCGATGCGTTCGAGCAGGCGATAGCGCCCCAGGAGCTCCCCGACCTGCAGCGGTCCGGTCATCGCAGCCCGAGGTCGCGCAGGAGCCGCGAGAAGTTGCCGGGGTCCAGATCGAGGAGCTCGGCCGCTCTCTTCTGGACGCCGCCCGCCTGCGCCAGGGCCTCCTGAGCCTGGAGGCGCGCGAAGCGGTTGCGAGCCTCCTTCATGGGCATGACGCAGCCGTCCGCGAGGAGGAGCGCGCCCCCGCGGGAGACGGGCGCGGCGCCTTCGTGGGTCCCCGTCGCCTCGAGCAGCTCGTCCCCCGGGGGGGCGACGTCGCGGGCGGTGATCGTGGTGCCCTCGGCGAGGATCGCGGCCCGCTGGATGCGGTTCTCGAGCTCGCGGATGTTGCCCGGCCACTCCTCGGCCTCGAGCCGACGCATGGCCCCCGAGTCGATCGTCATGGCGCCCCGTCCGAACCGCTCGCCGTAGGCCGTGGCGAAGTGGTTGGCGAGGGCGGGGATGTCCGAGGCCCGGTCGCGCAGCGCGGGCAGCGGGATCGGGAATACGTTGAGGCGGTAGAGCAGGTCGTCGCGGAAGCGCCCCGCGCGGGCCTCGTCGGCCAGCGACCGGTGGGTGGCGGCGACGATGCGGACGTCGACCTCGGTGACGCGACGCGCCCCCACGCGGTGCACCTCCCCCTCCTGCAGGACGCGCAGGAGCTTGGCCTGCAGCTCCAGGGGCATCTCGCCGATCTCGTCGAGGAACAGCGTGCCCCCGTCGGCCTCCTCGAACAGGCCCGGCGTGGCCCGATCCGCGCCCGTGAACGCGCCCTTCTCGTACCCGAAGAGCTGCGACTCGAGCAGCTCCCGCGGGATGGCCGCCACGTTGACGGCCACGAACGAGGCGTCCCGACGATCGCTCAGCTGGTGGACGGCCCGCGCCGTTCCCTCCTTGCCGGTGCCGGTCTCGCCTTCGATGAGGACCGCGGTCGGGAACTTCGCCACGCGCTCCACCCGCGCGATGGCCTCCAGGAACGTGGGGTGCGCGCCGATCATCCCGCCGAGCCGGTCGCGCGCGGTGGTGGCCGCCGCCAGGCGCCGGTTCTCGGCCTCGAGGCGTCGAAGCTCGGCCGCCTTCTCCTCGCGTTCCCGCGCCGCCCCGATGACCCGACCGGCGTGGTGCGCGAACGTGGCCACCAACTCGAGGTCGTCGAGGGAGATCGAGCCCAGCGGCCCGAGCGTGCCCGCTTGCACGGCCTTGACGGGGTTGGTGCCCGACCGGGCCATGTCGCCCGACCGGGAGTCCGCCACCAACACCCCGGCGTCCTCCCCGCCCGGGCCCTTGAGGGGGACGCAGAACCCGCTGACGACCTGCAGGGCGAGGGCGCTGCCCGCGTCGATCCCGAGCTCCTCCCCCGCGTCCCGGAAGAGGACGGGCTCCCCCTCGCCGCGCACGCGCTTGAGCAGCCCGCGCGGGAACCGGAAGGCCTTCTTCGGCTCGCAGCCCTCCCGGTGAACGACCTGGTCCGGCTCTTCGCGGGCGGGGGCGAACAGCGCGACGTGGTTCACCGACTCGAAGGTCTCGAGCACCATGTCCGCGAGCACCTTCTGGACGCGGTCGAGGTCGAGGTCGTCGAGGAGGCGGCCGAGGAAGCGCTGGAAGGACGCGCCGATGGTCGCGTCCAGCAGGATGCGGTCCGAGGCGCTGCCGCTGCGCTCGCCGAGGCGCGTCATGACCGTGCCCGACGCGGCGGCCGGATCGCCCGCGAGGTCGATGGACAGCCGGACGGGGTCGGCGGGGTCGCCCAGGTGGAGCTCGTCGCCGTCCTCCAGGCCCTCGACGGTCCGCACGTCGCCGCGCAGATCGACGAAGCCGCCGTCGTCCGCCCGCTTCAGGGCCGATCCGTTCGTCGATCCGAGGTCGCTGTAGTCCCACCGGTCGCCGACCTTCACGAGCTCGCCGTGGCGCCCCGAGACGTGGTCGAACTCGGGGAAGGACGCGTCGTTCATCCACCCCCGCCCGAAGACGAGGCGGTCCCCCCGCACTTCGATGCGGCGGCCGGTCTGGGGCCCGTTCAGGACGGTGAGGACGAGCATCGGGGAGGCCTTCGGCCTAGTCGAACACGAAGCGGAGATCGAAGCGGGAGAAGAGGAGCGCTCCGGGCTCGCCCAGGAAGATGCCGCCGATGATCGCGTCGAAGGCGAAACGCTTCACCTCGACGCCCAGGCCCGTGGCGGCCGTGATCGAGCCGGACGGCTCCAGGGGGGCGGTGAACAGGCTGGACTCGAGGCCGTAGTACTCCGCCGGGTCGACGGTCTCGCTGCCGATGCGTCGATCGACATTGGTGGCGGCGCGGCCGAGGCCGAACACGGACTTGATGGACCCGCGGACGAGGAGCCACGGCAGCAGGCGGTACTCCGCGCCGATCGCCAGCTGCGGCACGCCCACGGCCCAGGTGGAGGTCGTGAGGGCGAGCACGTTCGCGTCCGGCTCCGGCGTGAAGTCCGTGCCGGTCGTATTGCGGGCGAAGACCGCGGCGCTGCCCTGCACCAGGAGGTCGTCCCGGCGGAGGGCGACGCCGACCCCGGCCCGCAGGTCGTGGGAGTGCACCTGGCGGAGCGCCTTCTCGGCGTCGCTGTCCGGGTTCACGCGGTTGTCGTCGAACCGATAGGCGCCGAAGGCGGCGTCGTAGGTGAGGCCGGGCGTGACGACCACGCCGCTCAGCGCGTCGCCGAGGTGCAGCCGGAACCCGGCCCCGACGCGCAGGTCGCGATCGAGCGACACGATGCGATCCGTGATGGGCTCGTACGTCGCGGCCGACGTCTGCCGCTGCGTCACCTCGTCGTACCAGGCGGCGAGGTTGCCCACGCGCATCCAGACCTCGCCCCGGGCGCGCTCCGCGGGGTTGCCCACCGCGAGGCCCAGCGTGGCGTTGAAGAGGTGGGTCTCGCGGCTGATGCGGGAGTCGACCTCGAGGCGGTCCTGGTCCGAGTCGTCGAGGACGTGTTCGGAGGCCGTCCCGCCCGCGTAGTAGATGTTGAAGCCGAACCGGACGGGGGCGTAGGGATCGCCGAAGGACGCGAGGACGTCGACGGGGAATCGCAGCGGCGCGGTGGTCTCGACCGGACCCGCCGGACCGGAGAGGACGCCGCCGGGGCCCGTGGGCATGTAGGCCCGCATCGTCGGGTACAGGGCGTTGGAGAAGCCGTAGAGCTCCGGGCTGCGGTTCAGGACCACGCCCAGCGTGACGACGTCGCGGATCCGCACCGACGCGCCCCCGTGGGGGTCGACGCGGACGCCCGTGACGGTGGTCTCGTCGCCCACCACGCCGATCGAGAACCAGGCCCGGTTTCCGTACGTGGACAGCAGGGCCGGGTTCGTGAAGACGTTCGAGGAGTCCTCGAGGTAGAGCCCCTGAGCGCCGAGGGCGTCGAGGCGGGCCGGACCGGCCGACGCCGTGGTCGGCAGGGCGAGGAGCGCGGCGACGAGCAGGAGCTTCTTCAACGGTCGGCCTCCATCGCCGGGGATGCTAGCAGGCCGCCGACCGCCGATTCGGGGCCGGGGGGGCGTTGGTTTCGGCGGCCCACGGGGCGTTACGATGGGGGCGATGCGTCACCGGATCGTCCCCACCGACGTCGCGCCGCCGCCCTGGGGGGACCGGCCGAAGGACTGGCGGGTGGTGCTCCGGAGCGTCGCGGAGCGCACCGCGGAGGCGCTGCAGGTGGAGGGTTCGGGCCTCCTCCTGCTCCCCGACAACCTGTTGCTGAGCCGACCCTTCGTCGAGGCGTTCGTGGCGATCGCGAGCACGCGCGGGGGGACACGCCCGCTGGTGGCCGTGCTCGGTCCGGGGGTGACGTCGACGCGCTACGCGGGGCGGTCGGTGATGGCGCCGGGCCCGGACGGGTCCCTGCCGGTGCCGCTGGTGCTGGTGCCCGACGGGGTGGACGTCGACGAGCCCGAAGACGAGGCGGCGCTCCTGGCGCTGGCGGCGGACGCGGAGCCGGTGGTCGTCGAGGCCGAGGAGATGACCAAGGACATCCCCGTGAACCGCGCGTACGCGGATCCGGGGAAGGACACGCTGACCATCGGCGGCACGCAGCGGCTGGCGGTGCACCTGACGCACCGGACCCACCTGATCAACGCGAACCACGACACGCTCGCGGCGGAGTTCATCGCCGCGGCGCAGGGCAGCAAGCTCCTGCTGGCGCTGCGGTACCTGATCGCCGTGTGGCGGAGTTGGCTGCCGTGGCGAGGGAGGGTGGTCCTGTCCCGGGTGGGCAAGGGCTGCAAGATCCACCCGACGGCGATCGTCGAGGCCTGTCGGCTGGGCGACGGCGTGGAGATCGGGGCCTACTCGGTGGTGCGGGCGTGCGTCCTGGGCGACGGGGCGGCGGTGGAGGATCACAGCAGCGTGACGCTGTGCATCGCGGAGGAGGGCGTGCGGATCGGGACGTTCTGCAAGCAGTTCGCGAGCGTGATGATGGAGCGCTCGCACTCGACCCAGGAGCTCATGCAAGGGTGCGTGCTCGGCCGCGACGCGGTGACGACCGCGATCTCGTGGCACACCGACGTGAGCTTCGGCAAGAACGTCCGCGTCGAGGCGCCCGCGCACAGCGAGCAGACCCTGCTGGACAGCGGGTCCCGGTTCCTCGGGTGCGACGTGGGGCACGACACGATCGTCGGGTTCTGGGTCGCCACCGCGCCCGGGCGGTTCCTCCCGTCGCACTGCACCGTGGTCGCCGATCAACCCAGCGTGATGAAGCGCGTCGACCCCGCGATCGACCCCCTCGACGCCGGCGGCGAGACCCTCACGGTCCGAGACGGAGTGCTCGTCGTGCTCCGGGGGTAGTGCTCGCGAAGTGGGGGCGAACGAGCCGTTCACCACCACTTCGAAGAGGGAAACCTCCACGAACTCGGGCCGAACGAGCCGTTCACCACCACTTCGAAGAGGGATACCTCCACGAACCCGGGCCGAACGAGCCGTTCACCACCACTTCGAAGACGCGAACCTCCACGAACCCGGGCCGAACGAGCCGTTCACCACCACTTCGAAGACGCGAAC
>CAZEKB010000146.1:0-15178 GCA_964512225.1 uncultured Rickettsiales bacterium | reverse complement strand
GCACCGCGCCGCCCCACCGCCCCGCCCCCCCTCGCGCCCGCCGCCGCCCGGCGCCCGGGCCTCGCTGCTCAAGGTCGCGCACACGTCGGCCGAAGAAGATGGGGCCGACAGTGTAGGCTTGAGCAGGGAGGGGTCCCGTCTCTTCGCAGCGAACCAGCCTCGAGTCCATCCCCGCGGTCCGCCCGTCGCGGTCCGACTCCGTACCCCTGCGCTCGGGGTCCCGGTCGGCGTCCAACGCGTGGAAGTCGGCGTCCTCCCGCTCCTCGCACCCGGCCAACCCGGAGGTCCGCTTCGAGGGTACCGACCGCTTCGAGGTCGTGGGCCGCCTCGGCCGCGGGGGCATGAGCGTCGTCCACTCCGTGCTCGACCACACCACGGGCCGACGCCTCGCCCTCAAGGTCCTGCGCGAGCCTCGGCCCGAGCGCCTCTCGGTGCTCAAGAAGGAGTTTCGCCGCGTCGCGGGCGTGGTCCACCCCAACCTCGTGCACATGCACGAGCTCTTCGACGGGCCCGACGGCGCCTTCTTCACGATGGAGCTGATCGAGGGGCGTCGCCTCTGGGGCTGGGTCCGTGAGCCCCACTTCGCCGCCCTGAACCTGGCCCCCACCTCGCGCCCCCGCGGCTACGACCAACCCCCTCGCCCCATGCGGAGCCCCCAGGCTTGGGCGCGACTCGAAGACGTCGCCCGCCAGCTCGCCACCGCCCTGCACGCCCTGCACAGCCGCGAGATCCTCCACCAGGACGTCAAGCCGTCGAACGCCCTCGTACGGCCCGACGGGACGGTCGTCGTCCTCGACTTCGGCCTCTCCCGCGATCTCCACGATCGCCGCATGAACCCCAGCGGACGCGTGGGCGGCACCCTCGCCTACATGGCGCCCGAACAGCTCCGCCTCCGCGCCCCCGGCCCCGCCGCCGACTGGTACGCGATGGGCTCGACGCTCTTCGAGCTCGCCACCGGCTGCCTGCCCTACGGCGGCGACGAGGAGACCCTCTACGGCGCCAAGACCGAGCGACGTCCCCCCCGTCGACTCTCGGATCTCGCCCCCGAAGCGCCTCCCGAGCTCGCCGCCCTGATCGAGTCCCTGCTGAATCCCGACCCGGCCGAGCGGCCCACCGCCGATCACGTCCTCGCCGCCCTGGGCATGCGGGCCGGGATCGGGCAGGAGACGATGCCGGAGCTGCACCGCGTCCGGCAGCCGCCCGTCGGCCGGCGCGCCGCGCTCGCGTTCCTCCAAGGGGGGCTCGCCGAGGCGCTCTCCCTCGGCCGCGCGCTCCGGGAGCTGCGGGGCGTGTCGGGGATCGGGAAGTCCACCGTCGCCCGCTGGTTCTGCGCCCGGGCTCGGGCCAACGGCGCGGTCGTGTTCCGGGGGGCCTGCTACGAGCGCGAGTCGGTGCCCTTCAAGGCGTTCGACGGCCTCATCGATCGGCTGGTCGACCGCATCGCGCGGCGGGGCGACGCGGGGCGCGCGGCGGTGGTCCCGCGGGGCCGACGCGCCCTCATCCGCCTGTTCCCGGCCTTCCGACGCCTCCCGGAGTTCGAGCGCGACGAGCCCGGCGAGACGTCCCGGCCGCCGGACTCCGCCGCGATCCGCCGCGACGCCTTCGTGGCCCTCGCGTCGCTGCTGGATCGGTACGCAGCGGGCCGCCCGATCGTCGTCGCCCTCGACGACGTCCAGTGGGCGGACCGGGACAGCGCCGCGCTCGCCGCCCACCTCCTCACCGCGCCCCCGTCGCCGATCATGGTCCTGCTGTGTCGCCGCCCCGAAGGTCACGCCCCCGACCTGCAGAGCCTCGTGGGCGACGTCCAGCTGCCGGCCGCGCGCGTCCACACCCTGACGCCCCTCGGCGACGTGGACGCGCGGACGCTCGCCCGGCGCTCCCTGGGGCCCGAGCGCGCCGCCGAGGCGCTCGTGGACTCGGTCGTGCGCGAGGCCGACGGCTCCCCCTTCTGGCTCGAGCAGCTCGGGCTCTTCAGCCGCGCCCCCGTGCACATGGGGCCCGACGGCGAAGGTGTCCCCTCCACGACGCCCCTGCAGGGGATGCTCCGGGCCGCCATCGACGCGTGCCCCGACGAGGCCCGGGACCTGCTGACCCTCCTCGCGGTGGCGGGGCGCCCCATGCCGCGCGCGCTCGCGGACGAGGTCGCGCAGGCCGACGTCCTCAAGTCCGCCGATCGCCTCGCGGACGCGGGCCTCGTCGTGGTCCGCCGGACGGACGCCGGCGCGGCCCTCGAGGTCCGGCACGGGCGGGTGGCCGACGCCGCGCTCCAGGGGGTCGCCCCGGGGGCCCTGCGCGGGGCTCACGAGCGCTTCGCCGAGGCCCTCGTCGCGCGCGACGGCGACGCCGCCGAGATCTCCGAGCACCTCTTCGCCGCGGGCGCGACCGAGCGCGGAGCCGGGTACGCCCTCCGGGGCGCCCGCGACGCCGCCGACGTCCTGGCGTTCGGCCGCGCCGCTCGCCTCCTGCAGATCGCCCTGGAGCACGAGGCCGATCCGGCGAGCACCACCGACCTGCTGGTCGAGCTCGGGGACATCCTCGCCAACGACTCGCGGGGCGCCGAGGCGGCGGAGGCCTTCATGCGGGCGGCGGACCGCGTCGAGGGGGCGCGTCGGCTCGACCTGCGTCACCGCGCCGCCGAGCAGCTGATGCGCTCGGGCCGCGTCGACCGGGGCCGGGAGCTGCTCGAAGGCCTCCTCGAGGGCCAGGGGCTCCGGATCCGACGGTCCCCCGGGCTCGCGGTGGTGCACCTGCTGTGGGGGCGCGCCCGCCTCGCGATCCGAGGCCTCGAGTTCACGCCCACGCCCCCCAGCGAGATCGCCCCGGAGGTCCTCAGCCGCATCGACTCGGCGTGGTCCGCGGCCGTCACCCTCGGCCTCGTCGACGCGGTCTCGGCCGCGGCCTTCCAGGTCCAGGGGCTCATGCTGGCTCTGCAGGTCGGGGAGCCCATGCGCGTGGGTCGCGCGCTCGGCGCCGAGGCCGTGTTCCACGCGGTGTTCGGCCACAAGCAGCGCGCGGACGACCTCTTCGCGCGCTACCAGGCGATCGTCGACCGCGTGGACGACGCGGGCGAGCGCGCGGGCCTCCACCTCGCGCGGGCCGTGGCGGCCTACCAGGACGGGGCCTGGGGCGACTGCTACCGGTGGTCGCGGCGCTGCCTGCGGGAGCTGCAGGGGCTCCGGGGCAACCTCGCGTGGACGCGCTCCACCGCGGTCGTCTACCGCCTCGCGGCGGCGGGGCACCTGGGCCTCCTGGACGAGATCGTGCGCGTCCTCCCCCGGGAGCTGGCCCACGCTCGAGCCCGGGGCGACCTCCACGCGGTCCTCCACCTGTCCCTGGGCATGCCCGTCGCCCTGGACGCGATCCTCGACCGTCCGAAGGCGGGCATCGAGCACGCGCGGACGGTGTGGGCCGAGTCGCCGGGCAGGCACTACGCGCAGCTGCAGATCCACGCCCTGCGCACCGAAGCGGAGCTCGCGCTCGTCGATCGCGACGTGGAGGCCGCCATCGAGGCGGGGCGCACGGGCTGGAAGCTGGCGACCGGGGCGGATACGAGCCGGATCGTCGTGGTGCGGCTGTCGGCCTGCGAGCTGGCGCTGCGCTGCGAGCTGTGCGCCGCGGGGCGCGACCTGGACCGCAAGCGTCGCAAGCGCGTCCTCCGCCTGGTACGTCACCTCGACCGGAGCGGGCTCGCCTGGGCCGCGGCCGGCGCCCGCCTCGCCGAGGCGCAGGTCGCCGCCCTCGACGGCGACTCCGGGGCCGCCCTCGCCGGGTTCGACCGGGCGATCGCCCTGTTCATGGATCTCGACATGCGCCTCTATGCCGAGGCCGCCCGGTACGGCCGCGGCTGCCTGCTGGGCGGGGAGCCCGGGCGCGTCGACCGCACCCGCGCCGTGAAGTGGGCCGAGCGAAAGGGAGCCGTGGCCCCCCTGCGCCTCTTCCGCATGGTCGCCCCGGTCGTCGACGTGCTCGCCCGTCCCCCCCGCTGACGCCCCTCCCGGCCCGGGCAGGGTCGGCTACCCTCGACCCATGACGCTCTCCCGCCGGCGGTTCCTCGAGAGCAGCGCCGCGGCCCTCGCCGCCGGCCTCGCCGGGTGCGAGCAGGAGACGGCTGCGCCGGGCCCCTGGGGCGCCCCCACCACGGCCGAGGCGCCCCTGGTCCTCGCCCCCGCCGCGCGGCCCGACGCGATCTTCGAGCTGTACCTGTTCGGCGGCCTGTGCGCCTGGGACACCTTCTACGTCGTCCCCGAGATGGGCGTCCCGCGGCCCGGCGAGCCCGACTCCGGGCGCCTCTGGTGGACCTACCAGGAGGGCCCCGACTCGGTCCCCGAGGTCTTCGCGCGGTGCGGTGGCGGGTCCGCGCCCCTCCTGCAGGAGTACGGGACCGACGCCGCGGGCAACACCGTGCACCTCGGGCCCTGGCTGCTGCCCCTGCGGGAGCGCCCGGACGTCCTGAGGCGCATGCGGGTGTGGGCGATGCGCCACGACCAGGTCCCGCACCAGGGCGGCAACCCGCTGTCCCTGTGCGGACACCGGTCCGGCTCGCCGCGCCTCGCGGGCACGGCCGCGCACGTGCAGCGCTACTTCCAGGAGCAGACGGTCCGGGGCCGGTCGCTGCCGTTCTCGACCGTGCTGCTCCCCCGGAACCGCGACGCCGAGGCCAACCACGCCGACGCGGCGGGCACCGTCGGGCTCCACAGCCGCACGGCCCGCCCCCTCGTGGTCTGGCTCAACGACCGCGCGGACCTCGCCCTGGAGCTCGAGCGCCGCGCGGAGCGGGGGGCCCACGCCGCGGGCCGCCTCGCCGAGCAGTACACCGAGCAGTTCGACCGACGCCTCCGCTACAGCGAGCGCAACTGGCTCCAGCGCTCGCCCGCCCTGGAGGAGTTTCGGGCGGCCCGGCGCGCCCTCGAAGACGCGGGGGACCTCAGCCGCGTGCTCCGGGCCGAAGCGCTGGAGCTGGTCTCGGGGTCGAGCTGCGGCCAGGACAGCGCGGTGGACATGACCACCACGGGCATCGACCTCGGGCTGCGCTTCCTGCGGGACCCCACGCTGCCGTCGAAGTACGCGATCTCCGTCGACGGCGGCTTCCTCCCCACGACGGGCGGGGCTTCCTACGACACGCACAGCCTGCACGTGGTCGAGTCGGCCCGGAACGTCACGCACGCGATGGCCCGGCTGGTCGAGCGCATCAACGAGCCGGGCGAGGGCGACCCGGACAAGTTCGACCTCGACCGCGAGACGATCCTCCTCACCACCGAGTTCGGACGCACCCCGTACCGCGAAGGCGACACCGGGCTCGATCACTGGCCCGGCGGGTACGTGCAGGTCGCCATCGGCGGGTTCGTGGACGAAGACCGCGCGGGGATCGTCGGGGCCATCGGCGAGGACGGCTTCGCCACCGACTGGATCTCGCCGTCGGAGTTCCGGGCCGCGATGCTGCTCGCCCAGGGGATCTGGCCGTTCAGGCCCGAGTCGTTCGCGGTGGGCGACGTGCGCGAAGGGCGCGACGAGCGGGAGTCGGCGGCGTGGCTGCTCGAGCACGTCCTGGGGTACCGGGCGTGAGGGCGGCCGCGCTCGTCGCCGTGGCCCTGCTGGGGCTGTCGTGCCCGGTCCCCGACCCGGTGCTCGAGAACGACGCGGGGGACGCGGCCTTCGCCCAACGCGCGACGTGGCTGCTGTGGGGCCGCCGGCCCACGTCCGCGGCGGAGCGCGACGTGCTCGTCCGCATGATCGAGGCGACGGACCGCGCCACGCTGGTGCGGGAGATGGCGAAGACGCCGGACTACGTCGATCGCTGGCAGGAGTTCCTCTACGACGCCCTCGCCGTCAACCGCAATGGGGACCGGTCCAACTCGCTCTGCTACCGCATCGGCTACTGGGACGACGACCCCGCCCTCGCCGCCTTCGTCGCGTCGTCTCCCGCCTCGGAGACCGACATCGCCCCCTGGACCCTGCGCGACCTCACCCGCAGCGCGCTGCTGCTCGACGACATCTCCCCCGTCTTCCGCGCCGGGCTGTTCCCCAACGCGGCCATGCCCGGCGTCCCCCCGAACCTCATCGAGGCCGAGTCCGACCGCCGCGACTTCGCCTCCGTGTTCTTCTCCACCCACCTCGGGCGCGACCCCGAGTGCCTGCCGTGCCACAACTCCGAGGCCTCCACCACGGACGCCGAGGACCCCGACGTCGACCGGTTCTGGCCGCTGCCCGGGACCCCGGAGCGGGACCTGTTCGGGGCGAGCGAGGGCCGCGACCTCGACTCCCTCGCCATCTTCTTCCGGCGCCACGGCGTCGCCCACGGGTTCCGCATCGACAGCCTGGGCGCGGGCGACCCGTTCCCGCCCATCGACCTCCGGGGCGGCGCGATCCCCGAGGGGTTCGACGGGTGCGCCCCCCTCGAGAACGCCGACGAGTCCGGCTGCGGGGGCTGCTTCTGCGAGGAGCGGGTCTGCGACTTCGACCCGGGCTGCTGCGAGGGGACGTGGGACGAGTTCTGCGCGCAGGCGTGCGTCGACGCCCTCGACGGGGACTGCGAGTACCACCTGGGGGAGGGGGCGACGGACCCGTTCCAGCCCTGGAACATGCACGACGGTTGCGGCGCGTTCCTGAAGCCGACGTCGATCGTCCCCGACGCGAGCGGCCGCGAGGGGTGGTACGGCGGCTCCCGCGGCCCCGACGCGTCGGCGTACGCGCTCGACGAGGCGCTCCGGCAGGGCTTCGACGTCGTCCGCGTCGAGGGCATGGCGGGCGGAGGAGGCGGGGCCGCGGCGGGCGCCCGACTGATCGCCGCGCGCCTCGCCGATCGGGTGTGGGCGGAGGCCTTCGGCAGCCCCCTCACCATCGCCCACGGGTTCCCCCGAAACG
The DNA here is from genome assembly GCA_964512225.1 of uncultured Rickettsiales bacterium. Taxonomy (GTDB): domain Bacteria; phylum Myxococcota_A; class UBA796; order UBA9615; family UBA9615; genus CAZEKB01. The sequence goes on along the minus strand of CAZEKB010000146.1, from coordinate 8,317 downwards.
AGCCGCAGCGGGACCGCCTCCGGGGCCTGTCCGACGCGCTCGTGGACGGGGGCTGGTCCCTCGTGGACCTGCTCGTGGCCGTCACCGCCGACCCGCTCTTCAACCAGCCGATCCCCCGGGACGCCGAGGCCGACACCACCTACTACTTCCCCCCGGTGCTGGATCCCTGGTCGATCGAGTCCGAAGACGAAGAGAAGCGAGGCAACGGCCTCGGCGACGCGATCCACCGGCCGGATCCGCGCATCCTCGCCCGCGCCGCGCGCGCCGCGCTGCAGTGGCGCGACGTCGAGGGGTTCCCGATCACCACGGGCTCCTTCCACGGCGGGTTCCACGCCCGCATCGGGTCGTACCTGACGTGGAGCGAGCCCGGCTTCGAGGGCATCGACTTCCAGTGGCTGTCGGCGTGGGAGGCCCGCTTCGAAGACTGCCGCGAGCCCGCGTGGGACCTCGTCGGCGACGGCTGCGAGGCCGACCCCGACCGGAGCGGCTGCCCCGGCTGCGAGTGCTTCGAGGGGGTCTGCGAGGAGCGACCCCAGTGCTGCACCGGCCCCTGGGACGCCGCCTGCGCGGAGAGCTGCCGGCGCTTCAACGCGTGCCCGATCGACGACCGCCGCGGCGACGACTGGATCGACGCGCTCGCGGAGCAGGCGCGCGCCGAGGGGGCGACCTGGGAGACCGCCATCGCCACCCTGAAGGACCGCCTGGTGAGCGACCCGAGCGTCACCGACGTGGACGAGCGGGCCCTGCTCGAGGACGTCGTGGGGGACCTGGCCGGCCCGGTGAGCGGCGGGGCCGACGAGGCCCTGCGGACCGTCTGCAGCGCGGTGCTGTCGAGCCCGCAGTTCCTGCTCGCGGGGCTGCCCCTCGCCCCCGCCGAGACCGCGACGCTGACCATGCCCGGGGAGTCCTTCGCCGAGCGGTGCGCGGATCTCACCCGCTGGATGCTCACGCCCGCGGTGTGCGACTGAGGCCGATCAGCGCAGGACGGCGTAGTCCCAGGCGCCGAGGTCGATCGAGATCGAGCCGTCGTCGACGCGCAGGCTGCGCCCGCCGACCGCGTCCGTCAGCGTGGTGCCGTCGGGGATCCGGCCCTGCACCGAGATGCTCTCCGCCCGGGGCCCGCCCTTGTTGAGGGCCACCACCGCGGCCTCGTCCCCGGCGGTCGATACATACACGTAGAGGTCGTCGTCGACCCACAGCGTGGTGCGATCGCCGCGACGCAGAGCGACGGACCCCGCCCGGGCGCTCCCCACCGCCCTCACCCGCTCGAGCAGCGCGGTCTGGTTGGCGCTCAGGAAGGGCTCGAAGGTCATCATCCGACGATTGTCGGGGTCCCCGGAGCCCGCGAGGCCGATCTCGTCGCCGTAGTACAGGAGCGGCGCGCCGGGCTGCGTCATCGTGAACGCCAGGGCCATGCCGATCCGGTCGATGATCCCGTCCTGGGGCGCGGAGCCCGCCATCAGGTCCACGGTGTCGCCCCAGGCCCCCGCGTCGTTCCCGGCGATCTCCGTGGCGATCCGGGGGATGTCGTGGTTCCCCGCGAACGGCGACATGATCGCGTCGCCGTACACGCTCTCGCCGACGCCGACGGCGGCGTCCAGGTCCCGGAACGAGGCGCCCCCGACGAACGTGTTCCGGATCGTCCAGTACAGGGGGAAGTCGAACTGACCGTCGAGCTCGTGCGGGTCCACGTACTCCATCAGCTGCCCGTGGCCGTCGCCGCCCGTGAACGTCTCGCCCACGAGGTAGAAGTCCGCCCCGCCGCCGCGGGTGTGGTCGTCGCGCAGGCGCTTCGACAGCGTGGTCATGATCACGTGATCCATGTGCTTCGCGGCGTCGACCCGCACGGCGTCCACGTCGAAGTTCCGGACGAGCGCGAGCGTGTCCTCGACGACCTGCTGCAGGACCCAGTGGTTCTTGTAGTCCAGGTCCGGCAGGTACGGCATGAACCGGCACTCGATCGGGCGCTCCTCCCAGCCGCAGCCGGGCTCCCCACAGGTGCACCCGCCGGTGAACCACTCGGGGTGCTGGTCCACGTACACGTGGTCCTCGTGCACGTGGTTCAGCACGAGGTCGAACATCACCCGGATGCCCTTCGCGTGGGCTTCGTCGATCACCTGCCGCAGCCGCTCCTCGCCGGTGCCCCCGGCGTCGCCCCAGCGGTTCTCGATGCGGGCGCCGTCCACGGGCCAGTACCCGTGGAAGCCGGTGAACTGGTGGAAGCCGTCGGCGGCGAGGTAGGGGCCCTCGGGGTTGTCGTACACCGGCGAGAGCCACAGCACGTTGACGCCCAGGTCCGTGAACCAGGCCTCGTCGAGCGCGTCGAGGATCCCCAGGAAGTCCCCGCCCTGGTAGTTCGCCTTGTGGTCCACGCCGTCGATCGGGGCGTGGGCGGGGGCGTCCACGTCGCCGTCCCGGAAGCGGTCGGTGAACGCGAAGTAGATCAGCGCGTCGCGCCAGTCCCAGGGCTCGTCCTCGACCCACAGGGGGATCCACAGGTCCCGCTCGACGGCGGTCCCGTCGGCGTCCGCGGCCGTCGCGCGCAGCGAGTGCTTGCCGGGGGGCAGGCCCGCGGCGGACAGCACGAGCGTGGACGCGCCCTCGTCCCAGGAGACGTCCGCGGCGACCTCCCCGAACGTCGCGACCACCGAGCCGACGTCGATCGGCGACGACGAAGCCGACGAAGACCACGCCACCTCGGCGGTCAGCGCCCCGTCGCTCGCCGAAGTCGACAGCAGCGTCACGTGCGGCCGGGTGCAGTCGCCGACCCGCAGCGCGCGGTTCTCGGTGCCGTCGACCCACTTCGCGTAGGCGGACTTCGGGGGCGAGCCCTCCCACGCGCCGTCGGGGAGGAACTTGAAGCCGTACTCGCCCGGGGCGAGCTCCCCCACCGACGCGGTCCACGCGCCGTCGTCGCCGCGCTCCATCTCGGCGGGCGCCCAGCCGTTGAACTCGCCCGCGACGCCGACGCTCCCCGCGGCGCCGTCCCAGGTCACGACCACGTCGCACGACCGCACCGACGGGGGCGGCTCCACGGCGTCGTCGTCGTCGCCCACGGCGTCGTCGTCGTCCACCGCCGCGTCGTCGTCGTCGGTGAAGCTGGGCAGATCCTCGTCCTCGCAGCCCGGCTGGGCCACGAGCAGGACGAGCGCGGCGAGCGCACGGAGGGGTCGCATCACGACTTCCAGGACAGGTGCGGACGCATGATCGGGCTCACGTCGTCGGCGCAGTCGCGGCCCAGGGCCCGGGACAGCAGCGTGACGTCGAGGATGATGTGGTCGGTCGCCACGTCCACGAGCGCCGGGTTGGTGGTCCACACCGCGTGGTTGTCGTGGTCCGGCTCGGCCCCCCCGATGAGGGCCTCGCGCCGGTCCGTGACCGCCAGGAGCTTGTGCGACCAGCCCGCCTTGCGCTCGTCCTTCAGGAAGTTCGGATCGCTCCACACCGAGACGCCCTCGGGGGCCGTCGGCCAGCCGTCCGGCACGTGCATCACGCAGTGGACGGAGCTCAGGTCGAGCCGACCCAGGGTGGGCGCGATCGACTCCATCTCCCGCCGCCACCCGGAGATCGCGATCGACTCGGTCGCGGCGCGGATCATGGTCTCGAGCCGCTCCATCACCTCGTCGTAGCGGGACAGGATCCACACCGGCTCGGGGCGCTCGCGCACCGATACGCGGGAGAGGGCGTCGTCGAGGCGGTCGAAGCGCACCCGGTCGCGGGCGCGCATGCCCTCGACCAGCTGCTTGGGCGAAACGCCGACGTACCGGGCGGGTTTGTCCCCGCTGGCGAACGCGGCGCCCGCGGCCTCGAGCTTGCGCAGGACCCCGTACACGGCGGAGCGTGGGACGCCGGAGCGGGCGGCGACCTCGTAGCCGGTCAGCCCCTCTTCGTCGTCGGCTTCGAGCAGACACAGGTAGGCGATGGCCTCGTTGCGGGTGAGGCCGACCTCGGTCAGTTGGGCGATCAGGGCTTCGGTCACGTGGGGTCCAGACACTCCGGGAGGACGTCGAAGTAGGTGTTCATGACGGGGTTGCTCACGCGCGCGGCGACGACGTTGCGGCCCCCGCGGAGCAGATCGGTGACGTCGAGGGGGTCGACGGTCGTGGTCTCGAGGCACTCGGCGCGGTCGTTCACGCAGCCCTCCTCCTGCCACTCGCCGCCCCAGTGGCCGACCTCGACGCCGTTCACCCAGAGCCACAGGCCGTCGTCGGACTGCACGGAGACCGACAGGATCGGCGGCATCACGTCGAGCGTGAACTCGGCTCGGTAGGCGCGGTCGGTCCCCTGCGGGGTCATCCCCGCGTCCGGCAGGGTGAGCACGGACCAGGCGCCGGCGTCGTACCCGGGCTGCCAGAAGGGGGCGCCGTCTTCGTCGGCGGGGTCGGCCTCGTGGCCGAAGGGCTCGCTCCCGGCCCAGGTCCAGTCCATCGCGTCCGCGAGCTCGTCGCAGCCCGCGACCTCCGGGGCGTCGTCGTCGTCGTCCGGGAGGACCGTGCCGGGGTCGATCGGACTCAGGCCGGACTCCGTGCAGCCCGCGAAGAGGAGCAGCGCAACGAGACTCGGGAGGGAGTGGCGACGTTCCATGGCGGGCTCCGGTGAGGTTCGTGACTCTCTCTTGAGTCACTAGGACTCTAGGCCGGATGCGCTGCCGGGATCAATCGTTTTTCGGGAGGGGCTCCAGCGCGACGGGGCGGTGGGCATGCACCGGGCCCGGCGCGTCGAGGGGCGTGGAGAGGACGTGGGAGCCCTCCGGGTCCTCCTCGACGTGCAGGACCAGCCCGTCGGGCCCGACCGACGGGTTCCAGCGGAGGCGGACGGCGGGCGTGACCCCCATGGCCACGGCGGTGCGGCCCGCGGGGCCGTCGTGCACGCCGAAGATGCAGCGGCACCGCGCCACCGACTCGGTGGGCAGGCGACCCCGGCCCCGGAGCACGGCCACCGCGGCGCTCCGATCGTCCTGGGGGATCGCGAGGAGGAGCGGCCCGAGGAGTCGGTCGACGGCGGCCGCGGCGCGGGGCGTGCCTCGGGGGAGCCGCTCCGCGAAGGCGAGGGCGAGGGCCGGGGGCACGTCGTCCCGGAGCAGGCGGTCGAGGACGGCGTCGTCGCCCTTGACGAAGAGCGCCGTGAACGTGGTGAGCGCGGGCAGCCGGGCCGGGTCCCGCACGGCCGCGTCGCGGACCAGGCCGTCGAGCATGTCCCGGCGCAGGGCGGCGGGGTCGATCGTGGGGACCTCGTCCGCCCGCACGGCGAGGTTGCCCGGGCTCACGTCCGGGGGACCCGAGGGCTTGAGCAGCGCGGCGGCGGCGCCCACGGCGACGGCCCCCGCGGCGGCGAGGACCAGCAGTCGCGTGCTCCTCACTCGGCCACGTCGAAGGTGAGCTCGAGCCGCACGTCCATGGAGCCGAGGCCGGGCCCGAAGAGGGCCTCGCGGAGGCGCCCTTCGAGGCACTCGGCGAGCTTCGCCGAGCCGACGCCGTCCTCCACGGGCGACCCGATGCCCACGCCCTCGCCCTCGGGCGTGATGCCCATCTCGAACACGACCGTGCCCCGCACGGGCTCACCCGCCCGCTGCGCCGCCCGCCAGCACCGCTTGAGGCGCTTCTCGTTCTTGACCAGCGCCTTCTCGAGGTCGCGGCCCTCTCGGGGGTCGCCGCCCATCTGGTCGAGCACGAGCACCTTCGGCGTGATCGCGATCTCCACGGGGCCCATGTCGGCGCTCGACGCGGCGCGCCCCGGCCCCGCAAGGCCGCCCCCGGATCCGCCGGTCGAACCGCGGCCCATCTCCAAGTCGAGCCGGAGGTTGCCTCCGTCGTCGCGATCGAAGGACCGGTCCTCCCGCGACGGGGGCTCCTCCCGCGCGGAGCGGTCCCAGCCGCCGACGACGCCGCCGCCCCGGCCGTCGAGGGCGGGCGTGTCGCTGAAGCCCGTGGGGAGGGAGTCGCCGTCGACGTCGTAGACCAGGACCATGCCCCCCTTGGTGCCCACCGCGAGCAGCCGCCCGCCCGTCGCCCAGGACACCGACGTCACGATGTCGCCGACCTCGAGCTTGCGGGGCTTGCCGCCCTGCTCGAGGTCGTGCAGCTTCAGGCGCCCGTCGTCCGTGGCCGCGGCGAGCCAGCGCCCCCCCGGGGAGATGGCGATGGGGCCGCCGGCGCGCTTGCCCTTCCACTGCTCGAGGACCTCGCCGTCGGGCACCCGCACCCGGTAGATCATCGCCCCCTGCTCGGCCGAGACGTACGCCTCGGTGGCGGTGCTGAAGGACACGGTGTCGGCGCCCCCCCGCAGGCGGAGCAGGTCGCGGCTCGAGCCTTCGCGCAGGTCCCACGCGCGCACGCCCTCGGGCAGGGCGGCCAATACGACCTGGTCGTCCGGGCTGAAGGCGATGGCGCGCACGTCCTCGGCGCCGCGCAGCGAGGGGCCGGAGCGGCCGGTGGACAGGTCGGACAGCTCGATCACGGCCTCGGTCCCGGCCACGGCGTCGGCGGCGACCGCCACCGCGATGCGGGGCGACCCGTTGGCGTAGGCGACCCGCACCGGGACCCCGGACACCTTCGGCAGCCGCCCCCCGCGCCCGTCCTTGAGGCGCCAGGCGCGGACGCCGTCGGGGGAGGTGCGGTTGGTGGCCGCGGCCTCGCGCCCGTCGGCGCTGATGGCCACGGACATGACGGCGAAGCGCTCGGAGTACTCGAGCTCCGCGACGGTCGGCTCGAGGCCCTGCCCGCCGTCGCGCTCGATCAGGTAGCTGTCGCCCGCGAAGGCGGCCGACGCCAGGAGCACCGGCAGTAGGGCGAGCACGGAGCGCACGCTCACGGGCCGCCGGTCGCCTCGTACATCAGGTTCTCGAAGATGTGCTTGCCGTCCTGGGTCGCGCTGCCGAGGCCCACGTCCCAACCCCAGAACCAGAACTTGCCGCAGTTGTTCTCCCGCAGCAGCAGGCGGCTCGAGGGGCTGCCCTGGGCGTACCCGTAGACGACCCAGTCGCTCCCGGGGACCACCATCGGGCGCGTCTGGCCGCTGGTGTACGGCTGCACGTAGTTGTTGAAGATGCTGGAGATCTGGTTGGGGTTCCACCAGATGCTCGCGCTCTGGGAGTACGGCGACAGGACCCGTTGTCCGGGGGGCCCGGACGACGCGAACGTCAGGTCCGTGGGGAACCCGGTCTGGGCGAGGGCGTCGAACAGCGCGAGGCCGCCGCTGCCCATCCCGATGGTGGGGAGGCAGCGATCGTGGAACTCCAGGAACGGGTCCACGGGGGCGGTCCAGCCCGCGGACTCCGTCGTGGTGCTGTGCACGATCGCCAGGGCGGCGTACTCGTACGGGAACACGGTGCCCGCCGTGATGCTCGAGGCGGCGATGATGTCGGCGCAGTAGCCGAACGAGTCGAGCTGGAACTTGAGCGCCGTCCCCGTCCCCGTCGACGCGCCGTGCACGACCCCCACGCGCACGAACCCGTCGTCGACGCCCCCCGAGCAGTCGTTGTCGATGCCGTCGCAGAGCTCGGCCTTGGCGGGGTTCACCGCGGGGTCGGCGTCGTCGCAGTCGCCGGCGCAGCGGTCCCAGCCGTCGTTGTCGCCGTCGACGTCGTCGTCCTCCCAGATCGTCGGATCGCCGTCGTTGCAGTCGTCGTTGAGCTCGGAGTAGCCGGGACCGGGGCAGCCGTCGCCCAGCGCCGGCCCGGAGCCGTGGCCGTCGTCGTCCGTGTCGAAGTAGATCGGGACGAGCACGCCGTTGTCCGGGTCGCCGTCGCAGTCGTCGTCCATGCCGTTGCAGACCTCGGGCGCGTCGGGGTGCACGCTCGCGTTGGTGTCGGCGCAGTCGCGGTCGTTGTCGACGTAGCCGGGGGGCGCGACGCAGGCGGAGATCGAGGCGTCCGGGCCCGCGCCGCCGAAGCCGTCGTTGTCGAAGTCGCGGTACCAGGTATCGCCCGGCAGGTCGGTGTCCTCCACGCCGTCGCAGTTGGAGTCGACGCCGTCGCACTCCTCGTCGGCCCCGGGGTGGCGCGCGGGATCGCCGTCGTCGCAGTCGCCCTCTTCGACCGTCCAGCCGTCCTGATCGGCGTCGTCCGCGGCGTCGTCGTCGTCGACCACGTCGTCGTCGTCCACGGCGTCGTCGTCGTCGGACGTGCCCGGATGCTCGGTGAGGAAGGTCAGGCAGCCGGCCAGAGGGAGGGCGAAGAGGAGCGGCAGGAGGCGGAGCATCGGCCGGATCATACGCGGACGCTGCCCGGACCGCCGGGCACTCGGCGTCGACCCGGAGCTCGGCGAGATAGGTCCCGTCAAGTGGTGTACGAGGTCATCGAGTCCTCTGTTGTCGATCA
>CAZEKB010000145.1:0-15501 GCA_964512225.1 uncultured Rickettsiales bacterium | reverse complement strand
GATCGTCCCGATGTTCACGTGGGGCTTGTCCCGAACGAACTTCTCCTTGGCCATCACATCCTCCGTCCCAGCGGACGTTGTCGAAACTTCTGTGTTTTCCGCCCCTTAGAGACGCAGAGGAGGTCGCTGACGCGGCCTCCCCTGATGCGGCTCGGGCGGTGCTCGAACGAGCCCCCGACCCTGGAGCCGGCGAACTATGCAGAAAGCTCTCGGGGCCGTCAAGCCTTACCTGAATCGATCCACGTCCCTCGATTTCGTGCTCTCAGTAACCCCCGCGAAGTCGCAGGACGATCGCATCCTGCACGTTTCTCGGAGTGGCCTGATATTCGAGGAATTGCATGGACTTATCGCCCCGCCCCTGCGTGAGGGACCGGAGATCTCCCACGTAGCCGAACAGCTCCGCGAGCGGAACCTCCGCCCGGAGGGTCTGACGGTTGCCGCGCATTTCCATGCTCCCGACCTTGCCGCGCCGCCCGTTGACGTCGCCGATCACCGCCCCGAGATACTCCTCCGGGACGATGCAGGTCAGCTCCATGATCGGCTCGAGCAGGACCGGCGAGGCCTTCTTGCAGGCCCCCTGGAAGGCCATCCCCGCGGCGATCTTGAACGCGATCTCGCTGGAGTCGACCTCGTGGAAGGACCCGCCGAGCAGCGTGGCCTTCACGTCCACCATCGGGAAGTCGGCGAGCACGCCCCGCTCCAGGGACTCCTCGAAGCCGGATCGGATCGCCTCGATGAACTCGCGGGGGATCTCCTCGGCCGAGCTCTGGTCCTCGAACCCGAAGCCCGCGCCGCGCTCCTGGGGCGACACGGCGACGCGCACGTGCCCGTACTGCCCCTTGCCCGCGGCGTGCCGGATGAACTCGCCCTCGGCCTCCCCTCGGCTCTGGACGGTCTCCCGATAGGCGACCTGCGGCTTGCCGACGTTCGCCGCCACCTTGTGCTCGCGCTTCAGGCGATCCACCAGGATCTCGAGGTGCAGCTCGCCCATGCCCGACAGGATCGTCTGCCCGGACTCGGGATCGACCTTGCGCCGGAACGTCGGGTCCTCGAGAGCGAGCCGGTCCAGGGCCTCGCCGAGCTTGTCCTGGTCGGCCTTCGTCTTCGGCTCGATCGCGATGTCGATCACCGGATCCGGGAAGTCCATCGACTCGAGCAGCACCGGCGCCCCGGGCACCGTCAGGGTGTCCCCGGTGGTGGTCCACTTGAGACCGACCGCCGCCACGATGTCGCCCACGCGGATCTTCTTGAGCTCCTCGCGCTTGTTGGCGTGCATCAGCAGGAGCCGGCTGAACCGCTCCTTGCGCCCGCGGGTCGTGTTCTGGACCGCCTTGCCCACCGCGACGGACCCCGAATAGACCCGCAGGTACGTGAGGTTCCCCACGAAGGGGTCGAACATGATCTTGAACGCGAGGGCGCAGAAGGGCTCGGACTCTGCGGGGGCGCGCTCGATCTTCCTGGTCTCGTCGTTCGGTGACATGCCGACCACGGGCGGCAGCTCGATCGGCGACGGCAGGTAGTCCACGACCGCGTCCAGCAGCGGCTGCACGCCCTTGTTCTTGAAGGCACTGCCGCAGAAGACCGGGATGAAGCGCCTCGAGATCACCGCCTCGCGCGCCGCGCTCTGCAGCGCCTCGAGCGAGATGTCTTCGCCCTCCAGGTACGCCTCGGCCAGGTCGTCGTCCTCTTCGACGATCGCCTCGATCAGGATCTCGCGGCGCGCCTCGACGTCGTCGAGGTACTCCGCGGGGATCTCGATCTCCTCGAAGACCGCCCCCAGCGAGCCGCTGTCGTAGCGGTACGCCTTGCGCCGCAGCAGGTCGATGACCCCCTGGTGATGCTCCTCGGCCCCCAGGGGCAGCTGGAACGCCACGGGGCGCGCTCCGAGGCGCTCCTCCATCTGATCGAGCACGGCCGGGAAGTTCGCGCCGACGCGGTCCATCTTGTTCACGAACGCGATCACCGGCACCGAGTACTTCTCGGCCTGGCGCCAGACCGTCTCGGACTGGGCCTCGACGCCCTCCACGGCCGAGTACAGGGCGATCGCCCCGTCCAGAACCCGCAGCGACCGCTCCACCTCGACCGTGAAGTCGACGTGTCCCGGCGTGTCGATGATGTTGATCTGGTGCTCGTTCCAGAAGCACGTCGTCGCGGCGGACGTGATCGTGATCCCGCGCTCCTGCTCCTGCTCCATCCAGTCCATCACGGCGGTGCCGTCGTGGACCTCGCCGATCTTGTGGGAGCGGCCGGTGTAGAAGAGGATGCGCTCGGTGCAGGTGGTCTTGCCTGCGTCGATGTGCGCCATGATCCCGATGTTTCGGACGCGGGAGAGCTCAGTCATCTCACGTTCCGTTCGGCGCGGAGCCGGGGGGGATCGGCGAGGGCCTCCGGGAGAGGCCCGATGGGGCTTCCTGAGCCCCTCCTACCAGCGGTAGTGGGCGAACGCCTTGTTGGCCTCGGCCATGCGGTGCGTATCTTCGCGCTTCTTCACGGCGGCGCCGCGACCGTCGGCCGCGTCCATCAGCTCGGAGGCGAGCTTGTCGACCATCGAGCGGCCCGGCCGCTGACGGGCGTAGTTGCGGACCCAGCGCATGGCGAGGGCCATGCGACGATCCGGGCGAACCTCGACCGGCACCTGGTACGTCGCGCCCCCGACGCGGCGGCTCTTCACCTCGATCACCGGCATGACGTTCTCGAGCGCCTTCTTGAAGATGCGCAGCGGATCGTCGTCCCGACGCTCGCTGATGCGATCGAAGGCGCCGTAGAGGATGCGCTCGGCGGTCGACTTCTTGCCGTCGAACATGAGCGTGTTCACGAAACGCGTGACGAGGATGTCGTGGTACTTGGGATCCGGCAGCGGCTTGCGCTTCTGGACTTCGCGACGGCGGGGCATCGTGGTTCTCCTTACCTAGCGCTTCGGGCGCTTGGCGCCGTACTTCGAACGCGACTGGCGGCGATCGGAGACGCCGACGGAGTCGAGGACGCCGCGGATGATGTGGTAGCGGACACCGGGGAGATCCTTCACCCGGCCGCCGCGAATGAGCACGACGGAGTGCTCCTGGAGGCTGTGCCCTTCGCCGGGGATGTAGGACGTGACCTCCATCCCGTTGGTGAGGCGCACACGAGCGACCTTGCGGAGCGCCGAGTTCGGCTTCTTCGGCGTGGTCGTGTAAACGCGCGTGCAGACCCCCCGCTTCTGCGGGCAGGCCTTCAGGGCCGGAGACGCGGTACGCGCCTTGCGGTCCGTGCGGCCCTTACGGACCAGCTGGTTGATCGTCGGCATTCAATCGCTCCGTCAGCCCCGCCGTTCGCACCTCGAAGTGCGGGGAATTACTTGCCTTCTACATTCGTTTTCAAGGCCCCGGGCGCCGCCCGGCGGGCCAGAGCCCGCGGACGGTAGTGGAGCCCCGAACGACTGTCAACCAAGAAGCCGCCCTAAGACGCGGCGGCCTCCGACGGCGCGGCGGCCGCATCGGCCCCCTCGTCGTCCTCGAGTCCGAGTCGCTGGTAGATGGTGTAGCCCGTCCCCGCGGGGATGAGCCGACCCATGATCACGTTCTCCTTGAGGCCGCGCAGGTAGTCGATCTTCCCCTGGATGGCGGCCTCGGTGAGGACGCGCGTCGTCTCCTGGAAGGAGGCGGCGGAGATGAAGGACTCGGTCGACAGCGACGCCTTCGTGATCCCGAGCAGCATCGGCTCGGCGATCGCGGGGGTGCCACCGGCCTGGACCACGCGCTGGTTGGCCGCCTCGAAGATCGACTTCTCGACCGACTCGTCCACCAGGAAGTCGGTGTCGCCCGGCTTCTTGATCCGCACGCGCTTCAGCATCTGCCGGACGATGACCTCGATGTGCTTGTCGTTGATCTTGACGCCCTGGAGTCGGTAGACCTCCTGGACCTCGTCCACGAGGAACCGAGCCAGCGCCTTCTCGCCCTTGATGCGGAGCAGGTCGTGGGGGTTCGCGGCGCCGTCCATCAGGGCGTCGCCCGAGCGGACGTAGTCGTCCTCCCGCACGGAGATGTGCTTGCCCTTGGGGATCAGGTACTCGCGCGGCTCGCCGCCCTCTTCGGGGGTGACGACGACGCGGCGCTTGCCCTTGTAGTCCTTGCCGAAGCTGACGAAGCCGTCGATCTCGGTGACCACGGCCACGTCCTTCGGCTTGCGCGCCTCGAACAGCTCGGCCACGCGGGGCAGACCACCGGTGATGTCCTTGGTCTTGAGCATCTCCCGGGGGATTCGCCCGAGGACGTCGCCCGGCTGGACCTCGTGGCCGTTCTCGACCGGGAGGTTCGCCGACACCGGCATGTGGTACGTCGACTCCTTCTTGCCCGCGCTCTTGATGATGAGGCGGGGCTTCAGGGTGGCGTCGCGGCTCTCGATGATGACCTTGCGGTTGATCCCGGTGAACTCGTCCACCTGGTCCTGCATGGTCATGCCTTCGATGATGTCCACGAAGTGGATCTTGCCGGGCACCTCGGCGAGCACCGGGATGGCGAAGGGCTCCCACTCGGCGATCAGATCGCCCTTGGTCACCTTCGCGCCGTCCTCCTTGTGGAGCACGGCACCGTAGATCATCGAGTACTTCTCCTTCTCGCGACCGGTGTCGTCCGTGATGACCGCTTCGCCGTTGCGGTTCATGACCACGAGCTTGCCCTCGCGGTTGACGATGGTCCGCACGTTGGTGAAGTTCAGCGTGCCGTCGTGGTGCGCCTCGTGCGTGGACTGGGCCGCGCGCTGGGACGCCGTACCGCCGACGTGGAACGTCCGCATCGTGAGCTGGGTGCCCGGCTCGCCGATGGACTGCGCCGCGATGACGCCGATCGACTCGCCGATGTTCACGACCTTGCCGCGGGCCAGGTCGCGGCCGTAGCAGAGGACGCACACCCCGCGCTCGGACTCGCAGGTCAAGGTCGACCGGATGAACACGCGGTCGACGCCCGCTTCCTCGATGCGGTTGATGTCGTCCTCGGTGAGGACGGTGTCCCGGGGCGTGAGCACCTCGCCGCTGTGCGGGTCGAGGAGATCGGCCGCGATCGTGCGTCCGAGGATCCGCTCCGCCAGGGGCTGGATGACCTCGCCCGCTTCCACGAGCGCGCGAACCTCGACGCCATCCTCGGTGCCGCAGTCGTTGTTCGTGACGATGAAGTCCTGAACGACGTCGACGAGGCGCCGGGTGAGGTAGCCGGAGTTGGCGGTCTTGAGGGCGGTGTCGGCCAGACCCTTGCGAGCGCCGTGCGTCGAGATGAAGTACTCGAGCACCGTGAGCCCCTCGCGGAAGTTCGCGGTGATGGGACGCTCGATGATCTCGCCCGACGGCTTGGCCATGAGGCCGCGCATGCCCGCGAGCTGCCGGATCTGCGTGTTGGAGCCTCGAGCGCCCGAGTCCACCATCATGTAGATGGAGTTGAAGGACTGGACCCGCCTCTCCTGGGTGCCGTCGCCGGAGCGCACGAGCTCCGTGCCCAGCTCCTCGATCATCTCGGTGGAGATGTCCTCGGTGACCTTGGCCCAGATGTCGACGACCTTGTTGTACTTCTCACCGACGGTGATCAGACCCTCGGAGTACTGCTCCTCGGTCTCCGTGACCTCGGCGTAGGCCGAGTCCAGCAGGACCTGCTTGCGCGCGGGGATCGTCATGTCCGCGATGCAGATGGACACGCCCGCGCTCGTCGCGCGCTCGAAGCCGAGGCGCATGAGGTGGTCGGCCAGCAGCACCGTGGCCTTCGGCCCCGCGATGCGGAAGCAGCGGTCGATCAGCTTGCCGAGCGCGCCCTTGTCCATCGTGCGGTTGATGAGCGAGAAGGGCAGCCGCTGGGGGATGATCTCGAAGAAGAGGACGCGACCGCAGGTGGTGTCCACCACCACGGTGTCCATGCCGTCGGGGCGGGCGCCTTCGCGACCCGTCTCGGCGAGATCCTGATCGAGGCGCAGGCGGATCCGGGCGTGCAGCCCGAGCGCGCCCGCGTCGTGGGCCTGGCGAACCTCCTCGACGGAGCTGTAGTAGCCCGCGAAGTAGGGCTCGCCCTTGGCCATCGACGCCTCGAGGCGCTCGAGGTCGAACTCGCCGTCCTGGAACACCTTCTCGCGCGTCATGTAGTAGGCACCGAGGACGATGTCCTGCGAGGGCTGGATGATCGGGCTGCCGTGGGCGGGGCTGAGGATGTTGTTGGTGGACATCATCAGCACGCGGGCTTCGATCTGCGCCTCGATGGAGAGGGGCAGGTGGACGGCCATCTGGTCGCCGTCGAAGTCCGCGTTGAAGGCGGTGCAGACGAGGGGGTGCAGGCGGATGGCCTTGCCCTCGACGAGCACCGGCTCGAAGCCCTGGATGCCGAGGCGGTGGAGCGTCGGCGCGCGGTTCAGGAGCACGGGATGCTCGCGAATCACTTCGTCCAGGATGTCCCAGACCTCGCCCTTCTCCTTCTCGACCATCTTCTTGGCGGCCTTGATCGTGGTGACGAGGCCGCGCTCTTCGAGCTTGTTGTAGATGAACGGCTTGAACAGCTCGAGCGCCATCTTCTTGGGCAGGCCGCACTGGTGCAGGCGCAGGTTCGGGCCGACCACGATGACCGAGCGGCCGGAGTAGTCGACGCGCTTGCCGAGCAGGTTCTGGCGGAACCGGCCCTGCTTGCCCTTGAGCATGTCGGACAGCGAGCGCAGCGGGCGCTTGTTCGGACCCGTGAAGGTCTTGCCCCGGCGGCCGTTGTCGAACAGGGCGTCCACGGCCTCCTGCAGCATCCGCTTCTCGTTGCGGATGATGATCTCGGGGGCGGCGAGCTCCTGGAGGCGCTTCAGCCGGTTGTTCCGGTTGATGACGCGACGGTAGAGGTCGTTGAGGTCGGACGTGGCGAAGCGACCGCCGTCGAGGGGGACGAGCGGGCGGAGGTCCGGCGGGATCACCGGGACCACCTCGAGCATCATCCACTCGGGTCGGTTGCCCTTGCTGAACTGGAACGCCGTGACCGTCTTGAGGCGCTTGCTGCACTTCTTGCGGGCGGCCTCGGAGGTCGCCGTGCGCATGGCCTCGCGCAGCTCGGTCGCGAGCGCGGGGATGTCGAGCTCGGAGAGCATCTCGCGGATCACCTCGCCGCCCATCCCGACGTCGAAGGTGTCCCAGCCGAACTCGCCGATCGCGTCCTGGTACTCGTCCTCGGACAGGATCTCACCGACCTTGAGCGTGGTCGTGCCGGGATCCGTGACGATGTAGGACTCGCAGTAGAGCACCCGCTCGAGGTGCTTCAGCGACACGTCGAGGAGGTTGCCGATGCGGCTCGGCAGGCTCTTCAGGAACCAGATGTGCGCCACCGGGGTCGCGAGCGTGATGTGGCCCAGGCGCTCCCGCCTGACCTTGCTCTGGATGACCTCGACGCCGCACTTCTCGCAGGTGATCCCGCGGTGCTTCATGCGCTTGTACTTGCCGCAGATGCACTCGTAGTCCTTCACGGGACCGAAGATCTTCGCGCAGAACAGGCCGTCGCGCTCCGGCTTGAAGGTCCGGTAGTTGATGGTCTCCGGCTTCTTGACCTCGCCGTACGACCAGGACCGGATCTTCTCCGGGCTGGCCAGTGCGATGCGCACGGCGCTGTAGGACAGCGGGTTCTTGGGCTTGTCGAAGAGGTTGTAAAGGTCGCGCAAGACTCGTCCCTCCAGGGGGAGGTGGGATGGGAAAGCTTCGAGAGGTCTCGTCGGTTACGACAGGGCGGTTTGGTCAGGCCATGGGCGAAGAGGCCGTGTCCGTCTTGTCCTCGATGAGTTGGACATCGAGGGCGAGCGACTGCAGCTCCTTGACCAGTACGTTGAACGACTCGGGGAGCCCCGCTTCGAGGGTGTTCTCCCCCTTGACGATGGACTCGTACATGCGGGTCCGGCCGACGACGTCGTCGGACTTCACCGTCAGGAACTCCTGCAGACCGTAGGCGGCGCCGTACGCCTCCATGGCCCAGACCTCCATCTCGCCGAGGCGCTGGCCACCGAACTGGGCCTTGCCGCCGAGCGGCTGCTGCGTGACGAGGCTGTACGGTCCGATGCTCCGCGCGTGGATCTTGTCGTCCACCAGGTGGTGCAGCTTCAGCATGTACATCACGCCGACGGTGACCTCGTGGTCGAAGGCCTCGCCGGTGCGCCCGTCGAACAGCGTGATCTGGCCCTTGGAGGGCAGCCCGCCGAGCTCCAGGTGCCGGTGGATCTCCTCCTCCCGCGCGCCTTCGAACACCGGGGTCGCGAAGAAGACGCCCCTCGAGCACTTGCTCGCGAACTCGACGATCTCTTCGTCGGCCGCGGCCTTGAGCCAGGGCTGCACCTTCTTGTTGTTCCGGTACACCTCGGAGAAGTAGGCGCGCACCGAAGCGGCGGGCGCCTCGTTCTCGATGAACGTCCGCGCCTGGGCGGCGATGCCGACCGCGGCCCAGCCGAGGTGCGTCTCGAGCACCTGGCCGACGTTCATGCGGGACGGCACGCCGAGCGGGTTGAGGACGATGTCCACCGGACGCCCGTCGGGCAGGTAGGGCATGTCGGCCTCGGACAGCACCTTGGAGATGACGCCCTTGTTCCCGTGGCGGCCGGCCATCTTGTCGCCCACGCTCAGCTTGCGCTTGATGGCGAGGTACACCTTGACCAGCTTGATGACGCCCGGGGGCAGCTCGTCGCCCTGCTTCAGGCGATCGATGCGTCCGCCGAAGGTCATCTCGATGAGCTCGAGCTGCTCGCGGACCGAGTCGATCAGGTGGAACACCTTCTCCTCGACGTCCTGACCGCCCACGACCGAGATGTCGTTCCACCGCGACAGCGGCAGCTCGGAGACCCGCTCCGCCGTGAAGTCGGCGCCCTTCTCGATGTAGACGTGGCCCTCCTCGTCGGCGATGGCCGCGGCCGCGGCGCGACCGGCGAGGATCGTGACCAGCTTGCGCTCGGCCGAGGCGATGATCGTGCGCATCTCCTCGTCCTGGTCCTTGAAGATGCGGGCGATCTGCGCGTTCTGGATGTCCTTCGCGCGCTCGTCCCGCTCCACGCCCTCGCGGCTGAAGATCTGGGCCCCGATGACCGTGCCGATGACGCTGGGCGGGACGCGCAGCGACGTATCCCGGACGTCGCCCGCCTTCTCGCCGAAGATGGCGCGCAGGAGCTTCTCCTCGGGGGAGAGCTGCGTCTCGCCCTTCGGCGTGATCTTGCCCACGAGGATGTCGCCCGCCTTCACCTCGGCGCCGACGCGGATGATGCCGCTCTCGTCGAGGTCCTTGAGGGCCTCTTCGCCGACGTTCGGGATGTCCCGGGTGATCTCCTCCTTGCCGAGCTTCGTATCGCGCGAAGCGATCTCGAACTCCTCGATGTGGATCGACGTGAATACGTCCTCCTTCACGAGCCGCTCGGAGATGAGGATGGAGTCCTCGAAGTTGTATCCACCCCAGGGCATGAACGCGACGATGACGTTCGCGCCCAGGGCCAGCTCGCCGGTGTCCGTGGCGGGACCGTCGGCGATGACGTCGTTCGCGTCCACGTGGTCGCCCTTGCGGACGATCGGCTTCTGGTTGATGGACGTCGACTGGTTGGACCGGCGGAACTTGACCAGGTTGTAGATGTCGATCTCGGAGCCGATCTCGCCGTCGGTCTCCTCGGTCTTGATCACGATCCGGGTCGCGTCCACGGACTCGACGGTGCCGGGCCGCCGCGAGACGACGGTGACGCCCGAGTCGCGAGCGACGTACCGCTCGATGCCGGTGCCGACGAACGGCGCCTGCGTCTTGATGAGCGGCACCGCCTGGCGCTGCATGTTCGAGCCCATCAGGGCGCGGTTGGCGTCGTCGTGCTCGAGGAAGGGCACGAGCGAGGCGGCGACCGACACCAGCTGGTTCGGGCTCACGTCCATGCGCGTGACCTCCTCGGCGGGCGCGAGGGCGAACTCACCCTGAGCGCGCGCCGAGACGCGGTCCGTGTTGAAGCGGCCGTCGGCCTCGAACGCGGCGTTGGCCTGCGCGATGACCTCGTTCTCCTCCTCGAGGGCGGAGTGGAACTTCACGTCGTCGCTCACCACGCTGTCCGCGACGAGCCGGTACGGCGTCTCGATGAAGCCGAACTCGTTCACTCGCGCGTAGGTCGACAGCGACGCGATCAGGCCGATGTTCGGGCCTTCCGGCGTCTCGATCGGGCAGATTCGACCGTAGTGGGTGACGTGCACGTCGCGGACGTCGAAGCCCGCGCGCTCGCGCGTCAGACCGCCCGGTCCGAGGGCCGACAGGCGCCGCTTGTGGGTGACCTCCGACAGCGGGTTCGTCTGGTCCATGAACTGCGAGAGCTGGCTGGACCCGAAGAACTCCTTGATCACCGCCGAGACCGGCTTGGCGTTGATCAGGTCGTGGGGCATCAGCGTCTCGATCTCCGAGAGGCTCATGCGCTCCTTGATCGCCTTCTCCATGCGGACGAGGCCGATGCGGAACTGGTTCTCGAGGAGCTCGCCCACCGGACGGACGCGGCGGTTGCCGAGGTGGTCGATGTCGTCGATGTCGCCGCGGCCGTTGCGCAGCTCGATCAGGTAGCGGACCGTGCGCATGATGTCTTCGCGCGTCAGGGTCGTGTGGTTGATGTCGAGGTCGAGGCCCAGCTTGTGGTTGACCTTGAGGCGGCCGACGCGGCTGAGGTCGTAGCGCTCGCTGTTGAAGAAGAGGTTCTCGAAGAAGGCGAGGGCCGTCTCGTACGTGGGCGGATCGCCCGGGCGCAGCCGGCGGTAGATCTCGATGATCGCCTCTTCGGTCGCGCTGATCTTGTCCACGAGGAGCGTGTCCCGCAGGAACGAGCCGACGGACACGTGGTCGATGAACAGGACCTCGAAGTCCTCGATGCCTCGCTCGCGGATCTCCTGGAGAGCCTCCTCGGTGATCTCTTCGTTCGTCTCGACGACGATCTCGCCGGTGTTGAGGTCCACGACGTCGTGGGCGGCGACCTTCGGGGTGCCGGGGCCGTCCCCGCCGGTGACCTCTTCGTCGAGCACCGGGAGCTCGGCCACGTTCGCCTTCTTCATCCGCTTGATGGCGGCGCGCGTGACCTTCTTGCCTTCCTTGACGAAGACCGTGCCGTCCACGCCGACGAGGGGCGCGAGCGCCTTCTGGCCCACGAGGAGGTCGGGGTTGAAGTCCTTCGACAGCTCGCCGTCGCGAACGTGGATGGTCTCGGTGTCGTAGAAGTAGTTGAGGATCTCCTCGGAGTCGTAGCCGAGGGCCCGCAGCAGCACGGTCGCCGGGAGCTTGCGGCGGCGATCGATCCGGACGTGGAGGATGTCCTTGGTGTCGAACTCGAAGTCGATCCAGGAGCCGCGGTTCGGGATGACGCGCGCGGAGAAGATGACCTTCCCGGAGTACGTCGTCTTGTGCTGGGAGTCGAAGAAGACGCCGGGGGAGCGGTGCAGCTGGCTGACCACCACGCGCTCGGTGCCGTTCACGATGAAGGTGCCGGACTCGGTCATGATCGGCAGCTCGCCGAAGTAGACCTCCTGCTCCTTGATGTCCCGGATGTTCTGGGACTCGGTCTCCTCATCGACGTCCCAGACGACGAGGCGGACGGTCACCTTGAGGGGCGCCGCGTAGGTCATGCCGCGCTGACGGCACTCATCCACCTCGTACTTCGGCTTCTCGAAGGTGTACGAGACGAACTGCAGGCTCGCGGTCTGGTTGAAGTCCTCGATCGAGAACACGCTGTTGAAGACCTTCTGAAGGCCGCGGTTCTCCCGCTTGGCCGGATCGACGTCGGCCTGGAGGAAGCTCGCGTACGACTTCTTCTGGATCTCGATCAGGTTGTGGACATCCACGACCTTGTCGATCTTCTCGAAGGAACGGCGGAAACGAGCGTTGTTCGCGAGCAGCGATGTGGCCATTACGGCTCCCTTGCGGGTCGAAACGATTGCGGGGTGGGACGACCCCGCGAAGAAAAGGACTCAGCGGACACCCCGGAATCGGGGTGCCCGCTTCGAATCAGCTGTCGTAGAGCAGGAGGCTCTACTTGATGGTCGCCGAGGCGCCGGCCGCCTCGAACTTGCCCTTGATCTCCTCGGCCTCTTCCTTGGAGACGCCCTCCTTGACGGGGCGCGGCAGGTTCTCGACGAACTCCTTGGCCTCCTTGAGGCCGAGCCCGAGGACGGTGCGGACCGTCTTGATCGCCTGGATCTTCTTGTCGCCGAAGTCGACGAGCTCGACCGTGAACTCGGTCTGCTCCTCGGCGTCCTCGGCGGCGGCGGCCGGACCCGCGACGACTGCCGTCGGAGCGGCGGCGGACACGCCGAGCACGTCCTCCAGCTCCTTCACGAGCTCGGAGAGCTCGAGGACAGTCAGGTTCTTGATGTAGTCGATAACGTCAGCACGCTCGATAGCCATGATTAAGACTCCTTGCCGGCTATGGTCTTCACGAGTGGGTGGGAACAGGCCCGAACCCGACGGTTGCTCTTTGTATTCCCCGACCGGTGAATCCGGCGGGCGATACGCGGGCCCTGTCGCCCGCCTGGTGGATTACTCGGCCGCCCCGCCCTCTTCGAGCTTGTCCTTGTAGGCGACGAGCACGTTGAGGATCTGGCGGTTGGCGTTGGCGAGGACGCTGACCAGGTTGCGCGCCGGGGCGTTCAGGACGCCGAGGAGCATGGCCTGCAGGACCTCCTTGCCGGGCAGGTCGGCCAGGGCCTTCACCTGCGCGGGGGTCATGGGCTTGCCGTCGAGGACGCCGCCCTTGATGACGACCCGGTCCTTGTGGCTCTTGGCGAAGTCGATCAGCGCCTTGGCGCCGCCGACCACGTCCTCGTAGCCCAGGAGGACCGCGTTCGTGCCCACGAAGAGGTCGCTGAGCGACTCCATGTCGGTGCCGTCGATCACGCGCTTGAACAGCGTGTTCTTGACGATGCGGAACTCGTTCCCCTCCACGTCGGAGAGGGACTTGCGGAACTCGGTGAGATCGTTGACCCCGATGCCCTTGTAGTCGGTCACGACCGCCATTCGGGCTCGGCTCAGCTTCTCGCCGTAGGTGGCGACGAACGCCTGCTTGGTGCTCTTGTCCATGGTCCTGTCCTTCCTACAGCGTCCGGAGGAGACCGGTGGTGTCGAGCCGGATGCCCGGGGTCATGGTCCCGGACAGGGCGACGCTCCTGACGTACGTGCCCTTCGCCGTCTGCGGCTTCAGGCGCATGAGCGTCTCCATGAGGCTCTTGAGGTTCTCGGCGAGCTTGTCGTTGTCGAACGACATGCGGCCGATGGGGGCGTGCACGATGCCGGCCTTCTCGACCCGGAAGTCGATCTTGCCCGCCTTGAGCTGCTGGACGCAGGCGCCGATGTCGAACGTGACCGTGCCGGTCTTGGGGTTCGGCATGAGGCCGCGCGGTCCGAGGATCCGACCGATCCGGCCGACGCTTCCCATCATGTCGGGGGTCGCGCAGACCTTGTCGAACTCCATCCAGCCGCCCTTGATCTGCTCCACCAGGTCCATGCCGCCCACGTGGTCGGCTCCGGCCTCGCGGGCTTCGGCGACCTTGTCGCCCTTGGCGAACGCCAGGACGCGCACGGACTTGCCGATGCCGTGGGGAAGGGTGACGGCGCCGCGGACCATCTGGTCGGCGTGCCGGGGGTTGACGCCCAGTCGCACGGCGGCGTCGACCGACTGGTCGAACTTCACCTTGTGGAGCTTCTTCAGGATCTCCAGCGCTTCGTCGACCGAGTAGAGCGCGTTGCGATCGACGTGCTCGGCGGCGTTGCGATAGTTCTTGCCTCGCTTCGGCATGCTTCATTCCTCCTGCGGTGCAGACGAGCGCCTCGGTGGACGCCCTCCCGCGAAGGGTTCACGGGGATGCCTTCGGCCGAACCGAAGGCGCTGAAAACTACTACCCGACGCGGACGCCCATGGACCGGGCGGTGCCCTCGACGCTGCGCATGGCGGCCTCGATGTCCTTGGTGTTCAGGTCGTTCATCTTGATCTCGGCGATCTTGCGGACCTGGTCCTTCGTGATCTTGCCGACCTTGGTCTTGTTGGGCTCGCCGCTGCCCTTGGGGATGCCCGCCTCCTTCTTGATGAGGACGGCCGCGGGCGGCGTCTTCGTCTCGAAGCTGAACGAGCGGTCCGCGTAGACGGTGATGACGACGGGGGTGATGAGACCCGCCTCGATGTTCGCCGTCTCGGCGTTGAAGGCCTTGCAGAACTGCGGGATGTTGACGCCCTGCTGGCCGAGGGCGGGACCCACGGGCGGCGAGGGGTTCGCCCGCCCCGCGGGAATCTGCAGCTTGATGTAGCCGGTGATCTTCTTGGCCATGATTCTTCTCCGAAAGCGACCGGGCGTCCGCTAGGTCTTCTGGACCTGCATGAAGTCGAGCTCCACCGGGGTGGGGCGCCCGAAGATCGACACCATGACGCGGAGCTTCCCCTTCTCGGGGCGGACCTCGTCGACGGTGCCGTTGAAGTTTGCGAAAGGACCCTCGACGACGCGGACCGACTCGCCCCGCTCGAAGCTGAGCTTCGGCTTCGGGGTGACGGTCCCCTGTTCGATCTGACCGAGGATGCGACGCACCTCGTGCTCGGGGACCCGAGGCGGGGTGCGCGTCTTGTTGCCGCCGACGAAGCCGGTGACCTTCGGGGTGTTCCGCACCACGTGGTAGGCGCGGTTGTCCATCGCCATCTGCACGAGCATGTAGCCCGGGAAGAAGCGGCGGGAGACGTTGCGGGTCTTGCCCGTCTTCGTGCGCTCCACGACCTGCTCTTCGGGTACGAGGATCTCGCCGAAGATGTCCTCGAGGCCGAGCGAGTTGATCCGCTCTTCGAGGGCGAGCTTCGCCTTGTTCTCGTAGCCCGAGTAGGTGTGGACCACGTACCAGGCCATCTCTTCCGTCATGACTACCCCTGCTGCCTGCGTCCGTCAGGCGCCGAGAATGAACTTCGAGAGCTTCGACCAGACGAGGTCGAAGCCACCCAGGATGAGCGCCATGATCACGGAGACCACCACCACGATGACGGTGTTCTCGCGCGTCTCGGCCTTGCCCGGCCACACGACCTGACGCGTCTCCGACACCGTCTCGATGCAGAAGTCGTAGATCGTCTTGTGCTTCCAGGTCACGACCGCCGCGACCACCGACACCGCCACGCCGAGCAGCGAGCTGGCCTCGAAGGAGCCCAGGTACCGCTGGTTCGGGATGTCGAACGTGGCGAAGCTCCACTGGAAGAAGTCCCGCAGAACCATCCACGTGACCACCGCGAGGGCCAACCAGGCGAACCCGAGCACGCGTCGGTCACTCATCTCGAAGCCTTCCTCTCAGCGACGTGAAGGCGCCCGGTTTCCCGGGCGCCCTTCCGTCGATTACTGGCAGGGCAGGAGGGATTCGAACCCCCAACCCACGGATTTGGAATCCGTCGCTCTACCGTTAGAGCTACTGCCCTTCGTTACCCGGCGACCGAGGTCGCCCCGACGGCCGAAGCCGCCTCGTTACTCGATGATCTCCTCGACCACGCCCGCGCCGATGGTGCGGCCGCCCTCGCGAATCGCGAAGCGCA
>CAZEKB010000144.1:0-15511 GCA_964512225.1 uncultured Rickettsiales bacterium | reverse complement strand
CTAGATCTTGAAGAGGCCGGCGAGCTTCTTCTTGGCCTTCGAGGCCTCGTCTTCCCCGTCGACGCCGCCCTCTCGGAACACGAACGCCCCGCAGTAGTTCGCCTGCTCGCGGTAGCGGATCAGCTCGGTCCCGTGCTCGAGGCACTCGTTGTGGCAGCTCGGGTCGTGGAACCGGCAGTTGAGGCAGCAGTGCAGGTCGGCCGAGCACCACGGGCACTGCTCGCTGCGCAGGATGCGGGTGTCGTAGGGCAGTTCACGGCGGCACTTGTGGCAGACCTTCATGGCGGAATGCTACACCGCGCCCATGTCCAAAGACCTGAATCGAGAAGCCCTCGAGTACCACCGTCGGGGGCGCCCCGGGAAGATCAGCGTCGAGCCCACGAAGGCCGTCGGGACCCCCTGGGATCTCTCGTTGGCCTACTCCCCCGGCGTGGCCGCGCCGTGCCTCGAGATCGCCAAGAACCCCGACGACGTCTTCGACTACACCGCCAAGGGCAACCTGGTGGCGGTCATCACCAACGGCACCGCCGTGCTCGGCCTCGGCAACATCGGGCCGCTCGCGGGCAAGCCGGTGATGGAGGGCAAGGGCGTCCTCTTCAAGCGGTTCGCCGACATCGACGTGTTCGACATCGAGGTCGACTGCGCCACCACCGACGACTTCATCAAGACGGTGCAGGCCCTCGAGCCGACCTTCGGGGGCATCAACCTCGAGGACATCAAGGCGCCGGAGTGCTTCGCCATCGAGCGTCGTCTCCAGGAGTCGATGGACATCCCCGTCTTCCACGACGACCAGCACGGCACGGCCATCATCGCCGCCGCGGGCCTGCTCAACGCGCTCGATCTCGTGGGCAAGACGATGGGCGACGTGCGCATCGTCGTGAGCGGCGCGGGGGCCGCCGCGATCGCGTCCTGCGAGCTGTTCCTGGAGATGGGAGCGCGGCGCGAGAACATCACGCTGTGCGACAGCAAGGGCGTGATCTACGCGGGCCGCGCCGAGCGCATGAACGAGTACAAGGCGAAGTTCGCGCGGGAGACGGACTCGCGGACCCTCGCCGACGCGATGGTCGGGTCGGACGTCTTCTACGGGGTCTCCGTGGCGGGCCTCGTGACCCCCGACATGCTGCGCTCGATGGCCGACCGGCCCATCGTCTTCGCGCTCGCGAACCCCGACCCGGAGATCCCGTACCCGGACGCGAAGGAGGCCCGCCCCGACGTGATCATGGGGACGGGGCGGTCGGACTACCCGAACCAGGTCAACAACGTCCTGGGGTTCCCCTTCATCTTCCGCGGGGCCCTCGACGTGCGCGCCCGCAAGGTCGTGCCCGAGATGAAGATCGCGGCGGTGAAGGCGCTCGCGCAGCTCGCGCGGGAGGAGGTCCCGGACTCGATCCGGCGGGCCTACGACAAGGCCGACATGCGCTTCGGACCCGACTACATCATCCCGAAGCCGTTCGACCGCCGCGTGCTCCTGTGGGTCGCCCCGGCCGTGGCCCGAGCGGCCGTCGAGGCGGGCGTCGCGCGTCGTCCGATCACGGACTGGCAGGCCTACCACGAGCGCCTCGAGCGCATGCTCGGCCGAACGCAGCAGATCATGCGGCCCCTCATCAACCGCGCGAAGCTCGAGAAGAAGCGGATCGTATTCCCCGAGGGCTCGCGCGGGAAGATCATCCGCGCCGCGAACCACCTCGCCGAGGAGGGGATCTGCGTGCCGATCCTGCTCGCCAACGAGCGGGACCTGCACTACACGCTGGTCAAGGAGGCGATCGAGCTCGACCCCGGCGTCACCACGCTCGACCCCGACGACTCGCCGCGCCGCACGGACTACCTCGAGTCGCTGTGGACCACCCGGGAGCGCAAGGGACTGACCCGCCGGGACGCGTCGGCGCGGCTGCGCAACCGCAATACGTTCGCGATGATGATGGTCAAGGAGGGGGACGCCGACGGCGTCGTCACCGGCCTCTACTACACGTACGCCGAGGCGATCCGACCGGCGCTGCAGATCCTCGGCCCGCGACAGGGCTGCAAGACCGTCTCCGGCCTCTACGTGATGGTCGTGGGCGAGCGGCTGCTCTTCTTCTCGGACTGCACCGTCAACATCGAGCCGACAGCCGAGCAGGTCGCCGAGATCGCCATCAACGCGGCGGCGGTGGCGCGCACGTTCGACGTCGTCCCGAAGGTCGCGCTGCTGTCGTTCAGCAACTTCGGGGCCTCCCGGGTGGGCGAGAGTCGGCGCATGCAGGACGCCCTGGGCATCCTGCGCACGCGCGACGTGGACTTCGAGGTCGACGGCGAGATGCAGGTGGACATCGCCTTCAACTCCGAGCTCCGGGACGAGGTCTTCCCCTTCAGCGAGCTCGAGGGCGAGCCCAACGTGCTCGTCTTCCCCAGCCTCACGTCGGGCAACATCGCCTACAAGCTGCTCACCCAGCTCGCCGACGCGACCGCGATCGGTCCGCTGCTCGTGGGCATGTCCCACCCCGTGAACGTCCTGCAGCTGGGCTCGGACGTGTCCACGATCGCCGACCTGGCCACCATCACGGCCGTGGAGGCGGCGCTCGGTACCTTCTGAGGAGAGGTCGTTAACCCTCCCGCGGGGTCACCGGTCCAGGGGTACGAGGCGCGACGATGCGCCTGCCAGGAGAGCCCCATGACCCGCAAGCTGTTCGCCCCCGTCCTCGCCTCCCTCGCCGCCCTCGGCCTGCTGTTCGCCTCGCCCGTCGCGGCCCGCCCCGGCAAGGGGGGCCCCGACATGGAGCCCACCGCCGAGATGAAGGCGGTGCACGCGCTCAAGAAGCAGATCGCCGCGGAGGAGCTCGCCGCCGCGCTCAACCTGTCCGCCGAGCAGAAGACGCAGCTGTCCGCCCTCATCCAGCAGGTCGTGGCCGCCAAGGACGACGCCAGAGAGGCGCGGTCGGAGCTCGCGGCCGAGGCCGAGCCCATCCTCGCGAAGTACCTCCGGGAGGTGCAGAACCGGGGCGAACCGAGCGCGGCGACCCTCGAGAAGGTGCGCGCGCTGCGCGACCGTCGGCACGAAGGCAAGGACGGCCGCAAGGAAGCCCGCGAGGGCGTCCGCGAGTCGCTGCAGAGCATCCTGTCCCGCGAGCAGCTGGAGACCGTCGCCAAGTTCCGGCCGATGTCCGCCGTCGGCCCCGACGAGGAGCGCCAGGAGGCCCGCCGCGAGCGCCGGGAGAAGCGCCGGGAGCGCGTCCGCGACTTCGCCGAAGAGAACGACATCGATCCCGAGGCGCTCGAAGAGCTCCGCGACGGGAAGCGCAAGCGCGGCGCCAAGCGGAAGATGCGCAGGACGGCCCACGTCCTCCTGAGCCCCGAGATGCTCGACGTCCTCTCCCGCTGAGAACCCGCGGCGTCGGCCGGGTCTTCGGATCCGGCCGACGTGGTTCTGGGCTAGATCGCGACGACCTCGCCGCCGTCTTGTTGCCAGTGGGGAAGGCCGCCGGCGAGGCTGAAGACCTTCTCGAAGCCCTTGTCCCGCAGGAACATCGCGGCGTCGAGGCTCCGCATCCCCGCGGCGCAGTAGACGACGAAGTCCCCTTCCTTCTCGAGCTCCTCGTACCGGCGCGGCAGGTCCCGCAGGGGGATGTGCAGGGCGTGCTCGATCTTCCCCGTCGCGGCCAGCTCGCCGGCCTCCCGCACGTCGATGAAGGTGATGCCCTCGCCCTCCTCGAGCCTGCCGAGGATCGCCGCCGGATCGACCTGAACCGTGGCGGGCGACGGCCCGCGCGGCTCGGGCGGGGCCGATGGACCCGACGCCCCCGCGGTGGGCGCTCCCGCGAAGCCCGCTCCGGTGTCTCCCCCGCCGAGCAGCATCTTCGCGATCTTCGCGGCGATCTTCAGGGGCAGAAACGCGATCTTGAACGGGAGCTTCACGAGCTTCGAAATCATCGGTCGCCTCGGTTGGCAGGGTTCCGGGACCCGTCAACTGAGCACACCCGCAGAAGGCCCGCAAGGCAGGGGGCCGTGGGGTACGCTTCGCCGCCATTCCCGGAGGTCGGCATGAGCCAGGAGCCCACGGTTCGCTACGAGGTCGACGACGGCGTGGCCGTCCTCACCCTCAGCGCGCCCCCCGCCAACTGCTACAGCTGGGCGCTGATGAAGGCGCTGGACGCGGCCATCCTCGAGGCCCGGTTCGACGACGACGTCGAGGTCATCGTCCTCACCGGTGAGGGCACCCGCTTCTTCTGCGCGGGCGCCGACATCGAGATGCTCTCGTCCGTCACCCCGACGTTCAAGTACTACTTCTGCCTCCACGCCAACGAGACGCTGAGCCGGCTCGAGCACACGCCGAAGCTCGTCATCGCGGCGATCAACGGCCACTGCGTCGGGGGCGGGCTCGAGGTCGCCCTGGCGGCGGACCTCCGCGTCGCCCGCAAGGACTGCGGCAAGTGGGGAGTCCCCGAGGTCAAGCTCGGGGTCCTGCCCGGCACCGGGGGCACGCAGCGCCTCACCCGCCTGGTCGGTCGCCAGAAGGCCCTGCGGTGGATGCTGGAGGGCCGCACCGCGACGATGGACCAGGGCCTCGCCGAGGGGGTCGTCGATCGCGTGGAAGACGTGGCCCCGGACGCCTTCCTCGCCGCGGTCGTGGCCTACGCGCGCGGCTTCACCAGCCCCGGCGCGGCCTCGATGGCCGTCGGTCACATCAAGCGGGCCGTCCAGTCGGGCGCCGAGCTCCCCCTGGAGCAGGGGCTGGCCCTGGAGCGCGAGCTCCAGGCGAAGCTGTTCGCCTCCGACGACTCCGCCGAGGGCCTCGCCGCCTTCGTGGAGAAGCGCACCCCGCGCTTCTCCGGGCGGTGACATGAAGCTCGCCCCCGTCCGCGGCACCCGCGACTTCCTCCCCGAGGACATGCGCCTGCGCTCGTGGCTGTTCGGCCACTGGCGGGCCACCGCCGCGGAGTTCGGCTTCGAGGAGTACGACGCGCCGCTGGTGGAGCCGCTCGAGCTCTACGTGCGCAAGGCGGGCGAGGAGATCTCCGGCCAGCTGTACACGCTCACGAGCAAGTCCGGCGTCGAGCTCGCCCTCCGCCCGGAGATGACCCCCTCCCTCGCGCGGCTCATCCTCCGCAAGGGCGGGTCGCTCTCCCTGCCCGCGAAGTGGTTCTCCATCCCCCAGTGCTGGCGCTACGAGCGCACGACGCGGGGGCGGAAGCGCGAGCACTACCAGTGGAACGTGGACGTGTTCGGCGTGCCCGGAGTGGAGGCCGAAGCCGAGCTGCTCGCCGTCGTGACGACGTTCCTGCGCCGCATCGGGCTCACCGCCGCGGACGTCGGCGTCAAGGTCAGCTCGCGCAAGGTCCTGCAGTCCGTCCTCGAGCGCCTGGGGGTCACCGCCGAGAACTTCGCGGCCGTGTGCGTCCTCGTCGACAAGCTCGAGAAGCTGCCGCGCGAGGCGATCGAGGCCGATCTCGCGGCGCTGGGCCTCGGCCCCGAGCTGATCGACGAGCTCGTCGCGACGCTCTCCGTGAAGTCCATCGACGCTTTGGCGGGGGCGCTCGGAGAGGACCACGAGGCGATCGTCGAGCTGCGCACCCTGTGGGCGCTGGCGGACGCCTACGGCTACGCCGACTGGCTGGTCTTCGACGCCTCGATCGTGCGCGGGCTGGCGTACTACACGGGCACGGTCTTCGAGGCGTTCGACCGCGGCGCGACGCTGCGGGCGATCTGCGGGGGCGGTCGCTACGACCGGCTCCTGTCGACGTTCGGGGGGAAGGACCTGCCCGCCTGCGGGTTCGGCTTCGGTGACGTGGTCGTGGTCGAGCTCCTCAAGGACAAGGGCCTGCTCCCGGATCTGCCGGGCGGGGTCGACGTGGTGGTGTTCCCCATGGGCGCGTCGGCTCGGCCCGCCGCCATGGCCGTCGCCAGGGAGCTGCGAGAGGCCGGATCCGCCGTGGACTTGGTGCTCGAGAAGAAGAAGATGAAGTGGGTGTTCAAGCACGCCGAACGCCGCGGGGCCGCCGAGCTGGTGGTGGTGGGCCCCGACGACGTGGCGGCGGGCGAGTACGCCGTGAAGAACCTGGGCACCGGCGAGCAGACGCGTCGGCCGCTGCCCGCCTGAGAGGTCGCCATGTCCGCCATCCACATCTGCGCGCCCGTCCGGTCCCCCATCGGCAAGTTCGGAGGAGGGCTGTCCACCCTGATGCCCGCGGACCTGTCGGAGCCGATCGCCCGCGCCGCCATCGAGCGGGCGGGAGCGACGGCGGACCTCGTCGACGAGACGATCTGGGGCCACGGCCGCCAGGCCGGCGGCGGCCCGAACACCGCCCGCCAGGTGTCCATCCGCGCGGGGGTGCCCGAGACGAGCCCGGCGTACACGCTGAACATGGCCTGCGGATCCGGCCTCTTCGCCATGGTCCAGGCCGCCCGCACGATCCGCCTGGGCGAGGCCTCCGTCGTCCTCGCGGGGGGCGTGGAGTCGATGTCCAATACGCCCTACCTGCTGCCCCGGGCGCGGTGGGGCTACCGCATGGGGCACGCCGAGATCGTGGACGGCATGTACCGCGACGGCTTCCACTGCCCGCTGGCCGATCAGCTGATGGGAGCCACCGCCGAGACGCTCGCCGAGCAGTACGGCATCGACCGCCCCGAACAGGACGCGTGGGCCGCCGACTCCCAGGCCCGGGCCGCGGCGGCGTGGGAGGCGGGCGCGTTCGACGCCGAGGTCGTGCCCGTGGACGTGAAGGGCCGCAAGGGGACGACGACCGTCGCCCGGGACGAGCACATGCGCCCCGGCACCACCGCCGAGAAGCTCGGCCGCCTGCCCCCGATCTTCAAGGACGGGGGCACGGTCCACGCCGGGAACTCGTCCGGGGTGACCGACGGCAGCGCCGCGGTGATCGTCGCGTCGGAGGCGGCCGTCGAGGCGCACGGGCTGCGGTCGATCGGCCGGATCACCGGCTGGCACACCGCGGGGGTCGCGCCGGAGATCATGGGCATCGGCCCCGTCCCGGCGACGCGCGGCCTGCTCGAGAAGACCGGCCTGTCCCTCGACGACATCGACCTGGTGGAGCTCAACGAGGCCTTCGCCGTGCAGCTGCTGGCGTGCGACCGCGACCTGAAGTTCGACCGCGAGAAGCTCAACGTGCACGGGGGCGCGATCGCCCTGGGCCACCCCATCGGCGCGACGGGGACCCGCATCGCGGTCACGCTGCTCCATGCCATGGAGCGTCGGGACGCGAAGCGAGGCCTCGCGACGCTCTGCATCAGCGGAGGCATGGGCCTGTCGGTCCTGTTCGAGCGATGAGCGAAGGCCGCATCGTCGTCGAGCCCCGGGGCGACCGCCTCGACATCGTCCTGGACCGCCCCGGCCGCATGAACGCCATGGGCGGGACCATGCGGGAGGACCTCGCCGAGGCCTTCGAGGACGCCGCGGACCGCTGGGAGCACGGCGAGCTCCGCGTGATCGTG
Source organism: uncultured Rickettsiales bacterium (assembly GCA_964512225.1). Taxonomy (GTDB): domain Bacteria; phylum Myxococcota_A; class UBA796; order UBA9615; family UBA9615; genus CAZEKB01. Next base: position 8,092 of record CAZEKB010000144.1, on the reverse strand, counting down.
CTGCGCGGAGCCGGGGGCGCCTTCTGCGCGGGCGGGGACGTCGCCAACCTGCTGCGGATGCACGAAGCGGGCGACGAAGCGGGGCTCCGGGAGCTCCTGGAGAAGGGCGAGCGGGTCGTCCGGGCGGTGCGCGCCTTCCCCGGGCCGGTGATCGCCTCGATCGACGGCCCCGCGGTGGGCGCCGGGCTCACGCTCGCGCTCGCGTGCGACCTCCGCATCTGCTCGGACCGCAGCAAGCTCGGGATGGCGTTCGCCAAGATCGGCCTCCACCCCGACTGGGGCGGGACGTTCCTGCTCACCCGGACCGTGGGGGAGTCGCGAGCCCTGGAGCTGTGCCTCACCGCGCGCATCGTCGGCGGCCCCGAGGCGGCCCGCATCGGGCTCGTGCACCAGTCCGTGGCCGACGCCGAGCACGGCGAGCGAGTGGACCGAACGGCCGCCCGGCTCGCGGCCGGCGCCCCGCGGACCCAGGCCCTCATCAAGGACAGCGTCTACTCGATCCGCGACCTCGGGTTCACCGGGGGCTTCGATCGCGAGGCGACGGCCCAGCTCGAGGCGTTCGGGACCGCGGACGCCGCCGAGGGCTTCCGGGCCTTCCTGGAGAAGCGGAAGCCGAACTACACCGGCGGGTGACTCAGTCCTCGGGCTCGTGGGAGCCCGCGATCTCGTAGGTCACGCGGGCGGGCGAGCAGATCGACGTGTCTCCGTGGCTCACGTCGAACGCGACGCGGCAGCTCCACGTGCACGCCTCGGTGCCCTCTTCGGTCTCGTCGTGCACGTCGCAGAACATCGCCTGGCCCGCGTCGATGATGTCGGGGCTGCAGTCGATGCGGACGGGGCAGTCCTCGTCGTCGCACTCGACCGTGTAGTTCGCCTCGTAGTCCTCCGAGGGCACGTTCGGCACCTCCGAGACGGACACGGCGATGGCGCGGTTGGCGCGATCCCCCGAGTCCAGCGGCTCGTCCAGAAGGATCGCGCCGCCCCCGACGGTCTCTCCGTCGAGCTCGAGAAACGCGCACGGGGGCGCCGACGCGCCGCACGCGACGAGGGTGGGCAGGAAGAGGACGAGGAGTGCGAGCCGGGCCATGGGCCGAGGCTAGCAGCGTCGGGTTCGAGCGCGCCCGGATGGTCCGGACCGCACTCCAACTACGCAAAAAGTTGCAGGGCGCGGAAAAAACTTGCGGCCGCCGGGAACGTCTGAATCGACGTCCACGGCGGCCGCAGGGCGAGGGGTCGGGGGCCGGCGCCCCCGAGGACTGCTAGCAGAAGTCCTCGAGGTAGTGGCGACGGCGGTTGTGCCGGAGCTTCGCGAGGGCGCGGATCTCGATCTGGCGGATGCGCTCGCGCGTCAGTCCGAAGTCGCGTCCGATGGACTCGAGGCTGCGGGTGTCGTGCTCGTCGATGCCGAAGCGCAGCCGCAGGACCTCCTCTTCGCGCGGCGTCAGCGTCGCGAGGGCCTTGCGCGTGCGCCCGTGCAGCTGCTGATCGGCCATCGCGTCGCCGGGCACTTCGGCGCTCTCGTGGGGGATGAAGTCACCGAGGGTCGTATCGCCGTCTTCCCCCACGGGGCTGTCGAGGCTGAGCGGCTCCCGGACCATGCGCATCAGGGAGTCGATCTCCTCGATGGTCATCTCCATGGCCTGGGCGATCTCTTCGCGCTTGGGCTCGCGCCCGAGCTTGCGGCCGAGCTCGCGCATCTTCTGGTTGAGGCGGTTGATCACCTCGAGCTTGTAGATCGGCACGCGGATGGTGCGGCACTGGCTCTCGATGGCCCGCACGATCGCCTGACGGATCCACCACGACGCGTACGTGGAGAACTTGAATCCGCGGTGGTACTCGAACTTCTCCACCGCCTTCATCAGGCCGATGTTGCCTTCCTGGATCAGGTCGGAGAGCGGGATGCCGCGGTAGCTGTACTGCTTCGCGATGCTCACGACGAGGCGCAGGTTGGAGTTGATCAGCTTGCGGCGGGCGGCCTCGCGCTCGGCGCCCTCCCCTTCCATGCAGACCTTGGCGACTGCGTACTCCTCCTCGCGGGAGAGGAGCGGATGACGGCCCATGGCCTTGAGGTACTGCGCGAGGACGCGGGCGTTGCGATCGGGGCGGAGCTTTCGACCGGCCATTCTTCCTCCAGCTATCGCTGCGGCGGGATGCCGAGATACGTCCCTTTCCTCAGCAGGAAGCGTGCCGGCTTGTTCTCAATCTTCCGGCGGAGAGTCTCTCGACGGTTTCAACGTCGCCACCGCGTCGAAGGGATTCCAGGGTCCTTTTGTGCTCTTCTTCAGATCGGGGAGGGTCCGGGCCGCGTCCAGGAAGGCCGCGAGGTCGCCTCCGAAGCGGTCCAGGGCGTCGTCGAAGACGCTCCGGCCGGTGTGATAGACCCGGAACTGCTTCATCCGGGCGTTGTTGATCACGCGCTCCGGACCGAGCGCCCGCCGGTACCCCTCGAGGCGCCAGTCCAGGGTCCCGTAGCGGGCGCGCTCTTCGGCGATGATCGCCGCCTTGCGCTCCAGGACGACCGAACGCTCGAGCCCCTCGCCGTACAGCGTGTCCAGGCGGGTGTAGAGGTCGTGCATGAAGGCCCGGTACCGGTCGCTGTCGACGAGACCGTTCTGCCACTGGGCGTAGGCCTCGGGCCGCTCGTCGCGGATCGTCTCCATGAACCGGGCGGCGGCCTCGTCGCCCACGAAGGACGCGAACGACTCGTTGAACTTGCCCTCCCCCGGGAGCCACAGCGTGGAGTGGGCGAGCTCGTGCAGGACCGTGTTGGAGAAGCGCTCGACGTCCCAGCGGAGGTGGGACCGCCAGAGCGGGTCCTGGAACCACCCGAGCGTGGAGTACGCGCCGGACGGGCGGACCCAGATGTCGAGGCCCATCGCCTCGAGGCGAGCGGCCTCTTCGTCCGCCCGCGCGCGGTCGAAGTACCCGATGTACGGCAGCTCGCCGACGATGGGGTACCGGTACATGTGCGACTCGAACCTGTCCGCGGCGCAGCCCGAGACGTTCCACACGACCTGGTCGAAGTCGAGGTTGACCTTCTCGTAGTTGCGGGTCGGCGACAGCCCGAGCGTCTCCTCCCCGTAGCTCTTGATCCGGCTCGTGAGCTGCAGCCGGTCCCGCTCTTCGTCGCTCAGGTCGGTGCGCTCCAGGGCCTCGTGCACGGGGATGGCGCCCGCCATCAGCTCGAAGTGACCGCGGGCCGCGCGCGCGATGTAGGAGACGCCCGGCACGAACCACAGACCGGTCCCCAGGGCCGCGGCGACGGCGGCCGTCGTGAGGCACCCGCGGCGGGTGCGTGGGATCGGAAAGCGGGACGGACGGCGCATGGGCGGGGGGGCGGGGCGAACGCTATCATCCGCCGCATGTCGGCCCCCCGGACCCTGCTCCTCGCTCCGCTCGCGCTGCTCGCAGGGTGCGACTTCTTCACCCCGCCCGAGCCCGACGACGGGGTCCTGACCTGCGGGGAGACCCTGGTGGTCGAGGAGTTCGAGTTCCTCGAGCGCTACCCCATCGAGGTCGCGGCGGGGACGAGCATCGAGGTGGGCTGGGACCTCGCGGATCCGGCGGACACGCTGCGACTCGAGATGCAGGACGCCGCGGGGATCACCCGCTCCACGCCCGTGACGGACCCCATCTCCGGGCGCGTCGTCCTGAGCGGGTTCGTATCGGCGGGCAGGCAGGCGTCCATCGACTTCCTCTTCTCTTCATCGTCGCCCTCGGGGACGGTCACGCTCACGTGCCTCTCGCCCGGTGAGGACTGCGGCAACCTCGCCGACGACGACGGCGACGGCCTGATCGACTGCGCCGACATCCACTGCGCGCGGGACGCGGGGTGCGTGGACGGCCAGCGGGACTTCGACATCGAGACGGTGAACTGCACGGACGGCTGGGAGCCCCTGGAGGTCCCGGAGCTGCGCAACTTCTCGTCCCAGCGCACGATCTACCGCCTGCTCGACGCCGACGGGGACGCGCGCGAGGAGTTCTGGGGGGGCGGCGAGACCACCGTGATCTCGTCGGTGCGGGACCGGTTCCTCCAGATCCGATCGGCCTCGGGGGGGCTGGTGTGCCTCGCCCAGGACCAGATCACCCACCTCGTCTGCTTCGACGGGGACTGGGCGCGGCTGGACGACGGCGAGCCCTTCGTGGTGGCCGACGCCGACCTCCCCGTGCACATCGAACCGCTCGGCGCGGCGTGGACCGATCTCGAGGTGCGTGTGGACTGCGGGAACGAGGAGTAGGGTTCCTTCCCCGTGCAAGAGACCGAGACCGTCACCGCCCCGATCCTCGACGCGCTGTTCGACCAGGGCGGCTTCATCGTCGTCGTCATCGGCGTGGCGTCGTTCGTCGCCCTCGCCGTGTTCCTGGCCAAGGTCTGGTCGGTGCGGCCCGGGCGCGTCGCCCCGCTCAAGCTCGTCAAGCAGGTCCGCGACCTGGTCGTCCGACGGGAGATCGAGCAGGCCCTGACCCTGTGCCGCATGGACGACTCGCCCCTCGCGCGCGTCTTCCTGTCCGGGCTGCGGCACGCCGGCAAGTCCCGGGACGTCATCAAGGAGTTCCTGCTCGAGATCGGCCGCCACGAGGCGATGGTCCTGCAGCGGGGGCTCGGCGTATTGGAGGTCGTGGCCGTCATCGCCCCCCTGCTCGGGCTGCTCGGGACCGTGTGGGGGATGATCGAGGTGTTCCGCACGATCGAGGTCCACGGCGTGGGCAACGCGGGCGCCCTCGCCGGGGGCATCGGCACGGCCCTCTACACGACCTTCGCCGGGCTGCTGGTGGCCATCCCGGTCCGGGTGGGCCACTCCTACCTGCTGGGGCGGGTCGACCGCGTGGTCATGACGATGGAGGAGGAGGTCCTCGACCTGCTCGACCTCCTCGCCGACGACTCCCCGGCGGAGGCGGATACGAACCCCGACCTCCGCCCCGTCGAGGACGCGAGCTGACGTGGACTTCAGCCCCCAGCGCCGGCGGCCGACGCTGCTCCTGGACCTGACGCCCCTCATCGACGTCGTCTTCCTCCTGCTCATCTTCTTCATGGTCTCCACGACGTTCGTACAGGACGCGGCGGGCCTGAAGATCGACCTGCCCCGGTCCGAGAACCGCGAGGTGATCGAGGCGAGCGAAGACGTCTCCGTGCGGGTGGGAGCCGACGGGACCGTCTTCGTGGACGAAGAGGGGGTCACCCTCGAGAGCCTGCGGGCGCGGCTCGGAGAGGCGGCGAAGAAGGACCCGGAGACGATGGTGGTGCTCGAGGCCGACCAGTCGGTCGACCACGGGCGGGTCGTGGAAGTTCTCGATCTTGCTCGCGACCTCGGCCTCACTCGATTCGCGATCGCGACCGAGGCGCCGGAGTAGAGACGTCGGCCGACGATCGCGGTTCCGTCACCTTTCTACAACGTCGCGCCAATATCGGCGCAAACTCCCTTTACCGGAAGATCGCCGCGCTGTACGCTGCTTGAGTCCTTACCGATCCGTCCGGTGTGAACCTGTGCAGCCCTCCGAGACCCTCCGCTCCGCCCTGCCGCTGGTCCTGTTCGCGATCCTCGCGGGCTCGGCCGCATGGGCCTGTTTCGGCGAGCGCGGGATCATCGCGAACGACGAGCTCGCCGCGGAGATCGAGGCGCGTGAGGCGCGGCTGTTGGAGCGACGCGGCGTGATCGACCACCTCCGGGGGGAGATCGAGCGCATGCGCACCAACCCGCGAGTCCAGGAGCGGTGGGTGCGGGAGGAGCTCGGCTTCGTCCGGCCCGGCGAGGTCGTCTTCGTCTTCCCGGCCGATCGGGACGCGGACTTCGATCTGCTCCGCGACCGGCGCCTGCCCGCGCCCCGGCCCGACGAAGGGGGCACCGAGCCTGTCGAGGGAGCCAACGGATGAGCGGCGTGACCCGAGTCTCCGGCCGAAACGCGGCGCCCGGTACCACCCGGTCCGGCCGCCACGCCCTGCCCGATCCGATCCCGTGGGTCGAATACACGCTGCTGGCCGCCACGTTCCTGGCCGTGGCCGCGGGGGCGGCCGACGCCGACCGCGCCCCCCTGCACGCGGCGCGCGCCGGGCTGCTCGCCGTCGTGCCCGCGGTGATGACCGTCCAGCGATACCAGGCCCCCTCGCTCGCCGAGCGCCGGGGCCGCCGGACGCCGCTCTGGATCCCGGCCCTGTGCGCGCTCGCCGCGGTGGGCGTGCAGGCCACGGGGGGACCCTCGGGGATGCTCGGGGCCGTCGCGTTCCTCGCCGCGGGGGCGGCGGGCCTCCAGGCGGGCGCCGCGCGCTCGCTCCCGTCGGTCGGGTTGATGCTCGCCGTCGTGGTGGGCCCGGTGCTGATGGGCTGGGCCGGCCCCACGGCCACGGGGGCCCTGATCGCCTGGGGCGTCTCGGTGGTGGCGTGCGCGATCGTGCCGTCGGCGGCGCTGGCGCGGGAGCGGCGGGCCCACGGTGAGACCCAGCGCCGGCTCCGCGCCGTCGAGCAGGACACGGGCGTCCTGCGTCGGGAGACGAGCCTCGCCCTCCCGGACCTGCGCGGCGGGGGCTACGACCACGCCGAGCGCGACCGCGACCTGCGGAACATCGGGCGCGAGCTGCAGCTCGACATCGATCGCGCCTGCAACCTCCTCGTCGCCGCCACGGGCGCGACGTACGCGGGCGTGTACCGGCCGGACGGCGACGCCGAGGACATCCTCGTGGCCGTCGCGGGCGCGGGCGATACCCGCGGGATCGTCCCCGAGGTGGGCACGCGCGACGGGATCTTCGGCGCCGCCTTCAAGACCAGCTCGCCGGTGTGCCTCAAGTCCCCCCACCCCGGCGACTCGCGCATCGTGCACCGCGAGGGCGTGCTCGAGCTGGGGGCGGTCCTGGTGCATCCCCTGTGCGACGGCGACCGCAAGTGGGGCGTCCTCGTCATGGACGCCGAGACCCCCGACGCCCTCGACGACCACGGGCGCGAGCTGGCGGGCGGCGTCTCGGACTTCGTGGGCCGGCTGATCTCCCGCACCGTCGACCTGTCCGCCGTGCGCGAGGGCATGCGCGAGAACCACGCGTTCTACGAGGCGTGCCGCGAGGTCTCCCGGCACGTGCGCATCAGCGACATCGCGGACGCCGTGGTGCAGTCGGCGGGGGGATTCGCCGACCTCGACTGCGCGGCCGTGGCCCTGTCGGACGAGCGCGGCGCCGAGCTGACCGTCGTGGCGTCGCAGGGCTTCGAGCGCGACCCGCCCACCAGGTCGTTCCCCATCTCCGCGGGAGAGGGCTTGCTCGCCCAGGCGGTGCGGCACCGCACGATGATCGAGCGCGGCAGCCTCAAGTCCAGCGGCGTGCCGCCGGTGCTCTTCGGGCGCGAGGCGGGGGCGTTCCGGGGCTTCCGCACGCTGCTCGTCCTCCCCATCTCGGCCCCCGGCGGGGGCATGTCGGCCCCGCTCGGAGCGCTCGTGATCGGGCGACGCGAGGGCAACGACTTCTCCCGGGAGGACGCCGAGCGGCTCAAGGTGCTCCTCGCCCAGGCGGGCGCCGCGATCTCCAACGGTCGCCTCTTCGCCGAGCACGAGGAGCGAGGCATCACCGACGGCATGACCGGGCTGCCGAACCACCGGCGGTTCCAGGAGGTCCTGGCCCAGAAGGTGGCGGCGGCGAGTCGCGGCGAGCGTCGCGTGGCCCTGCTGCTCGTGGACATCGACAAGTTCAAGTCGGTGAACGACACCTACGGCCACCCCATGGGCGACGACGTGATCCGCAGGCTCGCGGGGGTGCTGTCCGACGCCGTCCGGGACGGGACGGACCTCGCCGCGCGGTACGGCGGCGAAGAGTTCTGCGTCGTGCTCGAGGACACGGACGCCCGCGGCGCCGAGGTGCTCGCCGACCGGGTGCGCGAGCAGTTCAAGCAGGAGGTGTTCGTACACCGCGAAGGCAGCCGCCCGGTGACCTTCCGCTGCAGCATCAGCATCGGCGTCGCGTGCTGGCCGGACGACGCGACGGCCCAGGCCGAGCTGATCGACAAGGCCGACCAGGCGCTGTACCAGTCGAAGGAGGGCGGACGCGATCGCGTGACGCGGTGGGACAGCCTCACCAAGGGGCTCAAGGTCCCGGCCTGAGGCGACAGACTCCTAG
>CAZEKB010000143.1:0-15576 GCA_964512225.1 uncultured Rickettsiales bacterium | reverse complement strand
GGGCGGCGCGCCGGGGCGGGCGGGCGGGCCGGCGGGCGGGGGGGGGCCCGCCCGGCCCGCGCCGCCCGCCCCCCCGCCCGCCCGCCCCCCCCCGGGGCGCGGGCCCGCGACCTCGCCCGCCTCGTGCTCCGCGGGCACGGCTACGACCCGTCGGCGTCGGCGTCCACCTTCCCCGCGTTCGAGGTCGACGTGCCCACCGCCGATGTCTGGGAGGGCATCGTCGAGCGGGCCGCCAAGCGCGGCCTCGGTCCCCGCCGCGTCGGCGCCCAGCGGTCCTGCCCGCCGCCGTGGGCGGGGGGGACGTCCGTGGGCATGCGCCCGGACCTTCTCCTCGACGTGGACGGCACGACCTGGTGCGTGGACGCCAAGTACAAGACGCCGCCGGGGAGGAGGGGTCCGGCGGGCGCCGACCTCCACCAGATCTTCGCGTACAGCCACCTCGCGTCGTTCCGCGGTCGACCGATCGAGCGCTGCGCACTGGTCTACCCCACGGCGAGCCCGACCCTGCGGCGGGTGGACGGGTACGACCGCAACCCTCCGACCGACGGCGTACGACCGACCCTCGATACCCTGGCGCTGCCCTTCCCGCGCCCCGACGACGTCGCCACCGCCGGGGGCTGGCGGCGCTACCTGCGGTCGACGAGCGACCAGCTCCTCGCCGCGCTACGCGTCCGGGACGAAGCGGGGGAAGACGTCGACGTCGCCTAAGGAGGCCGTCTCGTCGGGGGTGAGGTCGGACGGAAAGGCCGTCGCGATCGTCCCCAGCAGCTCCGCGTCGATGCCGTAGGCCAGGGACGTCAGTCGATCCAGGTCCCGCATCGCCCGGCGGCGGTCGGCCGCGGGCTCGACGACCCCGAGCCGCGCACACAGCGGCCCCGTGCGCGCGTCGTCGGCGATGAGGGAGGCGACGAGCGCGTCGACCCGCGCGCCCAGCACCTCCCGCGTGCCTCCGTACTCCACGATCCGCGACCATCGGTCCGCCGGGATCACCGGGACCTGGCGCACCACCTTCTGGGTGAGGTCGATCCCCACCAGCTTCTTGCGCACCATCCAGTCGAACGGCAGCGAGTTCATGGTCGCGAGCAGCCGGGCGAGTCGTGACGGGTCCGAGCCCGGGAGCTGCAGCAGCTGCACGGACTGCACCCCCGGCCCGTGGGGCAGCAGCGTGGCCAGGCAGCTCCTCCGGTTCGACGCGGACGTGGTGTTCCGCCACATGAGCGACCACGGCTCGGGGTAGTTCCGAGTCAGCCTCGTCCACGCCTCGCGCCCCACGAAGTGGCGCGCCTCGGGGAGGGCCTCGGGGTCCGCCTTCGCCTCCGGGCTCATGAGGCGGGCCTTCGCCTTGCCCACGTATCGACGCTCGGCGGGCACCCCCTCGAACGTGGTGAAGCGACCGTCGTACTGCTCGATGAACTTGCCCTCGAGCACGTCGAGGCGATCCGGCCCCGGCGCCTGGTGCAGCAGCTCGGAGTGGCTCGTGAGGTGGACGATCCGCCCGAAGTTCGCGTCGGGGTACACGTCGTCGAAGGCGGGGTTGCCCCGGCATAGGGACACCAGCACCCGCAGCGTCGTCTCGTCGGACGTGTTCGGGAGCATGCCGGTGAGGGGGTTGAGCACCCGCAGCGCGCTCGCGGGCACGGCGCTCAGGCGGTCGCGTCGCACGTCCGCGGCGGTGCGCGACCCCATGGCGAAGCGGACCTGCCCGTCCGGGGCGTCGCCGAGGAGCAGGACGCCGTAGCGCTCGCGGCTGTCGATCGGGAACAGCTTCTCGCGGTTCTCGATGTCCCAGAACGCGAGCAGCCGACGGCGCTCGAGGACACGCGCGAAGAAGCGTCGGTACCGCGGCGTGGTCACGAGCCCGCTCTTGACGACGAGCGCGGCGACCCCGTCGGGCCGGAGCCTGCTCAGCGCGAGCTCGGTGAAGAGCGCGTACGTGTCCAGCTCGCCCACGGCCGTGTCGGGGAAGCGACCGTCCTTGATGCGCTCGCGCGTCCACACGAACCCGTCGCGCACCTCCTCGTACCAGGCGAACAGATCCGGCCGGTCGTGCTCCAGCCGTCGGATCGCGGCCGTGCGGGGAGCCTTCTTGGTGAGGGCGCCGACGTCGGGCGCGAACGGCTTGAACAGGCTGCGCTCCTCGAGCCGGACCTTCTCCCACGGCGGGTTGCCGAGCACGACGTCGAACGTGGGCAGGGGGCCCGGGGGCGCGAGGTCCGGGTGGTAGATCAGCCCGCGGGCGAAGGCCTCGACGACCGCGGCGGGCCCGGCGCCGCCCGGGGGCAGGAGGGGGTTCGCGGCGCGGAAGCGGGGCGCGGCGTCGCGGTACCACGACCCGCTCCCGAGGCGGACGGCCAGGTCCGCGCGCGCCGCCAGCAGCGCCAGGGGGTCGACGTCGACCCCGTGCAGCCCCGCCGCCGCCCGCGCGACCACCCCGCCGCCGTCCCGCGCGCCCGCCCGACGGAGCGCCGCCTCGACGACGTCCAGCCACGCTCCGAAGAAGGCACCCCCGCCGCAGCTGAGGTCGGCCACGCGGAGGCCCCCGCACAGCTCCGCCAGGGGCTCGGGCGCGACGTCCGCGGCGAGCGCGCCCAGTCGCCGCTCGCACAGGGCGTCCAGGGCCTGCTCCGCGACGCGTCGGGCCAGGGTCGGGGGCGTGTAGAAGGCGCCGCCCGCGCGTCGGCCCCGGTTGCCGCGCTCGTGGATCGCCGATCCGTCCACGTAGGAGACGTCGTGCCCGAGGAGCTCCTCGTAGGCCGCCCCGAGCAGGCCGGGAGTCGCGAGGTCTCCGTCGGCGACGACCGCGGCGACGATCCGGTCCGCCTGTTCGGGGTCGGCGGCCGCGATGGACGGGGGCACGAACGCCGCCAGGGCGGCCCGGGGCGCCGCGCCCCCGGCGAGGGTCGGGAGGTCCAGGAGCCCCCCCAGGCGATGGTATTGGGCGGCGGCGAGGCCCCAGGCGAGGCCGCGGAACCGGCCCCGCAGGAGGTCCCCCGGGGCCGCGCTCGGAGCGGTCGCGACGCCCGCCTCGGCGGCCCGCAGCAGCGCGCGGGCGAGCATCAGGCGACGGGGCGGACGACGTCGCCGTCCACCGTCAGGAAGGGCCGCTTGTAGAAGGCCCCCCCGTGCGTGGGCACGAGGTGCCCGCGGAGCCAGGCGCGGGCCTCCGCCGGGCTGTCGCCGCCCGCGGTCCCGAGCGCCGCGGCGAGCTCGTCGATCCCGCGGGTCGCACCGGGCGGGGGCTCGCCGGCCCGGTAGCCCAGCTCGTGCAGGACCAGGCGATGGCGGAGGTCGTGCTCCAGCACCGCGCGCGTCATCGGCAGGGAGTCGACGGCCTCCGCGATCCGCTCCAGCAGCGCCGCCGGGTCGCACCGCAGATCCACGGCGAGCTCCTCGAGCACCCCCTCGCGGCCGACGAGCGACCCGACGGCCCCCCGCCGGGGACGTCGACGACCGCCGAACCGCCCGGCCGCGTCCAGGAGCGCCGCGACCTGGGCGTCGAGCTCCGAGGCCCCCGACGGGGGGGGCGCGCCCCGCAGCGTCGCCGCCGGCGGGCCGATCTCGGCGACCACCTCCGCGCGGCCCGCCGCCGACAGCCCGAACAGCTCCTCCACGCGGGCCTCGATCCGGGCCTCCACCCGGAGCCGCTCGAGCTCGCGGCCGAGGGCCTCGATCAGCCGCGCGGGCGCGTCGTCGTGCACGCCGCCGGCGGGGGGCCGGTGGACGTACTCGTCGTCGGCCAGGCGATCCCGCAGCTCGGCCTCCTTGAGGGCGAGCGCCTCCCGCGCCCGCTCGCGGAGGGCATCGTCGCGGCCCTCGGGGACGGCGAAGGGGAGGCGCTTGATGTAGCCCGCGGACACGGTCAGCTTCGGCGTCATGGACTTGAGCAGGAAGGTCGCGAGGCGGGAGTTCAGCCACGCCATGTGCACCAGCGGGTCGCCGACGCGCACCTCGATCCCGGGGCCCGACGCGATCACGACCTGGTCGGGCCTGCGCAGGCGGACGTTGAGGCCCCGGTTGCCCGTGTCGGAGTACACGAGCTGCGTGGCGGCGAGCCGGTCGAGGTTCCTCGGCGCCGAGCCCGGGTTCTCGCGCACGCGGCGTCCGCCCTCGCCCCACAGCACGCGGTAGCGGTTGAGCCCGACCCACTTCGAGTACCCGCCGCCCTTGCTGACGCGGCGCCACCCCACGTCGCGCGGGCCGACCTCCCACGCGAACCGCACGAACGTCTTGTTGTCGCCGGTGGACGTGCCCTGCATCGGGTTGGCGAGCTCGCCGTAGGTCGGGTGCGCGGCCGCGCGGCGGGAGAGCGTGGACGACACGTGATAGGCCAGCCCGCCGTCGATCAGCGGCTCGAGCCGGCCGCGGGTCAGGTCGAAGCGGTGGGCCTCGCTCGGGGTCGCCAGGGCCGCCTCCGTCTCGGCCGCCCCGAGGTGCACGAGCCGATGAAAGCGGGTCGTCCGGGGGACGTCCGTGCGCGGCGTCAGCACGGACAGCGCGACGGTCGTCTTCTCGCCGCTCAGATCGGCGAACGCGTTGGGCCCCAGCTCGGCGCAGTCGACCAGATCGAAGCGGTCGAACAGCCGCCGCCGGAACGCCCGGAAGCTGCTGAGGTGCATCCACGACGTCTGGTGGACGAACGCCGCGGCGTCCCCGGGACGCAGGAACGCGAGGCTGCGCTCGAGGAACGCCACGCAGAGATCGCCCTTCGCGTCGGGGATCTCCGCGCCCAGCCACTCGCGCAGGGGGTCGCTCATGAGCCGACGGCCCAGGAACGGCGGGTTCGCGGCGAGCAGCACCGGCCGGTCCGGGGGCAGAGCGGCGCGCACCCGGTCTGCGGCGGCCCGGGTCAGGAACCCGCGCTCGTCCCCGGCGTCCCCGGACAGGACGGTGGGCGCCCGGGTGGGCGCGGCGCCCGTGAGGAGGGTGGTCGTGAGCACGACGTTGAGGGCCGCGATGGTCGCGAGCTCCGGATCGAGCTCGAACCCGACGACGGTCCCGGCCGCGCCCGCTCCGGCGGACGCTTCGAGCGCTTCGGTGAGGAAGTTGCCGCCCCCGGCCGCCGGGTCGAGGACCACGACGTCCCCGAGGCCGAGTCCGGGGCGCGTCGCCTGCAGCGCCTCGAGGCCCCGGGCGAGCAGGTGCCGGACCATGTACAGCGGGGTGAAGAACTGCGTGGCCGTCAGCAGCGCGGCGCCGGTGATCTTGTTCCCTCGGCCGGGCGCGACGCCGTCCCCCGCGCCCTCTCGGATGTACTGGTGGAGCCACGCCAGCGGCGTCCCCGTGAGCGGGAGGGTTCGCCCGGCCTCGCCGAGGCGCGCCTCGATGGCGGCGCGTCGGTCGGGCGCGGACGCGTCCAGGGCTCGGCCCAGGGGCGGCAGCAGCGCCCTCAGGGTCGCTTCGAGCTCTCGTCGCCGGCCTGCGTCGATCGGGCCCGGGGGGGCGCCGAGCGCGCGGGCGAGGAGCGGGACCCCGAGCAGCGCGAACGGGACGAGGTGCGGCGTCGTGGGGTCGATCGCGTCGCGCAGGTCCTGCGCGAGCGCGCGCAGCCCGGCGCGCACCTCCTGTGCTGGGTTCATCAAGCCGATCCTCGGCCGGAGCGTAATGCACCACGGACCAACGCGAGCGCCTCGGCCGTCGTATATACCGCCGCCGATGTTCGGGCTCGACCATGCTCGTTGATCGTCGCGCGATGGACTATGCGACCCCCATGCGCGGCGACGTCTGCGTGATCGGCGGGGGTGCGGCGGGGATCACCCTCGCGCGGACCCTGGCCGCCGCGGGGGTCGACACCATCCTGCTCGAGGGGGGCGAGGAGGAGCCGACCGAGCGCAGCCAATCGCTGTACAGCGGGCGGATGGAGACGGTCCACCGAACCCGCGAGGAGGACGGCGACTACCTGACCAGCTCCCGCCTCCGGTACTTCGGGGGCAGCACGAACCACTGGACGGGTTGGTGCCGGCCCATGGAGCCGTTGGACCTCGAGGCGCGGCCCTGGGTGCCGCACAGCGGCTGGCCGATCGCTCACGACGACCTCGCCCGGTGGTACTCCCGGGCCTGCACCCTGGTGGACATCCCCGACTTCGAGCCCGACCACGGCGCCTCCCGCACGGGCGGTCGGAGCCCCGTCCTGGCCGACGCGCCCGGGCTGCGCACGCGGATCGTCCAGTTCTCGCGGCCCACCCGGTTCGGGCCGAAGTACCGCGACGAGCTCGCCGCATCCACGGCGCGGGTCGTGCTCGGGGCCGCCGTGCTCCGCCTCCGGGCGGAGGTGGGGGCCACCGGTCGGCGGGTCTCCCGGGCCGAAGTGAAGCTCGAGGACGGCGCCAAGATCACCGTCGAGGCCCGCAGGTTCGTCCTCGCCTGCGGCGGCATCGAGAACGCGCGCCTCCTGCTGCTCTCGGACCGCGAGCTGCCCGCCGGGCTCGGCAACGACCACGACCTCGTCGGACGCTTCTTCGCCGACCACCCCCACTGCGCCCGGGCGGGCGAGGCCGTGCTCCCGGGCCTCGCCGGAGGCTTCGACGCGGGCCGCCTGTACTTCGAGGCCCGCCGCGACCGCCACGCCCGGCGCGCCCGCACCCGGGGGGTCTTCGTGCTGAGCCCCGAGGTGCAGCGCGACGAGCAGCTGCTGGGCGCCACCGTCATCCTCACCCCGCGCGAGCGGGCCCCGCGGGGGCGCACGCGGGGGGTCTCGGACCTGGCGAAGGCCCTGGGGCGGGCCGCGGGGGCCGACGTGAGCGGCCCCTACCTGCGCGTCAGCGTCTCCGTCCGCGCGGAGCAGGCCCCCCACCGCGACAGCCGCGTGACCCTGATGGACGACGTCGACCGCCTGGGTATGCGCAAGGCCCGCCTCGACTGGCGCGCGAGCGACCACGACGCGCGCAGCATCCACCGCACGCTGGAGCTGCTGGGGCAGGACCTGGGGATCACGTTCGCGGGCCGCGCCCAGATCGAGTTCGACCTGGAGGACCCCTGGAGTCGCACCCGGGGCGAGTCGCACCACATCGGCACCACGCGGATGGGCGCGGATCCGACGACGGGGGTCGTGGACGCCGACTGCCGCGTACACGGCATCGACAACCTCTGGGTCGCGGGCAGCTCCGTCTTCCCCACGACCGGGTCCTGCGGCCCCACGCTCACGCTGCTCGCCCTGGCCCTGCGCCTGGCCGACCACCTCCGCGGTCAGCGGTAGAAGGGACGCTCCCCCGGGAGCAGCAGCTTGCCCGCGGCCCCCCGCCAGTGGTCGGGCGCGTCGCCGCCCAGCTGGGCGATCCCCATCGCGTAGGCGATGCCTCGGGTGTGTGGGTCCATCCCCCTCATGCCCTCCTCGAATCGGGCCGCGTCGCCGTGTTCGGCCAGCGCCCGGGCGGCCCCGACGAGCTGGTCGGCGGGCTTGTCGCCGAACAGCCCCGCCCCGCCCTCGACCCAGGACGCGACATCGTCCCCGCGCCGGGCGGCGCCCCCGAGGCTCGGCCCGAACGTGGTCTGGGACACTCCGTCGTCCGCGGCCAGCTTCCCCGCTTCGGCGCGGTGCTCGTCGCTCGCCCCGTCCGACGCCGCGACCAGGCGGAGGATCTCGGCCCGCTCGTCGGGGTCTTCGCTCGCCGCCGCCAGCGCCCCCGAGAGGTCCCCCTGCTCGAGCAGCCGGCGGGGCCGGAGGTGGGGCTCGACGGGCTCGCTGCCCGCCAGCGAGAGGAGGGTCGACAGCTCGAAGGAGTCCGCGGCGAGGTCCGAGAGGTCGGCCTCCTCGGGGCTCGTCGCCGCCATCCGCCGCACGCGGGCGATGTCGCGGACGTAGCTCGGGACCTGCTCCGGCAGCACCTCCGTGAGCTTGTCCAGGAGCGCCCGCGCCTTCGCCCACTCGCCGCGCTCCGCGAACCCGTATCCGGTCGCGAGCGTGAACCAGCCGTGTCCGGGGTTCGCGTCCAGCCCCGCCAGGAACGCGGCGTGCTGCTCGTCTTCGTCGTCGATGCACCGCGCCACGGCGTAGCGGACGCTCACGTCGTCGGGGGAGGCCGCGGCCAGCTCCCGGTGGCGGGCGCACGCGGCGTCCCGGTCGCCCAGGTCCTGCTCCATGCGCAGCAGCATGACCCCGGGCTCCTCCTGCTCCAGCCGGGCCTGGAGGATGGGGGCGAACTCGGGGCTGTCGCTCGCCATCGCGGCCCACAGGTAGTAGTTCGGCGACTCCGTGGGGTCGATGCGCGCGTGCTGCAGCGCCATCGCGGTGCGCTGCTCCGGGTCCGAGACGACGAAGAACTGGGCGCGCGGGTCCTGGTCCGCCATGGACTCGAGGACCGTCCGCGTGCCGCCGGAGCCGCTCGTCTGGATCTGCTCGGGGGGCGTGGCGAAGACGAAGTCCGCCCGGGACGTCGTCCAGTGGAGGGTGCCGAGGTGCCGGGGCTCCTCCTCGGGGGCCGAGCCGTAGGCGGCGGTCCACTCCACGAGGGGAGCCGCCCGGGCCACGTTGTAGACGTACTGGGCGCGCCCGCTGTCGATGTCGACCGTGAGCGTGTCGATCGTGCCGTGGCCCTCGGCCTCGGCGAGCACCGGGATCTGCTCCCCGCGGGGCACCGAGATCCGCCGGTGCCCGCCCGGCTCGACGTGGGTCTGCTCCTCCCCGATGAGGACGCTCACGGGCACGCCCAGGCCGTTGTGGACGGCGACGCGCGCGTGGCTGCCCCCGGAGCTCGCGGCCGGGATGACGAAGGCCGGGGCGAGGACCGCCGCGGCGACCCCGAAGCGGAGCAGCCCGGGGCCGAAGCCGTCGGCCGTGACGAACCGATCCCACCACCCGAGCTTCGTCTGGCGCTCGCGTTCGTGTCCGGGCACCAGCCGTCGGTAGAGGTCGGGGATGCCGGCGGGCTTCGGGGCGTCGCCCGGGTCCTCACCGCTCGCGAAGTGGGCGGCGACGTGGTCCTCCACCTCGAGCAGCACGACCATCGCGGCCCGGCTCGCGGCGTTGAGCGCGCCGAGGAACGCGCCGACCCAGGACTGGTGGACGTCGAGCCAGTCGCCGATGTTCCCTTCGCTGGGGGGGAGCAGCTCGAACGTGTCCGGCAGCACCGCGCGCCACCCGTCCACCTCGAGGGCCTTCGCGACCGGCTCGGACAGGCGCACGGAGGTGCGGCCGGTCCACAGGTCCTCGAGCAGGAGGTGCAGCTCCTCGGCCGCGTTGACGAGGCGACGACGTTCGCTGCCGCTGACGCGCCCGTCCGCGATCACCACCTGGAAGACGTTGCCGAGCACGCCCGCGCAGTCTTCGATGTCCGCGGCGGTGTGGTCGAGGTAGTGCAGCAGCTCGACGAGGCCCAGCAGGTGGGCCTCCCAGCCCTTCCCGATGGCGCGCGCCGCCGCGCGGTGGGCGCTCCGGACGGCGCGGTCGTGCTCCAGCACCTCCGCTTCGGCCTCCTTCGCCTCGCCCTTCGCTCTCTCGATCACGTCGGCCAGCTGCTTGCGGGGGACCTCTTCGCCCCGGAAGCGGATCACGCCGCCCGGAGCCTCGAGGATCCCGTCCTTCAGGGCGCCGAGCATCGCCACCTCGCCCGCCAGCTCGCGGCTCCGCTCGAGGGCGTCGGAGAGGCTCTCCGGGTAGAGGCCGGCGAGGGCGGCGGTGGTCGCGTCGGCGGCTTCGGGGATCGGGCCGTAGAGGTCGGCGACCTGGTCCCCCGCGCGCACGATGGACCGGCCGAGGTACGCGCCCCGGTAGCGACGCGCGAGGATCGGCCGGTCGAACTGCTCGTCGATCTCGGCGAGGGACTCCGCCACCGGCACCTTCTCCGGCGGCTTCTCCGGGGGGAGCATCTCGTCGCCGCTCACCGCGCGGTTCAAGAGCTTCGCGGTCATGTCCCGCCGGAGCGCCTCGGGGTCGCGGAACAAGGCCCAGGGGGACCGCTCGTCGAAGGTCGACGGGTAGTAGCGCCGCTTCGCGTTGGCCTCGCGCTCGTGGTTCGGGGGGTGGGTCGACCACATCGCGGGGGGCGCCGCCAGGTCCTCGGTGAAGACCCGATGGGCGGCCCGGTCCCCGTCGGGCAGGGCGGGCGTGGCCCCGTGATCCGGGTCGTCGAGGATCTCCCCCATGCGCACGAGGATGCGCCGCTGGATCGCGAAGAAGTCCTCGATCATCCGCCACTTGCCCAGCTGCCCCTGGCTGAACTGCGCGGCCCGGTTCCAGGCGTCGTCCGCGGCGCCGAGGCGGTGCAGCGCGTTGACGAGGCTGTCGCTGCCCGAGAGCGAGACGGAGACCAGGTCCGCCTGCAGCTCCATCTCCCGGCTCAGGGCGCGCTCCGCCAGCACGATCAGCCGGAACGCCGTCTCCAGCACGGCGCGGATCGCCCACACCACCAGCCGCATGATCCAGGCGATCCACGCCACGCGGAGGTCGATGCGGGACATGCCCTCGAGGAAGCCGTCGAACTTGCCCCGCGTGGCGACGATGTGTCCGGCGATCTGCTGGGCGACGTACACCCAGCGTCCCACCGCCATGGTCCGCTGGGCGAAGTGGCCGAACTCGTGCGCCATGACGGCCTTGAGCTCGTCCAGCGACAGCGTCTCCACGAGCCCGAGCCCGATCTCGAGGTTCTTCTTCGACGGGATGATCAGGTTGCGGAAGGACAGGTCGTAGAAGACGGCGGCGTTGACTCGAGACGACAGGAAGACGCGGTGAGGCCGGGGCGCCCCCGCGTCGTCGGCGATCCGGTGGACGAACGCGTAGAGCAGCGGCTCGTCCTCGGCCGTGATCTCGATGCGGCCGTCGTCGAAGTCGTGCTTGGTGAAGAAGAGGCCGCGGACGAGGAAGGCGAACAGGAAGGTGGGCGCCAGGGCGAGGAGCCCGCCCATGATCCACTCGTCGCCACCGGCGACGACGCTGTCCATCACCAGTCGGTACGCCACGTAGCCGAACCAGGCCGTGAGCCCCAGGTACAGCCCTACGAACCCGAGCAGCCCCGCGAACGCGATGCGCGCGTGGCGCGTATAGGCCGGGGTGGGATCGGTGAGGTCGGCCGGGATCGCCTCCGGACCCGGGGGATACAGCTCGTCCACGGTGCTCATCGGACCTCCTCGTTCCCCAGCCCCGGCGGCCGAAGGGCTGCATCTTTCCATACGGACTTCCCACCGAGGCTGGACGCCCTTTTCGCTCCGAGTCGTCCACACTTCGTCCCATGAACGACGAGACCGCGCTGCGCTGGCTGTACGAGCTCCTCGACATTCGCGGCCCGTCGGGCGACGAGCGGGCCGTGGCGGCCTGGATCCGGGCCCGGCTGGCGGACGCGGGGGTGCCCGGAGCGCTCGTGCGGGACGACGGCGCCGCGGCCCGGATCGGGGGCGTGCACTGCGACAACCTGGTCGTCGATCCCACCCCCGATCTCCCGGGCCCGCGGCGCCTGTTCGCGGCGCACATGGACACCGTCCCGGGCGCCGTGGGCAGCACGTGGAAGCGCGACGGAGACCGCCTGGTCGTGGTCGACGGCGGCGCCCTCGGGGGCGACGACCGCTGCGGGATCGCGGTGATCCTCGCGGCCTTCCTGGGCCTGCGGGCCGAGGGCCGGCCCCTGCGGCCGCTCCGGATCGTCTTCACGGTCCACGAGGAGGGAGGCGTGCTCGGGTCCAGGCACATCGACCCGGCGGTGCTGGAGGGCATCGACGGCGGCTTCGCGTTCGACGGCAAGGAGCCGCGGGAGGTCGTGTTCGCGTCGCCCGGGCAGGTCCGGATGAAGATCGCCGTGAACGGCATCTCGGCCCACGCCGGGACCCGTCCCCACGAGGGCGCCTCGGCGACCATCGCCGTCGCCCGCGCCCTGGCGCGACTGCACCGCGAGGGGATGCACGGCCGGATCGAGCGCGACGGGGTCCCCGTGGGGGCCGCGAACGCGGGGAGGCTCGCGGCGGGGGGCGCGACGAACGTCGTGACGGCCCGGGCGGAGCTGCTCGCCGAAGCGCGCAGCCACGACCCGGAGGAGCTCGCCCGCATCGTCGACGCGTGGCGGCGGGCCTTTCACGAGGAGGCCGCCGCCGTCCGCAACCACGAGGGTCGCCCCGCGACGGTCGAGTTCGACTCGTGGGTGGCCTACCACCCCTTCGACGTCGGCCAGGACGGCCCCCTGATGGACGCCCTGGCGGAGTCGCTGCTGCCCGAGGGGCAGGAGCCGTTCAAGCGACGGATCATGGGGGGCCTCGACGCGTCCTGGCTCACCCGCCACGGCGTCCCGACGCTCACGATCGGCTGCGGCTACTGGTTCAACCACACCCCGCGGGAGCACGTCCGCATCCCCGAGTTCCTGCGGTCCATTCGGGTCGCCCGTCGGCTCATGGAGGCCCCATGAGACGCGCCCCGGCCCTCGCGGCCGTCCTGCTCCTCGCCTGCTCGGAGCCGCCCCCGCCGCCGCCCGCTCCCCCCGTCGCCGCCCCCGCGCCGGCGGAGCCGACCGCGACGCCCGAGCCCACGCCCGAGGGGCTCACCGCGGCCCAGCTCATGGACCTCCCCGAGGACGCCGAGTACGGCGTCTGGGGCGAGGAGGACGCGGGCGACGTGGTCGTGGAGGCGCCGAAGCGCCGGCGAGGCCGGGCCCGGTGGGAGACCGACCTCCCGGTCGACGCCGACGGCGACGTCTTCTGGCCGATGATCCCCGCGGGGCTCGGGGTCGATCCGGTCGCCTTCGCCCGCGACCACCACGTCCAGCTGCGCTTCGCGGACCGCCCCTTCGGCGTCCCCGCGGGTCGACCCGCCTGGAGCGGGTCCCCGCCCACCAAGCAGCAGATGCGGGCATTCATCCCCGCGCTCGTCGAGGGCCTGCGGATGTACCCCCCGGACGTGCTGAGGGCCGCCCACGTGGACCACGTCGTGCTCGTCCACGACGTGCGGTTCCGGGGCGCCGAGCGCTCGTCGTCGGCGATCGCGGCGGCGGGCGTGATCCTCATCGACCTGGATCACCCCTGGGAGACGCACCCGGGGCGGGTGCGGACGGTGCACCACGAGGTCTTCCACATGCTCGACTACGCGCACGACGGCGACCTGTGGAACGACCGCGAGTGGCGCGCGCTCAACCCGCCCGACTTCGCCTACGGGGGCGGGGGCAAGACGATGGTGACGGTCGCGGGAGCCGGGAAGTGGGCGGACACCCCGGGGTTCGTGACCCGGTACGCCACCAGCGGGGACGAAGAGGACAAGGCCGAGGTGTACGGCTGGTGGGTGACGGAGCGCGAGCGCATGGTCCGGCGCCTGAAGACGGACGCCGTCCTCGCGGCCAAGGTCGCCCACCTGGAGGCGGAGACGATCGAGCTCGATCCGTGGTTCCGGGAGGTCTTCCCGGCGGGCGCGCGCTGAGCGCGCGCGTCAGTCGCGGGGGCCCAGGTCCCGCTCGGCCCACGCGGCGACGCCCTCGACAGCCACCGTGATCGCGCGCCGATCGGCGACGGCCGTGACCTCGGTGCCGATCCCGCCGTAGACGCCCAGCACCGCGGCCGTCTGGACGGGGACGGCCGCCGACCCCGCGGCCAGCGACACCGCCCGTCCCGCCGATCGGCACGCGGCGAGGACGAACAGCAGCGAGGCCTCCATCTCCGTGGCGAGCACGCCGGTCTCCGTCAGCATCCGCATGTAGCGCGCGTTCTCGTCGCCGAGCGGGCCGACCGCGTACTCGCGGCCGAAGTAGGAGTCCTTGCTGTGGACCAGGCCCGCGAACGTGTGCTCGGCGAGGCCCGCCGCCTCGGCGCCCGCGCACAAGGCGGCGACCGCGTGCGGATGACAGAGCGCGGGGTACTCGCGGGGCGTCCATCGGTCCGACGTCGACTCGTCCCGCACCGCCCCGGTCGCCACCACGACGCTCCCCTTCGGCACCTCGGGCGCGAGGCGTCCGGAGCTCCCCACCCGGACGATCCGTCGCGCCCCCAGCTCGAGCAGCTCGTGCCCGACGATCTCCACCGACGCGGGCCCCATCCCCGAGGAGATGGCCATCACGTCCACCGCGCGCCCCCCTCGCCGCAGGACGCCGAGGTGAGCGGCGTGCCCCCGGGGGTTGTCGAGCGTCTCGACGCTCTCGAAGCTCGCCGCGATGCGCTCGGCCCGGCTCCGATCGCCGGGCAGGAACACGTAGCGGCCGACGTCCCCGTTGCCTTCGAGGTGCCGGGGCTCGAGCCCGATGTGGTAGGCGCCCGCCATCCCGGGACTATGCCGGAGTCAGGGGGAGATGAACGCCGGGTCCTCGATCGCCTCCGACGTGCACTCGGGGGGCGCGGTGACGGGGTTGCACCGCGACGGCGTGCCGTCGGGGATCGAGAAGCTGTAGCCGTCGGCCGAGGGCTCGGGGAAGTCGGTGGACATCGCGTGGGCCCCGGAAGCGAGCGCCGCGTCGCGCCGGGTGCGGTCGTCCGGATCACGATCGTCGGGCCCCGCGTCGGCCCGGGTGCGCACGACGATGCCGCGCGACACCACGTCGGCGATGGCGTCCTCGTTGCCCACCGGCCCGTCCATGAGGATGACGCCCGCGAAGGGGTCGTCCGGCGACGCGTTGGCGAACATCAGGCGGCCGTCCAGCGACGTGCGGCCGTGCGTGTACCACTCCTGGTGTCGGTTCCCGTCGAGCAGCGTGAAGATCGCGGCCCCGCGGGTCTCCCCCAGCGTGGGCCAGCCCTCCGCGACGCCCGCCGCCACGGACTCGGCGTCTCCCTGGACGTCCCCCGGCGCCACGATCCTGTCGCGCGGCCACACCGCGAGGATCTCGCCCTCGAGGAGGTCGTAGAAGTCGGCGGGGTCGTCCTCGGGGAAGGCGTCCTTGGGCTCGATCATCACGAGCAGCGGGTGGTGCGCGGGGTGGGTGTCGGACCACGCCTTCAGCGTCCCGAGGCAGCCGCCCAGCTCGGGGCACGTGCTCACGTCGTCGACGAGCGGGGCGTGGAAGACGTCGAACGACAGCCCGTTGCGGTAGATGTCGAGCTCGAACTGACGGACCCCGATGTCGAGCTGCTCGTCGAGGGGCGCGTGGGTGTAGTTCCAGTCCGGGACGGCGTCCGACGCGGGCTGCACGTGGTAGCTGTTGTGCGTCCCCACGGCCTGCAGGTGGTTCACCCGCAGCACGTCGTCGAGCGGGTAGTCGAACGTCGGGGGCTCCGGGTCTGGGGCGACCTCGCAGCCCGCGAGCGCGAGGAGCACCAGGAGGGGAAGACGGGGGCGCATCGGGCCGCGTCGGCTCAGCGGGTGAGCTCGGCCGCCATCGTGTATTCGAAGTTCTGCGCCGAGTCGACCAGCGTGGCCACGACGAGCAGGTCGCCCCCGTCGAAGGTCACCTGCGCCGCGCCCGCCACCTCCGAATAGCAGTCGAACGCGGCCTGCCCCGAGCCCGGCACAGAGATGCTCGAGAACGTGACCGTGCAGAGGATCTCGTTCACCTCGTCGTTGCAGTCGAGCGCGCCGGTGGCCCGCGATCCGGCCACGTCCACGTCGCCTTCGCCCTCGCAGGGGATCGTATTGCCCTGGAAGAGGATGGAGCCGCTCACCGCGCCCGTGTAGTTGCCGTCGTCGCCCCCGCCGTCGTCGTCGTCGTCGGTCGCGTCGTCGTCGTCGGTCGCGTCGTCGTCGTCGGT
>CAZEKB010000142.1:0-16573 GCA_964512225.1 uncultured Rickettsiales bacterium | reverse complement strand
CCGCGTCGTCGTCGTCCACCGCGTCGTCGTCGTCCACCGCGTCGTCGTCGTCCCCGTCGTCGTCGTCCGTGCCCGCGTCGTCGTCGTCGGTGCCCGCGTCGTCGTCGTCGGTGCCCGCGTCGTCGTCGTCGGTGCCGGCGTCGTCGTCGTCCGTCCCGGCGTCGTCGTCGTCGGGCAGGACCGTGGGGCCCGCGGGGTCGATCTCGTGGAAGCCGACGGTGCAGCCGGAGAGCAGCAGGAACAGCGCAGCAGACAGCGAAACAGAACGCGACAAGTCGGATCCCTCCATGGAGACGGCGGCGGACGTTAGCGACCCCGGGCGCAGGCCCCAAGCGCTTTTTGGAGGGAATGGCCGCTCAGCCTGAGCGGCGACGGGTCATCAGAAGAAGCCCTCGAAGTCCGAGACGAGCTCGAGTACGTAGACGTGCCCCGGGGCCACGTCCCAAGTGACGCTCGAGTCGCCCGTGGCCGAGGGCTCGATCTCGGCCCCGAATCGCAGACCGTCGCCGTCGTGCAGGTGCACTTCCTCGAACCACATGGGGAACGTGAACTCGTCGAGCGCGTCGTCGGTGACGAAGACGTAGAAGAACGACAGCTCGCTGTCGAAGAACCCCTGGATGTAGCCCGCGTCCCGGGACACCGTCCCCACCGGGTAGGCCGTCTCCGGCGTGCTGCAGCAGGCCTCGTCGAACACCGAGTTGCCCCAGTCGTCCTGGGCGTCGCCGGGGTCGGGGATCACGGGGAGATCGGCGACGTCGTCGTCGTCACCGGCGTCGTCGTCGTCGCTCCCGCCGCCGCGGGTCGGGCACGCCGTGAGCGTGGCCGCCAGGACGGTCGCGAGCGCGAATCGAGCGGCTCTTCGTGGGGTCATGTCGTCGGCCTCCGCTCTGCAGCCCACGCAGACGAGCGCGGGCTCCGCGGCCGTGGCAGTCTCCGCGCCGAGGAGCCGCCGTGACCGCACCCGAGCTTACCGCCCGCAAGCAGGATATCTCCGCCGAGTTCAACGGTATCGCTCGCCGGTACGACTGGCTGGGGACCTACGACTTCACGTTCGTGCGCAACATCCGCAAGACGGCCGAGCGGATGCAGCTCGGCGCCGCCCCGCGGGTCCTCGACGTGTGCTGCGGGACCGGACAGTCCATGACGGCCACGCTGCAGGCCTACCCGGACGCGGACATCACCGGCATCGACCGCAGCCCCGGCATGCTCGCGATCGCTCGCAGCAAGCCGATCGCGCAGGAGGTCCGCATCGTGGAAGGCAACGCCACGGACCCGCGCGGCGCGGGCATCGAGGGCGACTTCGACGCCGTCCTGTCGTCCTGGGGCATCCGCAACATCCCGGACACGGACCTCGCCCTGCAGACGGTCTTCGACGTGCTGAAGCCCGGCGGGACGTTCGGCATGCACGAGTTCGTGCTCGCCAACCGCAAGGACAAGAAGATCCAGTGGGACGTCCTCAGCTGGGGCTTCATCGTCCCGTTCGGGAAGCTCACGTCACCCCGCAGCAGCATGTACAGCTACCTGTGGAAGAGCGTCGTGGACTGGGACACCGTCGACGAGCTCTGTGATCGCATGCGCCGCGTCGGTTTCACGGACGTGAGGGTCGAAGGGTTCGGCCTGTGGTGGTCCGGGATCCTCCACTCGATCGTGGCGACGAAGCCCGCCTGAGCTACCTGTCGAGGGCCGCGCAGCCGTCGGGACCCGCGCCGCCCGCGGCCAGGGCCGGGACGATCGACCCCGACAGCTCGGCCGCGCCGCCCGCGAAGGTCACCTCCGTGCGGACCGGCCGCTCGCACGCCCACGGCCGGGCCTCGGGCAGCACATCCACCACGGCGCCCCCGCCCTCCCGGGGCGTCACCCGCACCTCGCCCACCATGTACCCGTCCCGCCCGTTGGCGCCCGCCACCACGCGGCTGCTGTAGGCGCGGTCCAGGGGCCAGCGGAGGTCGGGCAGCGGGGGGTTGAAGCGGGCGCTGAACACGTCGACGTCGCCGTGCTTCAGCGTGACCGAGGTGAGCTCCCGCGCGGACCCGAGGGCGGCGTAGCGGTAGACGTGATCCGTGATGGGGTCCTGCCCCCGGAGCTCCTCCCCGGAGTCGGTCGCCACCACGTCGTAGTCGAACCTCACGCCCCCGGCGACGGCCACCAGCGCCCCGTCCCGGCGCTCGAATCGGAGGTCGCCCGCGGCGAGCCCCCCCGCCGCCTGCACGAGGCGCATGGAGTACGGCACGAAGGGCAACAGGACCCGCACCGGGACCCAGTGGTCGTCGACGTAGACGGTGGACGTCGACAGCCCCATCTCCTCGAGGTCGAGGACCGCGAGCACGGCGCTCTCGCTGTGGTTCATCGCGTTGCCGTTGCGCTCACCGGGGGCCTTGTGCGCGTTGCGCGACTGGAGGTGGCCCTGGACGAGGCGACCGTCGGGGAGGTGGAAGGCGATGTCGTAGGAGAGGTGGGTCGCGCTCTCGAGGCGGATCACGCGCAGGCGAGCGTCGTAGGCGGGGGCGGGGAAGGCGGCGGCGAGGGCCGCGTCGTCGGGGTCCCCCAGGCCGACGTGCTGCAGCCCCCCCTTCTCGGAGACGAGCGCGAAGAAGGTCTTGCTGCCGTCGCGGCGGGTGATGCGGGCGATCTCCACCATCCCGTACGTCGGGTCGTCGCCGAACTCCCAGAGCAGCTCCTCGGGGAAGTCGAGCCCCCACAGACGGAACGGCGCGACCGGGAAGTCCACGGCGGGGGGGCCCGCGTAGGACATCCCCGACGCGGCGACGGGGGCGCCCAGGCTCGCCTCGGCGTCGGCGATCGGCCCCGCGGGGGCGATCTCCTTGAAGCAACCGGAGAGGAGCAGGACGACGAGCAGCAGCGTTCGATACACAGGCGGACCTTCGCGGGTGGCGCGGGGACACGAGCATGCCAAGCTCCGCCCGTGACCGCGCCCCGCCCCCTCATCCTCTGCCTCGCCGCCCTCCTCGCGGGGTGCCCCACGGACTCCGAAGAGGAGCCGACTCCGTTCGTCGTCCCCCCGTGGTCCGACGACACTCCGGACCTGTCCGACGTGGAGCTGCGCGGCGCCCGCCCCTACCGGATGATCGCCCACCTGCACTCGCCCCACAGCCACGACGCGTGCGACGGCGAGCCGCAGCCCGGCGGCGTCCTCGACGAGGCGTGCCTCGCCGAGCTCAAGGCCGGGCTGTGCGCCACCCGGATCGACGTGGCGTTCCTGAGCGATCACCGCGGCCACGCCAACGAGGCGGAGACGTTCGAGGACCTGCTCCTGCTCCGGGGCGACGACATCCCCGTGATCGGCGACGAGGGCCGCCCGATCGCCAACTCGGTGGCCTGCGACATGCCCGACGGCCGTCGCGTCCTGCTGATCCCGGGGATCGAGGCCAACCCGCTGATGCCCCTGGGCACCACGCAGCGCACGCCCGAGCTGTACGACGAGGGGACCCCCGAGAACGTCGACGCGCTCAAGGTCGCCGGCGCCCTCGCCTGGATCGCCCACGCCGAGACCCACCCCCCCGAGGACTTCCTCGACGTCGCGATCGACGGCCTCGAGCTGTATCAGCTGCACGCCAACCTCGCCCCCGACCTCCGCGAGCTGCTCGGGCTCGACCCGTTCGGGTTCCTCGGCGAGCTCGGCCCGTTCCTCACGGAGCGCGACGGCCGCGCGTCCCCCGAGCCGGACCTCGCCGTGCTCGGCTTCGCCACGGTCAACGAGCCCGCCGCCGTGTTCCTCGAGACCGTGGGCGCGGTGCGTCCCCTCGGGATCACGGGGGGCAGCGACTCGCACCGCAACGTGCTCCCCTCGCCCGCCTGGGACTACGAGCGCATCGACTCCTACCGGCGGTCGTTCCGGTGGATGCTCAACCACCTCTGGATCGAGGGCGAGCTGACGCCCGAGTCGGCCAAGGCGGCGCTGCGGGGCGGGCGCAACTTCGTCGTGTTCGAGAGCCTCGGCACCCCCGCGGGCTTCGACTTCCGCACCACGGGGCCCGCGCTGGAGCTCGGCGGGGAGGGGCCCGCGGCGGGGGCGACAGTGCACGTGCGGCCGCCGACGCTGGACCCCCGCAGTCCTCGCGACGAGACGCCGCCGGAGATCCGCACGGTCCTGTACCGCGCTCACGAGGGCGAGCGGACGGTGCTCGCCGACGTGGTGGGCGCGGACCCCATCGACCTGGCCGCGCCGGGCCCGGGTGTCTACCGGGTCGAGGTGTGGATGACGGCCCGCCACCTGGGGCCCTACCTCGGGGACTACGTGGACGAGTACACGACCGTCGAGGTCCCGTGGATCCAGACCGGAGGCATCTTCCTGCGATGAGACGCACCCCGCTCCCCGCCCTCCTCGCCGCGCTCCTGCTGCCCGCGTGCACCACGGAGCGCCCGACGACCGACCCGCTGCCCGTGGGCGGTGACTGCAACGTCGTGACCGAGGTGTGCGCCCTGCCCTTCCCGTCGAGCCGGCTCACGCGGCCCGAGCCCGCGTCGCCCACCGGCTTCGTGGTGCACCTGTCGGACGAGGCGAACTACGCGGACCACTGGGCGTCGCTCGCCGATCGCCCCCCCAACGGGTTCTCGCCGTCGACCATGATCGCCACCTGGATGGCCCTCGGGAGCGACCCCGCGGCCCTGCCGCCGTCGTACCTCGCGTCGCTCGACCCGGACTCGACCGTCCAGCTCGTCGTGGCCCAGGCGACGTCCGAGCGATACGCCGAGCGCGTCCCGATCGCGGCCGAGCTCGTCCCCAGCTCCGAGACGGGCGCCAACATGCTCGTGGTGACCCCGCTCGAGCGGCTCCAGCCGGGCTCGCGCTACGCCGTCGTGGTCACGGACGGCCTCCTCAACCTCTCGGGCACCACCCCCCGACCCAACGACGCGATGGCCTCGCTGCTGGCGAACACCCGGCCGTCGGGCGAGCTCGCCGAGCTCTGGGACTACTACCGGGACCTCGTACACCTGGTGGACGTGGAGCTGGGGATCGACCGCGACCGCGTGATCCAGCTGTGGGACTTCCACACGGCCACGGAGGAGTCGCTGTCCGGCGATCTCGACGCGATCGTCGCGGGCACGGAGGATTGGCTGGCGACCGAGCAGCCCGCCCTGCGCGTCGCCCCGCCCCGCGCCTTCGAGGGGCAGACGCGCTTCGACATCCACTTCGACGTACCCCTGTGGCACGCCGACCGGGACGCCGCCGTGAACCGCGACCCGGGGGGGCTGCCCGTGCCCGTCGGGACGCTCGAGGTGGACGGGGCGATCGTCCTGCCCAACTCGGCGAGCCCCGAGAACCCCGCCCTGCCGATGATCTTCGGCCACGCGCTGTCCGCGTCCGCGAACCAGGGCGCGTCGTTCATGGCGGAGGTCGACCTCGACTCGGGCCCCTTCGCGGCCGCCGCCATCGACTGGGACCTGCACGGCGCCCGCGGCTCCGGCCTGCCCGCGATCATCGCGCTGGCCGGTCGACTGAACACCCCGGCGTTCGCCGCGGCGATGCTCCAGTCGACGTCCGACAGCCTCGTCCTCGCGCACCACCTCAAGGGCCTGACGGAGCTCCCGGAGCGGGGCGCGGTGGTACGGCAGGGCCCCCTGCTCTACCTCGGCCAGTCGCTCGGATCGCTCGTGGGCGGCATCGCCGCGACGGTCAACGAGGACCTCGACGCGATCGTGCTCAACGTCGGCGGCGGGACCTTCTCGCAGATCCTGCGCGACGGCGAGGTGATCGACATCGTGGGCATGCGCGACGAAATCGAGGGACGGATCCTCGCGGACCCCCCCGAGGACCTCCCGTTCGACATCGCCTACAACCTCGCCCTGATCGTCTCCCAGCTCGGGCTCGACTCGGGCGATCCCGCGACCTTCGCGCCCCGGCTGGCCGACGGCGACGGCCCCCCCGTCCTCGTGCAGTGGTCGCAGGGCGACGGCGTGGTCCCGAACCGGGCGACCGAGGTGTTCGCCCGGACCGCGGGCCTGCCGCTCGTGACCCCGTCGGTGCGGGGCGTCGCCGGTCTCTCCGTCGCCGCCGCCCCCACGTGTGGGTCGCCCGGGGGCGGGCTCTCGCAGTTCGTCGTGTCCGACAACAGCTTCAACGCCCACCTCGCGCTCGGCGAAGAGGAGGTGCAGGAGCAGGTGTTCACGTACTTCGCGTCGTTCCTGGACGACGACCCCGACAACGACGGCAACATCGCCTACGGCCTGCCGGGCGAAGGGGCCTGCCCCGCGCCCTGAGATTCAACCGACGAGCTCCTGCGCCCAGCCCGCCGCGAGGACGGTCGACAGCGTCATCGTCGTGAGCTGCGGGTTGACGCCCAACGAGCTGGGGAAGACGCCCGAGTCGGCCATGTAGAGGCCCTTCATGCGGTGCGCGTGCCCGCGGCGATCGACCACGGAGGTCTCGGGATCGGGGCCCATCGGCGACGTCCCCATGGGGTGCGACGCGTACAGCGTGAGGTCCGCGAGCTCGGTGCGATCCAGCTCGGCCTTCAGCGACTCGGCGGACGTATGTCGCGCGGCGCGGATGCTCAGGCCGAAGACCTCGCGCGCCCCGCCCGCGAGCAGGACGTCGCCCGACAGGACCATCCCCGCCTTGAGGATCTCGAGGTCCTTCGGATTCCAGGTGTACTTGATCTTGGCGCGGCCGTTCCTCATGGCGCGCACGGAGCCCACGCCGTCGTCGGACACCATCACGCCCAGGCCGCAGAAGTGGTTGAGCTCGCCGAGCATCTTCTTGGCCTCGGCGCCCACGACGCCCGCCTGGGCGATGAACACCTCGGGCGGCGCGTTGAAGGTGTGGGGGAGCACCTTGGGGTTCTCGAGGTCGTGGACGTACGCGCCCTGGGTGGCCCCGCGCCACATGTGCACGGGGAAGTCGCAGACGCCGAGGACGCCCGAGCCCGGGTGAAGGTGGAGCGTCGCGCCCACGGGGCCGAGGTCGTCGGCGACCCCGCAGTGGTGCAGCAGGCGGGGGGTGCCGATCGCGCCCGCGCTGAGCACGACGGCCTTGGCCCGCACCTCGAGCGTCGGGCCCTCGACCCGCGTGTCCGGGTGCCGCACCCGCCCCACGACGCCGACCGCCCGACCGTCCTCCACGAGCACGTCCTGCACCCGGCAGTCGGCCTGGATGCGGGCGCCGAGGCGCCGGGCGTCGAGGATGAGGTTCTTGTCGACGCTGAACTTGCCGCCCGTGGGGCAGCCGATGTTGCAGATGCCGCAGCCGATGCAGTCGGGGGCGTTGCGGCGCAGCAGCCCCCCCTGCAGGCCGAGCTTCCTCACGCCGCGCTCCACCAGCAGGTTGTTCTCGCCCGCGATCTCCTCGCCCACCGGCACGACCTCGATGCGCGCCTCGATCTCGGCGTACACGGGGGCCATCGCGTCGGGGGCGAAGCGGGGGTCGTCGAGCAGATCGGCCCAGTGTTCGAGCACGTGGCGCGGGGTGCGGAAGCAGATGGCCGAGTTGACGAGCGACCCGCCGCCGACGCCCCGCCCCGCCGCCACCGGCAGGGGGACGGGACCCTCGGCCACCATGAGGTAGTCCTCCTGGTAGTGGTACCGCGCGGCGTTGCCCCAGGCGGACCGGAACCGGGAGCGAGCGGGGCCGTCCTCGAGGATGAGCACGTCCAGGCCGGCCTGGGCGAGGACGCGCGCGGCCGAGGCGCCTCCCGGACCCGCCCCGACGATCACGACGTCCACGTTCTCCCTGGGCCCGAGGGGATCGTCGAACCCGTGGATCGGCTCGTCGAACGTGCCCATGGCCTCGGCCGCGAGCTGACGGGCGCGGCTGCCCAGGGGCGCGTGAGGATCGGGCTCCGCCGACGGCGCCGAGGGGTCGCGGAGGGGCGGCTCGATCTCCGAGGCGGGGAACGTCATCGGCCGTACCCGCACGGGAACTGCCAGCCGACCGCGGCCTGGACGTCGGGGTGGGTGGTGTACGCGCCGACGATGAAGATGACGAGGCCGGTGACCGCCCCACGCACGAGGTGCGAGCCGCTGCGCGTCCAGGACTGCAGCGCCTCCCCTCGCTCCTCGACCGACAGCGACGACCACCCCTTGAGGCGCGTGAGGCGGGACCAGTCGTCCAGCGCGTGGAGCACGAGCCGGAGCAGATCGCCCATGGGCTCGACGACGTCGCCGAGCACGTCGTCCAGGTAGCGCGCCGCCCCCACGTCGCGTCCCGAGATGGGGGGCGTGCCCCCGGGCGGGAAGATCGCCTCGCAGAGCGAGTCGACGAGCTCGACCTCGTCCGCCGAGAGCATGCGGTAGCCGTCGCCGGCGGGCCGGTCCCACCACGTCCACACGCGGCCGCCCGCGGTCATCGAGCCCGCCACGCCGGTGACGGCGGCGATCGCGAGCAGGTGCCGGCGGGTGAACCTGGGGGTCGGCTCGGTCACGCGCGCGCCACCAGGAGCAGCCGGTCCGCGTCGGTGCCGTAGGGCCGGCCGTCGTATCCGCCGTAAGCGGCGACCTCGGAGAAGCCCGCGCCCACCAGGTCCTGCTTGAGGTCGACGACGCCGTAGATCCGGTGGGAGAGGTCGTAGCGTCGCTCCTCGCCCCCGCGGATGTAGGTCCACGACACCTCCACCCAGGTCCAGTCGTCGACCACGCGGCGCTCGGAGACGAGCAGCGTCCCGTCGTCGAGGCGCTTGACGTGGGTGGGCTGCCAGATCCGGGCGAGGATCTCCCGGCTCATCACGTCGACGACGAGGTGCCCCCCGGGCCGCAGCGCGCGCCGGAACGTGCGCAGCACCGCGCGGTTCACGTCGTCGTCGCGGAACAGGCCGATCGAGGTGAAGAGGTTCACCACCAGGTCGAAGGCCTCGGGGCGGTCGAACGCGCGCATGTCGGCCTCGACGACCTCGAGGCTCAGGGGGCGGCCGTCGCGCTCGGCCCGCTCGGCCGCCCGGCGCCGCAGCTCGTCGAGGTATCCCCGGGTGCGGTCCACGGCCACGACGCGGTGGCCCGCGCTCGCGAACGCGAGGGAGTGACGGCCGGGGCCGCAGGGGAGGTCGAGGACATCGAGGGCGGTGGTCGCTCCTACGAGCTGGAGGACGGACGCGACCTCGGCGGGGGCGGCCGCCCAGGCGCTCGCGGGGAACATCGACTCCCGGGCCGCCGCCCACAGCTCGTCGTTGGCCGTCCAATCGTCCATCGGCGGCCGGTTGTAGCATGCGGGCATGGGGATTCCCCGCGCTTCCGGGCGGCTCGCCGCGGCGCTGCTCGGCGCGGTCCTGGCGCCCGCCGTCGCATCCGTCGGCTTCGGGTTCTGGAACCCCGTGGGGGCGTGGTCCCAGGCGTGGGTCCTGGCGGCCTGCACGCGCCTGAGCGAGATCGTCGAGCTCGCGCCGCCCCTGCTCCACGGCCCCGGGATCGTCCTACCCGGTCTCCTCGTCGCGGCGCTCGTGGGGGTGGCGGCCCGACGCGTGGAGCCCGCGGCGACGACGGTCGAGGCCGTCGCTCACGTCCTGGGAGCAGCGGGCGCGGCGGGCCTGCTCGCGGTCGGCGCGGGCCTCGATCGCGTCGTCTTCTGGGGCGGCTTGGTGGTGGCCGCGGCGGCGGGACGACGGGCCTGGGCCGAGCCCGTGGGCCCGGGGGTCCCGCCGTGGGTTCGCGCCGCCGTGGCGGGCGGCGCGGTGGCGCTGGCGGGGTTGGCCGGGCTCACGCTGCTCGAGGGGCCGTCGATGCACAGCCCCGCCTTCCGCCTGCGCGACGTCTGGTTGCGGGGGCCCGGCGCGAGCCCCTGGACCTCGGGGGGGACCTGGCTGGCTCTGGGCGCCTTGGCGTTCGGGGCGGCCCGCGCCGTCCCGCGCCTGCGCGCGCCGCTGGGCGTCGGCCTCGCGGCGGTGGTCATCGCGGGCCCGGCCCTGGCCCGCCCGGCTCCCCTGGACGCCGCGGGCGCGCTGTCCGCCGCGGGCCTCGTCCTGCTCGCCGGGGCGGTGGGCGTGGGCGCGACGCGGTGGGTGCGCGACTCCCTGCGGGCGGGGCCCTGGGCGCACCTCGACCCCCGACGGCTCGGCCTCGTCGCCACGCCGGTGCTCGCTTGGGCCGCGATCTGCGCCGTGCGCGGGCTGACGGTGGGCATGTGGACCGTGCCCGCGGGCCTGCCCGACGAGGTCGAGCAGCTCGTCGCCCGCCAGGACGTGTTCTCCCTCGCGTCGGACGGCGCCGACGGCGTGCTCTACACGGACCGGGAGCGGGATCTGCTGGGCCGCTGGACCCCGGACGGCGGCGAGACCGTGCGCGAGATCTGGGACCCCGGCGGCGTCGGCGTGGAGGAGGTGGGCCCGCCCGTAGGGGGCACGGCGTGGGTGTCGGTCGTGGGCGACGAGAGCAGCGGGGTGGTGGCCGTCGATCTGGACGGCGAGCAGGGGGCGTACGTGAAGATGCCCGGCTGCTGGGTGTCCGACTGGGTCCCCCGCCCCGGGACGACGCGCGTCCTGATCCCCTGCGAGAGCAACCCCGTGGCGCGCTGGTTCGACACGGCGACGGGCCACCGCGCCGGCGCGCTGCCCCTGGCCCACGAGGTCGAGACCGCGGTCTTCCACCCGGACGGCGACCGCTTCTTCGCCGTCGGCCTCTGGCACACCCCGTCCGTCCTCGCCTACGGCCTCCCCCACGGCGACGTGCGCGCCGAGCGGCT
The DNA here is from genome assembly GCA_964512225.1 of uncultured Rickettsiales bacterium. Classification (GTDB taxonomy): domain Bacteria; phylum Myxococcota_A; class UBA796; order UBA9615; family UBA9615; genus CAZEKB01. Next base: position 5,949 of record CAZEKB010000142.1, on the reverse strand, counting down.
GGTCGGCCCCTTCAACTGGGCGCTCGCCCTGGACGCCCCCCGCGGCCGTCTGTGGGTGAGCCGGTTCTTCGAGGGCGGCGCCCTCGTCCTCGACGCGGAGACGCTCGAGGTCGTCGACCGCGTCCACCTGTCCTTCGGGGTGCGGGCGATGATCCGGGAGCCGGTGCACGACCGCATCTGGGCCGCGGCCGCCTACTCCGGCGTGCTGTGGAGCGTGTCCGCCGCCGACCCGTCCGATCGGGTCGCGTACGCGCTCTGCGGCCAGGCGCGGGACCTCGCCGCGGACGCCTCAGGGCGGGTCTTCGTCGGCACCGACTGCGGGCTCTTTCGGATCGACCTCGGGCGCCGATGACGGCTCGTCGGGCGCCGGTGAGGGCTCCTCGGGCGTCGCCCGGGGGCGCAGGTCGGCCTTGCGCTCGCCCCGCGGCCCCGTGCGTCGGGCGGCCTCGTAGCGCTGGTTCAGCTCCGGGTCGGTGTAGACGCCGGCCATGAGGCGGCTGTACTCGTCCGCGCTCAGCTCCCACTCGACCAGCACGGTGTCGGCCTGGCCCGGCCGGGCCCACATCTCGTCCGTGATCAGGGCCAGATCCTCGGGGGTGATCGTGCGCGGCTTGGCGACCTCGACCGCGGGCTCGTCGGGCCCCGTGGCGCGCGTCACGTACCGGTAGAGCACGAGGATCGCGGGCACGTTGAGGATGATCAGGATCACGATCACCGCCACGAACTGGCTGTAGTTGCGGGGCTCCGGCTTCGGGGGCGGCCCCTCGACGACGGCCTCGGCGTCCTCCTTCTGGGCCTGGGCCCGGGAGTGCATCCGGGGGCCCGTGACCTCGCTCTTGCCCGAGGGCTGCTCGTCGCCCTCGCCGAGGGTCACCAGCGGCTCGGCCCGGCCCGCTCGCTTCTTGGCGGCGAGGTCGACGCTCTGCATCGACGGCTCCGTGACCACGTCCGCGCCCTCCGGCGGCGGCATGCGGTGAGGGGCGCTCACGTCGGCCTCGGTCGGCGGGGGCGGGGCGGGGTCGACGTCGATCTTCTTGGTCCAGCCGGACCACTCGGGGTTCCCCCCGAACGGGTCCAGGAACCCCGCCTCCTCGGGCTCGGGCTCCTCGAGGATCGGGACCGGGCCCGAAACGTCGGCGGGCTCGAGCTGCTCGGGGGGCTTCGGGCCGACCGAGGGGACCGTCGGCGGCGTCGGGTTGGAGAAGCTCACGCCGACCGACGGGCTCGGCGGCTCCTCCCGGTCCTCGGACGCGGTGTCGCCCCGGCGGAAGGCCGACGGGCCCTGCTTCACCCGGGCGATGCCCTCGGGGTTCTGCGCGGGCCAGTCTCCGGTGGTGGTGACGTCGTTGGGATCGGCGGTCGAGGCGGACGTATCCCCGGGCGCGGGCTCCGCGCGCACGGGTGTCGCTGTCGGCTTCGTATCGGCCAACGCCGGGTCTCCCTCGACCGCCCCTCCCCCGGGGTGATCGAAGGACGACGATACCCGGCGTCAGGCGACGGTGATGGAGTCGTCGAGGTAGACGTCCTGGATCGCGTTGAGGAGGGCGACGCCCTCGGCGAGCGGCTTCTGGAACGCCTTGCGCCCGGAGATCAGGCCCATGCCCCCGGCCCGCTTGTTGATGACGGCCGTCTTCACGGCCTGGGCGAGGTCGTTCGCGCCCGAGGCGCCGCCCGAGTTGATCAGGCCCGAGCGCCCCATGTAGCAGTTGGCGATCTGGTAGCGCGTGAGGTCGATCGGGTGGTCGCTCGCGAGCTGGGTGTAGATGCGCTCGTCGAACTTGCCGTAGCTGCTCGAGCCCATGTTCAGGGCCGCGTAGCCGCCGTTCCGCACGGGGAGCTTCTGCTTGATGATGTCGGCCTCGATCGTGACGCCGAGGTGGTTCGCCTGGCCGGTGAGGTCCGCGGACGCGTGGTGGTCCTTGCCGTCGACCTTGAAGGCCGAGTTCCGCAGGTAGCACCACAGGATCGTCGCCATCCCGAGCTCGTGAGCGCGCGAGAAGGCCTGGGAGATCTCCACGATCTGGCGGTTGCTGTCGTCGGACCCGAAGTAGATCGTCGCGCCCACCGCGACGGCGCCCAGCTCGAACGCCTGGTCGACGTCCGCGAAGCTGATCTGGGAGAAGGTGTTGGGGAACGTGAGGAGCTCGTTGTGGTTGAGCTTGACCACGAACGGGATGCGGTGCGCGTACTTGCGCGCCACGGCGCCGAGCACGCCCAGGGTGCTCGCGACGGCGTTGCAGCCGCCCTCAATGGCGAGCTTGACGATGTTGTCGGGGTCGAAGTAGTCGATGTTCGGGGCGAACGACGCGCCCGCGGAGTGCTCGATGCCCTGGTCCACGGGCAGGATCGAGAGGTACCCGGAGCCCGCGAGGCGACCGCTGTCGAACAGCGTCTGCAGCGCGCGGAGGGTGCGGGGGTTGCGGTTCGAGTCGGCGAACACGCGCTCGACGAAGTCGCCGCCGGGGACGTGGAGGCGGTCGCGCGAGATGGCGGGGCTGTCGAAGCCGAGGAGGTAGTGGGCGTCGTCGCCCAGGAGGTCGTGGATCGAGGACATCGGATCTCCGGAGGAGGGGAGCTGAGGCGGGACCCTACACGGGAGGCGGGACCCTACACTGGATCGATGCATGTCCCGGATTGCTGGTACCGGCCGTCGGTCGTGGGCGACCCCGAGTCGCTGTTCGCGGTGGTGCGGGACGAAGCGGAGTGGACCGAGCAGATGCGATCGCGCCGCACCGCGAGCATGGGGGTGCCCTACAACTACTCGGGCGCGCGCTACCCCGTGGCGCCCTGGCACCCCGCCGTCGCGGCGCTGCGGGACCAGCTCGCGCCGGCGATCGGGTTCAGCGCCACGAACTGCCTGCTGAACCACTACCCGTCCGGTCGGAGCAGCCTCGGCTGGCACGCGGACGACGTGGACATCCTCGCCCCGGGGACGGGGATCGCGATCGTGAGCCTCGGCGCTGCCCGCGTCCTGCGCCTGCGCACGAGGACGGAGGACGGGTTCTTCTACGACGACCGCCTGCTCGAGCCCGGGTCGCTCCTCTACATGTCGGCGGCGATGCAGGCGGAGTGGAAGCACGCCCTGCGGCGCACGCCCGCGGACGAACCTCGGATCAGCCTGTCGTTCCGGCACATCGTCCGCTGGGAGTCGCACCCCGAGCCGCTCGCCCCGCGCTGGGGCGGGTGAGCGTCAGATCTGGACGCGGCTCGTGAGCTTCGCGGCCGACGCGATCCAGTCCGCGACCGAGCCCGCGTCGGGCAGCCGGCGCGCGATGCGGCGCCCCCCGGAGAGGTTCACGCCCGCCATCCGCTGCGTGAGCTCCTCGGCGTCGGCGGCGGCGAGATCGGCGAGCCCCCCGACGTCGGCGGCCCGGAGGAGCTCGCTGTACTGCGGTCCCACGCCGTCGACCCGCATCAGATCCGCCTGGCGGGCCCAGTCGAGGAGCGTCGCCGGGGATCCCTGAATGGTGACGGCGAGCGCGTCGCGCCCCTCGGGGGTGCAGGTGGCGGCGAGGAGGTCGGAGGTGTCGCGGATCCCGGCCTCGGCGAGGCGGGCGGCGAAGATCGGTCCGATGCCCTCCACGTCGTCGACGAGGTAGTTCATGCCCGCGTTGCCCGTGCCGCCCAGGACCAGGGCGTCGATGCGGATGGTGAGGCGCTTGATGTCTTCGCGGCTGGCCTCGAGCTCCTTCTCGAGAGCGTCCCGGGCGGCCTCGAGCTCGCGGATGCGCTCGTCGCCCTCGGTGGGCGTGGGCGGCGAGGCCGTCTCCGCCCAGCCGTACGCGCCGCCGCCGGGGCCCGGGATGGGATCGGCGGGATCCGAGGACGCGGGCTCGGGAGGCGCCGCGTTCACGGTCTGCAGGCGGGCGGACAGCTCGGCGACCTCGGCCCGACGGGCGGTGAGCTTCATCTCGAGTTCCTGGATGCGATCGGCGTCCGCCTCGGCCCGCGCGACGGCCTCCTCGCCCGCGGTGGTGGCGGCGTCGCGGGCGAGCACGGCGACGTCCCGCTGATCGAGCGCCGCGTCCCGCTGCAGGATCGCCGCGTCCCGCTCGGACACGGCCTCGTCGCGCTCGGAGACCAGGGCGTCGCGCTCGGCCGCCGCCTCGTCGCGTTCGGAGACCGCGGCGGCCCGTTCGGAGGCGGCGCGGTTCAGCTCCTCGCGCAGCCCGATGGCTTCGTCGGTGATGGCGGGGACGTGGCTCGAAGACAGCTTCTCCTGGAGGTCGACTGCGTCCTTCACCCGGGCGTCGAGGCGGTCGAACTCGGCCCGCTGCTCCGCGAGGCGGTCCCGGGCCTCGGCGAGGGAGTCGGCGTCGGCCGCGGAGCGCTCCTCCCAGGCGGTCGCGCGGCGCTCGGCGTCGTGCATGCGCTCGGTGGTCTCGTCGAGTCGGCCCCGCGCGTCGGTGGCTGCGAGCTCGGCTTCGGCGGCCCGCGCCTCGGCTTCAGCGACACCGGCCCCCGCCTCGGCGAGCGCGGCTTCGGCCTCGGCGGCCCGGGCTTCTGCCTCTTCCGCGCGCTCCTCCAGATCGCGGACGTCGGGGAACGCCGGGCGCGACGGGCGGGGCGCGGGGGCGGAGCCGAGGTAGCGCTCGGACCGGCCGAGGCTCGCGACCCAGTGACCGAGGACGGCCCCGAGGATGCAGGCGACGAGGAGGCCGAGCCAGATCTGGGCGACGAGGTAGATCACGGGCTCTCTCCCGGGGTAGCGGAGCGCCGGACGACGAGCTCGGCGTCCAGCTCGAGGCCTCCGAGCTTGCCGTCGACGGCGGCGACGACGGCGTCCCTCACGGCGGGGTCGGGGACGGACCCGAAGAGGCGGGCGCGCCCTTCGCGGACCTCGAAGCTGAGGTCGATGGTGGACCCGCGGGCCGCTTCCACGGCGGCGAGGTAGCCGTCGAGCCAGGGGGCGGAGGCGTCCGCGGGGCCGAGGGTCACGGCGTCGCGGACGGTGACGCCGCCCAGGGCGTCGGAGAGGGCGGCGCGGACGCGCTGGAGGTCCTCTTCGCGGGGGAGGAGCCCCACCAGCTCGACGAAGTCGGCGGACAGGGTCGTGCGCAGCCAGGGGTCGAGGCGCGGGGGCGGAGGTGGCTTCCAGGGCGGCTCGACGACGACGACGTGGGCCTTCCGCACGCCGGGGACCCAGGCCACGACGTCGGCGGCCTGCGAGGGTCGGGCGTGGGTGGAGAAGACGGTGACGGTGCCGTCGCGGCCGTCGAAGGCGACGGCGTCGAAGCCGATGCCCTCGGCGCCCAGGGCCTCGCGGGAGCGGGCGGTGAGGTCGGCCTCGATGCGGGGGACGTAGACGGAGGAGGCGACGGCGCCGATCAGAGCGAAGGCGAAGCCGCCGACCACGAGGACTCGACCGTACATGTCGTCCTCCTCCCGACGCGAGTATACCGGGGCGGTTCGGGGAGCCGGGCTGGACAGCGCCGCCCGAGACCTTATGCTGGGCGACGGGAAACGCCGTCTCGGCGGCTCTTTGACAGGATGAATCGCGCGACCTCCGGCGGAGCAACCGGGGGTCGAGCGCTGCCCGCCGGTCAGCGGCGAGCAGTGCAACCAACGCGACCATCCAACACGTTTCGGGGGCGATTGGTCTCGACGGGGTTGTGGTAGGTCGTCGTGGCGTGCCGAGGTTTCCAGGTACCTCGTAAAACCCCCGGAAACCACTAGTTGCCAACGACAGCAACTACGCTCTCGCCGCTTAAAAACCGGTGAAGCCGTTCGGCCCCCTCATGCTCGCGGGGGGGTGCCGGGCGTAATGCAGCGAGCTAGTTCCTCTCCAGAGGCCATCCGGGAGAAGGGGCGAAACGCAGGGAAGGTCGGGCTGAAGGGAAGCCTGTCGCTGGGCGTCCCGGACGTGGGATTCAAATCAGCAGACTACGCACGTAGAAGCGGCGGTCGAGCAGTCTCGGACGCGGGTTCGATTCCCGCCGCCTCCACCAT
>CAZEKB010000141.1:0-16598 GCA_964512225.1 uncultured Rickettsiales bacterium | reverse complement strand
GGAAGACGAGGCCTCGAAGGCCAAGAAGAAGCTCGCCGGCCTCTTCAAGATCTAGCCCGGGGCCTACGGGGCCGAGTCGTCGTCGTCGGCGATGTCGTCCGAGTAGGTGAACCACAGGCCGCTGGCTTCGCCGTGGCGGCTGGTCACGGAGATCTCGACCCGCCCTTCGGCCTGCGCCGGCGGGACCTCGAAGATCACGCGCTCGGTGCACGCCTGAACCTCGTGCTCGACCCCGTCGCCGTCGACCCAGGGCGCGGTGCCCCGACAGACCGACTCGCACTCGCGGCATCGGACCGCCTCGAGGCTGCACGCGGCGCACACGTCGCACCCGCTGCGCAGGACCTCGATCACCCGGGCGTCCACGCCGCCGACCCGGACCACCGTGTCGCGCACGCCCTCCTCCGAGGCAATCCACAGGCCGTCGATCGCCGCCTCGACGCCGCCCGCGGTGGGGGCCTCCGAGGGGCTCACGGTGTCGAGCGTGACCTCGCAGCCGGGCCGGAAGGCGATGGTGGTCTCTTCCTCGCAGGCCGCGAGGGCGACGGTGAGGAGGACGGCCGCGCCGAGGAGCAGCAGGGACGCGCGCATCTCAGAAACCTCCCGAGAGGAAGTCGGCCGCGTCGATCTGGCCCGCTCGGGGCGCGTACTCGGTCGGCTCGGTGCCGCGCTTGTAGGGGACGCGGTGGGCGGGCTCGCCCTCGTGGGCGAGCTTGCCGGTCATCGAGTCGACCTTCGCGAACACCACCCCCTTGGGCTTCTCGTAGTCGCTCGGCGGGTACTTCTCCAGGGCAGCCTCCATGTACTCGATCCAGATCGGCAGCGCGACGTCGCCGCCGTACTGGCCGCGGCCCATCGTCTTGAACTCGTCGAGTCCGAGCCAGACCCCGGTGATGAGCTCCGGCGTATAGCCCATGAACCACGCGTCGCGGAACGCGTTGGTCGTGCCCGTCTTGCCCGCGAGGGGCACGCCCAGCACCTTCGCCTTGGTGGCGGTGCCGCCGCGGACGACGTCCATCATGAGGTTGACCATGATGTACGCCGTCTCCGGGTCCATCACGTCCTCCGTGAGCAGGCCCTCGGGCGTGGCCTCCAGCAGCGTGCCGTCGCGGTCGCGGACCTCGGCGATGAACAGGGGCTCGCGACGGTCTCCCAGGGTCGGGAACACCGTGTAGGCCCGCAGCATCTCCTTCATGGTCAGCGCCGACGCGCCGAGCGCCATGGCCATGTTCTCTTCCAGCGGGGTGTCGAACGCGAACCGCTCCATGTACTCGAGCGTGTACTTGACGCCGATCGCCTGGAGGATCTTGAGCGTGACGATGTTCATCGAGAGCACGAGGCCGCGCCGCAGGGGCACGTCGCCGGTGTACTTGCCGCCCGAGTTCCCGGGCTTCCAGAGCTCGCCCTCCTTGCCGGACATCTCCTCGACGATGGGGGCGTCCACGAGGATGGTCGACGGCGTGAAGTTCCGGTCCTTCTCGTCGAGGGCGGCGGCGTAGACGAGCGGCTTGAACGTGGAGCCCACCTGCCGCTTGGCCTGGATCGCCCGGTTGAACTCGGAGCCCTCGTAGGTGGAGCCGCCGACCATCGCGAGGATCGCGCCGTCCGTCACGCGCATGCTCAGCAGCGCGGCCTCGGGCCCGGGGTCCTGCTCCATGGCGAGCCGCGGGTACTCGGTGGGGCCTTCCCACTTCGAGCCCAGGGTCTTCGCGAAGTCCTCGCCGTCGTTGACGACCCGGATGGCGACGACCTCGCCTTCGAAGACCATGTCGTCCAGCGTCTTGCACTTGAAGTACTGGAAGTTCGCCTCCGGCTTGGGCCGGTGACACCAGCTGAACCCGTCCACGGGCAGGAGGCCGCGGATGCTGCCCACGTCCACGAGCGCCCACTTCTTGTCGACCTTCGCCACCACCCCGCGGGTGAGCTCACCCTCCTGCAGCGCGGGCAGGACGGCGGGGGGTACGGCCCCGGGCTCGAGCTCGAAGGCCGGGTGGTACGGCCGGACCGTGACGGCCCGCTCGCGGTCGATGGCGACGCGCTCGGCTCCCCGCTCGGCGTCGGTCTCGAGCGTCTTGATCGCGCCCCGGTAGCCGATGCGCTTGTCCGCGAACCGGACCCCCGCCTTCACGGCCGCCTCGGCGACCTTCTGCAGCTCGATGTCGATGGGGATCTTGACCTGCAGCCCGCCCTTGTTGACGCGCTCGAGCCCGTACTTCGCGCCCAGGTAGCGGCGCACGTGCTCGACGTAGAAGGGCGCGATGTCGAGGTTCCGATCCCGCTTCTTGGTGAATACGAGCTCTTCGTCGTAGGCGGCGTCGGCCGCCGCCTTCGTGATGTACTCCTTGTCCGCCATCTGGTCCAGCACGTACCGCTGGCGCGCCTTGGCGGCGGAGAAGTTCCGGTTGGGCGAGTACGTCGACGGTGCCTGGGGCAGCCCCGCGATGATCGCGCACTCGGGCAGCGACAGGTCGGACACGTCCTTGTCGAAGTAGAGCTTCGCGGCCGCCTGCACGCCGTACGCGCCGTGGCCCAGGAAGATCTGGTTGAGGTACAGGTAGAGGATGTACTCCTTGTCGAAGTTGTTCTCGACCCGGTAGGCGAGGAGCGCCTCCTTGATCTTCCGGCTGAGCTTCTTCTCCTTCGTGAGGAGGAACGAGCGCGCGACCTGCTGGGTGATGGTCGAGGCTCCCTGGGCCATGCGCCCGGCCTTGACATTGCGGACCATCGCGCGGGCGATGCCCATGTAGTCGACGCCGGAGTGCTCCCAGAAGGCCGCGTCCTCGGCCGCCACGAAGGCGTTGCGGAGGTTCTCGGGGATCTGCTCGAAGTCGACGACGTAGCGCTGCTGCTCGAAGAACTCGCCGACGAAGCGCCCCTCCATGTCGGTGACGACCGTGACGATCGGGGGCTCGTAGTGCTCGAGCGCGTCCACCGACGGCAGGTCGCGGCTGAAGTGCAGGATCAGGCCGATCGCGGCCGCGGCGCCCACGATGATGGAGACCAGGGCGAGGTAGACCGCGACGCGCACCCAGCGCCGCCGCCAGAAGCTCCGCTTGCGCGGCTTGCGACGCTTCTTGCGCTTGGGCGGGGGCGCGCCGTCGCCCGGGCCGTCGCCCGACGGGGCCGGCTCGTCGGCGGGCCGGGACGCCGCGGGCGTGCGCCGCCGCAGCTCGACGGCGGGCTCGGGGGCGGCCGGCATCTCCACCTCGGTCGCCGCCTCGGAGAACTCTTCGGACGGGCGCGGGGGCGCGGGCGCGCGCATCGGCGGCGGGGGCGAGGGCGGCGTGAGCGCGGCGGGCCCGGGGGCGGGCTCGAACATGCGCTCGTCGATGACGGTGTTCTGCAGATCGTCCTGATCGTCGTGCTCGAACGCGGCGCGACGTCGGGGGATGCTCTGCTCCATCGGCGGGATCACCGGTGGGGGCGTGAGGCCCGCGGGCCGGGCGGCGGGCGATCGGACCCCGAGCGGGATGGTCGCCTCTTCGTCGACGTCGATCCCCGGGAACGGGTCCGGCGCGGTGCGGACCGAGTCGTCCGGTCGGCGGGGCGGCGGAGGCGGGGCCGGCCTCGGGATCTCCACCGCGGGACGAGGGGTCGCGGCGGACCGCGCGGCGAGCGTCCGCCTCACCTCTTCGGGGTACGCGACGGTGATCACCGTGCCGCAACGGCAACGGTACTTCTTCCCCTCCGGAGGGAGGGGGTCCTGGAGGCGATAGCCGGTCCCACACGCGGGACACTGAATCCGCAGGATCATCGAGGCGAAGCTGGCTTTCCGGGGGCGCGAGGAAGGGGCCGGGGAGCGACCGTTTCTTAATGCCGGGCGGCCGCGAAGTCAACGCCGGGAGCGCCCGGGAATGCGCGCGGCGGCCCGCGGTTTGTCGAGGGGCGGGCCGCTTCCCTTGCGGTTCCCGGCCCGGGCACACAAGATCCAGGTGGGCATGAAGCGAATCGTCACTCTCTTGTTCGTCGCCGTCGCGGTCGGATCCCTCGGTTGGCTGGTCGCGGCCCGTGGCGGCAGCGACGGGTTCGCGGTGGCAGGCGCCCCCATGGACTTCCTCGAGCGCCTCGGCGACAAGGAGTACGAGCTGTCCGAGCTCGACTACTTCCGCCGCGCGGCCTTCAAGATCAACACGGAGTACGTCGACGCCCGCCGCGTCGAGCCCGACGAGATGATGCGCGCGGCCCTGGATCGCGTGGCCTACCTCGTGCCCCAGTTCGTCTACCAGCACGACGAGGACGCCTCCGTCCTCCACCTCACCTACGGCACCGAAGAGACGAGCGTCGCGGTGATCTCCCTGGACAGCCTCCCGGAGATGACCGAGGTGGTCGCGGGCGCGGCCGTGTTCCTGGACGAGCAGCTCGACGACGAGTTCGAGCGCCCGCGCATCGAGTACGCCCTCATGAACGGGATGCTCTCCACGCTCGACCCGCACAGCACCTACATCGATCCGAAGGCCTACGAGGAGATGGCGATCACGAACCGCGGCCACTTCGGGGGCCTCGGGATCACGATCGGAATCCGCGAGAACCGGCTCACGGTCCTGTACCCCATCGCGGGGACGCCCGCGTTCCGCGCGGGTCTGCAAGCCGGGGATCGGATCGACAAGATCGAGCAGGAGTCGACCGTCAACATGACCCTGCAGGAGGCCGTGAGCCGACTGCGCGGCCAGGTGGGGACGCCCGTCACCGTCACGGTGTCGAGCGAGGGCGAGATGGACCGCGAGGTCACGATCACCCGGGCGCGGATCCAGGTCCCGTCGGTGAAGCACGCCTACGCGGGCGACGGCATCGGCTACATCGAGCTGTCCAACTTCGCCCAGGACACGCACGACCAGCTCGACGGGGCGATGATCGAGCTCGACGAGCTCGCCGCCGCCGACGGGCACACCGAGATGAAGGGCCTGATCCTGGACTTCCGGGGCAACCCCGGGGGGTACCTGCAGCAGGCGATCCAGATCTCCGACAAGTTCCTCAAGGAGGGGGTCATCGTCGCCACGGCGGGGCCGGGCGGTCGGAAGATGAAGGGCGAGAAGGCGCGCGGCTTCTACACCGAGGCCGAGCTCCCGCTCGTCCTGCTGGTCGACGAGTCGTCGGCGTCGGCGTCCGAGATCGTGGCGGGCGCGCTGAAGAACCACGACCGCGCCGTGGTCATGGGGGCGCGGACCTTCGGCAAGGGCAGCGTCCAGAACCTCTACGACAACGAGTTCCACGACGGCGCCCTCAAGCTGACGATCGCGAAGTACCTGACGCCCGGGGACCGGTCGATCCAGGGCATCGGCATCCAGCCCGACATCGCCCTGCGGCCCGCGCGCGTCTCCAGCGACGAGGACGGCATCGACATCCGCATGTACTGGCAGGACTTCGAGCTCCGCGAGCAGGACCTCGATCAGAGCTTCCAGTGGGGCGACGACCCCTCGGCCGACGGCACCCTGCAGTTCGTCTACTCCTGCGAGGAGTGCTGGGACCGCACGCTCGTGGACAACCGCGCCGAGCCCAAGGCGGCGGACAAGCTCGAAGACATCGAGGTCCAGGCCGCCAAGGCGCTCCTGCGGGAGGCCGGCTCGCCCGTCCGCTCGGAGATGCTGAGGGCCGCGCCCGAGGTCGTGCGGGAGGTGTTCGCGGAGCGCCTCGAGATGCTCACCCAGCGTCTCGAGGACGTGGGGATCGACTGGACCCCCGGGGCCGCCCCCCCCCCCCCCCCCCCCCCCCCCCCCCCCCCCCCCCCAACCCCCCCCCGCCACCCCCCCCGGCGCCTCCGGCGCCCGGCCCACGCCCGCCTCCCCGGACGTCAAGGTCGCCCTGGACGTCCTCGCCGACGGCGACGTCCTCACGCCCGGCGTCGGCACCCCGATCTCGGTGTCCGTCACCAACGAAGGCGTCGCGCCGATCCACCGCCTGCGGGCGATCACGGAGAGCCGCGACGGCGACTTCTTCGTGGGCCGCGAGTACGTCTTCGGCTACGTCGGCGCGGGCGAGACGCGGGAGTTCAGCGCCAAGAGCTGGCCCGCGCTGTGGCTGCAGTCCCGCACCGAGGAGATCACCTGGCACTTCTTCGCGGACTCGGGCCCCGTGCCGCCCAAGCTCGTGGGCAAGCTCCGCATCACCGAGGTGCCTCACCCGCGGTTCGCCTTCAGCTACCAGCTGATCGACGACGGCAGCGGCGACAGCCGGGGCAACGGCGACGGTCTGCTCCAGGCGGGGGAGTCCGTGGATCTGCTCGTGACCGTGGAGAACGTGGGCGACGGCGCCACCTCGGACCTGTGGAAGGCCGAGCGCGGTCTGCTCGCCCCTCGCGACGACGCGGACGGCGACGGCAAGGCGGACAAGCCGTCGGCGTTCGTGAGGCTGAAGAACGGCTCGAGCGAGGCGATGTTCCTGGAGCGCGGCTCGGCGTGGTTCAGCCTCGCGCCCGGCGAGCGAGTCCAGAAGCGTCTGCACTTCCGCGTCGCCGACGACCTCGGCGACCGCACGATGCTCGAGGCCCAGATCGACGTGCAGGACACCAAGTTCCTGGAGTCGTCGTCGGCCGAGCTCAAGCTCCCCCTGCACGGGCCGTCGGACGCCGTGGGCAAGGCGAACCGGGTGGTCAAGCCGAAGGGCGCCTACGCCGAGGTCCGCTCCGGGGCCTCGCCCCTCTCGCCGATCGTGGCGCGCCTGGACGGGCCCGCCACCGTCGACGGCAAGCTGTCGGACTGGTACCGGGTCCCGCTGGAGTGGGGCGGCTCCGGGTGGGTGTCGGCGAGCCACGTCGCCGCGGCGGGCCGGCGCGAGGTGGGGACGCCCGTCCTGCACCTGTCCCACGCGCCCCCGATCGTCCGCCTCGACCACAACCCCGGGGGCACGTCCGTGGTCGCGGATCGCCTCGTGCTGCGGGGCGAGGTGACCGACGACGAGCTCGTGAAGGACCTCTTCGTATTCGTGAACGAGCGAAAGGTCTCGTACCAGCGGCTCGGCACGACCGCCTCGGCGCACTCGTTCGAGGTCGAGGTGGAGCTCGAAGCGGGGGAGAACGAGATCGAGATCCACGCTCGCGACGGTCGGGACCTCTCCGGTCGCCTCTCCCTGAGCGTCTACCGCGAGTCGGCGACCGCCGCCGCGGAGCTGCCCGGATCTCCGAGCGCGGTCACGCGCTGAGCCCCGCCGCCTTGGGCGGCTTCGCCTTCTTCGCGCGCCTCGACCCCCGGGATCGCTTCGTCTTCGGCGCGACCGGCTCGATCAGGTCCGCCAGGAACCGGCCCGTGTGGCTGCCCGGGGTGCCCGCGACGACCTCGGGGGGCCCCTCCGCGACCACCAGGCCGCCTCCGTTGCCGCCCTCGGGGCCGATGTCCACGACCCAGTCCGCGCACCGGATGACGTCCAGGTTGTGCTCGATGACGATCACGGTGTTGCCCGCCTCGACCAGGCGGTCGAGCACCTGCAGGAGCTTCGCGATGTCCGCGAAGTGCAGCCCCGTGGTCGGCTCGTCCATGAGGTAGAGCGTGCGCCCCGTCGCCCGCTTGGCGAGCTCGCGGCTCAGCTTGATCCGCTGGGCCTCGCCGCCCGACAGCGTGGTCGACGACTGCCCGAGCTGGATGTAGCCGAGCCCGACGTCCACCAGCGTCTGGACCACGCGGCGGATGCGGGGGTAGTTGGTGAAGTGATCGAGCGCGTCCGCGCAGGGCAGGGCGAGCACGTCGGCGATCGACAGCCCTTTGTGCTTGATGCGGAGGGTCGCGTCGTTGAACCGCTTGCCCTTGCACAGCTCGCAGGGGACGAACACGTCCGCCAGGAAGTGCATCTCGATCCGCAGCGACCCGTCGCCGTTGCAGGCCTCGCAGCGGCCGCCCTTCACGTTGAACGAGAACCGACTCTTCGTGAACCCGGCCGCGCGGGCGTCCTTGGTATTGGCGAAGACCTCGCGGATCGAGTCGAACAGCTTCGTATAGGTGGCGGGGTTGGACCGCGGGGTGCGCCCGATGGGCTTCTGGTCGATGTCGACGATCTTGTCGAAGTGTTCGAGCCCGACGATGTCCTTGTGCCTGCCCACCGGGCGCGACGCCTTGTGGAAGACGTTGGCGAGGGCCGGCGAGAGGATGCCGTTGATCAGGGACGACTTGCCCGCGCCGGAGACGCCGGTGACCGCGACCATGCACCCGACGGGGAAGGAGACATCGACGTCCTGGAGGTTGTTCTCGCGGGCCCCGCGCACCACCAATCGGCGGCGATCGGGGACGCGCCGGGCCGACGGCGTCTCGATGCGCCGGCGACCCGCGAGGTACGCGCCCGTGAGCGAGTCGGGGTTCTCCAGGACCCCGGCCGGCGGCCCCGAGTAGACGATCTCGCCCCCGTGGCGACCGGCGCTCGGGCCGAAGTCCACGAGGTGGTCCGCCGCCTCGATCGTCTCCTGGTCGTGCTCGACGACGACGACCGAGTTCCCGATGTCCCGGAGGTGCTGGAGCGTGCGCAGCAGGCGGCGATTGTCGCGCTGGTGCAGCCCGATCGACGGCTCGTCCAGGATGTAGATGACGCCGGTCAGCTCGGTGCCCACCTGCGCCGCGAGGCGGATGCGCTGGGACTCGCCGCCGCTCAGGGTGGGTCCGAGGCGATCGAGCGTGAGGTAGTCGAGGCCGACATTGAGGAGGAACCCCAGGCGGTTGCCGATCTCCTTGACGAGCTCGCTCGCGATCGTGGCCTTGTTGCCCTCCAGGCCGAGGTCGTGGATGGCGACGTGGGCTTCGGAGATCGTCATGGCCACGAGCGACGGCAGCGAGCGCCGGCCCACCTTGACCGCGCGGGCCTCGGCCCGCAGGCGGCTCCCCCCGCACGCCGGGCACGGGAGCGTCCGCATGAACGACTCGTAGTACCGGCGCATCTGGTTGGACTCGGTCTGCTTGTACTTGCGCTGGAGGTTGGGGAGGACGCCCTCGAAGGTGGTCTTCCACTCCCCCGCGCTGCGCTTGCCGCGCCACTGGACCGTGAACTCCTCCTCGGTGCCGAAGAGCACGACGTCCCGGGCGGTCGCAGGCAGCTGCTTCCACGGCACGTCGCGGGCGATGCCGAGCGCGTCCGTCGCCTGCTTGATGTACCGGTACGACCATCCCTGCGCGCGCTTCATCGCCGCGGCCCAGGGCCGGATCGCTCCGTCCGACAGGCTCAGCGACTCGTCGCTGATCACGAGCTCGGGGTCCATCACCTTCTTCCACCCCAGGCCGTTGCAGTCGACGCACATGCCCGTGGGGGTGTTGAAGGAGAAGAGGGGGGGCTCGAGGTCGGGGAAGGAGATCCCGCAGTCCGGACACGCGAGCTTCTCGGAGTACAGGGTCTCGGCGTCCCCCGGCACGTCGACGATCAGGAGCCCGCCGGACTGCAGCAGCGCCGTCTCCACCGAGTCCGTGAGCCGCGACTCCATGCCCTCGCGGATCGCGAGGCGGTCGACGACGATGGCGATGTCGTGCTTCTTGTCCTTGTCCAGCTCGGGCGGCGACTCGACCTCCACGAGCTCGCCGTCGACGCGGGCCCGGGTGAAGCCCGCCTTCATCGCCTCCTTGAAGACGTCTCGATGCTCACCCTTGCGGCGCTGGACCACGGGCGCGAGGAGCCGGAACCGCGTGCCCTCCGGCAGTCGGAGGATCGCTTCGACGATCTCCGCCGCCGACTGGCGCCCCACCTCGCGGCCGCAGCCCGTGCAGTACTGCGTCCCCACGCGGGCGAAGAGCACGCGGAGGTAGTCGTAGATCTCGGTGATGGTGCCCACGGTCGAGCGCGGGTTCTTCGAGGCCGCCTTCTGTTCGATGGAGATGGTCGGCGCGAGGCCCCGGATCGTGTCGTAGCGGGGCTTCTCCATCTGCCCGAGGAACTGCCGGGCGTACGCCGACAGCGACTCGACGTAGCGGCGCTGGCCCTCGGCGTACAGGGTGTCGAACGCGAGAGACGACTTGCCCGACCCCGAGACGCCCGTGAAGACCACGAGCTTCTTCTTGGGGATCTCCAGCGTCAGGCACTTGAGGTTGTGCTCCTCCGCGCCGCGGATGAGGATGTGGTCGAGCTCCCGAGAGCCCGTGACGTTCCGATTCGACAACTGAACATGCTTTCAGTGGAGTTGGACTCGCAGAGTAACCCAAGAAAGGAACGGGCCGACCCTCGAAAGGGCCGACCCGTACCGTTTCCTACGGTATAGAGCCGCTGCGTCGCTGCAATGGGCCGTAACCCGCCGACATACGTCGGTGGACCGTACTCCCTCATGCTCCCGTCGGACGAGGCGGGAAACGCTTCAGCCGATGACGATTGGGTGATCCTGAGACATCACCCTCGGAACGCGCTCTCCAGGATCCGGAGACGCGTCGGTGATCCTCAGGTTCTCGTCACCTCACCGGTCCGGTTATTAGCGTCGTTCAAAGGATCACCTCCTCTCGCAGCGTGTTGAACGTCCCGGGACCCGTCCCGGAGACGGCGTCGGTCCGCTGGAGAAAGCCGACGCCGCCGAGGTCCTCCCAAAACAACCGGGAGATAGGAGCTGGTGAAGCTCCCGCCGCCGCTGCGGCACCCTCGTTTTCGATCTTAGGGCGGCCCGTCGGGATGCGAAAGGTGCGGGGCGCAAACTATGTCAGTCGAGGTCCCAGCCGCCGGTCTTCCAGTCGAGCGACCAGCCCCCCGAGCGCTTCACCAGCTCGATGAGGCGGTCGTAGTCGGCCTTGGGCGCGGCCCCGATGAGGGTCAGCTTGACGAGCGTCCCCCAGGCGTAGGACCGGCTCTCGGCGACGCGGCCGAGGATGCGGGGACGGCTGTCGCGCCCGGTCTCGGGGTCCGGGAACTCGAACGTGAACCGGACCTCCGCTCCCTCGGCGTGGGAGTGATCGATGCACGCGATGGTCATCGTCGTCTCGGACGCGCGCCAGACAAGGGTGGCCCCGGGCGGCACCCTCTTGCCCAGGGGGCGGCCCGCCAGCGCCTCGCGCGGGACCTTGAATCCCTTCTGCTGGAGGTTCTTGCGCTCCGTCGGCGACAGGACCTCCGCGGCGGTCTTTCCGGTCTTCAGGCGGCTCTCCGCGTGGGCTCGGGGTCCGAGGTGCTCGCCGGACCGGGAGGATCCGGACGAGCGGACGCGCCCCATCAGGTCGGGGGTCGACTCGCCGAACACGGCGGGGGGGATCGCGAACTCGCCGGACGTGCCGGGGCGGTCCCGCTTCTTCTGCAGCGACGCCAGCTTCGCGCTCTCGGTCTGGAGCTTCGCGAGGGCCTTCGCGAGGGCGGCTCGCCACCGCTGCGACGACGCCGGCCGGCCGATGAAGTCCACGGCCCCCTGGCTCAGGAGGGACTTCGCGACCGAGCCGTCTTCGGCGTAGGTGCGGCTGGTGAGGATGATCGGCATGACCTTCAGCCCGGTCATGCGCTGGGCGGTGGAGAGCAGCACGGTCTCGCTCATCCCCCGGAGCGGAACCTCGACCATCATCACCGTCGACGGGTGCGCCGCCGCGCGCTGCAGGAGCTGCTCCGGCTGGTGCATGACCTCGACCTCGAGCCCGTTGGCGACGAGGATCTCGGCGGCCTGCTGGCCCCCCTCGGGGTCGGCGTCCAGCACGAGGATCGGGTGACGCCAGTTCATCTGGCGACTCGGCGGGACCGCAGTCAGGCTGCGCGAGCTGCGACGATCCTTGCTCACATCCGGTCCGCGGCCCTTCCCGGCCCCGGTCGGAGCCCGCGCCAGCCTAGCAGTAGACCGCCGCGATTCGGGGTGCGTCGGGGCGGTGCTCGGCGGCTCGCCTTGCTCGGGTCCCGGGCGAGGACTACGCTCACCGCCCGCTTCGCCCCCGAGCCTCGGAGATCCCATGGGCCACGCCTACCTCGTCGACGCCATCCGCACCCCCATGGGCCGCCGCGCGGGGGACCTCGCGCGCATCCGCCCCGACGACCTCGCCGCCGTCCCGCTGCGGGCGCTCGTCGACCGCAACCCGATCGAAGGGGGCGACGTCGAGGACGTGATCATGGGCTGCGTCACGCAGGTGGGGGAGCAGGGCCTCAACATCGGCCGCACGGCCCCGCTCATCGCGGGGTTCCCCAAGGAGGTCACGGGGACGTCCGTGAACCGCATGTGCGGGTCGTCGCAGCAGGCCGTGAACTTCGCCGCCATGGCGGTGATGTCGGGCGCCCACGACCTCGTGATCGGCGCCGGGGTCGAGTCCATGAGCCGCGTCGAGATGGGCTCGGACATGTTCTACAAGGGCGCGCCGAAGCTCCCGTCCGACTCCCTCACGTGGCGGTATACGTTCGTGCAGCAGGGCATCTCGGCGGAGCTCGTGGCGCAGCAGTACGGCGTGCAGCGCGAGACGATGGACCGGTTCGCGATGGCGTCGCACCGCAAGGCCGGGGACGCCCAGCACGCGGGCACCTTCGACGCGGAGATCGTCCCCGTGGACACCATCGACGAGGCGGGCGCCCCGCTGCACGTCACCAAGGACGGCGGGATCCGGCACAACACCAGCTACGAGAAGGTCGCGAGTCTGCGCCCCGCCTTCCAGGAGAACGGCCGCATCACGGCGGCGACCAGCTCCCAGATCTCGGACGGCGCGGCGGCGATCCTGGTGGCGAGCGAGGACGCGGTGAAGCAGCACGGCCTCGAGCCCCGGGCGCGCGTGGTGTCGATGGCGGTCGCGGGCGTCGACCCGACGATCATGCTCACGGGGCCGATCCCGGCCACGCAGAAGGCCCTGGCGAAGGCCGGGCTGACGCTCGACGACATCGACCTGTTCGAGGTCAACGAGGCCTTCGCCAGCGTCGTCCTCGCGTGGCAGAAGGCGACCGGGGCGGACCCGGACAAGGTCAACATCTACGGCGGCGCGTGCGCCCTGGGGCACCCGCTCGGCGCGTCGGGTGCGCGGCTGCTGACGACCCTGATCAACGGCCTCGAGCAGCGCGGCGGGCGCTACGGCCTGTGCACGATGTGCATCGGGTTCGGCCAGGGCATCGCCACCGTCATCGAGCGGATCTAGCGCACACCACGCGGTCGATGCCGCCCAGGTCGGCGCGCACGGTCACGTCCGTCCAGCCCGCTCCCTCGCAGAGCCCGCTCACGGCGTCGGCCATGCCCGCGCCGACCTCCACCGCCAGCAGCCCCCCCGGGGCCAGCCACGCGCTCGCATCGGCGGCGAGTCGACGGTAGTGCAGCAGCGGGTCGCGCCCCGCGAAGAGCGCGGCCGCGGGCTCGTAGTCCCGCACGTCCGGCATCAGGCCGCCGCGCTCGTCGTCGGCGATGTACGGAGGGTTGGCGACGACCGCGACGAGACCGCCGCGGAAGCGGGCGGGGACCCGCTCCAGGCCGTCGGATCGCAGGAAGCCGACCCTCGCCTCGAGGCCGTGCGTCGCGGCGTTGGCCCGGGCGACGTCCAGCGCGTCCGGGCTGAGGTCCACGGCGAGGACGCGACACGACGGTCGCTCCGCCGCCAGCGTGATCGCGATGGCCCCCGACCCGGTGCCGTAGTCCAGCACCACGCCGGACTCGTCGTCGTCGAGCTGCTCGAGGACGGCATCCACGAGGGTCTCGGTGTCCGGGCGGGGGATGAGGACGCGGGCGTCGACTCCGAAGGTGCGCCCGTAGAACTCGCGCTCCCCCAGGAGGTAGGCGACCGGCTCCCGGTTCGCGCGACGCCGGACCAGCTCCCGGAACGCGTCCGTCTCGTCGCGGTTCAGCGGTCGGTCGAACGACGTATACAGCGCCAGTCGAGGCAGCCCCAGCACGTGCCCCAACAGGAGCTCGGCGTCGAGGCGCGCGGTCTCGATGCCGCGCTCGCCGAACCACTCCTGGGTCTTCCGCAGCGCCTCGGCGACCTCCATCAGGTCTCGGCTTGCTGCAGCGCGAGCGCCTCGAAGTGCGCCCCGCAGCGGTCGAGCAGGTCGTCCAGGTCGCCCTCGATCACCTTGTCGAGGGTGTAGAGCGTGGCCCCGATGCGGTGGTCGGTGACCCGGCCCTGGGGGAAGTTGTAGGTGCGGATGCGCTCGCTGCGGTCGCCCGTGCCGACCTGGCCGAGCCGGACCTCGCGCTCGTTGGCCTGCTTCTCGAGGCGCTCGCGCTCGTACAGGCGGGCGCGGAGAACCTTGAAGGCCTTCTCGCGGTTCTTGTGCTGGGACTTCTCGTCCTGGCACTGGACGATGAGGCCGGTGGGGATGTGCGTCAGCCGGATCGCCGAGTCGGTCGTATTGACGGACTGACCGCCCGGCCCCGAGGCCCGGAAGCGATCGATGCGCACGTCCTTCTCGGAGATGTGGATCTCCACCGCCTCGGGCTCGGGCATGAGCGCGACGGTGCAGGTCGACGTGTGGATGCGGCCCTGTGTCTCCGTGGTGGGGACGCGCTGCACGCGGTGGACGC
This sequence comes from uncultured Rickettsiales bacterium, assembly GCA_964512225.1. Taxonomy (GTDB): domain Bacteria; phylum Myxococcota_A; class UBA796; order UBA9615; family UBA9615; genus CAZEKB01. The sequence goes on along the minus strand of CAZEKB010000141.1, from coordinate 2,260 downwards.
CCGCCTCGTAGCGCAGCCTCGTCCACGCGTCCGCCCCGGAGATGGAGGCGATGACCTCCTTGAAGCCCGACGCGGAGTTGTAGGACGTATTCAGCACGTCGAACTTCCACCGTCGCGCCTCGCCGTACCGCGTGTACATGCGGAAGAGGTCCGCGGCGAAGAGCCCGGCCTCGTCGCCGCCCACGCCCGCGCGGATCTCGAGGATGAGGTCCCGGCCCTCGTTGGGGTCGGGGGGCAGCAGCATGATCTTCAGGGCGGCCTCGGCCTGCTCCCGCTTCGGCTCCAGCTCGGCGATCTCCGCCTTGGCCATCTCGCGGAGCTCGTCGTCGCCCTCGGCGAGCATCTCCTTGGCGCCCTCGAGCTCCTCGTCGAGGTCCTTCCACGCGCGGTACGCGTCCACGACCTTGCGGACGTGGGTGTACTCCTTCATGAGCGTGCGATACCGATTCACGTCCGCCGCCACTTCGGGCTGCGACAGCTCTTCGTTCAGCGACTCGTAGCGCTCCTCGACCGCGTCGAGCTTCGCGAACATGGACATGGGGCCTCCCCGGCGGGGTCGGTCAGGCGCCGGCGGCGACGGCGGTTTGGAACTCGACGCCCACGTAGTCCGGGTCCGTCAGCGCGCCTTCGTGCTGCAGCGCGCGCTTCATGGAGACGAGCGCCACCTCGAGCTGATCGTCGTCGGGCTCGCGCGTGGTGAGGTTCTGGACCATCAGACCGGGCCACGAGATGAACTTGAGGACCGGGTTCGTGCGGTACTTGCCCGCCCACTTGATGAACTCGTAGGACAGGCCGGCGATGGGGATCATCATCGGGATCTTGATGCCCGCCTGCAGCAGGTTGAGGCGCCAGCCTTCGACCGCGGGCAGGAGCGGCTCGATCAGGGGGAACGCGGCCGCGAAGAACCCGATCGAGATGATGATCACGAACACCAGGAACGACGTGCCGCACCGCGGGTGCTGCACGGGGTACTTGCGCGCGTTCTCGACCGTCAGCTCGTCCCCGGACTCGTAGGTCCAGATGCTCTTGTGCTCGGCCCCGTGGTACTGGAACACCCGCCGGATGTCGGGCATGCGGGCGATCAGGCTGATGTAGCCGATGAAGACGATCATCTTCACGATGCCCACGACCACGTGGAACAGCGGCCGGTCCACCTGCCCCTCGGTGAGGAGCGGCAGGCCCTCCACGAGGTTGAAGCCGATCGAGGCGGTCCAGTGGGGCAAGAAGATGAACAGCGCGATGCCGAGGACGAACGACAGCGCCAGCGACAGGGCGATCGCGCCCGTGGTGAGCGCGCCCGAGGGCTTGTCCTCACCGTCGCGAGCCGCCCGGGCCTCGGCCAGGTCGGCGACGTCGGCGTCCTCCTCCTCGTCCACGAGGGCGACCTCGGCGGAGAACGACAGCGCCTGCATCCCGTTGATCAGGGACTCCACGAGCACGGCCGCGCCGCGCACGAAGGGCGTCTTGAGGATGGGGTAGCGGGTGAAGAAGGGCACCCACTCGTCGTCCTTGACGACGATGCCCCCGTCCGGCTTCCGCACCGCGATGACCATGGACTTCGGCCCACGCATCATCACGCCTTCGAGGACGGCCTGTCCTCCGACGTCCAGCGGCTTGGTGACGGGAGCTTCGTCCACGCGATCAGGTGCGGCGCTTGATCTTCGAGTAGTCGAAGTTCGCGTAGCGGTTGCGGAACTTCTCCACGCGACCGGTGGAGTCGACGATCTTCATCGTGCCCGTGAAGAACGGGTGGCACGCCGAGCAGAGGTCGGTCTTGAAGTCGCCCCCGGTGGAGCGGGTCTGGAAGGTCTCGCCGCACGCGCAGGTGACGGTGATGACGTCGTACTTGGGGTGGATTCCGGCTTGCATCGTCTCTCTCCGTCCCGTCTCCGACCGTGCCGTGAACATGAGCACGTATGACGGGCGCGCCCGTCTAGCACAGGGCCGACGGGCAGGTCCACCGATCTAAGACCGGCTGGGGCGTTTGTCTAGGAGTTCATCGCGGCGAGGAACTCGTCGTTGGACTTCGTCTTCTCGAACTTGTCGAGGAGGAACTCCATCGAGTCGATGACGTTGAGCGGGGCGAGCACCTTGCGGAGCAGCCACAGCTTCGTGAGCGTGTCGTGCGGGAGGAGCAGATCCTCGCGCCGCGTGCCCGACTTGTTGATGTCGATGGCGGGGTAGATCCGGCGCTCGACGAGGCGGCGATCCAGGTGGATCTCCATGTTGCCGGTGCCCTTGAACTCCTCGAAGATCACCT
>CAZEKB010000140.1:0-16976 GCA_964512225.1 uncultured Rickettsiales bacterium | reverse complement strand
CTAGCTAGCAGCGCCCCGGGAGGTTTCCGGACCCCGGCACCGACGGTTGGGGTCCGTATGAGACGTCCCGTCCTGCTCGCGGCCATCGCCCTCACCGCGTGTCCCGCCGAGCCCGACGACGCCCCCACCCCCGCCGAGCCCCGACCGTCGGTCGTCGTCACGCCCGACTTCATCGACCTCGGCGAGGTCGTGATGGACCCCCCGCATCAGCGGGTCCTGATCGCCAACACGGGCGCCGCCCCCCTCGAGATCCTCGGCCTCGACGTGTTCCCCCGGGTCGGCTTCGCGCTCGACCCGATCGAGCTCCCGACGACCCTCGAGGCGGGGACCGAGCAGGCGCTCCGGATCCGCTTCCAGGGCGAGGAGGACGGAGTCGCCGCCGCCGTCCTGGCCGTCGTCACCGACGACTGGTCGAACCCCCGGGTCGAGGTGCCCCTGACCGCCGACGTCCTCGCCCCCCGCATCTCCCTGACCCCCGCGACCACCGACTTCGGCAGCCTCATGATCGGCTGCACCGCGTCCCGGACCCTCGAGATCGAGAACCTCGGCCGCGCGCCCCTGGTGCTCGGGGAGGTCTGGATGGAGGACCTCGCCGCCGACGGCGAGATGTCCCTCATGCACGGCCTCGCCGACGGGCAGACCCTCCAGCCGGGCCAGATCGACGAGCTTCATGTGCATTACGTGCCCCACAACGTCGAACCGGCCACCGCCGTCGTGCACGTCGAGTCCTCCGATCCCCGGAGCCCCCACGCGACCGCGACGCTCAGCGGCCTCGCCCACGCCCTCCCCGAGGTCGTGGATACGTTCGTGCAGCTGGGCGCCCGCCCCGCAGACGTCCTCTTCGTCGACGAAGCCCCGGACGTCCTCGTCCCCTCGGAGTTCGAGGGCTGGTTCGACTACCTGGCCCTCCGCCTCACCGACTTCCACGTGGCCGCGGTGTCGGCCGATCCCGCCGAGGGCGGCGCCCTCCTGACGCCCGTCCTCGACCCGAGCTCCGTCGACCCCGGGGCCGCCCTCACCGACGCGCTGACCCTCGCGGGCGGAGCCTCGGCGGGCGGCTTCGACGCCGTGCAGCGGTGCTTCGGCAACTCCGTCGACGGGTGCGGCGCGGGCTTCGACCGCGGCGACGGGTCACGCCTCCACGTCGTCTTCCTCTCGGACACCGCCGATGCGTCGACGAGCCTGCCCGGACCCGCCACCTTCGTCCCCTGGCTCCAGGGCCTCCGGACCGATCCGGCCGACGTGGTCGTGTCCACGATCTCCGGCGGCACGGCGGGCTGCGTGGGCTTCGGGTGGAGCGCGGACCCGTCGCCGGAGTACGTCGACGCCGCCATCCTGACCGGGGGCGTCGTCGCGAGCCTGTGCAGCGGGAGCCAGGCGGCCGCGCTGTGGCTCTTCGCCGGCCTGGTCGTCCCCCAGGGCCGGTTCGAGCTGTCGGACATGCCCCTCTTGGCGTCGATCCGCGTGACCGTCGACGGCGCCGCCGTGACCGGGGGGTGGACCTACGAGCCCGCGCTCGGGACGATCTTCTTCGACCCCGCGGCCGTCCCCCCGCAGGGCGCCGTGGTCGAGGTCGCCTACGTCCCCCTGGGGGACTTCCCGGAGCGCTAGGCGGAGAGCGCGGCCAGCGGGCGCCGCATCGTCCCCGCGATCGCGCCCAGGGAGTCCACCATCTCCTTGAACTGGTTCGGGAAGAGGGCCTGGGGACCGTCCGACAGCGCCTCGTGGGGCATCGGGTGCGTCTCCACGATGACGCCGTCCGCGCCCACCGCCACCGAGGCGCGCGCCACCGGCGAAACCAGCGACCGCCGCCCGGTCGCGTGGGACGGGTCGGCGATGACCGGGAGGTGGCTGAGCTCCTTCACGATGGCGATGGCGGACACGTCCATCACGTTGCGGGTCGCGTCGTCGAACCCGCGGATGCCGCGCTCGCACAGGATCACCTGCTCGTTTCCGCCGCTGAGCAGGTACTCGGCCGCGAGCAGCCACTCCTTGATCGTCGCCGACATGCCGCGCTTCAGCATCACGGGCTTGGGCAGCGTCGCGACGTGGCGGAGCAGCCCGTAGTTCTGCATGTTCCGGGCGCCGATCTGGATGATGTCGGCCTTCTCGGCGACGAGGTCCGCGGACTCGAGATCCACCGCCTCGGTGATGATCGCGAGGCCGTACTCCTCCTTCGCCATCACCAGCAGATCCAGCCCGCGCTCGCCGAGGCCCTGGAACGAGTACGGCGACGTGCGCGGCTTGAACGCGCCGCCCCGCAGGACCACCCCGCCCGCCTCCGCGACGACCCGCGCCGCGGTCATGAGCTGCAGCTCGTTCTCGACGGCGCAGGGGCCGCCCATGACCACCACGTCCGGCCCGCCGATCACGACCCCGTTGTCGAGCTCGATCTTCGTGGCGTTGGGGCGCCACTCCCGACTCACCTGCTTGTAGGGAGCCGAGACGGCGATGACCTGGGACACGCCGGGCAGACCCCGGAACGGGGCCTCCGAGACCGGCCGCTCGTTCCCCACGACGCCGATGGCCGTGCGCACTCCGCCGGGCATCGGTCGGGCCTCGAAGCCCATGGCCTCGATGATGTCGCAGACGTGCTGGATCTCGTCCGCCGTCGCGCTTCGCTTCATGGTGATCAACATCTGCCTACTCCTGACGCCGGGTGGCGTTCTTCATCGCTTCCGTGAACCGTCGGACCTCGGCTGCCGCCCGCGCGGGGTCGTCCAGGTGTTCTTCGATTCGCCGCACGATCGCCGAGCCGACGATCACGCCGTCCGCCCCCGCGGCCGTCACCGCCGCCGCGTGCGCCGGGGTCGAGATGCCGAACCCGACCATCACCCGCAGGCCGGTCTCCGCCTTGAGCCTCCCGATCGTGCTCGCCAGCTCCGGGTCCACGCCCGCGCGCTCGCCGGTCGTCCCGATCCGCGCGACGGCGTACAGGTAGCCGGTGCCCACGTCGCCGATGGCCCGCAGCCGCGCGTCCGAGCTGAACGTCCCCCCGATGAACACGACCCCCACGTCGTGCGCCCGCCCCGCCGCCACCAGCTCCTCCGACTCGTCGAGGGGGACGTCCGCGACCAGGATCGCGTCCACGCCCACGGCCGCCGCGCGGGCGAAGAACCCGCTCACGCCGCCGTCGTACTGCAGCAGCAGGTTGAAGTAGAGCAGCAGGACGATCGGGTGGGCGTGGCGCGCCCGCACGGCTCCGAGCAGCTCGAAACACGCGGGCGGCGTGGTCCCGGACTGCAGGGCCCGGAGGTCGGCCGCCTGGATGACCGGCCCGTCCGCCGGGGGGTCCGAGAAGGGGAACCCGAACTCGAGGATGTCCGCGCCCCCGTCCACCAGCGCCTGCGTGAGGGCGAGCGTCGTGGACATGTCCGGATCGCCCACCACGAGGAAGGGCACGAACGCCGCCTCGTTGCGCGCGTCGAGGGCGGCGAAGGTGCTCTCGAGGTGGGCGACGCCCATCGCTCAGCCCCCCCGCCGGTCGAGGGCGGCCATGGCGTGCGCGAGGTCCTTGTCGCCCCGACCCGACAGGTTGATCACCACCACGTCGTCGGGCCCGAACGAGTCCGCGGACCGGAGCGCCAGCGCCAGCGCGTGGGAGGACTCGAGCGCGGGGATGATCCCCTCCCCCTTCGACAGCCACACGAACGCGTCGAGGGCCTCGTCGTCGGTCACCGGCTCGTACTCGGCCCGCCCGATCTCGTGCAGGTGCGCGTGCTCGGGGCCCACGCCCGGGTAGTCCAGCCCCGCGGAGATCGAGTCCGCCTCGCGGACCTGGCCGTGCTCGTCCTGCAGCAGGTAGCTGATCGAGCCGTGCAGGCAACCGGCGCGACCGAGCGTGAGGGTCGCGCCGTGGTTGGTGGTGTCGATGCCGTGGCCGCCCGCCTCGGCGCCGATGAGGCGGACTCCCGCGCACGCGTCGTCGTCGACGAACTCGGCGAAGGCTCCGATCGCGTTGCTGCCGCCGCCCACGCAGGCGATCACCGCGGTCGGGAGCCGCCCCTCCGCGGCCTCCACCTGGGCGCGGATCTCCTCCCCGATCACGCGCTGGAAGTCGCGCACGATCGACGGGTACGGGTGGGGTCCGGCGACCGTCCCGAACACGTAGAACGCCTCGTGGCTGAACTCGGTCCAGTACCGCAGCGTCTCGTTGATCGCGTCCTTGAGGCTGCGGCTGCCGGCCTCGATCGAGCGCACCTCGGCCCCGAACAGCCGCATCCGGCGGACGTTCGGCTGCTGGCGGGCGACGTCCTTCGCGCCCATGAAGACGATCACGTCGAGGCCGAGCAGCGCCCCGATCAGGGCGGTGGCGACGCCGTGCTGACCGGCCCCCGTCTCGGCGATGAGGCGGGTCTTGCCCATGCGCTTCGCGAGCAGGCCCTGGGCGAGCGTGTTGTTTGTCTTGTGCGCCCCGCCGTGCAGGAGGTCCTCGCGCTTGAGGTACACGGCGCAGCCCAGCTCGCGGGACAGCGACGGCGAGCGGTACAGCGGCGTGGGCCGGCCCGCGTAGTCCCGCAGCATCGCCGCGAGCTCCGCCCGGAAGCCGTCGTCTTCGCGGGCCGCGAGCCACGCCGCCTCGAGCTCCTCCAGCGCCGGGACGAGCAGCTCGGAGACGTAGAAGCCCCCGAAGCGGCCGAATCGACCGTCTCGCTTCACGACGTCTCCCCCGGGAACGAGAGGTGCGGGGGGCGGGCCACCGACGCGCCCCGGGCGTTGGCGACGAACGCCTCGATGAGGTCCGCGGCCTGACGTCGCTCCCGCTCCACGCCCGTCGCCGTGTCCACGCCGTCGGGCTTCACGATCGCGATCGCCTTCGCTACGTTCCAGGGGTGCAGGCCCCCCGCGAGGAACAGCGGCGTGCCCGGGAGCAGGCGGCGGCACTCGGCGAGGGCGCTCCAGTCCCAGCGGGTGCCCGTGCCCGGCCGCTTGCCGTCGACCAGCAGGATGTCGATCACCCCGTTGTAGGCGCCGACGCGCTCGGGGTCGCGCGCGAGCTCGACGTCGACCGCTTTGATCACCCGGAACGAGCGCAGGACCCGCTCGCACAGCGCGGGGGGCTCGTCGCCGTGCAGCTGCACCCAGCGCAGACCCGCCGCGGTGGCCACGGCCTCGACCTCGTCCCGGGGGGCGTTCTGGAAGAGGCCGACCGGCACGGCGTCTCCGAGGTGCTCACGCAGGGCGACGGCCTCGTCGATGTGGATCGACCGACGCGCCCCCCGCACGAAGTTGAACCCGGCGAAGCTCACGCCCGCCTTCGCGCAGGCCTCCGCCCCCGCTCGATCGCGCACGCCGCAGACCTTCACCTGCACGACGGGAACCCCAGGTCGCGAATCGCCGCGGCCGGATCCGGCGCCGTCATCAGCGCGCTGCCGATGAGGACGGCGTCGGCGCGCCCCCCCCGCAGCCCGTCGGCGTGGGCCCGCGTCGTGACCCCGCTCTCGGCGACGGCCACCCGGTCCGACGGCACCTCCGCCAGCAGCGCGGCCGCGACGGCGGGGTCGATCGCGAGCGTGCGCAGGTCGCGGGCGTTCACCCCCACCACCGTCGCGTCCGTCGCCAGCACCCGCTCCAGCTCCCGCCGGTCGTGGACCTCCACCAGGGCCTCCATGCCCAGGGCCCGGGCCGCGTCGAGGAGGCCGCGGAGGGCCGCGTCCTCGAGCAGCGACGCCATGAGCAGCAGCGCGTCGGCGCCCGCGGCCCGCGCCTCCAGCACCTGGTACTCGGTCTGGATGAAGTCCTTGTTCAGGACCGGCACGGGCACGGCCGCGCGCATCCGGGCGAGGAGCTCGTGGCTGCCCCCGAAGTAGGGGGCGTCGGTGAGGACGGACACCGCCGCGGCGTAGGGCCGGTAGTGGTCCGCGATGTCCTCGGGCCGGGCCCCCGGACGGATCGCTCCGCGCGACGGCGACCGCGGCTTGAACTCGGCGATCAGCGACAGGCCGTCGGCCCGGAGCGCGGCGGCGAAGTCGCGGACCGGGGGAGCGTCGGCCAGGCGCGCGCGCAGCTCGGCCTCGGGGACGCGCGCCCGCCGCGCCGCCACGTCGTCGCGGGTCCGCGCAGCGATGGCGTGTACCACCCCGCCGGGGGGGGAGGCGTCCAGGGAGATCGCGCTCATCGCAGGGGGGCCGGGGTCAGTGCTCGCCGTCGGGCTTGGAGATGCGGCGGTACGCCAGGAACTTCTTCATCGGCTCCTTGGACCGCAGGATCGCGCGGGCGAGCTCGACGCCCTCGCGGATCGTGGGCGCGTAGTCGTTCACGTAGAGGCCTGCGCCCGCGTTGAGGAGGATCGAGTCGACGCGAGGCGAGTCCTCCTTGCCCCCCAGGATGTCGAAGAAGAGCACCTGGTTGCGGCCCACGTCGCCGCCCTCGATCGCCGCGAACGGGACCCGCTCGAGGCCCGCCATCTCGGGCTCGTAGATCCGTCGCTCGATGCGGCCGTTCTTCACCTCGAAGATCTCGGTGGACGCGCACAGCGTGAACTCGTCCAGCCCGTCGTAGCCGTGCACCACGAGGGCCCGCTCCACGCCGAGCTCGTTGAGGCACGCCGCCATCAGCGGGGCGGCCTCGGGGTCGCTGACCCCCACGAGCTGCCGCGCGGGGTGCGCCGGGTTGCACAGCGGGCCGAGCAGGTTGAAGACCGTGCGGAACCCGAGCTCGCGCCGGACCGCCATCACGTGCTTCATCGCGGGGTGGTAGCGGGGCGCGAAGAGGAAGGCGAAGTTCGTCTCCCGCAGGGCTTTGGCGGCCGTGGCGGGCCCGATGTCGATGCCGATGCCGAGCGCCTCGAGGACGTCCGCGCTGCCGCACTTGCCGCTGGAGGCGCGGTTGCCGTGCTTGGCGACCTTGACGCCCGCCGCGGCGAGGATGAAGGCGACGATCGTCGACGTGTTCACGGTCGTCATGCCCGAGCCGCCGGTGCCGCACGTATCCGCGAGCCCCGGGCCCAGGGGCGCGCCCTCCGCCGACGCCCGCATCGTCTCCACGAAGCCGACGAGCTCCTCCACGGTCACGCCCCGGACGGCGAGGGCCGACAGGAGGCCCGCGAGCTGGGCGGGGGAGCTCCGGGCGTTGAGGATGGCGTGCATCACCCCGCGGGCGGAGGAGCGATCGAGGGTGTCCCCGTCGACGATGCGCTTGAGCGCGTCGGACAGGCGCTTGCTCCCGGTGCCGACGGCCAGGTGGCGGCTCGTGGTGCGTTCCATCTCAGACCTCCATCGCCAGAAATCTCTCGAGCAGCGATCGACCTCGAGGCGTGCCGATGCTCTCTGGATGAAACTGTACTCCGACCAGGGGACGATCGCGGTGCGCGACGCCCATGACGAGACCATCCGGTGTCTCCGCGGTCACCTCCAGACAGTCCGGAATCGAGGGCCGCTCCGCGATCCACGAGTGATATCGCATCACCTCGATCCCCTGCGGAAGGCCCGCGAACAAGCCGTCCTCGCAGTGATGGATCGCGCTCGACTTGCCGTGAACGATCGTCGGCGCGCGCACCACGCGGCCCCCGAGGCGGTGGACGATCCCCTGGTGGCCGAGGCAGACGCCCAGGATCGGGGTGTCCACCAGCGCCTCGATCACGTCTCCGCACACGCCGAAGTCGCGGGCGTTCGCGGGGTGGCCGGGCCCCGGGGAGATCACGACGTGCGTCGGCGCGATCTCGCGGATCTCGTCCACGGAGAGGGCGTCGTTCCGCTCCACCCGGAGCGTCCCGTCGAGCTCGCCGTCCACGAGCATCGACTCCCCGAGCATCTGGAAGAGGTTGTGGGTGAACGAGTCGTAGTTGTCGAGCAGGAGCAGCCTCACGACGCGCCCCCCCGACGCCCTCGGGCCAGCGCCGAGCCGACCGCTGCGAGCCCCGCGCGGGCCTTGTGGCGGCACTCGGCGTGCTCGTTCGCCGGGACCGAGTCGTGGACGATCCCCGCCCCGGCCTGGATGTGCACGCGCCCGTTCTCCACGAGCAGCGTGCGGATCGCGATGCACACGTCCATGGAGCCGCCGTGACCGAAGTAGCCGACCGCCCCCGCGTACAGCCCGCGCCGGTCGGGCTCGAGCTCGGCCAGCAGCTCACAGGCGCGGATCTTCGGCGCCCCCGACACCGTGCCCGCGGGGAACGCGGCGCGGAACACGTCGAAGCAGTCGAGGCCTTCGCGGAGGCGGCCGCGCACGTCCGTGACGATGTGCATCACGTGGCTGTAGCGCTCGATGTGCAGCGGACGCTCGACCTGCACGCTCCCGATCGCGGCCACGCGGCCCACGTCGTTGCGCCCGAGATCGACGAGCATCCGGTGCTCCGCCAGCTCCTTCTCGTCGGCGAGCAGGTCGCGCTCGTTGGCCTCGTCCTCCGCGCGCGTCGCCCCCCGGGGCCGGGTCCCGGCGATGGGACGGACGAGCAGCTCGTCGCCCTCGAGCCGGACCAGCACCTCCGGGGACGCGCCCACCACCGCGAAGTCGCCGAAGTCGAAGAAGAACAGGTAGGGCGACGGGTTGAGCGCCCGGAGCGCCCGATAGAGCAGGAAGGGGGCGACGTCCGCGTCCACCGTGAAGCGCTGGGATACGACGACCTGGAACACCTCCCCCGCCTCGATCGCCTCCTGGGCGCGCCCCACCGCCGCCATCATGTTCTCCGGGCTGCGGTTGGGGACGACGTCGAGATCGGGCGACGTCCCCTGGTTCAGCAGCCACGTGTCCTCGGGCGCGAGCCGGGTCTCGGAGAGGCGCCGGACCGCCGCCTCGAGCCGCGCGACGGCCTCGGCGTAGGCGGCCCGACGGTCGCCCCCCAGCGGCGCCTGGACGATCAGGAGCAGGCGCCGGCTGAAGTGGTCGTACACGTACACGGAGTCGGTGAAGAGCAGGACCCCCTCGGGCAGGTCGTGGGGCTCGCCCGGCGGCAGCGGGAGGTCCTCGAAGTACTTCACGCAGTCGAAGCCCAGGAAGCCGACGGCTCCGCCGAAGAAGCGCGGGAGGTCGTCCGGGGTCCACACGCTGCGCCCCCGCAGGCGCTCTCGCACGAGGTCGAGCGGGTCGTCGAACCGCACCCGGCGGACGCCCGCGCCCTCGATGACGGCCTCTCCGTCCCGGAACGAGAGCGTCTCCTCCACGTCGCAGCCGATGAACGAGTAGCGCCCCATGATCTCGCCCCCGCCGACCGACTCCAGGAGGAACGACCGCGGTCGATCCGCCGCGAGCTTGCGGTAGACGGAGATCGGAGTCTCGGCGTCCGCGAGCAACGCGACGTGGACGGCCGCGTGGCTCTCGGGGCCCCGGTGAGCCAGGACCTGATCGAGGGACGGGGACGCGATCATCGCCGCTCCCTCGGGTCTCGATGCCCCAGCCCGGCGAGGCGATCGAACGCCCGAGCGAAGCCTCCGGCGCCGTACTTGAGGATGCGGGCGCCCCGGGTGACGGTGGCGACTCCCGCCCCCACCGCCGCGGCGACGGCGCGCTGGGACCTGCCCTCCGCGAGCAGCTTCACCAGCTCCCACCGCTCGCCGATGTTGGCGACCTCGGCGGGCGTCAGCAGGTCGTCGAAGAACGCCTCCAAGTCCTGGGGATCACGAAGATCCGCGAGCACGTCGAGGAGGTCGGGAGGGAGGGTCGGCCGCGTCATGTATCAGTACAGTAGTACATGGATGCGGGGCGGTCGACCCCCGGGGGTCGATCCTCGGAGGGGCGCCGGTGCCGGCTACCACCCCCAGTCGTCGTCGTCGCCGTCCTCGTCCGTATAGGCCACGCCCTCGTAGGAGATGGGGTCGCCCCAGCCGATCTCCACGCTGCCGGTCCACTCCAGCTCCGCGACGAGGTCGTCGTCGAAGCCGCCCTCGATCTCGGACTCGCGCCACTCCTGGTTGCCGCGCGTGCGCGCCGTGAGCATGAGACCGTCGCTCAGCTCGCCTTCGGCGGAGAGCCCGCCGCTCGCCTCGAAGATGAAGCCGCCGCCGTTGCCCCACTCCATCTCGCACTCGCCCTCGCCCGTGAAGGCGCCGGCCTCGTCCACTTCGAGATCGAGCCAGCCGAAGCAGAAGGGCTCCTCGCCGCCCCCGCCGAAGGACCCGATCAACATGAGCCCCAGCTCGTGCGTACCCTCGAAGGGGCTGGTCTCGACGGCGTCGTCGTCGTCCCCGACCGCGTCGTCGTCGTCCGCCACCGCGTCGTCGTCGTCCGCGCCCCCGCCGCCGCCGCCCCCGCCGATGATTGCCGAGCCGGTGCAGGCCCCCGCGAAGACGAGCGAGGAGGCGAGGAGGGTCTTGAGGAAGATGCGCATCTTGAGCTCCCGAAGCCGGGCGACCTGCCCGGGGTGCGTCGGATATAGCGGCCCGTCGGGGTTCGGTCCAGCCTTTGACAGGGTCCTTGCAGGATCCCCGCGGGAGGCGTGCTTAGTCTCACGCCGTGCGCGTCGCCTTTTTCGACTTCGACAAGACCCTGCTGCGGATCGACTCCGGGCGCTCGATTGCCCTGCCGATGTTCCGGCGCGGGCTGGTGCGGATCGGCCCGGCGGCGCGGTTCGGCGTGGGGGGACTGCTGTACATGGCGGGGCTGAAGACCCGCGCCGCGATGCAGGCCGTGGGGTACGCGACCTACGCGGGGTTCCGCGTGGAGGAGCTCGTGCCGCTGATGCACGAGCTGTGGACCGAGGCGATGGCGCCGACGCTGTCGGGGCCCGTCGTCGAGCGCCTGCGCGCGCACCAGGCGGCGGGGGATCGCACGGTCCTGCTGACGGCGTCGCCCACGTTCGTCGCCCACCCGGCCCGCGACGCGCTGGGCTTCGACGCCGTGGACGGCACGCACATGATCGTGGGCGACGACGGTCGCCTCACCGGTCTGCCGCGGCTCCCCCTCGTGGAAGGGGAGGAGAAGGCGCGCCGGGCCCGAGTCGCCGCGGAGGCGGCGGGAGCGCGCCCCGAGGACTGCGTCGCCTACAGCGATCACATCGCCGACCTCGCCCTGCTCGAGTGGGTGGGGACGCCGGTCGCGGTGGGCCCCGACCGGAAGCTCGCGGCCGTGGCGGCGGCGCGGGGCTGGGAGATCCTCCGGCACTGACCGCCGGACGGCTCAGTCCCGCAGCGCGGAGCGGACCTTCACCTCACTGTGCAGCGACTTGTGCACGGGGCACTTGTTCGCGATCTCCAGGAGCCGCGCGCGCTGGGCTTCGTCCAGCGGCCCCACCAGCTCGACCTCGCGCTGCACCTCGTCGATCCGACCCAGCTCCGTCTCGCAGTCGTCGCAGTCCCGGGTGTGGATCTTCCCGTGCCGGAGGCGGATGCGCGCGCCGACCAGCGGCCACTCCTTGCGGTCGGCGTACATGCGCAGCGTCATGGCCGTGCACGCCCCGAGCCCGGCGAGGACGAGGTCGTACGGCGACGGTCCCGCGTCCGCGCCGCCCACCGACTTCGGCTCGTCGGCCACCAGGGCGTGGCCTCCCGCGCCGAGCACGGTCGTGAAGCCGGTCTCCCCGATCTCGGCCACCACGTCGTAGCCGTCGGCGTCGGGTCCGTAGGCGGGAGCGTCGACGTAGCGCTCGGCCCAGGCCGCGATCATGTTCGCCGCGAACCGGGCGTCGCGACCGTCGGCCAGGAGGTGATCCGCCCCGTCGAGGGAGACGAAGCTCTTGGGGTGCTTCGCGGCCCCGTAGATGCGGGCCGCGTTCTCGATCCCGACGATGGTGTCGGTGGGGCTGTGGAGCACGAGGAGGGCCTTGCGCAGCGCACCGATCGTCTCGGGACCGCGGCCCTCCAGGGAGTCGATGAAGTCCAGACCGATGCGGAACGGGCGCCCGCCGATGGACACCTCGGCCGATCCGTCCCGCCGCACGTCGGCCTCGCCCGCGCCGATCAGGCGCCGCACGTGCTCCGGATCCGCGGGCGCGCCGATCGTGGCCACCGCCCGACTCGACGGGATCCGATGCGCCGCGTGCAGCACCGCCGCCCCTCCGAGCGAGTGCCCGATGAGGACCGACGGCCCCCGGCCCACCTCCTCCTCGAGCGCGTCGGCGGCCGCCACCAGGTCGTCGATGTTGGTGGTGAACGAGGTGTCTCCGAAGTCGCCCTCGCTCCGCCCGAGCCCCGTGAAGTCGAACCGCAGCGTCCCGATCCCGTGGGCCGCGAGGGCCGCGGTGAGCCGGCGGGCGGCCCGCAGGTCCTTGCCGCAGGTGAAGCAGTGGGCGAACAGGGCGTAGGCCCGGGGGATCCCGGCCACGGGGAGGTCGAGGCGACCCGCGAGGACGTGACCGCGGCCGTTGGAGAAGAGGAGGTCGCGCGTCGGCATGGTCGGAGAGTACGTCCGCCCCGGGCCGCCGCAACCGCGCGGGCCCTCGACCGGATCGCGGGACCCTGCGATGATGACCGCAATGTCGAACGAGACCGGCAATTCGACCATCGCCGACCCGGTCGCCACGGACGCCACCCTCGGCGGCCTCGACTCGATGGGGCCCGCGGGCCCGGTCCTCATCCTCGCCTTCTCCGCCGACGATCCGCGGCCCCCCGCGCGGTTCGACGTGAGGCCGCGGGGCAACCTGCTGGGACGCGGCTGCACCCTGTTCCCCGGCGAGCCGCTCTCCGACCGGAAGATGTCCCGCACGCACGCCGAGATCCGGCGACGCAAGAACGCCTGGACGCTCGAGGACGTCGGCAGCCGCAACGGGACCCGCCTCAACGGCGAGGCCCTGGAGCCCGAGGAGCCGACGAAGCTCGCCGACGGCGACGTGATCCGCATGGGCGGGTGCGTCTTCGTATTCCGCGAAGCGGGCGGGGACGGCGCGGGCGAAGAGGGCGGCGTGGGCGCGGACATCGTGGGCATGAGCGACGCGATCGCCGTCGTGCACCGGGCCGTGGCGGCCGTCGCCGGGCACCGGGAGAGCGTCCTGCTCACCGGGGAGACGGGGACCGGCAAGGAGGTCGTGGCGCGGGCGCTGCACAACGCCAGCGGCCGTCGGGGCGAGTTCGTGGCGATCAACTGCGGGGCCGTGTCCGAGGGCGTGCTCGAGAGCGAGCTCTTCGGGCACAAGAAGGGGTCCTTCACGGGAGCCGTGTCGGACCGGGTGGGCCTGTTCCGCGCGGCCGAGGGCGGCACGCTGCTGCTCGACGAGGTGGGCGAGATGCCCCCCGCGCTCCAGGTGAAGCTCCTGCGGGTCCTGGAGACGCGCCGGGTCCGTCCGATCGGCGAGCAGCGCGACGTGGCCGTCGACGTCCGGGTCGTCGCCGCGACCAACCGCGACCTGGTGGCGGAGGTCCGCGCGGGCCGGTTCCGGGCCGACCTGTACGCTCGGCTGTGCCAGTGGCCGCTGGAGCTGCCCCCCCTGCGCGAGCGGCGGGAGGACATCCCCCTGCTCGCCGAGGCCCTGCTCACCCGTCGCGGCGACCGCGGCAAGCGCCTCCACGCGCGCCTCGCCGAGTCGCTGACTCTGCACCCGTGGCCCCTGAACGTGCGCGGCCTGCTCAACGTGCTGCGGGTCGCGGTCATCTCCAACGACGAGCCGACGCTGCGCATGACCGAGCAGGTGCGCTCGATGATGGCGGCCGACCTCGCGCTGGGCGACGCCGCGGGCCACCTCACTCACGACGGCGAGCAGACGTCGCCGCGCCACCCCGCCGTGGGCGGGGTCGACCAGACCGAGGCGGCGGTCCGTCGCGTCCGCAGGCCCCCCACGGCCGAGGAGCTGCACGCCGCGCTCACGGAGACGGAGGGCTCGGTGTCCGCGTCCGCGCGCAAGCTCGACTGCTCGCGCCAGCAGATCTACCGGGTCCTCGAGGCCCAGAACTGGACCGTCGACCAGTTCCGTCGGTAGCGGGGCGGCAATAGGCCCGGTTCGCCGAACCGCCCGAGTTCTTGCCGGAAAGGCGGCAACAAGCCGCCCGGTTCGCCGAACCGTCCGAGTTCTTGCCGGAAAGGCGGCAACAAGCCGCCCGGTTCGCCGAACCGTCCGAGTTCTTGCCGGAAAGGCGGCAAAAAGCCGCCCGGTTCGCCGAACCGTCCGAGTTCTTGCCGCCCTCCCGCTACGAGGGGCAGCCCCCGTCACCGGTCGACGCTCAGTTCTTGAGGCGGTCGTACTTGTCGAGGCGCGCGGACTCGGCCCGACGACGCTGCAGGTCGAGGTGCCGGCTGCGCTCCGTCGCGGTCGCTCGCAGGCGCGCGGCGAGCTTCGAGATCGCGTCGCCGTAGCGCTCGAGGTCCTCGGCGACCTGCTGCGCGTCGCCGGGATCGAGCTTGCCGATGCTGTCGTCGGCGGAGTTCCCCTGGAGCAGCCGCGAGGACGCCTCGGCGGCGGAGGCGGCCCGCTTCGCGAGCTGCTTGAGCCGCGCCCGATGCACCGGTCGACCCGAGTCGGCGGCGTAGGCCGACGCGTGCAGCCGGAGCTCCTTGACCGTCCAGCCCCCCTCGGCCGCCTGCCCCGCCAGGTCGATCTTCGATCCCGCGTCCCGCACCGCCAGCAGCTCGACGTGCTGCGACAACGGGAGGCGGCGTCCCAGCACCTCGCCCAGGGTGTCCCACTGCTCGGCCACCGCGAGATACGTCCTCAGAGTCCGGCGGGGGAGCGTGCACCGCGGGTCACGATCCAGGGCGCGGATGCTGAACCCGCCCCCTTCCTCGCGGCCGCGGATCAACACGCGGCCGACGCCGAGGGCCGCCGTGAGGGGGTCGGTGGAGGCCGCCGCGCTGAGCAGCTCGTCCAGGAGTTCGGGGGGTACGGGCACTTCGTGGTTCTCCCGGTCGGTCCCCAAGCCGCGTCACTTTAGTGGCTTTTCGAAGTCAGAACCTGCGTTTCTTGGCGTTTTGGGGCGATTCCCGTACTCGGACGGGCGCCGAAGGTCGGCTCGGGCGCGAGTCGACCGGTTGGTCCCGAGGGCTGCGCGTGCTAACTCAAGCGGATGCCGCACCGCCTCCTCCCCGTGTTTCTCCTCTTCGTGCTCTCGTGCGCCGGCTGCCCGACGGACGAGCCGCCCCCCAAGGTCTGGGAGTGCGTTCTCACCGCCGGAGAGGACGCCGACTTCGCGCGTCAGATCGGGTGCACGGCCGACTTCGACTTCCTCGCTTCGCTCCCGCTGGACGCCTCCATCCCGGGCGCGCGCTCGGTCAAGACCGTCCTCGATCGCACCGAAGACAACGCCCAGTACTTCCAGAACAGCAACCGGTACCTGATCCACTGGGAGTTCGCGTCGGCCCACCTCGGCGCCCCGGATCACGCCCCGGTGCCCCAGCTGGCGCAGTTCAATACGACCGAGTACTTCAGCCCGTCGCGGCGGTTCCTGTTGGGGGCGGTCACGTACTACGAAGGACCGGACGTGTTCGCGTGGGAGGTCGCCCCGTACGACACCGCCGACGCCGACATGCTCACCACGGCGTTCCGATCGGTGCGGGACAACACCTACTTCGGCGAGCGGCTGTTCTTCCATCCCACGTCGCAGGCCGTCGCCGCCACCGCCGCGGGCCTGCCCGACGACGTCCCCATCATCACCACGGACGAGCTCTTCGCGGGGATCGACTACCAACCCCTCAACCTGGCCACGTCGATGGGCCGGCTCGCCTTCGTCGAAGCGGAGAACGTGGACGTCGTCGAGTTCCGGGACATCGTGGTCCTGGAGGTCGTCCCCAACGACATCTCGGCGGTCCAGGGCCTCATCACCCAGGCCTTCCAGACGCCGCTGTCGCACGTGAACGTGTTGTCCCAGAACCGCGGCACCCCGAACATGGGCCTGCGCGGCGCGTGGACGAACGAGACACTGCGCGGCCTCGAGGGGTCCTGGATCGAGCTGACCGTGGGCGCGTTCGAGTGGTCCGTGCGTGAGGTCACGCGCGAGGAGGCCGACGAGTGGTGGGAGGAGAATCGCCCCGATCCGATCGACGTCGGACCCATGGACACGTCCGTCCAACAGTTGGTCGACGTGGGGGACATCCTCGACCTCGAGAACCTGAGCCTGGAGGAGGCCATCTCCGCGGCGGTCCCGGCCTTCGGGGGCAAGGCGACCCACTTCGCGGGCCTCGAAGCGATCCCCGAGGTGCCGAACCCGCCCGGGTTCGTGGTCCCCGTTCACTTCTTCGACCAGTACATGACCCAGAACGGCTTCTGGGAGCGCGTCGAGGCGATGCTGGTGGACGAGGAGTTCCTGAACAGCACGGAGGTGCGCCTCGCGACCCTCGCCCAGCTGCGGGACGACATCGAGGTGGGGACGGTCGATCCGGCGTTCGAGACGCTGCTCATCGACAAGATGAACAACGACTTCCCGGGCGTCCGCATGCGCTTCCGGTCCAGCACCAACGCCGAAGACATCGGCGGCTTCAACGGGGCCGGCCTCTACACGTCGCGCACCGGCGACCTCGCCGACCCCGAGCGCCCGGTCCTCGACGCCGTCCGCAAGGTCTGGGCGAGCGTCTACACCGACCGCGCCTTCAGCGAGCGGCAGTACTACGGCATCGACCACCGCAACATCGGCATGGCGCTGCTCTGCCACCGCTCGTTCCCGGACGAGGACGCCAACGGCGTGGCGATCACCGCCAACATCTACGACCCCGCGGGCCTGCAGCCGGGCTTCTACGTCAACGTGCAGGAGGGCGAGGCGTCGGTCGTGCTGCCGGAGCCGGGCGTGACGACCGACCAGTTCATCTACTACTACACGCAGTCCGGCCAGCCGATCGTCTACCTGTTCCACAGCAACCAGATCCCCGAGGGGGAGACGGTCCTGACCAACGCGGAGGCCTACGAGCTCGGCCAGGCGCTGGAGGCGATCCACAACTACTTCCTGCCGGTCTATGGCGGGACGGCGGCGTTCTACGGTATGGACGTCGAGTTCAAGTTCGACTCGAGCGCCGGCAACGGCAGCGAGCTGTACGTCAAGCAGGCCCGCCCCTACCCGGGCTGGGGCGCGGTGGAGTGATCGAATGAAGCTGCTGGTCCAGATCCTCACGGCGGCGGCCGGGGGCCCCGGGGCGCCCCCCCCCCCCCCCCGGCCCCCCCCCCCCCCCCCCCCCCCCCCCCCCCCCCC
>CAZEKB010000139.1:0-17017 GCA_964512225.1 uncultured Rickettsiales bacterium | reverse complement strand
CTAGGGCTGCAGCAGCTCGATGTCCGTGAGCGTGAACGCGTTGGCGTCGTCGTCGAGGACGAGGTTCGTCACCGGTGAGAAGGTCTCCACCACGACGGTCCGAGCGTCGGGGTCGAGGGTCATGACCCGGAGGATCCCGGTGCCGCCCGCGGGCCGCGTCTGGTAGTTCGAGAAGATCTCCTGAACCTCGTTGCCCTCGTCGCCCCGGCCGACCGCGCGCGCGGCCTCGCCCCCGGTGTAGTGGCCGTTGAGCACGAACGTCACGTTGGGGTGCTCCGCCAGCGCGAGGGCCCAGATGCGCCGCCCGATGGCGCTGCGTTGCCCGTCGGGGGCCAGGTGGGCGTGCGTGAGGACGATCACCCGGTGCGACGGGTGGGCCCCGATGACCTCGTCCGCCCAGATGAGCGTGTCCTCCTGCGGATCCCACGACAGGGAGAGCACGAGCCAGTCGACGTCGGCGACGCGGAAGGTGTGGAAGTGGTCGTCGATCGCCGTGTCGAGGCGACGCTCCGCGAACGTGGGCTGGTCCGTGTACCCGCTGGGGCCGAAGTGCTCGTTGAACTTCGTCGTATCCCGGGCGACGTTCGAGTCCGTCATGTCGTGGTTGCCCACGCACACCGAGTACGGGACCACGCCGTGGAGCCGCGACAGAGACGCCGTCGCGTTCGTCCACTCCTCGTCCGTGTTGTTGTGGGTGATGTCCCCCTCCTGCACCACGAAGCGGATGCCGCGCAGGCGCTGGTCGTCGAGGATGAAGTCGACCATCCCCTCGAGGATCTGCGGGTTGTTCAGCGTCAGGAACTGGATGTCGGGCAGGACGACGATCGAGAAGGCGCGCTCCTCGGGCGTGGGCGTCGGCTCCACGGGCTCGTCGGGCGCGGGGCAGGCGCACAGGAGCAGGATCAGGGGAAGCAGCCGCATCGTCGGCCATCGTATCGTCCCCCGGTGACGCGGGCCCTCCTCGTTCTGGTGCGCGACCGACCGGGCGACCCTCGCCCGGCGTCGTCGTGGTCCATCGGCCGAGCGGCGATGCACCTCGCGGCCGAAGCCGACGCCCCGATCGTCTTCGGGCAGACCGTCCGCGACGGGCTCGCGACCGGCTTGCGCGTCCTCCCCGACGGGTCCTGGAGGCCCGTGTCCGACGTGCCCGTGGGCGTCGTCTGCATGCGCTTCCCCCGCCGCTCCCGCCCCGAACCGTTCCAGGCCGCCCTCGCCGGGCTTCGGGCCGCTCCGCAGCCCATCCCGATCGTCAACGCGCTCGCCTTCTCCGACCTCGCCGCCGACAAGCTCGTGACCCAGCACGCCCTCGGGCCGGTGGTGGAGATGCCCGCCATGGAGCTCGACGCGCGCATGTTCGAGGCCCGGCTCGGCGAGTGGGACGAGGCCTTCCTGAAGCCTCGCCACGGCTCGCTGGGCGACGGGGTGGTGCGCCTGCGCGCGGGCGATCCGGTGCCGGACGTGGCCCCCGGCGAGTGGATCCTCCAGCGCGCGGTCCCGCCCCCGCGGGGCGTGGCGGGGGTGTGCCTGCGCGCGCTCGCGCAGCGGGAGGGCGACGGTTGGATCGTCCCCCCGTCGGTGGCGCGGGTCTCGGACGACGACCCGACCGTCAGCGTCGAGCGCGGCGCCCGGGTGACGGCCGCCGCCGACGTCGTGGGCCCCGACACCCTGGAGGCCGTGCGCGCGGACGCCGCGGCGGTCGCGAAGTGGCTGGCGGACAGCGGCCCCTGGGCCCCCGAGGACGTGGTGGAGATGGGCGTGGACTTCGCCGTCGATCGCGACGAGCGCCCGTGGGTGATCGAGGTGAACTCCATCCCCCGGGGTCGTCTCGCCGTGCTCGCCGCCCGGGACCCGAGCCACGTCGCCGCTCACGAGGCCGCCATCCGCCGGCCGCTGGCCCGGATCCTGAGGCGCCTGCACGACTGACGCTTGTGCCGGCGCGCACACCCGCGGCCCCGGCCTGGGTCGGCCGGCACGTACCGCCGATCGCTTCGCGCGGCGATCGGCGGCCTGCACCCCATCGGGGGCCGGCACGGCAATTGCTCGCTCAGGACGCATGTGGACACCCCCGACCCGAGTCGCCTCCGTCCTCCTCCTCCTCCTCCTCGCGGTGCCCGCCTCCCCCGCCCTCTCCGGCCCCGACGAAGGGGCCACCAAGGCCACGATGGCGGGGGTGCTCGACGCGGCCGCCGTCCTGCTCCCCCTGTCCTACGAGCCCGACTCCTTCCGGGACGCCGCGAACGCCCTGGTCGTCCGGGACTCCCTCGCCGCGCTCTCCCGTCACACGGACGCGCTCGCCGACCTGGGGCGCTCGCGGGACGTGGGCTTCGCGGCCCTCGCGACCTCGATCGCCCGCGAGGTGCGCGCCGCGGAGCGCGACTTCCTCCGGGGTCGAACCGACGTCGCCCAGGATCGGATCTCGGTGCTGACCGACCACTGCGTCGCCTGCCACTCGCGCATGGGCGGCGTGCCCGACTCGGCGCTGGGGGCCCGCCTCCTCGACCGGGTCGACGTGGCCTCGCTCGAGCTCGAGCAGCGCGCGCGGCTCGAGACGGTGACGCGCAAGTTCACGTCGGCCCTCACGACCTACGAAGAGCTCCTTCGCAAGGACGACTCGAAGGCCTCGGGGGTGCTGCAGCTGTGGACCGTTACGGCCTACATCGTGCTCGCCGTGCGCGTCGTGGGGGACCTCGAGCGCCCCAAGGCCGTGCTCGCCGAGCTCTCGGCGGTCGAGACCCTTCCGGAGCACGTGCGCGCCGACCTCCGGGGGTGGATCGACTCCCTGACCGAGCTGCAGGCGCGGCCGCTCCCCACGGAGGCCGCCGCCCAGCTCGAAGAGGCCCGCTTCCTGAGCGCCGAGGCGGGCGCGCGGACGGAGTTCGGGATCGACCGCGCGGGCCTGATCCACTACACCCGGGCGTCGGCCCTGCTCCACGACTACGTCGACCGGAACCGGGCCTCGTCGACCGAGCTGAGCGAGGCCTACTACCTGCTGGGGGTGTGCGAGTCCCACACGGGACGGTCGTCGTGGCTCAGCAGCCCCGAGATCTACCTGGAGGCCGCGGTCCGAGCGGCCCCGGCCGGCCCGTTCGCGGCGAAGGCGTTGTCGCTGCTCGAGTGGTACGCGCTCGTCGAGTACACCGGGAGCGGGGGCACCCACGTGCCGGACGACGTCCAGGCCCTGCTCGACGAGCTGGCGCGGCTGGTGAGGCGCGGCGCCGTCGAAGCGGGCCACTGACGGCGGCCTTCAGTCCTCCCAGTCGACGACCGCCGCGGTCTCCACGACCGTCCCCATGTGGGCCAGGACCTCCTTGTGGATCGGGTCCACGGCGTACGCCCGGTAGCCCGCCTCGTCGTCGAACCGCGTGATGAGCGCGATGTGCACGGCCCGGGGGGTCCGGAGCTGGTCGACACCGACCTCGATCGAGCGCAGGGACGGCACCCGCCCGGACATGGCGCGGAGCCTGGCCGCGGTGGCCTCGACGGTGGACGGGTCCTTCAGCCGGAACGTGACGACGTGGTGGAACATGGCTCCTCAGCGCGGCTTGGCGATGGCGGTGGCGGGGCGCTCGAACCGGAACGGATACCGCACCTGCACGACCCCGCCGTAGTTCGGGTGGGGGAAGTCGAGGCCGTCGATGACCTCCACGAGGCACGCCTCGAGGTACGGGCTGGACACCATGTCCACGTCCGGCGTCGCGGACACGTACTCGGTGCGGCCGTCCGTCTCCACGAGGAAGTCCACGACGATGCGGCCCTCGACCTGCGCGTTCCGGCGCAGGGCGTGGCGGTAGCACGACGCCACCGCGTCGAGCGCGGGCTCGACGGTGCGATCGATGGCGCCCTCCGTGAGGAAGCCCGGCTGCGTGCGGATGTCGAAGCGTCGACCGACGGGCTCCCCGGTCACCGTGCCGTCGGGGCGCAGTCGGAGCGGGAAGTCGACCTGCGCCGCGCGATACGGCCGGGGGCGCGGGAACAGCATGGAGCGCATCGTGTCCACGGCGCAGGCCTCGAGGGCGGGCAGGGTGGCGCTGCCGTCCATCGGCTTCGCGGACGCCCATCGGACGGCGCCGTCGTCGTTGATGAGGAACCGCGCGTCGAGGTCGATCGACAGCCCGGGGTGGGCGCGGAGCTCGTTGCGCCAGCACCACCTCAGGGGGTCGAGGTGGTTCTCGGCGACGCGCACGATCGCCTGCTCGGCGAGCTCCCCCGAGCCCTCCGGGGTGGGGCCGGAGCCGAGGAAGAGGAGTCCGGCGGGCGACGTCGGGCCGAAGCGGAACTTCAGGTAGTCGACGTGCATCGCGCCCCCGGGGTGCCGGAACAGCGACCGGTCCAGGAACATGGAGAGGACGCAGGCGACGAGGTGCTCGTCGTCGAAGGACCGCGACTCCATCTGCGCCCCGGCGACGAGCCCGTTGAACGCGACGTGGACCTGCACCACGAGGTCGCCCGCGGCCGTCGAACCCGTCTCGCCGTAGCAGCTGCGCGCCACCCCTCGGAAGGTCTCGAGGTCGGAGAGATCGTGCTCGTCCGCGGACGCCGCCGAGGGCGCCGCCAGGAGGATCGCCGGGATCAGCCCCCACAGCCGCATGACGCGATCCTAGCCCTAGTTCGGCTGGGCGTTCAGCTGCATCCGTCGGTGGACCTCCCCCGCCAGCTCCGGCCACGACTCGGCCATCCCCGCGATGCCGAGGCGGGCGGAGCCGAGGTGCTTGCGGCCCCACAGCGGGCCCAGATCGCGGCCCTTCTCGAGCAGGACGGTGAGCCCGGCGACCGCCTTGTCGAGGTCCTCGTCCTCGTCGTCGAGGTCCGCGCGGGTCCGCTCCAGGAGCGTCAGGAAGGTCTCGACCCGCCGCAGGTTCGTCTCGTGACTGCGCTTGAGCGGCGTGATCACGAACCACAGCAGCAGACAGAAGAGATTGAAGCCGAGGACCGCGGCGATGATGCCGATCCCGGGTCCGGTGAATCCTCCGAAGGGGTCTTCCACGTCAGGCCTCCGCGCCGAACTGCGCCACCCAGTGCCGGGGGTTCAGGGGAGCGCCGGTGTGGTGCTCCACGGCGGACTCCCACGAGCGTCGCATGCCCTCGGCGAAGAGGCGCTCGAAGAACGCGCCCACCGCGGGCTTGCCCACCAGGTCCAGCTCGGTCGGCGCCCCCCCGAGCTCGCCCGCGAGCGCGGCGCCGAACTGCGACGCGAGCAGCTCCCCGAGGACGTAGTTCTGGTAGTAGGCCGGGTAGCAGGCCACGTGGACCTTGCTCGCCCAGTCGCCCCCGGCGTGGTCCGACGGCCGGCGGAGCCCCTGGAGCGACTCGGACAGCTCCCACCAGCGGGCGTCGAGGTCCTGATCCGGGTCCGCGTACATCGAACGCTCGAAGTACGTGACCGTCAGCGCCCACCGCACGAACACCATCTGCGACTCCGCGAGGGCCTCGCCCGCGGCGGCCGCGAGGTCTCCGTCCACGCCCACGACGTCGCGGAGCCAGCGCTCGTCCCGGGCGAGTCGCCCGAAGAACATCGCCACCGCTTCGGTCATGAACGTGTGGGCGGCGTCCCGCAGCAGGTAGGGCAGGCCCGGGTCGATCCCGGCGTTGTAGACCGCGTGCCCGAACTCGTGGAGCGTCGTCTCCATCCACCGCGTGGTCGCGTCGAGGTTGCACAGCACCCGCACCCGGCCCGGGTTGTCGATGCCGATGCAGTAGGCGTGGGGGTACTTGCCGTCGCGCGGGTACATGTCCGACTGCTCCCACAGCGCGTCGATCGGCAGCCCGATGCCCCGGAAGAAGCCCTTCGCGTACCGCTCGATGCCGCGCATGGAGAACCACGCGTCGGTGGAGCGGCCCGGGTCCGCCCGCGGGATCGACTGCAGGAAGCGATCGGGGTAGTCCCAGGGCATGAGCGCGTCCGGGGACTTGCCTCGCAGGGCCCCGAACTCGGCGTCGATCTTCGCCTTGCGCTCGGCCCAGGGCGCCTCGGTGCGCTCGCGCAGGTCGTCCAGCACGGCGAAGAGACCGTCGCCTTCCATCTCCTGGTCGTCGAGCGCGAGGGCGAAGTAGTCCTCGAAGCCCAGCCGCCTCGCCTGCTCGTTGCGCAGCTTCACGAGCTCGCGGACCCGCCCTTCGACGGCGCGTCCGACCTCGCGCGTGGCCTCCCACGCCCGCCTGCGCCGGCCGTCGTCGGTCTCGGAGATGAGGACGCGGTCCAGACCGTTGCTGGTGGTGCGGACGCCGTCGAGGGTCGCCCGGTAGGTCGAGCAGACCTCCTCGATGGCGAGCGATCGCTTGATCAGCTCGGTCCGCAGCTCCCGGTCGACCTGCATCCCCCGGTAATCGATGCGGATCAGCTCCACCTGCCGATCGACCAGCGCGTCGCCCGTCGGCGCCTCCGCCCAGGCCGACAGCGCGGCGAACGGCGCGGGCTCGGCGTGCAGGTCGGAGAGCTCGGTCTCCAGCCGCTCGACCTCCGCCTGCGCTTCGGGCCGCCCCTCGGCCGTGAAGCCCCAGTAGGCCTCCGCCGACGCCGTGCGCAGGCCGCGGGCGTGCTCCGCGTAGGCGGCGACGAACGCCTCGGGGCCCCGATCGAGGGGGAGGGACATCAGTCCCCGGCCTCTTCCCAATCGGGCTCGGCGACGTGGAACTGCGTGCTGCGGCGGTACCGGATGAAGAGGAGCACCTTCTCGGGCTTCTCCTCCTTCACCTGGGCCATGGCCTTCTCGAACGACTCCAGGTCCGTGACGTCGTGCTCGTTGATGCGCTGGAGGATCACCCCCACGGGCAGCTTGGCGAGGCCCGCCCAGCCCGCGCGCTCCACGGCGTCGACGACCACGCCTTCGACGTCCGGCAGGCGCTGACCGAGCTTCACGTCGAGCGTGATCTCGCGGACCCCGAACTCGAAGTCGTCGTCGGTGCGGCGCTCGGCCTGCAGCTCGCTCTTGGGCGCACGCAAGAGGGTCGCGGTGATCTCGTCGGTGCCCACGCCCGGCTTCTCCCGGGTGAAGACCACCTCCACGCCCGCCTTGCGGTCCCGCAGGGCCTGGGCGAACACCGGCAGATCGCTGCGCTCCTGCACGGCGATGCGCTCCCCGTCCATCTTCACGAGGATGTCGAGCAGCTCGAGCCCCGCGGCCTCGGCGGCGGAGTCGGGGATGACGCGCGATACGATGACGCCCCCCCCCTCGGACACCCCGAGGTGCTCCGCGAGCTCCTTGCCGAGGGGCTGCATCTCGATGCCCAACCAGCCCGCGTCGGGGTCGTTCTCTTCCTGGGCGACGGCCTTCGCGTCGGTCTTCTCGACGGGCTCGTCGGCGCGCTTGCGGGCGGTCTCGAGGAAGGTCGCGAACCGGTCGTAGGAGAGCCCGACCGCGCCCGTGAGGTCGGGCACCACCTGGCGACCCGCCCAGGGCGACGTGGGCACCTGCGCCACCACGCCCACGACGCGCCCGGCCCGGTCCCACAGCGGCGCTCCGAGCAGGCTGGTGCTCGCTCCCCCGAGCGACCACACGTCCTGGGGCTTCTCGATGATCGCGTTGACGCCCACCGGCGAGAACACGGGCTTGCGACCGTAGTCCCGCCCGTACAGCGTGAGCGACCGCAGGCTCTGCCCGATCTCGGGGACGAACCCCGTCCGGAACGTCACGTGGGGGTGCCCGCCCTTCGGCGCTTCGTCGGTGATCCGGATGACCCCGAGGTTGAGGTCGTTGTCGAACGCGACGACGACCGCCTCGTATTCGCGGCCGTCGGCGAAGTAGAGCCGGAACTGCGACAGGTCCGGGAGCGTGCCGCCCGACAGGCGACCCGAGCCTGCCTGGGGGAACCGGACCCGCCCCGAGATCAGGACCAGCCCGTCCTCGCTGATGACCGCGCCGTCCGTGTATCCGCGGGTCTGGCGACGGGAGCCCCCGGCGCTGTACTCCTGCACGAACTCGACGGTCGCGATCGTCCTGCTCTCCCGCTCGTAGAAGGTGGGGACGTCGATGGCGCGGGCGCGCTTGCCCCGCTTCTTGCGCGGCTTCGCGTCGGCGACGGGGAGCAGCAGGAGGCTCGACAGGGCGATGCAGACGAGGAGGGCGAAGCGGTTCATCGCGTGCCCCCCTCGTCCTCGGGCTTCACGAGCACGAGCTTGACGGAGTCGTAGGCCCGGACCTGGAAGAGCACGTCGCGGCGGTCCGTCGCGAGCTTGTCGTACAGCGCCTTGAAGCCCTCCAGATCGACGACCGCTTCGCCGCTGATCTCCTCGAGGACCCACCCCCGCGCCAGCTTGCCCCGGTGGGCCGGACCGCCGACGCGGACGCCCTCGATGATCACGCCGTCCTCCGAGTCGAGCTCGAGGTCGTAGGACATCTGCACGGTGATGTCCTTGACGGTGAAGCCCCAGATCTCGGCCTCGTGGCGCTCGCCCATCAGCTTGCCGGTCTCGGTGGTCGTGAGCTCGACGCTCTTCTCCTCCCCCCGCCGCAGCAGGCGGATGCCGACCTCGGTGCCGATCGGCGTGTCCGCGATGGCGGCGTGCAGGGGCGGAAGCTCCTCGTCGAACCGGACGGTGAGCTCCATGTCGCCGTAGGACAGCATGAGGTCCCCCGCCTCGAGCCCCGCGCCCGCGGCCGGGGAGCCGGGCTCGACCGACGCCACGAGCACGCCCACGGCTTCGTCCAGCCCGAACAGCTCCTCCCAGTCCTTGAGCGGCTGGAAGGTGATGCCCGCGTAGGAGCGCTTGACTTCGCCGTGGTCGATCAGGTCCCGGGCGACGCGCTGGGCGACGTCCGCCGGGATGGCGAACCCGATGTTGTCCGCGAAGCTGGCGCCCCGCGCGTTGACCCCCACGACGCGCCCGTCGAGGTCGATCAGGGGGCCCCCGGAGTTGCCGGGGTTGATCGCCGCGTCGGTCTGGATCCACGTGTTGAAGGCGCCGGTGCGCTCGCCCGTGGGCAGCGACATGCCGTCGGGCAGGTAGCGATCCTTGTTGGAGACGACGCCGAAGGTCATCGTCCGCGCGAGGGCCAGCGGGGAGCCGAGCGCGAGCACGAACTGCCCCACGGCCAGGTCCGCGGACGTGCCCCAGCGGAGCGGGACCAGGCCGTACTCCTTCACCAGCTCGGGGTCGATGCGGATGACCGCGAGGTCCGTGGACGGGTCCTCCCCCACCAGCTCCGCCTCGACCCGCTCCTTGTTGGAGAGGGTGACCATCAGCTGCTTGGCCCGCCCGGCCACGTGGTGGTTCGTGACGATGTAGCCGTCGAGGTTGATCAGGAAGCCGCTGCCCACGGAGGCGCGCTTGCGTCGCTCGCCGCGGGTGAAGGTCTCCGTGATCGGTTGGATGTTGACGAGGGCGGACATGGCGCCCTCGCCGATCGCCGCCAGCTCGCGCTGGAGACTCCCGGCGCTGCGGGCAGCCGAGGCGGCGGGGGGAGTCGCGAGCGCCGCACAGAGCAGCAGGACGGCGACGACGGGGAGGCGCCCGAGCGGCGCAAAGAGGGGCATCGCAGGAGGATGGATCCCCGCCCGGAACGGGTCAAGGCCGCGGGACGTGGACCCGACCGTCGGCGGGCACATCGACGAGGCGGGCCTGCTCCCCGTCCGGCCACGTGACGACGACGTCGACGGTGGACGCCGCCCCCGTCCCGACCCGGGCGAGGGGTTCCGTGGCGCTGTGCAGCCCGCTGTTTCCGGTGGCGACGCGACGCCTCTGCAAGTGCACTTCGTCCCCCCTCCGCGGGTAGGACACCTCCACGAGCGCGCCCAGCCCGTCGGGGTTCCCGGGCCCCCCGCCGACCGTGACCTCGAGGCGCCCGTTGCCCTCGGATCCCCGAAGGACGCACCACGGCCCGATGTTGCTGGTGACGACGAGATCGGTGGACCCGTCGCGGTCGATGTCGCCCGGGAGCACGGCCCGCCGCGACCAGGACTCGGCCTCGCAGGGCAGGTCGTGGTGCTCCAGGCGCCCGTCGGGGCCGTTCCTCCACACGGTGGCGACCTGGGGCGTCCAGTCCTCGCGCTGCACGTAGTGCGGGTATCCCCAGGCGGTGAGCAGATCGAGGCGACCGTCGTCGTCCACGTCGAGCATCTCCATGGCCCAGGAGGCGTCCCGGCCCGCGGGCTCGGGCACCGTGGCCCCCCAGGGCAGCGTGACGTCGACCAGCGAGCCCGTGGTCGGGTCGTACGACTCCAGCAGGACCCGGTGCTCGACGTCCGAGATCGCGATCTCGGGCGCCCCGTCGCCGTTCAGATCGCCCACGGCAGAGCCCATCGAGTTGATCATCGGGGCGCCGCCCAGCGCCTCCGCGATCTCCTCCATCACCCACGGGTCGTCGCCCGCGCGGCGGAAGATCCGCGGGGGCGGGCCCTGGTTGTTGTAGTCGTTGGCGACGTGCAGCTCGAGGACACCGTCGCCGTCGAGGTCGAACCAGTTGGACTGGAAGCACTGCCCGGTGCGCTCCTCGGCGGTCGCGAACCCCTCCGACACGTCCTCGAAGTCGCCGCCCCCGAGGCCCCGCAGGACCCGGTCGATGCCCGGCATGGGCACGAGCTCCACCTCGCGGCCGATCACGCACACGTGCATGTCCAGGTTGCCGTCGCCGTCCACGTCCGCGATCGCGACGCCTGCGGGCCGCTCCATCTCGGGCAGCGTCACGAGCGCGCCCCGGTTTCTGAAGACCATGTCGCCGTCGTTGTGGAAGTGCAGGACGTCGTGGTCGGCGAGCACGAGGAGGTCGCGCAGCCCGTCCGCGTCGAGGTCCACGGAGACGGCCCCGAAGGTCCAGTCCCCACCCTCCAGGCCGGAGTCGGCGACGAGCTCGAAGGGCCCGCCGGTGCCGCGATACAGCCGGTTGGGGGCGAACGGCGCGGTGGCGAAGAGGTCCAGGAGGCCGTCGCCGTCGAGGTCGTCGAGCACGCCGCCGCCGCCCATCACCCAGTCGCCCTCGATGCCGCCCGCCTCCTCCTTGCTCTGGGGTGTGTCCGGCGACGGCGCGGGGTCGAAGTCGACGCCCCAGGCCGCGGTCCGGTCCTCGAACGCGAACCCCTCCACGGGCGCCGCGTCGTCGTCGTCGTCGTCGTTCGGGATCGCGTCGTCGTCGTCGCTCGGCGCGGGCTCGACGACGCAGGCCACGGCGGGCGCCAGGAGCAGCGCGAGGAGGCGAAGGGTCACCTCACTCGTTTACCAGCACCTGCCCTCGTCCGTAGGCCTCGTTGCGATAGAGCGAGGTCAGACGCTGCCACTCCTCCATGAGCTCCTTGGCCGCCTCGGGCTCGCCCGCGTCCGTCAGCTGCTTGGCCCGCCGGAGGACGGCGAGGGTCTCGTCGCCGCTGTCGCCCTGGATCTCCCGCCACTTCTCGGGCGTGAGGGGCCGCCGCGCGATCGCCGCCAGCTCGAACGTCCGAAACCGCTGCTTGGCCTCCGTGGGGGCGTCGTAGTCGGCCACTCCGCCCTCCAGCTCGCGCATGTCGGGCTCGGCGGCGGCCGCGTCCGTGAGCGGCGGCGCGTCGGGATCCGGTCGCTGAAGGAGCTCGTCGGGGGTCGGGGCTTCGTCGAGGGGGTCGTCCTCCGGGGTCTCGGGGTCGAGCGCGACGGGCGTGGGCGGCTGCGCGGCCTCGGCCCGCGGGGTCGTCGACGCGCCGGGGCCCGGGGCTCCCGGCGGGAGGACCTGCGGGGGCGACTCGGCGAGCGGCGTCGGGAGCGGGTCTTCGCCCCCCCGCATCACGAAGATCGCGGCCCCGATCAGGACCCCGGCGATCGCGACGGCGATCGCACCCTTCGAGCTCACGCGCGCTCCACGGCCGAGTGCCAGCGGGCGAGGTGCTCGTCGCGGTCGGTCGTCGTCATCGAGGGGTCGAACCGACGGTCTTCGCGCCACGCGGACTTCGCCTCGTTCCGAGAGGACCACACCCCGGTGGCCAAGCCCGCCAGGAGCCCGGCGCCGAGCGCGGTGGTCTCGAGCATGGTCGGGCGCACGATCGGCACGTCGAGCACGTCCGCCTGGAACTGCATGAGGAGGTCGTTCGCCGCGGCGCCGCCGTCGACCTTCAGGGCCGAGAGCTTCACCCCGGAGTCGGCCTCCATCGCGCCCAGGATGTCCGCGTTCTGCAGGGCGATCCCCTCCAGCGTCGCCCGGGCGATGTGGGCCTTCGTGATGCCGCGGTCGAGCCCGACGATCACGCCCCGCGCGTCCGGCCGCCAGTGGGGGGCGCCGAGGCCGGTGAGGGCGGGCACGAACACGACGCCCGCCGAGCTCGGGACGCTGGCCGCGAGCCGCTCGATCTCGCTCGCCGACTGGATGAGGCCGAGGCCGTCGCGCAGCCACTGGACGGCCGCGCCCGCGATGAACGCCGAGCCCTCCAGGGCGTAGTCGACCTCGTCGCCGACCTTCCAGGCGACCGTCGTGAGCATGCCCCGGTCCGACGCGACGGGCTCCGAGCCGGTGTTCATGAGCAGGAACGCGCCGGTCCCGAACGTGCACTTCGCTTCGCCGGTCTCGAAGCAGACCTGCCCGAAGAGCGCGGCCTGCTGGTCGCCCGCCATGCCCGCGATCGGGATGCCGTCGGGGAGGACGCCGAGGCCCTTGGTGTGTCCGTAGACCTCCGAGCTGGAGCGGATCTCGGGGAGCACGGATCGGGGCACGCCGAGGCCGTCGAGCAGCTCGTCGTCCCACGCCAGCGAGCGCAGATCCATCGCGAGGGTGCGCGACGCGTTCGAGACATCGGTGACGTGCGCCGTGCCCCCGGAGAGCCGCCACACGAGGAAGCTGTCGATGGTCCCGAAGGCCAGCTCGCCGCCCTCGGCCGCGTCCCGGGCGCCGTCCACGTGGTCGAGGATCCAGCGGATCTTGGTCCCCGAGAAGTAGGGGTCGAGGACCAGCCCGGTCTTCGTGCGGAACGTGGCCTCGAGGCCTCGCTCCTTCATGCCCGCGCAGAAGTCGGCGGTGCGTCGACACTGCCAGACGATGGCGTTGTGCACGGGCTTGCCGTCCCGACGGCGCCACACGACAGTCGTCTCGCGCTGATTGGTGATGCCGATGCCCGAGACCGAGGACGCGTCGAGGCCCGCCTGGGCGAGCGCCCCCGCGATCGTCGCCTGCGTGGTGGCCCAGATGTCCTCCGGGTCGTGCTCGACCCAGCCGGGTCGCGGGTAGATCTGGGGGAACTCCTTGTTCACCTTCGCCAGCACTCGGAGGCGATCGTCGAGGACGAGGACGGTGGTGCCGGTGGTGCCCTGATCGATGGCGAGGATGTGACGCGACATGGGATCTCCGACCACGCGGGGGCGCGCGGGACGGGGAGTGTAGGAGATCCCGAACGGGTTTTTTCCCTCGAGGGCGGGGGCCGGTTGGAACAGACAGCTCCAAGAAGGAGGCTCGGACAATGACTGTCCACCCCATCTCCCTCGCTGCTGCTGCTGCGTGCGTCCTCACGCTCGCGATCCCCGCCCCCGCCGTCGCCTGCGGCGGCCTCTTCTGCAGCGGCGTCCGCCCCATCCCGGTCGATCAGAGCGGCGAGCGCATCCTCTTCGAGGTGCCCGGCGAAGGGACCGTCACGGCGACCGTCGACATCGACTACACCGGCTCCCCCGAGGAGTTCTCGTGGGTCCTGCCGGTGCCGGACGTGCTCGAGCTGGAGGTGGGGAGCGCGGTGATCCCGGCCGTCGTGAGCAGCCTCACCGCCGTCGGTCACGTGCCGCCCGACACCAAGTGCACCCGCGCCCCCCGGCCTCCGAGGCTGCCCGGCATGAGCGAGAGCGTCCTGATGTCTCCCCCGGCCTCCTACTCGCTCTCGGACGGGTCCGTGTCCGTGGTCATGTCCCGAACGGTCGGTCCCTTCGAGACCGAGCTCATCGCCGCGTCCGACGCCGACGCCCTCGTGGACTGGCTCCGCGCCAACGACTACCTCGTCACCTCCGCCATGGAGCCCCCGATCGCCGACTACGTGGCCGACGGGCTGCGTTTCCTCGGGGTCAAGCTCAACGGCGAGGGCGAGGGGCTGCAGATCCCGCCCCTGCGGATCGTCTACCCGGGCGACGAGCCGATGATCCCCCTCGCCCTCACGGGGGTGGCCGCCGACCCCGAGATGGAGGTCCTCGTCCACGTGTTCGGCGAGTCGCGCTTCGAGCCCACGGGCTGGGAGTCGCTGGAGGTGCACGCGGACGAAGTGCGCTGGACGCCGTCGGTCTTCGGGCAGGGAACAATCAACCGTGAAGCAGTCTCGCGGTTCCGGATCGACGAGGCGGGGGGCCGCGCCTTCGTGACGGAGCTCGCCGGCCCCGTGGACGACGTCCGGGGCTCCTTCGATCCCGCGGGGATCTTCGTGTCGGCCCCGGACGGGCAGCGGCTCGTCACCGACGAGGAGGTGCTCGCGCTGGAGCGGCTGCTGTCGGACCACCGCTACGTCACGCGGCTGCGGACCTGGGCGTCGGGCTGGGAGATGACCGCCGACGCGGGGTTCTCACCGACCGACGGGCCCGACGTCTCCGCGACCCTCGACCTCTCCGGTCGCCCCGACGTGGAGGTCTGCATCGGGGCCGCGGACCCGGTGCCCTGCGCCGACACCTACTGCGGCGTGGGCGGCCTCTGCGCCGTATCCGCCGACGGGAGCGAGGGGTGCGTGTGCCCGGCGATCCACGGCGGGACCCTCGGGCCCGTCGGGATGGACGGCGATCGCACCGTCGTGTGCGTGCCCCTGGACCACGACCCCGCGGGCACCGAGCGCCCCTGCAGGGAGAACTTCTGCGGTCCCCACGGCACCTGCACGATGCTCGGCGGCGCTCGCGTGTGCACCTGCGACGAGGGGTACGGGACGTTCCGGGGTGGCGACGAGGCCTGCCGCGAGGCCGTGGAGACCTACGAGCCCGAGCACCTCGTCGAGCCCGCTGCGTGCGCCTGCGACGCGGCCCCGGCGAGCCCTTCGGGGTGGTGGGCCCTGCTCCTGGTCAGTTGCAGCTGCCGTCGTTCGCGATGTCGGCCGGGGTGACCACCTCGACGGGCGTGCTCGGGAGCCGTGCGGACTCCATGTCGAGCACCTGAACCAGCACGCACTCCTCCTCCCCCGGGTCGTGGGGGCAGAGCATGCACTCGAGCGACAGCAGGCCGGCGACGTCCGCGCAGGACCCGAAGCCGAGGTCGCGCAGGTCGAGCGTGAACGACATCTGGCCCTCGACGATCTCGTCCACGACGCCCACCCTGTCGTCGAGCCAGCCGCTGAGCACGAGGTCGCGGAGCGTCAGGTCCAGATCGCCGAAGCCCGGCACCGTCGTGAGCCAGGGCACGTCGACGGGGTCGGTCTCGAACCACGACCCGATCCCCGGCTGGCCGTTCAGCTCGAAGCTCGGGCTGCACTCGTTCTGGGTCCCGTCCGTGTCCCGGGGGGCGCCGAGCAGGACGGGGCCGAAGATGCCCATCGCGTCCACGCGCACGAGCATCTCCACGTCGAGCTGCGCGACGAGCGACTGGGACGACGCGGGGGCGATGACGGCTCCGGTCGCGGGGGCGACGAGGTACGTCTGTCCGGTCACGGTGCCGAAGTCGGGGTCGCTCCCGTCCGCCGAGGTCTGGAACTCCCAGCTGTGGCTGCCGCCGTCCCACTGGACCGTGGCGTCGTAGTTGCTGCCGTAGGTCACGCCCCATCCCCCCCAGATGCGGTGCGGTGCGAACTTCAGGCGACGGGGCGTGATCCACGACGAGGTGCCGTCGGCGGCGCCGGAGGGACCCTCGAGGGTGATGGACGCGTCGCCGGGCGGCTCCTCGAACTCGACCCACACGATCTCGTGCACGAAGTGACCGGTGGCGCCGTCGGCGGGATGAACGGAGACGATGCCGTCGGCCGCGTCGTCGTCGTCCACGGCGTCGTCGTCGTCCCCCACGGCGTCGTCGTCGTCGCCCTGGACCTCGCACGTCGCCTCGGTGGAGCCCGTGCTCAGCAGATCGCCGTCCACGCGGATGTCGATGGCGAAGGGGCGCTCCGAGCCGTCGCCGGCCAGGGCCAGGACGCCGTCGCCTCGGACCCGCAGGGTGGCGTCGTCCAGGCAGAAGGTCTCCTCGGTGCCGGTGTCGAGATCGAGCCGGCCGGGGAGCCCCGACGCCTCCACGTCGCCCCCGTCCTGCAGGACCCAGCTGCCCTCCACGGAGTCGGGGAACTGAGGACAGAAGCTGTCGGCCTCGAAGACGAGGGTGTCCAGGACGAGCTCGGAGCCGTCGGAGCGAAGGCCGACGCGGAGCTCGCAGCCCTGGTTCTCGTGCCGGATCACGACGTCCGCGCCCGCGATGCACCCCGCCTCGAACAAGTCGATGTCGATCTTGTGCGTGAGGCCGATCGTGAGACCCTCGTCGGTCGACTCGTCGACGTCGAACGACAGCAGATCGAGGGTGAACGAACCCGTCGCGGTGGACGCCGGGGAGCAGTCGCTCGCGCCGTCGTCGTCGTCCCCGCCGCCGCTGCCCCCGCCGCCGCGGCTGCCCCCGCACGCGGACACCACACCGAGAGTCGAGGCGGCGACGCACGCGGAGATCAGGAGCCGTCTCATGGAGGTGCGAACATAGCCCATGGCCGCTCGCCGACGTCTCGCCGAGTTCCTGGTGCTCGCCCTGCTCGCGCTGGCTCTGACGGTGCACGCGTCGCGGTCCGACTGGATCCCGGATCGGCCGGTCGACGAGGGGCCGGGGCTGGGCGGCGGCGACGACTGGGACGCGCGCCTGCACTCGGCCCAGCTGGGCGAGCTGGCGGTCCGTCGCGGGCGGGTCCTGCACTGGGACCCGTACTCCGGGTTCGGGGCGCCCGGCGCCGCCAACCCCGAGGGGTTGATGCTGCACCCGGCGTGGGTGATCGGGGTGGGGGCCGGCACCTGGGTGACCGGCCTCCTGGCGCTGTACTGGACGTCGCTGATGCTGCTGTTCGGGGGGTGCATGGCCCTCGCGCGGCGCCTCGCTCTGCCCGCCGTGGTGGGGGTGCTGGGGCCGCTGTTCCTGCTCGTGAGCTGGGAGTGGACCGCCCGGCTCGTGAGCGGGCACCTCTTCATCTTCGGGATGGCGACGTGGCCCGCTGC
>CAZEKB010000138.1:0-17674 GCA_964512225.1 uncultured Rickettsiales bacterium | reverse complement strand
GAGGCCGGGGACGGGCTCGTCGTCGCCGGGGCCCTCCTTGCCGAACAGGACGGCTTCGGCCGCGCCCTCCGCGAGGGCGCCGCATTTCGCGGCCACGAAGGGGCCCGCGGCGCGGGGGCTGAGGCCGTGGATGTGCCGGGAGAGGAAGGCCTTGCCGGTGCCGGGCTCGCCGACAAGCAGGATGGGGAACGGGTCCTCGGCCAGCGATCGGGCCCGCTCGACGACCCGCTGGGCGGCGGGACTGCGGGTGATCGGGCGCCGGATCTCGGGGGGCGCGCCGGGAGGACGGAGGTCGTCGGGGTCGCCGGTGAGCAGGGGGGCGAACGCCATGGCGACGACGGAGTGGAGCACGTCCAGGGGCAGCCCCCGGAACCCGTCGCCGACGACGGCGTCGGCATAGAAGACACCGCGAACCCGGCCGCCGCGGGCGATGGGCGCGACCAGCGCGGTGCCGCCGCGGGCCTCGATCAGCGAGCGCCCTCCCCGGACGGTGAGCTCCGCCACGCCCTGGTCGGCGAGCATCGTATTGCGGCTCTCGAGGACCTGGTGGATGAGCTCGCGGTTGATCGTGACGCGGCTCCGGTGGGGGTAGGTCGCCACGGCCTTCATCGGCTCGCCGCCGGTGGGCGCGACGAGCAGCGCGCCCCGGTCGGCGGCGAGGCCTCGCACGACGGCCTCGAGGAGGGCCGCGGGCCGGCCCACGCCGCGCGGTCCCCCGAGCATCTCGGCGATCTCCGACAGCAGCCCCTCGACCCGGAAGGCGGGGGCGCGGGCTCCGGCGGCGGCGAGCAGGCGCGCGGACACGGTGTCCCCCACCGGCGCGGCCAGCACCACCGACCCCGCGCCTTCGAGGTCGCGCAGGATCTCGAGGTCGGGCTCGAAGAGCAGCAGGTTGTTGCCGATGGCGATCTCGTCGCCGGCCTCGAGCGTTCGGGGCTCCAGGAGGAGCCGACCGTTCAGGCCGGTGCCGTTGGAGGAGCCCTCGTCGCGCAGGATGTAGGCGTCGTCTTCGCGGAGGATCGAGGCGTGCAGCCGGCTCGCCTTCTCGTCCAGCAGCTGGATGGTGCAGCTCGACGATCGCCCGATGGACGTCTGGCGAAGCAGCTCGTAGCGCACCCCGAAGTGGTGCCCGTGAGTGACCAGGAGGCTCGACACGCCGGAGTCCTCTCGACGCCGGAGAGGCTCCGGACGACCGACGGAATCATAGCAGCAGCCCCTGCGGGGCTTTTTCGCGGCGCGCGCGGCGGAGCTCGGCCGAACCGGGAACCAAACGCCCGGGGACACCCGAGACACGCTCGTGGATGCTGGCTTCATGCGGACTCTCCTCTTCTGCCTCGTCGTCGCCGTCGCCGGTTGCGGCCCGGTCACGCCCCTCGACCCGGCGGGGCTGCCCTTCTTCAACAACTCCCGACCGGTCGCACTCGCGAGCGGGCCCGGCGAGGCCCCCCTCGGGGCCCCGTTCCTGCTGGACGGCACGGACTCCTACGATCCGGACGAGGACGAGCTCCGGTGGCAGTGGCGCGTGTCCGACGCGCCGGCCGACTCGGCGCTCCCGGGCAACCCGTTCACGGTCAACGACTCGCGCAACGCCGCCCTCACGGAGGTCGAGGTCGACGTGCCGGGCGTGTACGTGTTCGCGGTGCAGGTCGTGGACCCGGACGGCGCGGCTTCCTACACGGCCTACGTGACGGTCCTCGCCACGCCCGACGACACGATCCCCGTGGCCGACGCGGGCCCCGACACGGGCGGCGTGGAGGGCGACCTCGTATGCCTCGACGGGTCGCGGTCCTCGGATCCCCGCGGGCGGCCGCTGTCGTTCGAGTGGGCGGTCGCGATCCGGCCGCCCGGGTCCATCATCGACGACGCGTTCCTGGTGGTGGACGGGCCGGAGGCGTGCTTCACCCCGGATCGTCCCGGTCGTTACCTGCTCTCGCTCATCGTGGCGGCGGACGCGGGCTCGAGCGCTCCGGACTTCGTCGAAGTGCTGGTGCACAGCACGAACCAGACGCCGTGGGCGGTGCCGGAGCTCACGGCGGGGGCGTCCTGCTCGACGGTCGCCCTCGACGGGACGGGGTCGATCGACCCGGACGGTGACCCCCTGGCGTACCGCTGGGACCTCCTCCTCGCCCCCTTCGGCAGCCGGACGCCGCTGGGCGAGAGCGCCTTCGTCGACTCCACGTCCCCGACGCCGGTCTTCTACGCCGACTTGCCGGGCGAGTACCTCGCCCAACTGGTGGTGGACGACGGCGAGCAGGTGTCGGCGCCGGTGCTCCTGCCCCTCGATCTGGAGCCGAAGACGGTCAACGCGGATCCGATCGTGGTCCACACGGAGGACATGTACGTGCGACGGATCCCCACCGCGTGCTGGCTGTCCTGCGACCCGATCGACGTCGTGGTCGACGCCCTCGGCACGAGCGATCCGGACGGCGATCTCTTCGACGTGACCTGGGAGATCGTTTCGGGCGAGGCGACGCTCGAGTCCTCGACGGGGCCCGAGGTCGGGGTCGAGCTCGCGCCCCCGGCGCCCGGCTGCAGCAACCCGGTCCCCCGCAACACGGTGGAGATCGAGGTCACCGCGACGGACTGCTCCGGGGGGACGGACGTGAGCCGCATCGTCGTCGCCTACGACTGCGGCTGAGTCACGGGCGACGACCGTGCAGTGAACGCATGGCGTCGATCACGACGGGGCGAAACGGGCCGTTTCGGCGACCGGTGAGCGTCCAGGCGATCACGACGGCCCGAAACGAGCCGTTTCGGCGACCGGTGATCGTCTCGACCCACCGATCGTCGAGCGCAGTCGATCGCCGTTGATCGAAGCGCGCAAGGCCTGTACAAATGTTCAGTAGTCCATGGCGATCGCCCACCTCCACTCCCACTCGTTCTACTCGTTCGGCCGCTCCACACCGTCGCCGGCGGCGCTGTGCTCGGCGGCAGCGCGGCGGGGGGTCGAGGCGCTCGCGATCACCGATGTCGAAGGCGTCTACGGGGTCCCCGAGTTCCTCGCCGCGGCGAAGGTCCACGGACTCCACGCGATCGTGGGAGCGGCCCTGCCGGACCCGGCCATGCCCCGGTCGATCGGGACGGGGCGCGCCGTGCTCCTGGCCCGGGACCCGTCCGGCTACGCCGCGATCTGTCGGCTGATCAGCGCCCGCAAGGCGGCCCCTCGCGCACCCCTGAACACCGCCCTGGAGTCGCTGCCGGACAGCGTCTGGATCCTCAGCCCCGACATCTCGCTCATCCGCGCCGTGAAGCGCGCGCGCGGCGCGGAGTATCTCCTCGCAGAACTCCGCGCGGGCACGAGGTGGCAGCGCCTCGCGGCCGAGGCCGAGGCGCTGGGCGTACCCGCGGTGGCCGTCGCCGCCGTGCAGCTGGGCGACCCCAGCGAACGCCCCTTCCAGAAGCTGCTCGTGGCGGTCCACGCGCGCCGCCCCTTCCCCCGCGTCGAGGGCCACGAGATGGCCGCCGACCGGGGCTGGATGCTCGACGAGGCCGCCATGCGAGCGTCCTTCAGCAAGCGCCTCGACGCGGTCGCGCGGGCCGTGGACGTGGCCCGCGACTGTCGGGTGGGCGATCTCGTCGACGCGGGCTCCGATCCCGCCGCCCCCGCCCTGCTGCACGCTCGCGTCCGGGCGGGCGCGGCGACGCGCTGGGGGACGCCCCCACCCACCCACGTGAGCGCCCGCCTCGAACGGGAGCTGAAGGTCCTGGGCACCCCGGCCCGAGCCGACGCGATGCTGCTCGCCGCAGACCTCGCTGCCCACGCCCGACGCTCGGGGATCCCCGTGGAGCCCACGCCCTCCGTCACCGGCTCCGCAGTCGCCTTCTGCCTCGACCTCGCCCCCGTCGATCCGCTCGCCCACCGGCTCCCGTTCGCCCCCCTGTGCAACCCGTCCGCGGGGAGCGGACTGCGCCTCGATCTGAGCCCCCCCGACGGCGGACGGATCCGCCTCGTCGGCCGCCTCCACGAAGTCCGCGGGGAGGCCCGGGTCGGCCGCCCCGGGGCCCTCGTGAGATGGTCCCTGCGCGACGCGGTGCGGGACGTCGCGCGCACCCTCGCCCTGCGCGCGGACGACTGCGAGCGCGTCCTCGACATCCTCCCCCCGGACTGGCGCGGAGAGGGGCCGGACGAGCTGGTCGCGAAGCACCCGCGGCTGAAGGGGGCGGGGCTCGACGAGCGACCCTGGGAGCGCGTCCTCCGCTCCGCCGTGCGCCTGAACGGCGTGCCGATCCGCCTCGTCCCGGGCACCGGCGCCGTGGTCGCAGGCGGACCTCTGCGGGATCGCGTCGCCCTCGAGACGACCGACGGCGTGCTGACCGCCCAGTGGGATCGCGCCGCCGCGGAGTCGCGCGGGCTGCTGGTATTCAGCATGCCGATCGAGCGCGGCGCCACCGTCGCCCTCCGCACCCTGGCGCGCCTCCGGGAAGAGACGGAGGCTGCGGACGGACCGTCGAAGCGCGCCGCCCTCCTCGACGAGGCCACCACCCCGTCGCCCGAGGTCCTCGTGGGTCGCTTCGGACCCCTCGAGTCCCTCGGGGCGGGCGAGCTGGTGGGGGTGCCGTTGCTGGAGGAGCCCGTCGTTCGCGCCGCCCTCCGGCGGTCCCCGCCCACCAGCTTCGAAGCCCTCGTGGAGGCGTGCCTCGGCGTCCCGCGCGCGGACTGCCGCGAGGACCGCGTGGCGGAGGCGGCGCGGGTCGGCGGCCTCACCGAAGACACCGCCGACCGCCTCCGACGCGCCCTCCTCCCCGGAGCCGATCCCGCACAGCGGGCGCGCATGCGCCGACGCTTCGTGGAGGGCGCGATCGCGGGCGGCCTCTCGGCGGCCGTCGCGGGGCGGCTCTGGGACTCCCTGTCGGTGCGGATCCCCGCCGCTCCCTCCTGCGCCGCCCTCCTGCCTCGGCTCACCGCCGCCCTCCGCGCCCTGATCCTCCGTCGGTCGGCGCCCGCCGCGTTCTGGGCCGCGGTCCTGTCGACGGACGGAGGCGCGTGGCCCCGATCGGTGCACGCCTCGGCGTGTCGGCG
The DNA here is from genome assembly GCA_964512225.1 of uncultured Rickettsiales bacterium. GTDB lineage: Bacteria > Myxococcota_A > UBA796 > UBA9615 > UBA9615 > CAZEKB01. The sequence continues at coordinate 12,654 of CAZEKB010000138.1, read as the reverse complement.
CGCGGGCCTCACCCTGCTGGGGCCGTGCGTGCAGGAGGGTCGACTCGACACCCACGGCCACGACGGCGTGGTCCGGATCGGTCTCGAGCGGGTGCGCGGCATCCGCGACGAGCTCGCTGCGTCCATCGTGACCGCCCGGGAGGACGCTCCGTTCACGTCCCTCGCGGACTTCCTGGAGCGCGTCCCCGCCGGAGACGACGAGGTGGACGTCCTCATCGCGGCCGGAGCCCTGGACGCGATCGGCGACGGCCGCACGCGGGGAGCGCTGCGGGTCCTGCACCGCCACCTGAGGCCCCACCGAGGGCGCGCGGGCAGCGCCCGACCGGGGATGCGTCGCGCCCCTCCGAAGGATGTCACCGCCCTCATCTCCCCGCGGGCCGTGCGGCGGCGCGCGTTCGAGCTCGCGTCGGTGGTCCGGGACGAGCTGGACACGCTGGGCTGCACCATCTCCGGCCACCCCCTCACCACCGTCGCCGACCGCATCCCCTCCGACGTAGTGACCGCGACGGAGCTCGAGCCCCTCGAAGGTCGGCGCGTGCGCATCGCGGGGTGGCCCGCGGCCGACGACACGGCGGGCCCGCGGCTCGGACGCGGACCCACCCCCCCGGACCTCCGGTGGCCCGTCGTCTACGACCTCGAAGACGGCCTCGTGAGCGCCTTGATCCCGGACGCGATCGTGCGGCGCCTCCGACGAACGACCACCGGGGTACCGCGCGGCGCCGTCCTCTTGAGCGGCACCGTCCTTCGGGACGGCGGGCACGCCTGGGTCGACGTCGACGAGCTCCTGCCCGTCGCCGATCTCCCCGGCGTCGCGGTCCCCGCCGCGGGCGGCGCGGGCGCGGCCTGACGCAAGTTCTCCCCCCCGGCCGGTCCGCTTCTTGCTCAGGCCCCCCTCGCCGGGCCATGACGCCCACGGAGAACGGCCATGAACCACCGCCTCGCCCTCCTCGCCCTCCCCGCCCTCGCGCTGTCGGCCCTGCCCGCCCAGGCCGCGAGCCCCTTCAACGCCGACGTGGCGCTGGTGATCGCGGGGAACTGGACCCAGGAGACCGTGCCCCGAGACGCGTCCACGCCCTTCCCCCTCGACGCCTCCCCCGTCATCCGCATCGGCGACGGCCCCCTCGGCCAGATGGTCGCCGGGGTCGAGGGCGCCGTGTTCCACGTACCCGACGACGGGAGCGAGCCGGTCCGCCTCGACGCGACGATCGACACCCGGACCGTCCCCATGCCCGGCGGCACCGTCGACTGGATCCGGATCACCCCGGACGAGCTGCTGGCAGAGGGCGAGTCCTACCGCCTGCGCCTCGTGGCGCCGCTGACCGACGACGCGGACCCCGAGGAGCAGGCCCGGGAGCAGGAGTTCGTCGACAACAACCTCCTCCCCGTCGACTTCATTGCGGGGCCGCCCCGGGACGACGCTCCGATCGCGCCCGACGCGACCATCCGCGTGCTCGACCACGGCGCCCGCCCCGGCAGTCCGTTCAACCCGCCGATCCACAACCACTCGACGATCGTCGACATCCCCGTCGCCGAGGCCGACTTCGACGCCCACGACACCTGGGTCTTCTTCCAGGTCGAAGAGGACTTCGCGGGCGACGTCGCGGACCTGTCGCCCCACCGCTGGACGACGCCCGCCATCCTCACGGACGATCAGGTCGAGGTGACCTCCTGGCAGTACCCCGCCCCGACCGACGCCGGCCGCCGCTGCGTCGTGGCCGCCACCGAAGACGCCTACGGCGCGCTCGCCGCGTCGGACGTGCAGTGCGCGGACCCCGTGAACGCGGCCTGCGACGGCTGCAGCTCGGCGGGCCCGTCCCGCGGCGGCCTCGCCGCCATCCTCGGCATGGTCCTCGCGGTCGGCTCCCGTCGCCGTCGCTTCTCCACCGCGGCCCGAGCGTAAGGTCGAACCATGAAGATCCTCCCCGCGATCGTCGCCCTCGCCGCGAGCCTGCCCGCCGTGGCCTTCCCCTGCAGCCCCATCGAGAACGGCAGCTTCCGCCTCGACTCCCACCCCGACGACGACGGCGTCGCCTTCCCCCACGACGCCGCGCCCCTGATCCGGATCGGCGACCTGCGCGAGCAGGAGTTCGTCCCCGACTTCCGGGCGGGCCTGCTCGACGCCGCGGGCGCGGAGGTCCCGTCCACCGTCGAGACCACCGACCGGGCCGACGGCTTCCGGGGCAGCGCGACGTGGATGCGCGTCTTCCCGGACGAGATCCTCGCCGCCGACGCGACCTTCACGCTCAAGCTGCTCGCCACCGACGGCCTCCAGGAGACGCAGGACGACCTCGACGCGCAGTTCCCCCCCGTGGTGTTCCGGACCGGGCGCTCGTTCATCGAGGACGAGCCCGTGGCGCCGGAGTTCACGATCGACCTGCTCGACCACGCCGCGACCCCGCCCGTCATCACGCCCTGCGGCGGCGGCGGGAGCGACGCGTACCAGGAGACGCGGGTGCAGAACGTCACGACCGCGGCCGAAGCGGGCCCGTTCGACACCTGGCGGTTCTTCGACGCCTCGGACGACCTCGGGGACGACCTCGCCGCCACCGACCACCGCGTCGCCGTGGACGCGCGCATCGCGAGCGAGGACCGCTTCCTCGTATCCTGGACGGACGAGCCGGGCGCCGACGAGGCGTGCGTGATCGCGGTGACCGAGGACGCCTACGGCCGCACGTCGGTCGCGTCGGAGCCGGTCTGCGCCGAGGCCGTCGCGGCCTGCGCGGCCGACTGCAGCGCGGCGGGCGATCGCACCACCGGGGGCTCGGCCGCGCTCCTGCTGCTCGGGATCCTCGGGTTCAGGCGCCTTCGACGATGACGAGCACGTCCCCCGACGCCATCTCCTGCTGATCCCCGGCGGGGAGCGCGACGACGCGGGCCGGGTCCGGCAGCCCCGGGCCGCCGTAGACGACGGGGTGGAACGTCTTCATGACCTCGAGCAGGCCGAGCGTGCTGCCCGCGCTCACGGTCGCGCCCACCTCCACGAAGTTGGGCTGATCCGGCGACGGCCGTCGGTAGAAGATGCCGTCGATCGGCGCCCGCACGGGGACGCCGCCCTGGACGCTCGCGGGCCCGTCGTCGGTCGCGTCCGCCTCCTCGAAGCCGACGGCCCCGCCGACCTCGACGATCGCCTCGCCGTACTCCACCGGCCGGGGACCCGGCGGCCCCACGGGGCGGGCCGTGCCTCGCACGCCGGACGGGACCGCCAGCGCGACGCGACGGCCGAGGATCTCGAGCGTCCCCAGGGTGCGACCCGCGGGCATCGCGTCCCCCGACGCCACCGCCACGCGCCACACGCCCACGGTCGGGGCGCACAACACGTCGCCGTCGTCGGTCGAACGCAGCAGCAGCTCCCGCGTCTCCATCACCCCTCCGTCAGGAGCTGCAGGTCGTGCAGGCTCCAGATGCGGGGGTTCTTGATCCGACGCACGCCCATCGCCTGGTAGGTCATCTCCGTCCAGGCCACGAGTCGCTCCCGGAGCTCCGATACGAGGACGACCTCGTCCGAGTCCATCTGCCGCGCCGACGCCATGGGGTCCATGTCCGCCTCGATCCGCTCTTCGACGGCCTTCATGCCCGCGGCGATCCGCGCGCGCTCCTCTTCGGTCTCCGCGACGATCTCGAACTCGTCGTCGAGCTTCGTATTGAAGGCGCCGATCGCGAGCGTGCGGCCCTCCATGACGGAGAGCCGGGTGACCGGCGTGCTGAGCTGCATCGTCGGGTCGTAGGGCAGGCCCGCCATGGCGTAGTAGCCCGCGCCGCTGGCCTTGCGCAGCAGCACCGTGGCCATCGGCACGTCGTTGGTGGAGTTGGTGAAGATCAGCGAGCTCCCGTAGCCGAGCAGGCCGTGGCGCTCCGCCTGGGGGCCGATGTCGAAGCCCGAGATGTCCTGCAGCCACAGGATCGGGATGCCGTCGGCGTTGCAGGCGCGGCTGAACGCGGCCAGCTTCGCGATCCCCTGCTTGTAGAGGATCCCCGACGGGCGCTTGCCGCCGGTGTCGGGGTCGTCCACGAGGCCCGAGTGGTTGGCGAGGATGCCCACGTACAGCCCCGAGATGCGGGCGATGCCGGTGACGATCTCCTTGCCGAGCTCGGGCAGGACCTCCCAGAAGAGCGACGCGTCCACCAGCCGCGCGATGACCTCGCGGACCTCGTAGGAGATCCGGTGGTCGGCGGGCACCAACCCGGTGAGCTCGGTCGGTGAAAAGCGCGGGGGGGCGGCGTCTACCCCATAGCGGTAGTAGGGGACGGCCGAAGACGGGAGATCGGCGACCTCCCGGCGCATGGCGTCGATGCAGTGGGCGTCGTCCGGGACCCGAAAGTCGGCGCATCCCGACACGCCGACGTGCACGTCCGGGCCACCGATGCCGTGGGAGCTCAGGTTCTGCGACTTCGCGCCCTTGATGAGGGCAGCGCCCGCGATCACCATGTACGCCTGCTCGGTCATGTAGACCTTGTCGCTGATGATCGGCATGTAGCCGCCGCCCGCGATGCAGTCGCCGAACACGCCCGCGATCTGCGGGACACCCTCCGCCGACAGCAGCGCGTTCATCTTGAAGATGTGCCCCGCCCCCTTCGCGCCCGGGAAGGTGTTGGCCTGCTCCGGCAGGAACAGCCCCGAGCAGTCCACGAGGTACAGCACCGGCACCTTGAGTCGCCGCGCCATCTCCTGGCCGCGCTCGATCTTCTCGGGCGTCAGCGGCCACCACGAGCCGGACGCCACGGTGTTGTCGTTGGCGATGACCATCACCCAGCGGTCGTGGACCTTCGTGAACGCCGTGACGACGCCCGCCCCCGGCGACGTCTGCTTGCGGTCGCCGAACTCCTTGCCGTAGTTCACCAGCGTGCCCACGGGCAGCAGCGGGGCGTCGTCGTCCTTGAGGAGGTCGAGCCGCTCCCAGGTGGTGAGCTTGCCCTTGCGGTGCACGCGCGCCCGGCCGCGATCGCCCCAGCCGTCCTTCACGACGTCTCGGGCTTCGACGAACTTCGCCTCGCGCCCCTCCATGGCGGCAACCCGGGCCGCGAAGGTCGCGTCGTCCAGCGACGCGTCCCGGGCCGAGCCGAGGGGGCGGAGGTGGATCTTCGCCATCAGTCGACTCCCGGGATGCGACCCACGCGGAGGTCACCGGCGGCGAAGTCGGGCGCCGCCAGGATCTTCCGGTGCAGCGGGATGGTGGTCTTCACGCCTTCGATCTCGAATCCTTCGAGGGCGGCGGCCGTGGTGGCCGTCGCGGCCTCGCGCGTGGGGCCCCAGCCGATGACCTTCGCGATCATGGAGTCGTAGTAGGGCGGGATGCGCGAGCCCTCGTTCACGGCTGCGTCCACGCGCAATCGACCGCCGTCGGGGGCGTCGGGCGGGCGGAACGTCGTCACGCGGCCGGGCGTGGGGCGGAAGTCGTCGTCCGGGTCCTCGGCGTTCACGCGGACCTCGATCGCGTGCCCGTCGATCGCCAGGTCGTCCTGGGAGAACCAGAGCTTCTCGCCCGCGGCGATGCGGATCTGGGCCTGGACGAGGTCGAACCCGGTGATCTCCTCGGTCACGGGGTGCTCCACCTGAAGGCGCGTGTTCATCTCGATGAAGTACAGCTCGCCCGAGGCCGGGTCCTGCAGGAACTCGACCGTGCCCGCGCCCACGTAGCCGACGGCCGCCGCCGCGTCCGCCACCCGCTCGCCCATGGCCATGCGCTGCTCGTGCGTCAGCGCCACGGACGGCGCCTCCTCGAGCAGCTTCTGGTGCCGACGCTGAATCGAACACTCGCGCTCGAACAGGTGCACGGCGTTGCCCCAGGAGTCCACGAGCACCTGGAACTCGATGTGCCGCGACGACGCCAGGTACTTCTCGAGGTACATCGCGTCGTTGCCGAAGGCCGCCATCGCCTCGGCCCGGGCCTCGTTCCACGCGGAACGCAGCTCGCCCGGGGAGTCGGCCCGACGCATCCCGCGACCGCCGCCTCCGGCGTCCGCCTTGAGCAGCACCGGGAAGCCGATCTCCTTCGCCAGCGCCTCGACGTCCTCGAACTCCGCGATGATCCCGTCCGACCCCGGGATGACCGGGAGACCCGCGACGCGCACGGCGTCCTTGGCCGGAGACTTCTCCCCCATGAGGCGGATGACGCGCGGCGGCGGTCCGATCCACGCGAGCCGCTCCTGCAGGACCATCTGCGCGAACAGCGCGTTCTCGGCGAGGAAGCCGTACCCGGGGTGAATCGCCTGGGACTCGGTCTGCGCCGCCGCCTGCAGCACGGCCTCGAGATCGAGGTAGCTCCGAGCGGGACGCGCGGGGCCGATGCACACCGCGTGCGTGGCCTCCGATACGAACGGCGCGTCGCGATCCGCCTCGCTGTGCACGGCCACGGACTCCACCCCCAGGGCGTCGCAGGCGCGGATGATCCGGCGGGCGATCTCGCCGCGGTTGGCGATCAGGATGCGGCTGAACATCGCCGCGGAGGGTAGCGGATCTTGGGGCCGGGTAGACTCGGTCGGGCGAGGGAGAGACCCATGAGCGACGCCGAAGAAACAGCCGCCGAACCGTCGGCGGAGGATCCGATCTCCGAATTCGCGGGGGCCGCCGCGAAGGCCGCGGAGGAGGCCGTGGAGCGCCTCGAGGAGAAGCTCCGGCGCCTCGAGGGCCGCGCGCGCGAGGCCGCGAAGGACGCCGAGGCCATGGGGCACGACCTCATGACCGAGACCGAGAAGCGCGTGCGCGAGAACCCCCTGCAGGCCGTGCTCACCGCGCTCGGCATCGGGTTCGTCCTGGGCGTGATCTTCGGGGCCGGTCGTGGCCGCTAGCGCTCCGTTCGAGATCCTCTCGCGCCTGTTCGGGCGGCTCGGGGGGGTGCTCCGACTCGTGCTCAACACCCAGCTCCAGCTCGCGAAGGCGGAGTCGGAGCTCGAGAAGAAGCGGGCCGCGAAGGTCGCGCAGATGATGGCGTTCGGCGTCGGCCTGCTGGCCTGCGCGGGGATGCTCGCGCAGCCGCTGATCGTGGTCCTGCTCGTCGAATACACGCCGCTGCCGCTCGCGGGCGCCCTGGGCGCGCTCCTGGCGTTCGACCTCGTCGTCGGGCTGCTCCTCCTCAACCGCGCGGCCGCCGTCGCTGCCGAGCGGGAGTGGATGATCGATACTCGCACCCGCGCCGCCGAGACCCTGGAGATCCTGCGCGGGTAGGCTGGCGACGTGACCCTGCTGCACATCGCCGAGCCGGACGTGTGGGCCGCCGCGGACGCGGAGTATCGGCCCGCGTCGCTGCGCACCGAGGGGTTCGTGCACTGCTCCACCCCCGCGCAGGTCGTCGCCACCGGCCGCCGCTACTACGCGGGTCGCACCGGCCTCGTGCTCCTGACCATCGACCCGGACGCCGCGGGCGTGCCGCTGAAGTGGGAGCCCGGACCCACCGGCGACCTCTTCCCGCACCTCTACGGCCCCATCCCCACGGCCGCCGTCACCGACGTGCGTCCCTTCGACCCCGACGGAGGCTCCCCATGACCGACACCATCCGCCCGGTCGCCATCGGCTTCGTCTTCGGCGCCGTCGCCGGGATCATCGTCGGCGCGTGGTACGCGACGGGCATGGAGAAGCTGGACGTCGAGGAGCCCGCCGAGGCCCCTGGACCCGCCGTCCAGGATCCGGCGGGCAACCCCGGGTCGTCGGCCGGATCCGAGACGGATCGTCCCGAGGAGGCCGCCGCGCTGCGGGCCCGCGTCGCGGAGCTCGAGGCCGCGCTGGGCAAGGAGCGCATCGCGGCGGCGGTGGGTCCCGTGCACACGTTCGACGAGCTGCCCGACCTGCACTCCCCGGAGTCGGTGCACGAGGAGATGAACGGCTTCGACGAGTGGGCGAAGACCCAGCCGGCGGCGTGGGCCCTGCGCCTCGCGGGCCTCGACTGCGACGAGCCGCCGTGTCTCATCCACATCGAGATGGCGGAGCTCGACTCCGAGGCCTCGATGGCCGCCCAGGCGGCGCTCAACGAGCACTTCTTCAGCCTCTTCGAGGGCGGCTCCAGCAACGTGCACATGAACACGATCGACGGCCGCACCCACATGGTCCGGTTCTTCTCCCCGGGCGAAGAGGCCCTGCGCGACGACCTCGACCGCGGCGCCACCCTGCGCATCCGGGCCCTCTGGGACGATCTCGGCGCCGGCGAGGACTGACGCCTACTGCTCGGTGCGGACGAGCTCCTGGGGGTCGAGGCCCCGGCTCGTCGCCTCCTCGGAGAGGGTCTCGCCGAGCAGCACCTCACGCGCCTCGTGGGGGTACGTGAACCAGCGCACGCTCTCGAACCGTGCGGACGTGCCCGCCACCGCCACCGCGGGGAGCCCGCGCGCCAGCTCCTCCGCCCCCGAGAAGACCTCCCGGGCGACGGCCAGGTAGCCGCCGAGGCGCGTATCGGTCTCGCGGACCCGGCCCGACTCGAAGTGCATCACGCCGCCGGGGTACCGGACGTCGGCGAGGCGGATGCCGGTCGCGGGGGCGGTCTCCACGCACGTCCAGGCCCCGCTGCGGGGGTCGAACCGATACAGGGGCAGCAGCCGCCAACCCTCGCTCGCCACCAGGTCGACGGCCTCGATCAGGTACTCGAGCTCGGCCTCGGACAGGAAGTAGCCGAACCCGACGCGGAACCACCCCGGGCTCAGGCCCACGAAGCCCGCGTTGCCCTCCTCTTCGAAGGTCCACGACGTCATCACGTCGACGCCGAGCAGGGCGTGCGCGTACGGCCCCGCCCCCGAGACCCCGCCCCCCACGCGGATCCCGAACAGATCGCGCAGCAGGGCGACGACGAACCCCCAGTGGAGGAACCGCCCCTCGCGACGCACGCACAGCGCGACGTACCCCAGCCGGTCGCCCCCCGACCGACCGAGCACCCAGAGGTTCGGGTTCGCTCGCCAGCGGTCGAGCGCCCGACCGACCGCGGCGTCCTCTCGGGCGCGGATCCGCGGCACACCGATCGCCTCGCGCAGCTGCATCACGAGCCCCGCGCGCACCGCCCCCACGGCGTCGACGTCCCGACCCTCTTCGGCGGGGGGACCCTCTTCGTAGACGACGCTCCAGGGGCTCACCCACCGCGCCGCGGCCGCCGGGGCGGGGACGCGTCGCAGGGCGAGCAGGGGCCGCTTCACGACGAGCACCGCGGGAGCGGCGGCCCCGCCCGGGAACCCCCGGGGGGAGAAGACCAGCGCATCCTTCGCCGCGTCCCTCGGGCCCGGGTTCATGTCGAGCGCGACCCGCCCGCCGATCGACGAGTAGTCCCACAGCGCCGTCGCGCCGTGCCGGTGCAGCAGTCGGGTCACGGCCACGTCGTCGGTGACGACGCCGGTGACGTCCGACCCGCCCGAGAAGCTGCCGATTCGCAGCGGCCGCGCCTCGAACCGGATGAGGTCGCGCTCGAGGGCCGCGAGGTCCACCCCGCCGTCCGCGTCGAGGCCCACGAAGACGACGTCCGCCACCGAGCCGCGCCAGGGGAGGTCGTTCGCGGCGCCCTCATAGGGTCCCAGGAACACCACCGGCCGCAGCTCCTCGGGGACGCGGACGGCCGCTCCGTCGGCGCGAGCCGTGAGCGCGAACAGCTCGACCAACCGCTGGATGGCGGCGCGGGCCCCGCCGGGCACGAAGAGGACGACGTCGTCGGGGCCGGCGGACACCGCGCGGCCGAGGAGGGCGCGGGCCTCGTCCACCAACGGCGCGACGTGCTCGGGGGGCGCGCCGAGCACCTCTTCGCGCAGGAAGTCTTCGATGAAGCGCAGGCCGCGGCCGGACGACGAGGGGTCCACGTCGAGCGTCCGCCGGGCGCCGAAGGGCCCCTCGACCACGGCGCCTCGACCGACGACCGACCGGGCGACGGTGTCCATGAGCGCCTCGCCCTCGTAGCGCCGCCGGGCCTCGTCCTCGGCGGGGCGCACGAGGTGGGTGGAGAGGACGCCCAGGGGCACCCCGCCGCTGCTGGGCACGTCGTCCACGAACGTCCTGAGGATCGATCGCGCCGCCGCCCGGGCCGTCAGCGCCTCCGCTCGTCGCAGGTTGCCGAGCACGCTGCGACCCACGACCTGGATGAAGCCGCGGCAGCCCGCCGAGCGCGCCCCCCAGAGCTTCACGAAGGCGGCGACGGAGAGCTCGAGCAGGACCGTGGCGTCGCGGCTGCGGCAGCTCATGGTCCGGGGGCGACGATCGAGCAGCCCGACCTCGCCCAGCAGCGTCCCGGGCCCGCCGAGGGCGAGCCGGTACTCCTTGCCCGCGCGCCGCGTCCACACCTCGACCCGACCGCGCACCAGGAGGTACGCCGAGCCCGCGGGCGCGCCCTGGGTGAAGACCATGCGCCCGGCCGGCAGGCGCCACTCGCGCATGCCCCCGACGAGCTCGTCGAACGCGACGCCCTCGAAGGCGTCGAACAGGGGCAGGCGTCGGGCCTGCTCGACGGTCGAAGGGTCCGGCGCGCGGGGCAGCAGCGACTCGGGCCGCTCGACGACGGCCTCGCCCGGCCGCGGGCCGGAGACGCCGCGTTCGAGCGCCCGCAGACGCCCGGCCAGGCGGAGGACGACGGCGCGCAGCTCGTCGTCGTCGACGGCCTCGCCCGGGTCGAGCAGGAACTCCTCGGCGCCGAGGCGGACGGGAGCTTGGGCCGGCGATCGACTCGAGGCGTGCATGACCCCAGGAGAGCCCACCGACCCCGACCAGGCGATGACGGGCCTATGACACGCCGTGCATTACACTCCGCCCATGCACGACGGAGCCTGGGTGGTCTTCGAGGACGGGGCGCGGCGACGAGTGAGCGAGCAGGGCCTGCTCGTGGGTCGCGCCGCCACCTGCGACATCGTGCTCTCCGAGCCTCGGGCGTCGAAGCGCCACGCGCTGGTGTGCCTCGGCGCCTCGGGGGTGGAGATCCACCCCCTGGGCCGCAATACGACGAAGGTCAACGGCCGCGAGATCACCGGCGCCCGGCGCCTCGCCCACGGCGACCGGATCGAGGTCCCCGGGGCGAGCTTCTCCGTCGACCGCCCGCAGGAGCGGCTCGCCGATCACGCCCCGGTTTGGCTCGTGCGCGTGGGCGAGATCCTCCACCGCGTGCCCGGGCGCCCCCTGAAGGTCGGCGGGGGCGACGACGACGAGCTCGTCGTCCCGGAGTGGCCGAAGAACGCGGTCACCCTCCAGCTCGGGGGCGCGTCGCTGATCGCCGAGGCGGGCGCCGCCGGGGGGCGGCTGGGCGACGTCGAGGCCGCGATCGAGGAGCTGCACGCCCTGCGCAGCGGCGATGTCCTGCGGTTCGGGGATCGCGACGTCGAGGTCCTGGCCGAGCAGCGCCAGGAGGAGACGACCGTCGCGTCCCTCGAGTCCCTGCGCCTGCGGGTGGTCCGGTTCCACTACCGACCCACCGGCGGCGAGCTCTCTCTGCAGATCGGCGACCGGCTCCTGTCCTGCCCGCTCTCGGAGCTGCGCAGCCGCCTCGTCGTGGTCCTGCTGCAGCCCCCCGGGGGCTACGCCGCGGGCGACTTCATCCCGGACGAGCTCGTGATCCCGCGGATCTGGCCGCGGCGCGACGACCGCACGAACTTCGACGTGAACACCCTCGTGCACCGGCTGCGCAAGGACCTGCTCAAGACGGGCGTCGATCCCACGCGCTTCATCGAGCGAGCGCGCACCGGCGGGGCGACCCGATTCCGCCTCCAGGAAGGCGCCGAAGTCCTGGTCGCTTAGGGCAGCGGCTTGGCGAGGATGTCGCTGTAGTTCAGGTTCCCGTTGAGGTCCCACCACTCGACGTTGGCGACGCCGCCGTCGATCTCGATCCAGACGAAGCCCGGGTCCTGGTCCTCCTGCCACACCGTCTGGTTCGTGCCCTCGAAGTCCGTCGTCTTCGCCCCCGCCCCCGACACCATCAGCGCAGTGCCGTCGCACGTTCCGGTCAGCCACTGACGGCTGTGGTCGTGTCCGCAGAGATACAGGTCCACGTTCCCGCAGACGTTGTCGTCCATGAAGTTCTTGATGGCCGTGCCGTCCACGAAGGGAACGCCGGGGAACCCCTCGTAGGAGCCGGCGTTGCCGTGGGGGCCGTTGGACAAGTAGGGGTGGTGCCCGTACGCGATCTTCCACGACGCGGTGGTGTTCGCGAGGGCGCTGGTGAGCCAGGCCTCCTGCGCCGCCACGATGCTGGGGAAGTCGTCCGTGACGAACGGGATGTACAGCCCGTCGAAGAACACCGACGACGTGTCCAGCGCCAGGAACTCCACGTCTCCGTGCTGGTGGTTGTACCAGCGGCCCGGCATCGTCCACTTCGTCGAGAACGCGGTGTAGTCGACCTGGTTGTCGCCCTGGGACACGTTGATGCCGCTGCCCCCCAGGAAGTCGTCCCCGCCGTCGTGGTTCCCCAGCGACGGGTAGAAGGGCAGGTCGATGTTCGCGTAGGGGATCTCGAACTGCGTCTGCCAGAGGTCGTCGTTCACGTCCTCCACGCCGATGTCGTAGTGGTTGTCCCCGAGCAGCAGCACGAAGTCGCAGCCCTGGGCGTTGCACACCTGCTCCACGACGTTCGCCACCGCCTGCTGGTTCGCGCTGCCCGTGCCCTGGTCGCCGAACGCCACGAAGCGCACCGGGGGCGGCGAGACGTCGTCGTCGTCCGCGACGTCGTCGTCGTCCACCGCGTCGTCGTCGTCCACCGCGTCGTCGTCGTCCAC
>CAZEKB010000137.1:17333-17736 GCA_964512225.1 uncultured Rickettsiales bacterium | reverse complement strand
TCCCGGCGACCCACTCCTGATGACCATGCCGTCAGGCCAGCGCCTGCCGTCGAGTCGGCCTCGCCTCGCAAGCTCGGCTCGGCCCCGCTCCCATGAACCTCCATGAGGAGGTCATACAAGGGCCTACTCTTCTTCTTCCTCTTCGTCGTCGAGGTCGCCGAGGTCGATCCCGGGGATGCCGTCGCCGTACTGCTCGACGCAGGCGATGAACGCGTCGTCGAGCTCGATGCAGGCCTGCAGGGCGGCCTCGGAGGGCTCCTGGTCGCCGTCGCCGAACAGCTCGTCGAAGCAGGCGTCGGCGGCCTCCATCTCGTCGATGCACTCCTCGGGCACGTCGAAGCCGCCCGCGGAGTCGTCGTCGTCGCCCCAGTCGTCGTCGTCGCCTTCGCCCCAGCCGGCGGAG
>CAZEKB010000137.1:8072-17233 GCA_964512225.1 uncultured Rickettsiales bacterium | reverse complement strand
TCGTCGTCGTCGCCCTCCCAGTCGTCGTCGTCGCCCTCCCAGTCGTCGTCGTCGCCCTCCCAGTCGTCGTCGTCGCTCGGGTTCTCGTCGCCGGCGCCGGGGTCCTCCCCCCCGGGCTGGAGGCCGATGCGCGCGGCGCAGGCGGAGCCGCCGAGGAGGATGAGGACGAGGGAGCTGAGGGCGAGGCTGCGGACCATGGAGTCTCCTTCGCGACGGGTGTCGCCGGGGGTTCCAAGGAGGAACGAACGGTCCGTGGGTTTCGGGGCACCTTTTCGTTGGGGCGTCGTGGGCCGGGCCCAGCGCTATGGGGCGAGAGACGCTTCTCGCCGGGGGGCGGTCGGCCGGGCCCAGCGCCATGGGGCGAGAAACGCTTCTCGCCGGGGCCCCGTCGGCCGGGCCCAGCGCCATGGGGCGAGAATCCCTTCTCGCGCCGGCGCTGTCGGCCGGGCCCACCCCCCTGGGGCGAGAATCCCTTCTCGCGCCGGCGCTGTCGGCCGGGCCCACCCCCCTGGGGCGAGAATCCCTTCTCGCGCCGGCGCTGTCGGCCGGGCCCACCCCCCTGGGGCGAGAATCCCTTCTCGCGCCGGCGTCGTGGGCCGGCTCAGTCCGCGAACGCCTCGACCACCTCGAGGTACCGGGAGCCCACGAGGTCCCACATCTTCTCGCCCATCCCGTTGAGCGCGAGCATCTCGGCGCGGTCGGTGGGGCGGGCGCGGGCGATCTCGCGGAGCAGGCGGTTGGCCCCCATGCGGTACGGGGGCACGTGTTCGGCCGACGCGAGGGCCGCGCGCACCTCGCGCAGCTTGTCGAAGACGGCGCGGTCCATCCCGTCCAGGGGGAGGTCGGCGGCGCTCCGGATCGCGCCCCCAGGCTTCGGTCGCGCGAGCCGGGGCGCGGCCTTGGGGCCGACGTCCGGGAAGACCATCTGGAAGCCCTCCTCCTGCCGACGCATCACGCGCGCGCCCAGCGCCGACAGGTTCAGGACGCGGTAGGTGCGGTCGTAGCCGCGGATCGTCCGGGTGACCTCCGTCTCGACGATGCAGCCGCTGCGGATCAGGGCGCGGACGACCTCGAGGACGTCGTCCTGGCTCACCTGGGACTTGAGGATCCCGAACGTCGAGAGCTGGTGGAAGCCCATGGCCGATACGGTGGAGACGCCGCTGCCCGTGAGCACCTTCGCCAGCATCGACGCCGAGTGCCCGTTGCCCATGCGCGCGATGCAGGCGAGCGTCTTGCGGACGATGGTCTCCGCGTCGCCGACCAGCGGCTTGGGCGTCTGCACCGTCACGCCGCCGCGCTTGCACGCGTCGCAGGTGCCGCAGCGCTCCCAGCTCGGAGACTCGCCGAAGTAGTCCAGGATCGCGCGACGTCGGCACCACTCCTGCTCGGCCAGGTCCACCATGCGGTCGAGCTTCCACATCTCGTGCATGCGCCGCTCGCGCAGGGGGCCGAAGTCGATCCCGGGGTCCCGCCCCGCGTGGATGAGCCGCGCTCCGCTCGACCGGTCGGCGTACTCGGACACCGTGATCACGCCCCGCTCCTGCAGCGAGCGCAGCGCGCCGCCGACGCGGTGGCGGTCGGTGTTCAGGTCGCGCGCGAGGGTCGGGAGGTGCACCGGCACGTGGTCCGGGAGGACGGGCGCCTCATCGGGCGGGGGCGCGCCGAACAACCCGGACTGGCCGTCGATGTCCTCGCCCGGCCAGTACTCGTCCGTGGACGGCGGAGGCGCCTCGGGGCCGAACCGGTTCGCGTCGAGCGGGTGGCCGCCCCGACGTCGCAGCTCCCGCAGCGCCCCCAGCACCTCGAGGGGAAGCCCCGAGCGCGTGGGTACGTCGCCGCCGCCGAGGAACGCGATCTCCGTCGTGCCCTCCCGCACCGGCAGCCGACGCAGCAGGTTCATGCGCTCGAGCGCCACCAACGACGCCCCCACCATCCGGTCGGTCGCGCCCGAGCCGATGTCCGCCGCCATCGATCCGTGCGAGCGGAAGACGGGGTTGATCCCGGCGTCCACCAGCGCCTCCCACACCGCGCGCACGACGTACTCGGGCGGGTGCGAGTTGTCGATGAAGAACTCCTGCACGCGCCGGTCGCCGCGCCGGTAGATGAGGCTGATCTCCGACGGCTTGCCGTCCCGCCCCGCGCGACCGATCTCCTGATAGTAGGCCTCGACCGTCTTGGGGATGTCGAAGTGCACGACACCCCGGACGTCCTCCTTGTCGATGCCCATGCCGAAGGCGTTGGTCGCCGCCACCACCGACAGGCGCCCGGCCATGAACGCGTTCTGGATCCGCGTCCGCTCGTCCGAGTCGAGGCCCGCGTGGTAGCCCGCCGCCCGCTCCCCCCGCCCCGCGAGGAGGCCCGTCACCCGGGTCACCGACTTGCGCGTGGCGCAGTAGACGATGGCGGGCCGACCCATGCGGCCGAGCTCGGCGACCAGGCGGTCCTCCTTGTCCGCTCTCGTGCGGCAGTGCGCCACGGACAGGTGCAGGTTCTGGCGATCGAACCCGGTGACGAACCGCCGCGGGTCCCGCAGCTCGAGGGTCGCGACGATGTCGTTCTGGACCTTCGGCGTGGCGGTGGCCGTGCAGGCGATGGTCGGCGGCGACCCGAGGTCCTCCCGAACGCGCCCCAGCCGCAGGTAGTCCGGCCGGAAGTCGTGCCCCCACTGCGACAGGCAGTGCGCCTCGTCCACCACGAACAGGCCGATGTCCAGCGCGGCCAGGCGACGGGCGAAGTGGCCCCCGCGGAAGCGCTCGGGAGCGACGTAGAGCAGCTCGATCTTCCCGTCGCGCACCTGCTCGAGGCGACGGTCCCGCTCGTCCGGGGCGATCGAGCTGTTGATGAAGGTCGCCGGGATGCCCGCCTCGACGAGCGAGTCCACCTGGTCCTTCATGAGCGCGATCAGCGGCGAGACGACGACGGCGACGCCGTCCCGGTACAGCGCAGGCAGCTGGAAGCACAGGGACTTGCCCGCCCCCGTGGGCATGATCACGAGGGCGTCGCGCCCGCCCGCGACCTCCCGGATCACCGGCTCCTGGCCGGGGCGGAAGTCCTTGTGCCCGAATCGCTCGCGCAGGAGCTTCAGCAGCACCTCGCGGTCCACGCCCGGGTCCGCCGCCTGCAGCGCGGTCTCGGTGTCGACGGGGAGCGCTCCGGAGGACGGGTCGGGGGACGGCTCGGCCGTCGTGGTTTCCGGGGGAGGGGCCTGCATCGGCGTGCGGACCGTAGCGTCGGGGGAGAGGGAGGTCACGTCCGGATCAGACGAGATTCGCACGGGGTCGGGACGGATTTCTTCCCGGCGCCCCCCGCGTCGCGATGGAATCCCCGCATCTCTGTCCCGGGCTCGGGAGTTCGTCGTGCGCCTCGCCCTCTGTCTCGCCGTCCCCCTCCTCCTCGCCCAGGGGAGCGCGGCGTCGCCGCGCCTCGTGGGGCTGTGGTCCTTCGGTCGGTTCCTCCACAACGGCGCGCTGGACAGCCTGGAGCAGCTGCTGTGCCTCGAGCCGCGGCCCGCCGCCGGTACACCGCGGTTCGCCGCGGGCGGGCACACCTTCGGCTGCTCCTCCCCGACCCCCGGCGAGCGCGCCGACCTCATCGCATTCCTCGAGAGCCTCTGAGCGAGACGGATCGCCGCGGGCCCTGCATCCTTCGCCGGTGCGATTCCCCGATCCCCTGGTCTCCGGCGTCCTCCTGCGCCGCGAGAAGCGCTTCTTGACCTACGTCCGCCTGGACGACGGGCGGGAGGTCGTGGCCCATACCAACAACACCGGCGCGATGACCGGCTGCTCCACCCCGGGGAGCCGCGTGTGGCTGAGCCCCGCGGCGGATCCGAAGCGCAAGCTGCGGTGGACGTGGGAGATCGTGGAGGTCGCCCCGGGCGTGGTCCTGGGGGTGAATACGATCGTGCCCAACAAGATCGTCCGCGAGGCCGTCGAGGCGGGCCGCATCCCCGCGCTCGCCGGCTACGACCGGGTCCGCCCGGAGCAGCGGGCGGTCGAGAAGGGGGCGCGCTTCGACCTCCTGCTGGAGAAGGACACCGACGCCGGCATCGAGCGCTGTTGGGTCGAGATCAAGAGCGTCACGCTCGTGGACGGCCCCCGCGCGTTCTTCCCGGACTCGCCCAGCGTGCGGGGACGCAAGCACCTGGTGGAGCTCGCGCAGCGCCGCCGGGCGGGGGAGCGAGCGGTGATCTTCTTCGTGCTGCAGCGGTCCGACGCCCTCACCGTGAGCCCCGCCGACGCGCAGGACCCCGACTACGGTCGCGAGCTGCGTCGGGCGATGCGGTCCGGCGTCGAGGCGATGGCCTGGAGGGCGCGGGTCACGACCGAGGCGATCGAGATCACCGAGGAGCTCCCCGTCGTCGTCCCCTGAGGCGGCATATCCGGGTCATACGGCGGCCGACGGGTTCCGTTCATCATCGATAGGATGAACGACATGCATCGAACTCTCGCCGCGGCGGTGCTGCTGCTCCCGCTCGTCGCCTCCGGTGCGCCGCTCGATGCGGTCTCCCCCCCGACCCCCGCGGAGCCGTGGTCTTGCGAGGTGGCGCCGGGGCCGGGACCGGCCTCGCTGCCGGACTGGGCGTTCGCGCTGCCCGAGGGACCGCTGCAGGTCGAGGTGGTGGGGCGCACGCCCGCGTCTCCGCGACGCCCCGGGGCGAGGTGGGCGACCGTCGAGAAGGACCACCCGGCGGTCCTTCGCGTGACGGCGGACACCGTCTCCCTCCAGCGGTTGGCCGACGCGCTGAGCAGCGCCACGGGGCTGCGCATCTTCGTCGCCCCGGAGCTCCAGCATCTGCGGGTGACCCAGCACCACCCCGCCGGGCGCCTCTCGGAGATCCTGGACCAGCTCCGCACCGCCCCGGTCCGGATCGACATCGAAGAGGGCCGCGTCGCGCTCCGAGCCGCGTTCGAGCCGGAGGCCGCGGGGCTGCCCGCGCGGTCGGTGGTGGTGTCGGCGGAGCAGGGGCTCCCCACCCACCTTCGGGACCTGTGGTGTGCCGTGGTCGGGAGCGCGGGCGACACCGCCGGGGTCGTCGACGGCTCGGTGGTCGTCACCGGCCGGCCGAGCTCGATCGAGCAGACGCGGGATCTCTGGACCCGCGTCCTCGCGGCGGGCGGGGGGCGAGGCGAGGCGTGGTCGTGTCGCTGGACGCCGGGCAGTCGCCCGATCCCGCCCGCCTCCCCGCGCTCGCCCGGGACGATGTCGCTGGAGGTCGTGGGGGCGCGGGGCGCGGGCGTGGGGCTCTACGATCCGCCCCCCGCCCTGCTGGACGTGACGGCGAAGGACGTCGCGTTCGGCGAGTTCGCGCTCACCCTGGCGAAGTCGCTGGGCGTCCCCACGTCCATCGATCCGAGGCTCCACACCACGCGGGTCTCGCTCCGCGTGACGGCGGCGTCGATGGAGGACCTCGCGGACGCCTTGGCGCATCGCTGGTCCGTGCATCCGGGCGACGACGGCAACGGCAATACCCTGTGGGACGTGTGGCGCCCGTCGCACGCCCTCGGCTCGTGGCATCTCCCGACCCAGGAGCGGCGCATCGCCGTCATCCCCGTGGGGGACGCGTTGACGGCCCGGCAGCTGGCGGCGAGCTCCTGCGCCCTCCTCAGCGACCACGGCGCGCTCCTGTCCACCGGCGAAGCGCTCGTCGTCCGCGACCTCGGGCCTCCCCTCGAGGCCATCCGAGACGTCGTGCGTCGGACCACGAGCATCGAGTGATGCCGAAGATCGCCTGGGGCTGGCTGGCTGCGGGGGTCGTGCTGGGCGCGACGGTCGCGACCGGCGTTCTGCTGTTCGTCACGGTGGGCCCCTCCGTCGGCGAGTCCGACGACGACCCCGAGACGGCCGCGGCGCCTCGCGGGGCGGCGGGCACGGCGGCGGGCGATCGAGGCGTCGGCGAGTCCGGAGCGGGCGGCGCGCAGGCGGGAGGGGCGCAGAGCGAGGACGAGGCCTCGTCCCCGTCGTCGCCCAGCTCCCCGCGCTTGGTGACGTGGCTCTCCGAGCGGCTCCAGGAGGCCTACCGCCAGGAGGCCCTGCCGGAGATCATCGGCGACGAAGCGGGCTCCGAAGCGGCCGACCAGGTCTTCGACTACGTGACCGACGTCGACGACACCGACACCGTCCACGACCTGATCGACGACGTGTTCGAGCGCACGCCCGCCGACCTCGGGCTCGACGGCTGGGAGGTCGCGTCGACGATCGACTGCGAGCCCGCCCCCTGCGTCCTCCGCGTGGACCTCGGCCCCCCGGGAGGCGACGAGTCGCTGTGCGGCGGGGCGGCCAAGCGCGTGGTCGCGGAGCTGACGACGGCCCTTCAGCCGGGGCGGCTCACGAACGTCTCGGGCGGCTGCTCGTTCACCGCCGCCGCCCTCTCCGCCGCCGCTGCGGAGCGCGAGGACGAGATCAACGCGGGCATCGAGGGCTTCATCAACAACTACTTCTCCGAGGCGAAGGACCGCGCCGGGCAGCTCTAGCTAGCTCGGGTGCTGAAGAACGCCTCCCCTCGACCCTGGAGGGCTCGCCCCGCCGCGGCTCCGCTCGCTGCGCTCGCTCCCCGACGCCGCGCAGGGCGACCCTCCAGGCGGGTCGGCTCCTTCGTGGGCTCCGAGACCGATCTCGGCAGGCGGCAAGAACTCGGCTGGTTCGCCGAACCGGGCCGGTTTCTTCCGGGGCGACCCCCTAGGGCTGCTTGACCACCGCCGGGCCGTCGTAGATGAGGATGCCGTCGTCCAGGGGGGCGGCGGCGATGGAGCCGCCGGCGGCCCAGAAGCCGCCGTCGGCGTCGATCCGGCAGCCGTGGAGCCCCTTGTAGGTGAGGCCGCGCTCCCACTGCACCCACGCCGAGCCGTCCCAGTCGTAGACCGAGCCCTGCCCGCCGACCGAACGCAGGGCGCCGTCGGGCCCGGAGCAGACGCCGAGCATGCCGGGCGCGAACTCGGGGTTGTTGCGGACCCAGCCCGCCCCGTCCCAGTGCATGATCTCGCCTACGCCCGCGCCGCCGACCGCCACGGGGAACTCCCCCTGCACGTCGATCGTGAGCAGGGACGGGACGTTGCTCGAGCCGTCGCCGAGCACCGCCGCGGCCCCCGTGTCCGTGAGGGTCGTGCCGTCCCACCGCGACGCGAAGCCCCGGTTGCCCACGATCCAGACGTCGTCCGCCGCCGTCCCGTGGACCTTGAAGTAGACGCTGCCCTCCGCGCCCGGTCCTGCCGGGTCCTCCCACGCCGTCCACGACGTGCCGTCCCACCGCTGCGCCGCGGGCGGCAGCCCGGTGCCGATGCCTCCGCCGACGGCCCAGACGTCCGTCGCCGACATGCCCCACACGCCGAAGAACGTGAGGGCCGGGTCGATCCCTTCGGCCGTGACGATCGTGCCGCTGGCGCGGTCGAGCACCCCGACGAGCCCCGCGGACCCGGCCAGGAACACCGAGTCCTCGGTGGGGTGACCCCACCACAGGTCCTGGCCCACGAGGTCGCTCGTATCGATGCGCTCCCAGGCGCTGCCGTCCCAGTGGAGGATCAGGGGGCCCGCGCCCGCGTCCGCGCCGAAGGCCCACACGTCGTCCGGGGAGGTGGAGCGCACCGCCAGCAGCGCCTCGTCGAGGTCCTCGATCACCACGGGGTTGCAGCCGACGAGGACGGCCGCGACGACGGCCGAGGAGAGGGACGGGAGAGCGCGCATGCGGGGAGCCTAGCCTCGGTCAGTCCATCGGACCCGGGTCGACGCCATCCCCCCGGGCCGTCTCCACGTCCACGTCCAGTGCGCGCCCGAAGCGAAGCAGCGCGATCGCGCCGAGGATCACGGCGAACCACAGCGTGCAGAAGCGGACGATGAACGCGGCGGCCGTGGCCGTCTCGTGGGACAGCCCGTCGGTGAAGCGACCCGCGATCTCGATGAGGCCGACGTCCGTCGGTCCGAGCCCCCCCGGCGAGACCACGCCCGCCACGGTGGAGAACGAGTAGCCGAACAGCGCCACCGAGTAGTCCACGGCCGGCCCCTCGAAGCCGCTGAAGGCGAGGCCGTACTCCCAGCACTCGAACAGCCAGGCCGCGGTCGCCAGGGCGAGGCCCGCGACGAGCGGCTTCGCCGAGAGCAGGGCGCGGGACGCGTCCACGGCCTCGCGGACCTTCGGCACGACCTTGTTCCCGAGGGGCAGCTTCTCGGCGACGCTCAGCGCCACGTCCGTCAGCGTGCGGCTCTGGAGCACGATCACCCCCGCCAGCACCGCGCCTCCCGCCACCGCGAGGATCGGCAGGGCTCCGGGTCCCCCGAACGCCGCCACGCCGAAGGACGCCAGCAGGATCAGGGCGAGCAGGTCGCCGACCCGCTCGGCGAACACGACGGGGGCGGACGTCGCCATGGGCACGCCGTGCTGCTCGCGCAGCAGGTACGACTTGAGGAACTCGCCGACCTTGCCGGGCGTGATCGTCATGGCGAGGCCGGCCAGGAAGATGGCCGCCGACGTGCGCAGGGGGATGCGGATGTCCAGCATGCGCAGGTACATCTCCCACCGCACGAACCGGATGCCGTAGTTGGCCAGGCTCATGGCGAGCAGGACCGGCAGCAGGGACCACCGGAACGACGCCAGCGCCCCCGCGGTCTCCTCCCACCCGGTGTACAGCGCGTAGCCGACGTACACGACGACGCCCAGCGCGAGCGAGATCACGACGCCCTGGCGGAACTTCCCGAGGATGGTGGTGCCGGACACGGCCCGGGAGTGTAGACGACCGCGGTCGGCGCTACTCGTCGGCGCGCTGCAGCGTGCCCTCGGCGTGGAGGGACTCGTCGGCCGACGTGTACCGGACGGTGAGCTCGTCGACGCCCTCCTCGTAGACGACGGTCACGCTCCCCTCGGGGCAGACCTGCTTCTCGGTGGGCACGTCGTCGAACGAGTACTCGGGCGGGGCGTCCGAGGTGCGGAGCCAGCTGCGCGGGCACTCGGTGTCGTTCGCCTCGTCGCGGTACATCGCCACCCCGGCCTCTTCGCCGACGTCGACCGTGCCCGCTTCGAACTGGACCCGCATGATGATCGGGTCGTCCTCCCACGTGCCCAGACCCTGCCAGCGCCCGACGAGCGCGCCGTAGGTGTCGCCCCCGGCGTCGTCGTCGTCCCCGGCGTCGTCGTCGTCCCCGGCGTCGTCGTCGTCCCCGGCGTCGTCGTCGTC
>CAZEKB010000137.1:0-7972 GCA_964512225.1 uncultured Rickettsiales bacterium | reverse complement strand
CCCGGCGTCGTCGTCGTCCCCGGCGTCGTCGTCGTCCCCGGCGTCGTCGTCGTCCACGCCCCCCCCGGAGTCGTCGTCGTCGTCGATCGGACAACCGACGACGGTGAGGGGGAGCGCGATCAGGAGCAGCAGCAGGGTTCGAATCGACATGGAGCCTCCGTGGCCCCGAACGCTACCCGAGTTCGGCGCGCGCTACTCGGCGGCCTCGTCCGGGCTCGCGTCGACGAGCGTCGCGTACACGTGGGCGGTCACGCCGAGGTTGGCCGTGATCATGACGATGTAGATCGCGAGGCAGACGAGCATCGCGAGCGCGGTCAGCGCGCCCACGTTGATGGCGCCCGCGATGGCCATGATGATCGCGACGACGATCACGCCGCCCAGGTTCACCGCCAGCTGGGCGAAGAAGACGGCGGCCTTGTGGCCGTCCATCAGGTCGTTGCTCTGCTTGAGCGACTCGATCGGGTTCACGCCCTTGTCGAGCACGAGCAGCGGCGCGAGCAGCCACGCGAGGCTGATGACGATGCCCGGGATGACGAGGAACGCGACGCCGATGTAGACGCCCATCGTCACGAAGATCATGACGAGGAAGAACTCGCCCATCTGCTTGCGGTACTTGGCGTCGAAGATCTCGGTGGGGGAGATGGTGCTCCCGCGGCCCATCTTCGCGACGATGCCGATCAGCCCGATGGTCGTGCCGACGTTGAGGTACGGGATCCAGAAGGTCAGGACCCACAGGATGACGGCGCCGATGAGCGAGGCCGCGTTGCGACTCCCGATGGCGATGGCGCTCGAGACGATGTTTCCGAAAGACAAGTTCTGCATGGGGCCTCCTCCTAAAGAGGGGGCAACCCTACAGGGCGATCGGGCCTCGCGGGGGACCGGATGTTCGACGGCGCCGCGCGAGGGCGCCGAGCAGCAGCAACGACCAGAGCGGCGGGCCCCGATCGCCGCCCGCCGTCGACGCCGAGCAGTCCTCGCAGCCGTCCTCCTCGTCCGGCACCGGCGGGCAGGCCTCGTCGCCGCCCGTGCAGTCGTTGTCGCGGCCGTCGCCGCAGATCTCCTCCGCGTCGGGGTGGATTTCGGGGTCGCTGTCGTCGCAGTCGTCGACGTTCAGGACGTACCCCTCCTGCTCCTCGCACGCGGCCACGACCTCGCCGGGATCTCCGAACCCGTCCCCGTCGGCGTCGATGTGGAACACGGTCGCGTCCACCGCGTCCTCGTCGATCAGCCCGTCGCAGTCCTGGTCCCGGCCGTTGCAGGTCTCATCCGCGCCGGGGTGCACCGTGCGACGCGTGTCGTCGCAGTCGTCCCCGCAGGCGAGCCAGCCGTCTCCGTCTCCGTCGTCCTCGTCCGGCGACTCCGGGTCGCAGTCCGTGTCCACTCCGTCGCACACCTCCGCGGCGCCGGGATACACGTTCGGATCGTCGTCGTCGCAGTCCACGAGGCAGTCGGCGCCGTCTCCGTCGTCGTCCACGCCCGCCCCGCACGAGGGATCGAACGTGTAGTCCCAGATGCCGCGGCCGTAGGTCCCGAAGCGGATCGTCGGCTCGTCGGGCAGGGCCTCCGCGCTCCAGTAGATCGTCACCGGCGCCGCGTCCTCGGTGATGTCGACCCAGGCCTCGGCCCCCGGGTCGCGCCGATACGCCGCCGTCTCGGTCCCGGCGAACATCTCGCCCCCGTCGCCCGTCGCCTCGGCGAGGGAGTAGACCAGCGTCGCGGGCAAGCCCTCGCCCCACGGGTCCCAGGTGTCGCCGCCGTCCGTGCTGCGCCACACCGCGGGGCCGTCGTAGCCGCTGCCGCCCACGTACACGGTGTCGGCGTCGAGCCGCGAAGCGACCAGCGCGTGCCCGTAGAAGTAGTGGGCCACGGGACCGTCGGCGGAGGCGGGGGTCCAGGTCACGCCCTTGTTGGTGGAGGAGAAGAGGCGTCCGTGGTTCGTCGCGAGCCAGCCCCGGTCGGCGTGGAGCGGCGAGAACGTGACCGCGGAGATGTATTCGCCCTCTCCGACGCCGAAATCTCGCGCCGACCACTGCTCGTGGGTCCAGTCGTAGGTCCCCGCCACGTTCGTGTAGTAGTAGAGGTGCGTGGCCGCGAAGAAGAAGTTGGAGGGAGCGTCCGGATCGGCCGCCATCGGAGGCAGCCAAGCCTGTGATTCCCCCTCCGGAAAGTCGATGTACCCCAATTCGGGCGCGTCTTCGCCGATTTGGGCCAGGACGAAGGTCGGGTAGCAGGCGAACACGTAGCCGTGCGTGCCGTCCCCGGACGTCAGGTGACCGTAGTCGCCGCTCAGGATCTGATCGAACGCCACGAGGCCGTCCTCGACCACGTACGAGAGCTGGTAGCCCTGGTCCTGGGCGCCCGCGGCGATGTGGTTCGGGTTCGCGGTGGAGGTGAGCGTCGAGTAGTACTGGCTGACCCGGAGGCCGTCGAGCGACAGGTTCGCGACGGTCTCGAGCCCGTCGGTCGAGTGGTACAGGCCCCCGTCGGTCGAGATGTACCAGAGCTCGTCGCCTTGATCGTCGAGCACGACGTCGAGCCCCGGGATGTCCGCGTGCAGGTTCGTCTCGATGTCGTCGTAGTACTCGCCCCACGCGTTGACGATGTCGAAGGAGTCGCCGCCGTCGTCGCTTCGATGGACCTCCACGCCGCCCCAGACCACGAGGTCCGCGTCGAGGATCGAGGCGTTGAGGCTGGACCAGTAGTCGGACACGTCGTGCTTCGACTCCCAGCTCGCCCCCGCGTCGTCCGACCGGTGCAGGCGGTTCTCGTCCAGGACGACGTACAGCGTGGGTGCGCCCGCCTCGGAGCCCGTGATCTCGGCGCGGTCCGACGCGCCGATCGTGCCCACGGTGGTCCAGTCGTCGCCGCCGTTGGTCGAGAGCAGGAGGTCGCCGTCGTCGACGAGGTAGAGGTGGTCCGAGCCGGTGCGGGGGGACCACACGTCGCCCTGGTAGTCGTCCAGGTCGCGGATCATCGTGAACGACGCGGCCTCGTCGGTGGATCGCCACAGCGACCACCCCTCCCAGTTCGCCTCTTCGATCACGAGGAAGATGCCGTCGCCGGTGGCGAGGAGGCGGCGGATGCCCCAGCGCCAGGGCATGCCCGTGGGCTCCTGCCAGCTCGCGCCGTCGTCCGTGGAGCGGTGGATGAGGCCGCCGTCCGTGGCGGCGACGACCAGGTCGGGCCCCGCGCCCGCGTCCAAGACGAGCAGGTGGTGCGCGCCCCCGTACAGGTTGTCGCCGATGGCGGTCCAGGCGGACGACGTCGAGTCGACGGGGCGGCGCCAGATGCCGCCCTTGGCCGAGCCCGCCCACAGCGTCGACTGGTCGGGCGAGTGCAGCGCGACGTGCATCCGTCCCGCCTGGTTGGAGCTGCCGCGCTCGGTCCAGTCGCCGCTGCGGGGGATCGCGTTTCGCGCGGCGCGTTCTTCGGCGATCGCGTTGCGCTTGGCGATCTGCGCGAGGCCGTTGGCGGTCTCCAGCGCCTCGTAGTCGACGTCCGGGGGCGCGCGGTGCAGCTCCCGCATCCAGGCCTTGCGCTCCTTCTTGTTGCGGGCCTCGGCCCCCTCGCCGGTCCAATTCTCCGTGGGCATCGGGCGGAAGAAGCGGGTCGTCCGCGCCGGGCTCGGGTCGTCGGCGGCCGTGGGGGCGGGGTGGTCCGCGACCGGCGCGGGCGTCGGGAGGGCGGCGTGGAGCCCACCGAAGCAGAGCGCTCCGAGGGCGACGGCGAGGGCGGAGCGAAGTTCCATGACCCGATCACCTTAGCTTTCTCCCAATCCCCTTTGCCGGGCGACTGCGGGGTCCCTATCTCCAGGGACATGCCGCCGAGTGCGGCCGGAGGAGACGAACGGAGCGCGAATGGGCAAGGCGACGAGCAGGCGAGCGGTGATCAGCGGATTCTTCCGGCCCGGGGGGGGCCGTCGGCGAGCCCTGCGCGCCCACGCGCGGCCGTCGATCGCTCGTCAATACGATCGCCTCGATCGCCTGCAGCACCTCGATCCGTTCCCCCCCGAGGGCCTCGGCATCCGCACCCGCCTGGCCTCGTGCTGGCGGGGCCTCGACCGGCTGGCGGGCCGGGAGACGCTGGACCGAGCGGAGCTGGAGGACGTGGTGCGCGCCATCGACGACGTGGAGGACGCCATCCGCCTCTGGCGAGGGCCGTCCCTGCTGACCACCGGGCGCCACGGCGTGGCCCCGTAGCCCTTGACATACCCTTGACATTTTGGCGAAGAGCGCGCTTCATGTCGCCATGGAAACCCACCGACTCGCGGCCGTCCTGCTCATCCTCGGCGGCCTGGTCGGGTGCACCGAGGGGCTGACGCCGGACAGCTCCCTGGACTTCGGCGACGTCTACCTGCCGATCGAGCACACGGCGCGGCACACCTTCTCGAACGCGGCGTCCTCGAGCCAGACGCTCGGGGTCCCGACGTTCGCCGACGGGGGCGCCTTCTCCGTCGTCTCGGCGCTCCCCCAGGAGGTCGACGGCGGCGTGCCGTGGGCGATCGACTTCCGGTTCCTCCCCCCGGCGGGCGCGTTCGGCGAGCACACCGACACGGCGACGTTCCCGGTGACGTACGGCGCGAACCAGTACTCGATCACGGTCCAGCTGCGGGCCGTCTTCATCGAGGGCGACCGCGACGGCGACGGCCACGTGTCCACCGAGTTCGACGGCGACGACTGCGACGACGACAACCCCGATACGTACGCGGGCGCGCAGGAGATCTGCGACGGGTTCGACAACGACTGCGACGGCGCCCCGGGCGCGTCCGAGCTCGACGACGACAACGACGGGTACCTCGGCTGCGCGGACGACTGCGACGACGACGACGTGCGTCGCCACCCGAACGCGGACGAGGGCTGCGACGACGTGGACACGGACTGCGACGGCTCGCTCGGGGCGGACGAGCTGGACGGGGACGGGGACGGCTGGACGGGGTGCGACGGCGACTGCGAGCCCGACGTCGCGAGCGTGAACCCCGACGAGGCCGAGGACACCTGCGACGGCTACGACACCGACTGCGACCTCGGGGGCGCGATCCCGCCCCTGGAGGTGGACGTGGACGACGACGGCTTCCGCCCCTGCAACGGCGACTGCGACGACTCCGAGGCGGCGGCGTTCCCGGGCAACCCCGAGATCTGCGACCAGATCGACAACGACTGCGACACGATCCTGCCCGCCGACGAGATCGACCTGGACCAGGACGGCTTCTCCGAGTGCAACGGCGAGTGCGACGACGACGAGCCCGCGTCGTTCCCGGGCAACCCCGAGATCTGCGACGGCATCGACAACAACTGCGACACGGTCATCCCCCCGGACGAGGGCGACACCGACGGCGACGGGCAGGCGGACTGCGAGGACTGCGCGCCGAACGATCCTCTCGCGTACACGGGGGCGACGGAGGTGTGCGACGGCGTGGACAACGACTGCAGCGGAGGCATCGACGAGGGGTTCGACGTGGACCAGGACAACTACTCGTCCTGCGCCGGCGACTGCGACGACGCCGATCCGCTCGTGAACCCGCTCGCCACCGAGGTGTGCGACGGCGTGGACAACGACTGCAGCGGGGCGACGATGGTGGGCGAGCTGGACGACGGCGACGGCGACGGCACCCTCGACTGCCTCGACGCCGACTGCCCGAAGCACGTCGCCGAGACGGGGAGCGACGACACCGGCAACGGGGAGGCGGGCACACCCTGGGGGACGGTGCAGTACGGGATCGACGAGGCCGTGGGCGCGAGCTGCCTGAGCGTGTGGGTCGGCCCGGGCACGTACGAGGAGCTCGTCGACTTCGGGGCGGCGGACGTCGTGCTGGTCGCGACGGGGGGGCCCACGGTGACGACGCTCGACGGCGATCAGGACGGTCCGGTGGTGACGATCGACGGGGGGCAGACCCCGGCCGCGCGGCTCGAGGGCTTCACGATCACCAACGGCGACGTGGACGAGGACAGCTCGTCGTCGTACTTCGGCGGGGGTGTCTACATCTCGGCTTCGTCGCCGGTGATTCAGGGGAACCTGATCACGGCGAACAACGCAGCGGGCACGAACCCGCTCAACAACTTCCTGGAGGGGCGCGGGGGCGGCGCCGCGTGCATCGACGGGGACGCGGGCTTCATCGACAACGTATTCACCGCCAACGACGCCTTCTGGATGGGGGGCGGGCTCTATCTCGACAACCACGGGGGCGAGGTGAGCGGCAATACGTTCGACGACAACGAGGCCTACTTCGGGGGCGGGCTCCTGTTCGACGCGGGGAGCACGACCGACGCGTTCCAGAACCTGTTCGTGGAGAACACGGCGGTGGACTGGGGCGGGGGGGTCGTCATCTACGACGCCGACGGCGTCGAGTTCACGAACAACATCGTCAACGGGAACACCGGGGGCGAGGGGGGCGGCGTGTACATCTTCAGCTCGGGCCCGGTGGTCGTGAACAACACCCTGGTCGACAACCACGCGACGGAGGTCGGGGAGGTGGGGGGCATCCGCATCTGGAACGGGACGATCCGCAACAACATCGTGGTCGGCGGGACCGGCTACGGGGTGTCGATCGAGTCCGCCAGCTTCACCGGCATCTACCAGTACAACGACGTGTTCGACTGGAGCCTCGCGCCGTACCTGTCGACGGACCTGACGGGGACGGACGGCAACGTGTCGGTGGACCCGCTGTTCGTACAGTTCAGCCAGGATCTGGACGCGACCAACGACGACCTGAACCTGCAGACAAGCTCGACGCTGATCGACGGCGGGAACCCCGCCGGGATCTTCGACGACGTGGACGGAACGGACAACGACGTCGGCGCTTATGGGGGTCCGTTGGGCGACTGGTAGGCATCCCGTCGGTCGAGTGCGGGTGGGAGCGCGCCAGGAACCCGCCCGAACGCGGCGTTCGGTCGAGTTGCCGGCGGTATCGCGCCCGGAACCCGCCCGAACGCGGCGTTCGGTCGAGTTGCCGGCGACATCGCGCCCGGAACCCGCCCGAACGCGGCGTTCGGTCGAGTTGCCGGCGACATCGCGCCCGGAACCCGCCCGAACGCGGCGTTCGGTCGAGTTGCCGGCGATCCGGATTTTTCTGGTCCCTCTCCCTCCAAGTTCTCGTCAGAGAAGACATGGACCCGTTCGCCTACCACCTGACCCTCCGAATCGTCGATGACCGGCTCGTGGCCAAGACCGTGGCTGAGCGTCGCCGTCTGGCGCGGTCGTTTCTGGAACGCGACCCGATCTTCCAACTGCTCACGTTCCGGGGGGTAGATACCCACCTTCACGCTTTGGTCGCCGCGCTCGCGCGGTCCGCCGCAGAGTTCGCGCGCCGAGTCGAGATCTCGATTCAGCTGGCGCTGGGGCCTGGTGCGCCGTTCGCCACCGTCCACCTCACGCCCATCAAGGACCAGCGCCACCTGCGCAGTGCCTTCGACTACATCCTGGACCAGGAGCGTCATCACGGGCTGTCGGTCGATCCGCTGCACGAGGCGGGGAACCTGCAGGACCTTCTCGGTCTTCGGCTCGTGGGACGCTTCACCGCAAGCCACGTGCGCACTTGGCTTCCGCGCGTGCGCCGCGACGACCTGGTGCGCTTCCTGCCCGACGGCGCCCTCACTCCTCGTGAGCTCGGGCTGGGGGATCTACCCGGCCTCGCCGATGCGGCCGCCGCGGCCCTCGCGCTCCCCGATCTCCGTCGCAAGACGCGCGATGCCGTCATGGCGCGGGCAGCCGCCGCGATCATCGGCCGCGAGGTCGCGCCTCCCTCCATGGTCGCCGACGTCCTCGCTCTCTCCCGTTCCGGGGAGCGCCGCCTCCAGGGTCTCGAGCCCTCCCCGGAGCTACTGGCCGCGGTTCGAGGCCAGTTGCTCCTCCGCGGCCGCTGAGGCAGGGCCGCCGCCCCGACGCAATACACCTCCTCGTTCGGTCGAGTTGCCGGCGGTATCGCGCCAGGAAGTGGTGCGAACGCGCCGTTCGTCCGTGTTGTCGGCGGTCTTGC
>CAZEKB010000136.1:0-17939 GCA_964512225.1 uncultured Rickettsiales bacterium | reverse complement strand
GTAGCTCAGTTGGTAGAGCAGCTGATTCGTAATCAGCAGGTCAGCGGTTCGAGTCCGCTCATCGGCTCCAGCTTCCACGCACGCCGCAGGGTTCGCTCTGCGGCGTCGCTGCTTGGGGCGATACGTCGAATGTATTACTTCGAATCCAATACATTGAGATCTGCACGGAAGATCCCGCAGGTATTGGCGAAGTAGGCCAGACCACGTCGCTGGTCGATGGCGATGTCCTTCACGTGGCCGCCGACCCGGAGCCGCCGCACGACGCCCCCGTCGTCGGTCCGGCAGATCCGGATGAGGCCGTCGTACACGCTCGACACCAGGACCAGGCCGCGGTCACTCGCGACGGCGACGGCCCGGGCGCCCAGGCCGGTGGGGATGGAGTCGACGGTGCGCAGATCGTCGGCGTCCACGACGTTCACCACCGAGCGGTAGTAGCTGGACGCGAAGAGCCGGTCCGTGGCCGGGTCGAGCTCCAGGGCGTAGTGGGCATCGCCCACCCGGCGCTGGGCCTGGATCTCCAGCGAGTCGCCCGCGAGCTTCGTGATGCGATCGCCGGTCCACATGGGGACCGTGTAGACGAACCCTCGCTCGGGGCGGGGATCCACCGCGAAGGCCGCCACGTCCGCCAGCTCCGGCGACTCGAAGCCGTACGCCACCTCGTTCGTCGTCGGGTCGTAGGTCCAGATGCGGCTGTCGTACTCGCACCCCAGCAGCACCCGCGACCGCACGGGGTCCCAGGCCATGTTCCCGATCCAGCACAGGCGCGACCGGCCGTGCAGGTGCTCGGCGCGGGCCCCGTCGGCCGAGATCGTCACCAGCGCGTTGTTCACGTCGTGCGCGGGCGAGTTGTCCTGGAGGAAGAAGTCGTGGCTGACCGCGACGACCGTGCCCAGGAAGGCGTCCTGGTCCGGCAGGTACTCGATCTCCTCTGCGTAGCCGTACGTCGTGCCGGGGGGCAGGCCGTCGGGCGGGGGCGAGGGGATCGCGTCGGGGGCGGTGGCCCGGACCTCGCCCACCTCCGGCTGGACCGTGAGGGCCAGGAACCGCCGTCCGCTGCGGGACGAGAGCACGAGCGTCTCGCCGTCGCGCCCCAGGACCACCTCGAACACGTCGTCCCCGTCGGCGATCCGCTCCACGCCGTCCGGGAGATCGGTCGGGCAGGAGAAGACGCGGGCGGCGTAGGTGTGGGCGAACAGGAGCGCTGCCGCCGCGGTGGCGGGCAGGAGCGCCCGGGGCATGCGCAGCGGGTCGAAGCCGCTCGGTCCGAGCCGGGCCCGGAGGCCGAGCACCACCGCCGCCCCCAGGGGCGCGATCAGCACGACGGAGACCCAGGGCAGCCCCGGATCCCACAGGAGGCGCGCGACGAAGGTGGTGGCGACGCCGGCGGCGCAGGCGCGGGCGAGCGTCGGGGTCGACGGGAGGGAGCCCGGGGGCGCGATGAGCTTGACGGACGCGGCGGCGGCCAGGAGCGCGGCCACGGCCCAGGCGACGGGGAGCAGCGGGCCCGACGCCGCGCCGAGCAGCTCGAGCAGTCCATAGCCGTCGGACGACGCGGTGAAGGCGGCGAACAGGTAGATGCCGGGCACCGCGGCGACCGCGAGGCCGAACAGCGCGTCCCGGCGGCCGGCGGGCGGGCCCTCCCGGGGCGGGGAGTCGCGACCGCGAAGGGCGACCAGGCACGCGACGAGGATGCCCGCGGCCCCCGCCCGCTCCATCAGGGAGGCGACGACCAGGACCCCGAGCTGCCCGAGGGCCGGCCCCGCCGACCCCAGCTGCCACAGGCGCCGTCCGCCGAACCGCCAGGCGGCGAGCCCGCCGGCCCCCAGGACGACGACGGCCCCGAGGACGACGTCGAGCACGAGCACGTCGGTCGCCGCCTCCTCCTCGAGGAGACGCGTGAGCCCGCCCGCGGCGAGGAAAGCGAGGTGCTCGAGCTGCGGCGCGCCGGGGAGCGTGATCGGGAGGTAGAGGTCGAGGACCACCCAAGCGAACACGGCGCCCGGGACCGCGAGGAGCAGGCGGCGGCGGTCAGCGGCAGCGGGCATCGGGGGCCCAGATCGAGCTCGGCTCCGCGCCGGGCACGTCGACCACCCGCGTCGTGCCCCGGCACACCCGCAGGGAGGTCCCGCGGCCGGTCGCGTCCACGAGCCGCGTCAGGGCTCCGGCCGTCCCCGCCGCGTCGCCGCCCGCCGCGTCGCCGCGGACGGCGATGCGCCCCTCGATGTAGCGGACACCCGCCCCCACGGGGGCCCGGCCGCGCACGATCTCGGCGCCCGACGCGACGTCCCGGACCACGCCGGATCCGTCCCAGTACACGCTCGTGATCCGCTTGCCGTCGGCCGAGAAGGCGACCGCGAAGATGTGCTCGCCGTTGCCGTGCAGCTCCTGCCGCGGCTCCCCCGTCGCGGCGTCCCAGATGCGCGTCGCGCCGTCCCGCCCCGCGGTGGCGACGAGGCTGCCGTCCGGGGAGAAGGCCGTGGCGTAGACGAACCCGCCGTGGCCCACGAGCTGCTGCTGCGGCTGCGCGGTCGTCGCGTCCCAGAGGCGCGCGGTGGTGTCCGCGGACCCGGTCAGGATCCGGGCCCCGTCCGGGGAGAAGGCGATGGAGAAGATCCCCTCGGAGTGACCCTCGAGCGTGGCGAGGATGCGGTCCGAGGATCCCTCCCAGAGCCGCACTCGGCCGTCCCAGGCGCCGCTCGCGAGCACCTTGCCGTCCGGGGACCAGGCGACGATCTCGACGCTGTCCGAGTGCCCTCGCAGCTCGCGCTCCAGGTTGCCGTTCACGGCGCTCCAGACGCGCACGAAGGAGTCGCGCGAAGCCGAGGCGAGGAGCGTGCCGTCGGGCGAAAAGGCGAGGCTTTCGATGTCCTCGATGTGGCCCATCATGGTGTGCAGGAGGGCGAATGTGCGGCCGTCCCACACCCGGATCGTGCCGTCCGACGATCCGGTGGCCATGCGCGCGCCGTCCAGCGTCCACGCGGTCGCGCCGATCGACCCGACTCGCGCCCCTCGGATCCAGGCCCCGGCGTCCCCCAACGCGGGCGTGTCGGGGCCTTCGCCGGTGGTCGGCTCCTTCGGGAGCGACTCGTGGGCGGCCGCCCGGAGCAGGGCCAAGGCGGCGCTCGGGTCGCTCGTCTGCGCCGCTTGGGCGGCCTCGATCAGGGGCCCTGCGGCCGCGGACGGGACCAGCGCGGGGGCGGTCCCGCTCCAGCGCAGGGCGCTCGCGTCGGGCGTCGGGAGGTCCCCCGCGGTCCCCGGGGGCTCCTCCGGCGGCGGGGCTTCGGTCGCGGCTTGGGGCCCGGGGGTGGGCGCCGGGGGGGGCGGGCATCCCAGCAGGAGCGTCGTGGAGGCGAGTCCGATGAGGGTGCGTCGGTGCATCCGGGGATGCTACTCGCTCCACCAATCGTACGCCGCGCTCAGGGCCGCCAGGGCGACCCCCGCGAGGACCCCGATCTCGATCCGGGGAGCGCAGGCCACCGTCGCCGCGCAGGTCCCGATCGCGATCGTGGCGTTGCGGCGCCCCGACCGGAGGGTCTGGCCGATCGGCCCGGGCCGAAGCAGCGACGCCGCGGCGCCGATCACGATCGCGCCCAGCACGGCGCGCGGGAGGGAGGCGAGCAGAGCCCCGAACGGCAATACGAGGAGGACCGCGACCCCCGTGATCGCCCCCGCCCAGCGGGTGCGGGCGCCGGAGATCCGGTTGAGCGCACTGCGCGAGAACGAGCCCCCGACCGGGAAGCCCGCGAGGACCCCGGCGGCGAGGTTCGCGGCGCCCTGGCTCACGAACTCGGCGTGGGGGTCCCACTCGGTGTCGTCCTCTTCGGCGTACGTCGTCGCGATCGAGGCGGGCTCGGCGAAGCCGATGAGGGCGATCACGAGGGCGGGCAGGGCCAGGCCGGGGAGCTCGGTCCAGGGGAGGTCGAGCGTGAGACGCGGCAGGGCCCCCGCGGGGAACTCGCCCACCACCGGGCCCTCGTACCCCGGCCCCAGGCTCCAGCAGATCCCCAGCACGACCGCCGCGAGGACGCCCGGGAAGGCCGGATGCAGCCGCGGCCCGGCGACCATCAGCCCCAGGGTCGCCGCGCCGAGCACCCCGGCCGCCGGGAGCCAGGCCCCGGGGGCGGAGAGGGCGCGAACGGCCCCTCCGATCAGCCCGGCGTCGGCGACGTCGACGCCCAGGAACGACGGCACCTGGGACGCCAGGATGAGGAGCGCGGCCCCCGTCGTGAAGCCGCGCACCACCGGGGGCGTGAGCACCCGGACGAGGCCCCCGGCCCGAGCCAGGCCGAGGCCCAAGCGGATCGCGCCCACGAGGAGGGCCAGCACCGCCGCGAGGGCGACGTACTCGCCGGTCCCCGGGGTGGCGCGGGGGGCGAGCGCCGCGAAGACGAGGAGGCTCGTGAGGGCGACGGGGCCCGTCTGGAGGTACGGGGACGACGCGAAGAACGCGGCGACGATCAGGGGGATGGTGGACGCGTACAGACCGTGGTGGGCGGGCATGCCCGCGAGCTCCGCGTAGGCGAGGCTCTGGGGGATCAGGACGAGCGCGACGGTGACGCCCGCGAACAGGTCCGCGCGCCACGCCGGGGCGAGCGTCTTCACCTCGCCAGCGCCTGCTCGAGGTCGCGGAGCAGGTCCTCGGGCGCCTCCACCCCGACCGAGAGCCGGACCAGGCCGGGTCCGATCCCCTCCGCCGCCCGGACGGCCTCGGGGACGCCGCGATGGGACGTGTCCATCGGCCGCGTGGCGAGGGACTCCACGCCCCCGAAGCTCGGGGCCCGACGGAAGAGCCGGAGCCGCGAGAGCATCGCCAGGGCCGCCTCCCCTCCCCCGTCGACCTCGACGCTGAACAAGCCTCCGGCCCCCGCCAGCAGCGCGGCCGCCCGGGCGTGATCGGCGTGCGTCGGCAGCCCCGGGTGGTGGACCGTGAGGATCTCGGGGCGGCGGGCGAGGGCCCGGGCGATCGTGAGGGCGGTCGCGTTCTGCCTACGGACCCGGAGCTCCAGCGTCGTCAGCCCGCGGCGCAGGCGCGCGCAGGCGTCGGGGTCGAGCGAGCCGCCCATGTGGTCGGCCACCTTCTTCGCCGCGAGCACCCGGTCCCGAGACCCCACGACGACTCCCGCGACCAGGTCGGAGTGTCCGTTGAGGTACTTGGTCGCCGAGTGCAGGCACAGGTCGTAGCCGTGGTCGAGCGGCCGGAAGTTGAGGGGCGAGGCGAGCGTGTTGTCCACGATCGTCGTGAGGCCCCGGGCGCGGGCGAACGCGACGATCGCGCCGTGATCGCCGACCCGGATGAGCGGATTGCTGATCGACTCCACCAGCACCGCGCTCGTGCGCTCCGTGACCACGTCCTCCCACTCGCCGACGGCGCAGGG
Source organism: uncultured Rickettsiales bacterium (assembly GCA_964512225.1). Lineage (GTDB taxonomy): Bacteria > Myxococcota_A > UBA796 > UBA9615 > UBA9615 > CAZEKB01. The sequence continues at coordinate 12,564 of CAZEKB010000136.1, read as the reverse complement.
ATCCACGAAGTCGACGTCGACGCCGAGGCGCGCGAGATCGACCGTGAGCAGGCCGTGAGTCCCGCCGTACAGCCCTCGTGAGGCGAGCACGTGGTCGCCGGACCGGACGACCGAGAGCAGCGCCGTGGCGATCGCGGCCATCCCGCTGGCGAGCACGAGCCCCGCCTCGCCCCCCTCGAGGGCCGCCACCGCCGTCGCCACCGAGCGGGCGTTGGGCGTGTTGTTGAGCCGGATGTACCGGACGTCGTGGTAGTCGGCCCCGGGGGCGTCCTCGTAGATCGCGCTGTGGAAGACGGGCGCGACCACGGCGCCGTGCACGGCGAGGCGACCCGCGTGCACGGCGAGCGTCGCCGGGCGGAGCTCGTCGTCGGTCATGCGGAGGCTGCGTCCAGCTGGGCCCGGATCGTATCCACCAGGAAGGAGCGGTCCTCGACCATGAGGAAGTGTGCCCCCTCGCGGGTGAACAGGCGGAAGTCTCCGTCGGTGAATCGGCCCCAGCGCATCGAATCCCGGCGGGAGACGTACAGGTCGTCCCTGCCCGAGAAGCACGTGATGGGGAACGCGAACGGGCGCTCGTCGCGGTAGCGGTACCGCGCCGTCATCTCGAACTCGGCCCGGACCGCAGGCAGCATCAGGGCCCGCAGCTCGGCGCTCTCCAGCAGCGCCTCGGACACCTCGATGTCGAACTGGCGGATGACGTCGGCGAACACCTCGTCGGGTTGCTCGTACGGGTTCAGGAATACGTTGAAGCGCGGCGCGCGGCCGAGCATGCGGGCGAGCCGCTCCTCGAACGGGCCGCGACGGTTGACCCGGTCCGGGGGCCGCGAGCCCGACGCGAACAGGGCCCGCGGCGGGGGCGCGTGACGACGGCGCAGCTCCCGAGCCGTCTCGAACATCGTGAGGCCGCCCAGGCAGTGCCCGAAGCACGCGTACGGGCGGTCCAGCAGCGGCTCGATCGCGGGTACGACCCCGTCCAGGAAGGCCCGCATCGTGCGAATGGGGCGCTCGCGGATGCGATGGAGGCGGCCCGGAGGCTCGACGGCCACGAGCTCGATGTCCGGGGGGAGGTGCTCGACCCAGCCCCGGAACACCGCGGAGCCGCCCCCGGCGAAGGGGAAGCAGAACAGCCTCAGCCGGGGCGCCGGAGACGGGTTCAGCGTCACGAGCCAGCGGCTCCGGGGCGGATCGGGGGCCCGCGCGGGATCCGCCGAAGCGGGGGCGGCGCGGGCGACCGCGGGGGCCTCGACGGGGGCGGGGGCGTCGGGCAGGTCGGGGAACAGCGAGCCCACGAGCTCGACGACCGTCGGCCCCGCGAGGAGCTTCACGACCGGGACCGGGATGCCCAGCAGGGTCTCGAGCCGGTTGACCAGCGACACGGACATGAGCGAGTCGAGGCCGAACTCGCTGATCGGCCGGTCGACGTCGATCGGCTCCGTGATCTCGAGCGTCTGCATGATCTGGAGCCGGACCAGCTCGACGATCAGGGGGCGCCGCTGGTTCGGGGCGGCGTCCTCGAGGCGCGTCCGGAGGGCGGCGATGGCGGCCGCGGTGGTCGAGCGTCGACGGGGGCCGACCTCCTCCACGAACGCGTCGTAGAGCCGGGGGGGCGGGTCCCACTGGCGGAGGAAGACCTCCCACTCGGTCGCCGTCACGCCGCAGTGGTCCAGGTCGCGGTCGAGCAGCCGATCGAAGACCTCGAGCCCCCCCTCGAGGGGGAGGTAGCGGGTCCCCCGCGCCCGCCAGATCGCCTCGCCGCGCGCGCCCGACTCGGTGGCGAGGCCCGCGTCCGCCCAAGGCCCCCAGTTCATGGACGTCGCGGCCAGGCCGCGGGCCCGTCGGGTGCTCGCGAGGGCGTCGAGGACCGCGTTGCCGGCGGTGTAGTTGGCCTGTCCGGCCGAGCCGATGAGGCTGAGGATCGACGAGAAGAGGACGAAGTGGTCGAGGTCGAGGGTCCGCGTGAGCCGATCGAGGTGGAGCGCGCCGAGCACCTTCGGCGCCGTGACCCGTCGATATTGCTCCTCCGTGAGCCGCGTGATCACGCCGTCGTCGAGCATCCCCGCGCAGTGGAACACCCCCGCCGGCGGAGGCAGGTCGCACGCGATCGCGGCGAGAACGCCCGCGACGTCGGCCTCCCGCGCGACGTCGGCCCGATACACCGTGATCCGGGCCCCCCCGGCGCGCAGGTCCGCGAGGGCGGCGGTGGTCGCTTCGGTCTCCCCTCCACGACTCGTGATGGCGACGCTTCGGGCGCCTCGCTCCACCAGCCGACGCACGATCTGTCGGCCGAGGAAGCCGAGCCCCCCGGTGACGAGGTAGGTGCGATCCCCGCGCACCACGGGCGAGGGCCGGAGGGGCACGTCGGCGGGCAGCCGCTCGAGGCGCGCCGCCCAGCGCCGGCCCCCGCGGAGCGCGACCTGGTCCTCGCGGTCGTCGGTGAACAGCTCGTCCACGACGGCCGCCGCGTCGTCGCTCCGGCGGGCTTCGGCCTCGACCGGATCCGCGTGGTCGGGGAGGTCGATCAGCCCCCCCCAGAGGCCGGGGACCTCCAGCGCCGCAGCCCTCCCCACGCCCCACAGGCCCGCCCCTTGGGGAGCGGACGGCACGTCGCCGGGGGCCGCGGCCCAGACCCCGCGCGTCACCCCCCAGGTCCGCAGGCCCGTGCCCGTGTGCACGCGGAGCTCGGAGAGGTCCTGGATGAGGCGGACGAGGCTCCAGCCCCAGCCCGCGTCGGGCCGCTCGGGGACATTCGCGGCGGCGTGCACGACGCCCCGGCACGGCGGACCGGGCTCCGTGGCCCAGGCCTGCAGGGCGGCGCGGGGGGCGCACTCGAGGGGACCGAGCGGCAGCACCGAAGCCTCCTGGCCCCGCGCGGCCAGGGCCTCCGCGATCGCGCCCGCCGGCCCCCCGGGGTCTCCGAGGACGAGCCAGCGCCCCGGATCGGCCGCGGGACGCGACGCGTCGGCGCCGAGCAGATCGCCCACGGCCCGCCACGCGACGCGGACGAGCCAGTCGCGGACGTCGTCCCGTCGGCGGGGCCGGAGCGTCTCCTCGGTGAGGCGCCGCAGGGTCAGCCCCCCGAGCTCCGCGAGGGGCGCTCCCCCCTCGTCGTGGATGAAGAGGTCCAATACGAGCGTGCCGTCGGCCCCGTCCGGCGCCTTGGTGCGGCGCAGCCGAGCCCTCACGGGTCCGTCGGCCGCCCCGAAGACGCGGTAGCGACGGACCGAGATGGGCAACCAGGCGGGCGGCGTCGGGGCCCAGTCGGATCCGGGGGGCCCGCTCTCCGCGAGGAGGGCGTACGCATGGAGGCACGCGTCCACGACCGACGGGTGCAGCGGCCCGGAGCCGACCGGCCCGGCGCGCACGCTCGCCACCAGGGTCTCCCGGCCCGCCCGGAGCTCCTCGATGCGTCGGAACGCCGGTCCGTACTCGAGGCCGTGGCCCCGGAGGGCCCGATAGAACGGGTCGATCGCCAGCAGCCGCGGCGATCGGGCGTCCACGGCTTCGTCCCAGGGGGCGGGAGCCGACACGGCGCGCTCGCGGACCATCGTGGCGCGGAGGTGGACGCGCCAGTCCTCGGGGCCGGCCTCGGCGGTGGAGACCCAGCGGAACGCCGCGCGATCGGCGCCGCGGGGCTCGACGATCGCGTGAACGACGCGCGCGCCCTCCTCGGGCAGCACCATCGCCTCCTCGTGGACGAGATCCTCGATGGCCACCGCCTCGGTGGAGAAGTGCAGCGTGGCGGCGGCGCGGGCCACCTCGAGCGCGACGGTCGTGGGGAGCACCGCCATGCCGTACATGCGGTGGTCGCGGAGGTACTCGAGATCCTCGAGGGAGTAGCGGGCCTCGAACTGCACCGCGTCGAGGCTCGACCGCAGGCGCCGGCCCAGGAGCGGGTGGCCGGTGTCCACGCCCGCCCCGCCGGGTCGCGCCCGGGCGGGGCCCAGGCCGTGGACCGTCCGCGCGAAGGGATAGGTCGGGAGCCGGGCCCGGCGGCGCGGGCCTCCGTAGAAGCCCGCCCAGTCCACGGCGCGTCCCTCGCCGACCCAGTAGTCGGCGTCGACCGGCCCCTCCACGGGGGCGCCCGTGGTGTCCGAGATCCAGCGCAGGGCGGGCGCGCGCGGGGACGTATCGTCGGCGGCCTCCCGGATCGCGGCGAGGGCGGGCTCCATCCGGTGGGAGTGAAAGGCGTGGGACACCGTCAGTCGGCGGCTCGGGGTCCCTCGGACCTCGAGGGCGGCGCAGGCCGCGAGCACGGCGTCCTCGTCCCCGGAGAGCACCACTGCTCCCGGCCCGTTGAGCACCGCCGCTTCGACCCGAAGCGCCGCCGTCTCCGACGCGACGGCCTCCGCGTCGGCGAACACCGCGGCCATCGCCCCCCCCGGCGGCAGGGCCCCCATGGCGACCGCGCGCCGGGCGACGAGGCGGGCAGCGTCTCCGACGTCGAGGGCTCCCGCGACGGTGGCCGCCGCGAAGGCCCCCACGCTGTGGCCGAGCACGACGTCCGGGACCACGCCCCAGGCCCTCCACTGGGCCGCGAGGCCCACCTGGAGGGCGAACAGGCACGGCTGCGTCCACTCGGTGCGGTCCAGCGCGCGCGCCGCGTCCGCGCCGGCCGCGGCGAACAGCACATCGAGCAGCGGGCGGGCGAGGACGGGCCGCACGGCCTCGGCGACCTCGTCGACGGCGGCGCGGAAGACGGAAGACGCCGCGTACAGGGCCCGGCCCATCCCCGGTCGCTGGGCGCCCTGACCCGTGAAGAGGAACGCCATCGGCCGGTCCGCCCGGGGCCCCACGACCGAGCGCCGAACGGTCGGATCCGCGCGCCCCGCGGCGGCCGCTCGCAAGCCGGCGACCAGCGCCTCGGTCCCCTCCCCGGCCACCGTGATCCGCCGCGACCCGCGACTGCGCCCGGCGAGGCTCGTCCAGCAGGCCTCCGCGAGGGGCAGGGACGGCAAGGCGTCCGCGTACCGGACCGCGAGATCCTCCACGGCCACGTCGGTCACCGCGTCCACGGCGACGACGTGCAGCCCGACCTCCGCCGCCGGAGACTCGGCGTCCTCCCGCGGGGGCGCCTCTTCGAGCACCGCGAAGGCGTTGGTGCCGCCGAGCCCCAGCGAGTTCACCGCCGCGCGACGCAGGCCGGCGACGGGCCACTCGCCGACCTCCGTGGCCACGAAGAACGGGCTGCGGCGGAAGTCGATGCGGGGGTTGGGGGCCTCGAAGTTCAGGCTGGGGGGCACCACCCCGTGACTCAGGGCGAGGGCCGTCTTGATGAGGCTCGCCATGCCCGCGGCCTGCTCGAGGTGGCCGACGTTGGTCTTCACGGATCCGATCGCGCAGAAGCGACGCTTCTTCGTCGTCGCGCGGAACGCCCGGGAGAGCGCCTGCACCTCGAGCGGATCACCCACCACCGTGCCCGTCCCGTGGCACTCCACGAACCCGATCGAGTCGGCGGGCACACCCGCCAGGGCGAGGGCCTCGACCATCGCCCGCACCTGCCCCGGCACCGAGCTGGCCGTGAAGGAGACCTTGTCGCGGCCGTCGTTGTTCAGGGCGGTCGCCTTGACGACGGCGTGGATCGGATCGCCGTCGGCGAGGGCGTCCTCCAGCGGCTTGAGCACGACGACCCCCGCGCCGGAGCCGAAGATCGTCCCCTGCGCGCCTGCGTCGAAGGCCCGGCAGTGGCCGTCGGGGCTGAGGATGTCCCCCTTCTCCATGCGGTAGCCCGCGACCTGGGGGAAGCGCACGGTGGACGCGCCCGCCAGCGCGAGGTCGCACTCCCCGTCCAGCACGCTGCGGCAGGCGAGGTGCAGGGCGACCAGCGAGGTCGAGCAGGCCGTCTGGACGTTGATGCTGGGGCCTCGGAGGTCCATGCGATAGGAGGCGCGGGTGGCCACGAAGTCCTTGTCGTTCCCGAGGTGCGCGAGCGACCCGGTGGCGCCCGCGAGGTCGGGGTGCTCGGCCTGGTGGGCCACGAGCCAGCTGGTGACGACCCCGCCCGTGCCCGCGAAGCACCCCGTGACGCCATCGTGGTCGTCGGGGGCGAGGCCGGCGTCCTCCAGCGCGGACCACGCCACCTCCAGGAAGATCCGCTGCTGCGGGTCCATGAGGCGGGCCTCCCGGGGCGAGTACCCGAAGAACGCGGCGTCGAAGGCTTCAGCGTTCGCGAGGACCGGCGCGGCCTTCACGTAGGCCGGATCCTGCAGGTCGGAGGGCGCGACGCCCGCCCGGCGCAGCTCGTCGTCCGTGAAGAACGTGACGGACTCGACGCCCGCCACGAGGTTTCGCCAGAACGCGTCCGCGTCGGGCGCCCCCGGGAACCGGCAGGCGAGCCCGACGATCGCGACGCCCGACGCTCGGCTCACCGGCTCCCCTGCCTCGCTCTGCGCTTCGCCGCGCGGGCTGCCGCCTCGTCCGCCGCCGCGTCGGGGCCGACCTCCGCCCCGGACAGGAAGCGGACGTAGGCCGTCACGAGGTCCCCCACGGTCCGCACGGACGTGATCGGGACCAGCTCGCGGAACGGATCCGCCTCGAGCTCTACTTCCAGAACAGTCACCAACTCCGCGAGATCCAACGAGGAAAGTCCGAGGTCGTCCCCCAGTCGAGCGGCCTTCACGACCGCCGCCGCGTCGACCGCCGGGCCTTCGACCTCGGCGTCTTCGAGGAGGGCGACCAGCTCCTCCACGACGACTTGCTCGATGTCGTTCGTCTCCATCCGAGCTCCTTCAGCAGGTGATCCCGCCATCGACGGCGAGGGTCTGACCGGTCACGAAGCGGGCCGCGTCCGACAGGAGGAACAGCACCACGTCGGCGATCTCGTCGGGCGTGCCGAGCCGCCCCAGCGGCGTGCGTCGAGCGATCCGCGCGCGGGCGGCTTCGTCGAGCCCGGCCGTCATCTCGCTCTCGAAGTAGCCGGGGGCGACCGAGTTGACGCGGATGTTGCGGGGCCCGAGCTCCCTCGCCAGGGACCGCACGAGCCCGTCGAGGGCCGCCTTCGTGGCGCTGTAGACGGCCACCCCGGAGTGGCCGCGCAGGGCGTTTACGGAGCTCACGGCGACGATCGAGCCGCGGCGCCGGCGAATCATGTGCCGGGACGCCGCCTGGGCGAGGTAGAGGGCCCCGTTCACGTTGACGGCGACGCCCCGGTCGATGTCCGCGGGGCGCATGGTGGCGAGGAGCCCGTCGATGGCCACCCCGGCGTTGAGGACGGCAGCGTCGACCCGCCCCCATCGGCGGGCCGCGGTGGTCACGAAGTCCCGCACCGCGTCGGCGTCGGACCCGTCCACGGAAGCCCAGAGAAACCGGGCATCTTCCCCCGATCCCTCATCCGCGGACTTCGCTTCCGTGAACGCCGTGGGGGATCTCGAGAAGGCGGCGACGGTCCACCCCGCGTCCAGGCAGCGCTGCGCGATCACCGCGCCCAGCCCGCGGCTGCCCCCGCTCAGGATGACGACCGGTCGGTCGGTCACGCTTCGCTCCGGCGGCTCTTCTTGAAGCGCGCGTTGTGCAGGTCGTCCTGCACCACCTCGACGTGTACGGGCACCTTGAACGGCTCGAGGCGGCCGCGGCAGAACCGCCGGATCCGCCGACGGAGCGCTCGCCGGTCCTCCGGCTCCGCGAGGCGCAAGCGCGCCGTGACCACCTGGCCCGTGACGGCGTTCGGCCGCCCCGCCACGGCCGCGTCGTGCACCCCGTCCATCTCGAGCAGCACGCTCTCGACCTCCGCGGCGTACACCTTCTCGCCGCCGACGTTGATGATGTCGCTCTCCCTTCCGAGGATGCGCATCCAGTCCCCGTCGACCTCGACTCGATCTCCGGTGTCGAACCAGCCGTCCGCGTCGAACGGGGACGGGGCGTTGAGGTACCCCAGCATGGCGGCCCGGGCGCGGATGCGGAGCGTGCCGTCGACCACGCGCGTCTCGTAGCCCTCGCCCCCCACCTGCACCCACAACGAGCCCGAGTCGCGGCTGCGCGTGCGCAGGATCCCCAGCTCCGAGAGCCCGTAGGTCTGCTTCAGGCGAACGTCCGGCAGCGCCGCGTGCAGGTGTTGGAGGGTCGACGCGGGCATCGGCTCCGTCCCGTACGTCACGAGCTCCAGCGACGAGAGGTCGAACGAGGTGTACGCCTCGGAGATCAGCAGCATGTTGAGGAACGTGGGCGTCGTGGGGAGCAGCTGGACGCGGTGGCGCTCCACCGCCGCACACACGGCCCGCGGGCTGCGATCCCGCAGGGGAACGACCGTCCCACCGTTACTCAAGAGATACATCAGGGTATTGATGCCACCGATATGATCCAAAAGGAGAAACGTCAGCGCGACGAAACCCCGCCTCGGCTCCCGGAACTTCTCCACGAGCCGGTCGAAGCTCAGCAGCGACGCCTTGGGCCGGCCGGTCGATCCGGAGCTGAAGAGGACGAGCCCCGCGTCTCCCGACTCCCGAAGCTGGTCCAGGAGGGCGTGGGGCCCCCCCGGCCCGCGACGCTCGATGCGCGCGACCTCGCCGCCGTCGAACGCCAGGACGGCGTCGACCCGGGCGGTGGCCAGGGAGGAGGCCCGCTCGTCGATCACCGCGGGGCTGAGGGGGACGGCGACGCGGCCGCCGGTGAGGAGGGCGAGCAGGGCGGCGACGGTGCCCGGGCAGTAGTCCCCGAGCAGGGCCACGACCGCTCCGGGGCCCACGTCCGCGGCGGAGAGGCGAGCCTCCCACGCGTCCACGCCGGCCACGAGCTGCCCATACGTGACCACGGAGTCGCCCTCCACGAGTGCGGGCCGGTCCCCGAAACTCGCGAGGCGGTCGCGCAGCCAGTGGTGGGTCATGGGGGGTGGCGCGCGCGGGCGCTAGGCGTCTTCGTCTTCTTCGGCGAGATCGGCCTGCAGCGTGTCGATCGCGGAGTCCAGCATGTCCAGGTAGGACCCGACGAGGGCGCGATGCCGCTCCATCAGCTTGAGGCGGTTCTTCCGGTCGAGCTGCAGGAAGGCGGTCCAGGGCTGCGTCATCTGCCCGAACATCTTCTGCATCTCGTCCATGGCGCTGGAGCCGTCTTCGGAGCCTGTCCCGTTGCCCTCCTCGTCGCCGTCGCTCTCCTCGGCCGCCGCCGCGGAGCCGCCGGAGCCGGTCATGCCCGGGAAGTGCATGCCCTCGGGCATGAACTCGCGCATGTTCTCGAACAGCGCCGCCTGGGCCTTCTGGGCCTTGCCCGCGGCGTCCTGCATCGCGTCCATCATCGCGCGGCCGGGGTGGTCGGCGCGGTCGCCCCACATCTTGTCCATCACCTCGGACACGAAGGACATCGGGTTCTTGTTCTGGTCGCGGTCATCCATGGTCAGCTCCCCAGGGACCGCGCGATGCGCGTGCCGAGGTCTGCGAGGCGAATCGGGGGATGGTACCCGCGCACCGCCGCGCGTGAGACCCACGCCGGGAGCGACCACGCGCCTCCCCGGGTCCCGTGGGCCACGCCCGCGCCCTCGTTCGGCTCGGCGATGGTGAGGATGCCGTCCACGACCTTCGGACCGGTCGGGTCGAACTCCTCGAGGATCCAGTCCCGCACGCCGCCCGCCATGCCGCGCACGCCGTAGGGGCTCTCGTCGATCGGGTAGGAGTCGACGGGGTGCGGCGTGGGCGCGGTGGGGTGGCTCTCGACGGTCACGCAGCGGCTGGGGTCGTGCAGGTCGCCCCAGGGCAGGAACCGGCGGTCGGTACCCCGACAGGCCTTCTCCCACTCGAGCTCGGAGACGAGCCGCCAGGGCTGCCCCGTGCGCTCCGCCGTCCAGCGGGCGAAGGCGAGCGCGCCCGCCCACTCGATGTTGAAGACCGGCCAGTCGAGCTGCCACACCTTGCCGTCCGGAGTGGTCTGCACCTCGAAGCCGCCGCTCGCCGAGCGGGCGTACAGCGACGCCCCGAGCTCGCCGTCCTGGCCGGGCTCGCGGGGCGCGTGCACCAGCGCCTCGTCCTCGCGGCCCTGCGCCACGAGGTCGTCCAGGAACTCGATCCACTCCCGGTTGCTCACGGGGAAGCGCCGGATGACGAACCCGTCCACCCACAGGTCGCGGCCGGGTAGCGAGCCCATCCCCTGGGGATCGCCGCCGAGCGACGCGAACCCCCCGGGTACGCAGATGTCGTCCGGGCCCATCGAGGAGGCGAGGGGGAGGTGCACGGCGTGCGGCTCGGAGGACCCGGGGCGGGTGCCCGTCCAGTGTCCGCACCGGTCGATGCGGACGGGGTAGCGCACCGTCGATCGTCCCTCGGCCGAGAGCTCGATGATGTAGCTGCCCATGGCCAGCGGGACGGAGAGGAGCGGCGTCCGGCCGAGGTCCCGCAGGGGGGTCGTGACCAGGCGGCGACGCCGCGTCACGACCTCGAGGAGGCGAGCGACGGCTCCCGGCGGATCGGTGACGAGCGTCAGGCGGCCCTCGCCCTCGATGTAGGCGCCGTGCCGCCCGTGGTCGTGGGACCGCAGGAGCAGGTCGAAGCGCGCGGCTGCGGCGGCGTCCTGGGCGGCCTCGGCGGCGCCGTGCTTGTCCTTGTAGTAGTCGGCGAGGAGGTCGTGGGCCTCGGCGAGATCGGGGACCCGCTCGAGCGCGGATCGGGCCGTCTGGAGGAAGCGGACCTCGTCCAACGCGGCCTTCGCCTCCGTCGCCGCGGCGGCGTCCTCCTTCTCCCAGCCCGCGGCCTTGTCGTCTTCGGGGGCCGTGTCGGCCACGCCCTCGAGCAGGCTCGCGTCCGCGGCGCGCTCGGATGCTGCCTCGTCCCGCTGCTGCCCCACCCACCCGATGAGGGTTCGCGCCTCCTCCACGAGCTCGAGGGCGCGCTCACGCTGCAGGGCGCCCTCGAGGAAGGCCTCCACGGCGTCGCCGAGCTCGGTGGCCGACGAGTACCGATCGTCGCGGCTCGCCGAGATGGCGCGCATGGCGATGTCGGCGATTTCGTCCGGGATCCGGCGCATCGGGGCGACCTCGCGCGGGTCGACCGGGGGCCCCGCCTGGGACCGGCGGATCATCTCGTAGGGGTCCTTGTTGCTGTACGCGGGCTTGAGCGTGAGGAGCTCGTAGAGGATGACGCCGAGGCTCCAGATGTCGCTGCGCGCGTCGAGCGTCTCGATCTCGCCGCGGCCCTGCTCCGGGGACATGTAGCCCGGGGTCCCGATCACCGACCCGTCGAGCGTCTTGGCGAGGCGGATCCGCTCGACGGAGCCCCCTCCTCCGCTCTGGATGTCGCCGGGCTCGTCGAGGAACTCCTCCGATTCGTCGCCCTCGAGCCGCGCGAGGCCCCAGTCCATCACGAGCACTTCGGCGAACTCGCCCATCATGATGTTGGCGGGCTTCAGATCGCGGTGCAGCACCCCGCGGTCGTGCGCGTACGCGACCGCCCGGCAGACCTGGACGAACGCGTTGAGCAGCTTGTGCCGCGTCCACTCTCGGACCAGCGGCTGCTCGCCGCGGTGCAGGCCGCCGAGGATCTGCCACAGCGACATCCCGTCGACCTTCTTCATGACGAAGTAGATGTGGCCGTCCGGCGTGGCCCCGATGTCGTGGACCGGGACGATGTTCGGGTGCTCGAGCTGGGACGTGATCTGGGCCTCGGCCACGAACCGGGCCAGCTGCGCGCTGGAGATCTTCTTGGGGTCGATGATGACCTTGAGGGCGACGGTGCGCCGCAGCTCCGGGTCCATCGCCTCCAGGATGCGCCCCATCCCTCCGCGGCCCAGCTCGCCCATGAGCTGGAAACGTCCGAACTCCGTGAGATCCGCGTCCCCGGGCGGCCCCCCCCCGATCGTGGCGGGGCCGTCGCTGTCGGCGCCCTGCTCGGTGTCCAACCCGCTGCCGGACACCCGCGTCGCGGGCAGGTGAATCCCCAGCCGGCTGAGGAGGGCGGAGGGGATCAGGGATTCGCGGGTGTGCTCCGTCCCCTCGCTCTCGAGGATGTCGAGCGTCTCCAGGATCTTGTTCGTCAGGTCGGGTGTTTCCACGCTCGGTCCCCCGCAGGCCCCCCCCTGCTTCCGGAACGGTCTCGACTACTCCGCGGCCTCGGCGGCCTTCTCGTCGCCCGCCGGGGCTTCGTCCCCGGCCGGGGCAGCTTCGCCTCCGGCGTCGCCCGCCGGGGCCTCGTCGCCCGGCGGTGCCGCGTCCCCTGCGGGCGCGTCACCGCCCGCGGGTGCGGCCCCGCCTTCGGGGCACAGCTCCGCCGCCTTCGCGGCGATCTTCTCGGCGAGCTGCTTCTCGAGCTCGGGCTCTTCGGTGATGTCCTTCGACACCTGGTCGAGCCACTTCTGCTGGGTGCCGTGCTGCGCGATGATCTCGGCGTGGGCCTGCGCGCGGGCGGCCTCGTCGTCGCCCACGCGCTTGTCGGCGCAGAGCATCTCGGCCTTGATGTTCACGACGTCCTCTTTGCCCAGCCCTCCGCGGTCGCCGGGCCCGTCCACGAGGCCCTGCGAAGACGCCGAGTCGGGGCCGGCGGGGGCGGCGGTGGCCCCCCCCGCCCGGGGGCCCCCCCCCCCGCCCCCCGCCCGCGGCCGGAGACGGTCATCGGAGACGACTGCCTGCTCATGTGCTTCTCCCATGTGGCCCAT
>CAZEKB010000135.1:0-18425 GCA_964512225.1 uncultured Rickettsiales bacterium | reverse complement strand
GCCGGTTCTTGCCGGGTCTGCGGCAAGAACTCGGTCGTTTCACCGAACCGTGCCGGTTCTTGCCGGGGCGCACCCCCTACGGCGGCGGCGCTCCCGTGGATCGCAGGACGTCGCCGTCTTCGAGGCCGACGTACACCGCTCCCCGCCACCACGCGACGGAGGCGGGCATCGCGTCGGGGTCGAGCGTCGTGAGCTCGGCGCGAGAGGCGCCGTCGGTCACCGAGACGGCGAGGTCCAGCTCGTCCAGGGAGGGCGTGGGGTAGGCGTCGCCGTCGGCGTCGATCACGAGGGCGCGGCCGCCGCCGAGCGAGTGCGCGGCCAGGATCGACCGGTCGTCGAACCCGTCGATCTCCTCGACCCCGGCCGCCGTGAGCAGCTGCGCCGACCAGCGGTTCGTCGTGCCCAGATCGACGGCCACGAGCAGGGCCGCGTCGGCGTCGAGCGCGACCGCGTCGGTCACGAAGAGTCCGGACCCCCAGTCCGTCTCCTCCGGCTCGCCCGCCCCGCCCGTAAGCCGCGCCGCGAGCACCTCCCGGATGGCGAACGTCGAGTCCGTCCGGTACCCGAACCCGTAGACGTCGCCCCCGACGGTCGCCAGCACCGTGCAGCGCGAGTCGCCCGGCCGCCGCGGGTTCCGGAGGCGGCCCGCGAGCTCGAAGGTCTCGCCGAGGTCGTCGCTCCGCCACAGCAGGAAGTGGATGTCGGTGTCGTCCCACTCCTCGGGGGTGCTGCCCGACCCGCAGGCGTACAGGCGGTCGTCCAGCCGCGCCGCGTCGTGCACGTGGACCCCCTGGTCGAGGGTCCGCGACTTGCTCCAGTCGCCGCCCTCGGGCCGCACGTAGGCGTTGCCGAGCCAGGCGTCTTCGGTGGCGTCGATGCCGGGGATGACGAGGAGGTCGCCGAGGGGGCGGTAGCGCTCGATCTGCTCGTCGTCGGTGACGAACTCGGATGCCCACCCGTCGGGCGCGTCGGGGTCGGTCCAGGACCGGACGTCGATCGGGAACTCGCGGCCGAGGTTCAGGTTCGCGTCGCCGTACCCCAGGTAGAGCCGGTCCTCGAACCTCGCGAGGGCGTGCACGCCGCGCAGGAAGTCGTCGTGGCCGAGGGCCGCTTCGCCGGCTTCGTGATAATCGACGAGGGGAGACGCCCACGCCGACGGCTCATCGAAGACCAGGTCCTCGATGTCCACCGGCCCCGGGGGAGGTTCTTCTTCGACGGGAACGCAGCCGACGCCGAGCGCGAGGGCGAACGCCCCTAGGCTTCGACCTCGAACACGCCGGCTGCTCCCATGCCGCCACCAATACACATGGAGACGATGCCGTACTTCGCGCCCTGGCGCTTCATCTCGTGGAGCAGCGTTGCCGTCATGCGGGAGCCGGTGCAGCCGAGGGGGTGGCCCAGGGCGATGGCGCCGCCGTTGGGGTTCACCTTGTCCGCGTCGATGCCGAGCTCGCGGACGCAGTACAGCGCCTGCGAAGCGAAGGCCTCGTTGATCTCGAAGACGTCGATGTCGTCGAGGGACAGGCCGGTCTGTTCGAGGACCGCGGGGATCGCGTACTTCGGGCCCACGCCCATGATCTCCGGGGGCACGCCCACGACCTTGTAGCCGCGCATGACGCCGAGGACGTCGAGGCCGAGCGCCTCGGCCTTCTCGCGCGCCATCACGAGCACTGCGGCCGCGCCGTCGGACACCTGCGAGCTGGACGCCGCCGTCACCGAGCCGCCCGCCTTGAAGGGCGACTTGAGCCTGGCGAGGCCCTCGACGGTCGAGCCCGCGCGGGGACCCTCGTCCACCTTGAACTCGACGTGCGACTCGCCCTCGTCCGTGAAGACCGACGCCTGCACGGGGACGATCTCCTCCTCGAACTTGCCCGCGGCGATGGCGGCGAGCGCCTTCTCGTGGGACTTCAGGGAGAAGGCGTCCTGGTCGGCGCGGGACACGTCGAACTGCTCGGCCACCAGCTCGGCGGTGAGGCCCATGCCGATGTACGCGGCGGGGACCTTCTCCACGAGGTCGGGGTTGGGGCGGATGTTGTGGCCGCCCATGGGCAGCATCGACATCGACTCCACGCCGCCCGTGAGGACGGTGTCGGCCCAGCCGGACATGATCTTCTGCGCGCCCATCGCGAGCGTCTCCAGGCCGGAGCTGCAGAAGCGGTTGACGGTCACCGCGGGCACCGACTCCGGCAGGTCCGCCGCCAGCGCGGCGATGCGCGCGACGTTCAGGCCCTGCTCGGCCTCGGGGGTCGCCGAGCCGATGATCACGTCCTCGATGGACGCGGCGTCGACGCCGGCGCGCTTGACGGCCTCGCGCAGCACGGTGGCGGCGAGGTCGTCGGGGCGGGTGTTCTTCAGCGTGCCGCGCCCGCCCTTGCCGATGGCGGTGCGGACGGCGGAGACGATGACGGGGTCGCGGGGGTTCTTCTCGAAAGCCATGAGAGAGCTCTCCTTGGTGGCAGCCGTCCGCTAGTTGCGGAGGGGCTTGCCCTTCATGAGCATGTGCTGGATGCGCTCCTGGGTCTTCGCTTCGCCGCAGAGCGATACGAAGGCCTCGCGCTCGAGGTCGAGGAGCGTCTGCTCGTCGACGAGGGTGCCGGGGGCCACGTCGCCGCCGCACAGGACGTGGGCGATCTTGTTGCCGATCTTCGCGTCGTGCTCGGAGATGAAGCCCGAGCCCACGAAGCCCCAGATGCCGGCGGCGAGGGCGGCCTTGCCGTCGCGACCGGGCAGCGGGATCTTCATCTTCGCGGGCGGCATGTAGTTGCTGCGCGCCATGCCGAGGGCCCGCTGCTTCGCGTCCGCGATGAGCCGGTCCTTGTTCATGGACACGCCGTCCGACGCCCGCAGGTAGCCGAACTGCTTCGCGAGCCCGGCCGACTCCGCGACCTTGCCCATGCCGATCTGCTCGAACGCCTTCTGGATGACGGGGAACGTCTCCAGCGCCGCGCCGTGGGGCAGGCCCTGCACGAGGCGGAAGACCGTCTCCTTGCAGCCGCCGCCCGCGGGCAGCAGGCCGACGCCGACCTCGACGAGGCCGATGTAGGACTCGCCCGCCGCCTGCGTCGCCGAGCTGTGCATCGCGACCTCGCAGCCGCCGCCGAGCACGAGGCCGTGGGGCGCCGTGATCACCGGCTTGCGGTGGTACTTCGCCCGCATCAGCGTGTCCTGCAGGCCCTTCGTGAGGTTCTCGATGGCGTCCCAGTCCTTCTGCATGGAGGACATGAGGACCAACATGATGTTGGCGCCCGCCGAGAAGTGCTCGCCCTCGTTGCCGACGACGAGGCCCTGCCAGTCGTTCGTATCGAGGAGGTCCAGGGCGTCGGCGTAGAGGCCGATGATGTCCCCGTCCAGCGAGTTCATCTTCGTGTGGAACTCGAGGTTGAGGATGCCGTCGCCGAGGTCGATGAGCGTGGCGCCCATGTTCGACTTCACGACGCCGCCGGTGTCCTTGACGTCCTGCAGGGACAGCGTCCCGGCGAACTGCGGGACGGGCTTGCGCTCGTTGTCGCCCGCGACGTCCAGGTAGCTCGTGACGCCGTTCGCCCGGGCGTACCAGCCGCCCGCCTTCACCGCGGTCTCCACGACGTCCGGGATGGTCCGACCCTCGGCGCGCATGCGCTCCACGGACTCGGCCAGGCCGATGGCGTCCCAGGACTCGAACGGGCCCTGCTCCCAGCCGAAGCCCCAGCGCAGGGCGCGGTCGATGTTCACCACGTCGTCGGCGATCTCGCCGATGAGCGACGCGGAGTACAGCAGCGTGTCGGCCGTGGCCGCCCACGCGAAGTTCGAGGCGTCGTCGCCGTGGGCCAGCAGCGCCTTCACGCGCTCCCCGCCGTCCTCGATGGACTTCACGGCGCCCAGGGACTCGAACTTCGGGCGCCCCTGGTCCTCGTACTCCATCGTCTGGAGGTTGAGGGCGAGGATGGTCTTCTTGCCGTCGATCTTCGTCTTCTTGTAGAAGCCCTGGCCGCTCTTCCCGCCGAGCCAGCCCTTGTCGAGCATCGTGCGGATGAAGGCGGGGACCTGGAAGGCGTCGCGGCCCGGGTCGTCGCCGAGGTTCGCGTAGCAGTTCTCGGCGACGTGCACGAGCGTGTCGAGGCCGACCAGATCCGCGGTGCGGAAGACGGCCGACTTCGGGCGGCCCATGGGCTTGCCGAAGATCTTGTCCACCTGGGCCACGTTCATGCCCGCGTCGTTGATCCGGTGGAGGATCCGCATCATCCCGTAGGTGCCGATGCGGTTCGCGACGAAGTTCACCGTGTCCTTGCCGTACACGATGCCCTTGCCCAGGACGCGGTCGCCGAAGTCGGCGAGCGCCGCGACGATCGCGGGGTCCGTGTCGGGGCCGGCGACCAGCTCGAGCAGCTTCATGTAGCGCACGGGGTTGAAGAAGTGCGTCACGAAGAAGCGCTTGCGGAAGTCCGCGTCGAAGCCCTCGACCATCGCCGCGATGGGGATGCCCGACGTGTTCGAGGTGACGATCGCGTCCGGCCGCGCGTTCTCGACGACGCGGCGGAACACCGAGTGCTTGATGTCGACGCGCTCGGTGACGGCCTCGACGATCCAGTCGGCCTCGGCGAGGCGGGCGTCGTCGTCACCGAAGGCGCAGCACTCGATCAGCTGCGCGTGCTCGGGCGTGTGCAGGGGAGCGGGCTTGGCCTTCTTGAGGGCCTTGATCGAGGCGTCGGGGCGCTCGAGATCGAAGAGCAGGGACGGGATGCCCGCGTTGGCGAGGTGAGCGGCGATGCCCGCTCCCATCACGCCCGCGCCGAGGACCGCGACCTTGGAGATGTGCGTCATTCTTGGACCCTCCGGAGGTACCTGAATGGACCGAAGGCAGGAGCCGGAGGTGCATCGCCGAATGCGAAGCGAGGCGACCCGCAGGGGTCGGTCCAGGACGGACCGACTGAACGGTCATTCAGTCGGGGCGCGAACCATAAGACCCCGGCGCGGCACCGTCAATCGGTGTCCAACTCCGCTCGAGCGGAGAGCCGCACGAAGGGGACCTCGGCCCCCGCGGCCAGGGCCTCGAGCTCCGCCCGGCCCTCGGGAGCCGCCCGGTGGTACAGCTCGGTGGCGATGCGGAGCCGGAGCTCTTCGTCGGGCTCGCCGGGGAGGAGACGGATCAGGGCCGTCGTGGACGCGCCCGTTCGCTCCGCGGTGAGTCGGTCGATCGCCCCCTGGCGGGCGAGCGGATCGGGGGAGGTCGCGGCGGCCTCGTCTTCGGCGACGTGCTCGTGGTGGTGGTGGTCGTGGTCCGGGGTCGCGTCCCGGGGCCCCACCAGGCCGGGCAGCGCCGCGAACAGGAGAACGGCGAGGACGCTCCCGCCCGCGAGCTGGGCGAGTCGAGCCCGAGGGCGGTCGGCGTCCAGGCCCGCTCGCACCACGAGCGCGCCCGCGAGCACGGCGCCGAAGCACGTCACGATCACGGGCCCGGGCGGGTGCTCGTACCCGAACAACAGGCCGACGAGCGAGACGCTCGCGCCGATGGCCCACGTCGCCACCAGCCGCCCCCGCAGTGTGTCGGCGAAGAGCGAGGCGACGGCGCCCGGGATGATCAGGTAGCTGAAGACGAGCAGAACGCCGATCAGGCGGACGATCGCGGTGATCGCGAGGCCGAAGCTCGCGTAGAACAGGAGGTCCCAGAGGACCAGGCTCGCGCCCGCGGCGCGCAGGGCTTCGGGGTCGGACGTGGCCTGCTCGAAGCGCTCGCGGAAGACCCAGTGGAAGGCCCCGACGGCCCCGCAGACGGCCGCGGCCACGGCGATCTCCGTCCACCCGGCCCACACGATGGAGCCCACCAGCAGGAACCGGATTCGCTCCGCCCCGTGAGGGTCGCGGGCGAGATCGACGAGCAGGACGGCCGCCGCCGCGGCGATCACGTAGCACATGCCGATGACGGCTTCCTGGGGCAGGCGGCTCTCCTGGGCCCGGGTGGCGGCGAACAGGGCGGCTCCTGCGAAGCAGAACAGCAAGGAGAATGTGGACGCCGCGAGGCTCTCGGGGGGGAAGCCCAGGAAGAAGGCGTAGGTCGCGCCCAGGGCTGCGATCTGGGCGAGCGCGAGGTCCACGAAGATCACCTGGCGTCGCAGGACGTGCAGGCCCAGGTACCCGAGGATGCCCACCGAGATCAGGCAGCCCGCCAGCGGCGCGACGAGCCAGCCGAAGGAGGTCACGGGGCCTCGTAGGCCGCTGCGTGCGCCGTCACGAGGGCGTCCATCAGCGCGAACCAGCTGCTCGCCTCCTCCGTACCCCCCGTCATGAGGGGCACGACGGCGACCCGGATGCCCGCGTCGGCCGCGATGCGGCGGGGCAGCCGGGGGTCGTAGTAGTTGGTCACGACGATCACGGGCACGCGCTCCGCGGTCGCGATCTCGGCCACCCGCGCGAGGTGGCCCGCGCTCGGTTGGATCCCGGGCTTCGCTTCGACGTAGGCGGCCACGCTCAGCCCGAACCGGTCGGTGAAGTACACCCAGCTCTGGTGGTAGTAGACGACCGACCGGCCTCGCAGGGGGGCCGCGCGCGCGAGCCAACCGCCCAGCTTGTCGCGCAGCGGGACTCCGCCGAGCTCCTTGTTCAGGTAGTCGTCCAGGGTGCCCCCGCGCGCGAGACGGTCCAGGAGCGCCGCCCCCAACAGCGCGACCAGCTCTTCGCCGTACAGCGCGACGTCGATGCGATCGCAGAGGTCTGCGGTGCGGCTTCGGTAGGCGTCGGCGTGGGCCGGGTCGACGCGCGCCAGGCCCTCGGCGACGTTCGTCGCCATCGCCTTCATCAGCAGCGGATCGAGCCAGATGTGCGGGTTGCCTTCGGGGTGCAGGTCGCCCTGGCTGCGGCTCAGCGTGCTCGGTCGCTCCTTCGTGGCGATGCCCGCCGAAGCGAAGACATGGCCCGGGTTGCCGGGGCGGACCTTCGGGTTCCCGGCGCCGTCGAGCAGGCGCTCGGTCCAGATCTCGAGGCCGAGGCCGATCTCCACGAACAGGTCGGCGTCGCCCACGGCCGATACCAGCGAAGGCGTGGGCACCACGTAGTGCGGATCCTCGGTGGGGGAGACCAGCGAGCGCACCCTCACGCGGTCGCCGCCGACCTCGCGGGCGACCCAGGCGAGGTCCGTCGTGGTGGTGACCACGCGCACCTCGGCGGCCGTCGCGGCCGTGGGCAGGAGCAGGAGCGCGAGCAGGAGGGCCTTCATCGGTTCACCCAGTAGGGCTCGACGGGGTGCGAGCCGAAGACGGCGGTGATCTGGGCGCCGAACCGGTGGCTGATCTCGTGGTCCGCGAGCAGGTCGTAGGCGAGGCGGATGCGCAGGAACTCGGTGGTGTACAGCGAGGCCGCGAAGCCCGCGCCCCACGTGGGCTCGGGGTCCGAGAGATCGTCGATCAGGGCGTCCGCGCGCAGCGACAGGAACAGGTTGCGGGCGGGCTGGACGCCGAGGCCGACGAAGCCGCCGAAGGAGTTGCGGTCCTCCACCCGGCTCGCGAAGTACGCCTCGCCCTGCACGTAGAAGGAGTGGTCGCGGCCGCGCGTGGCGGGGCGAAGCTTGAGCAGCGCGTCGCCCGACGCCAGGTGGAAGCCGCGGGCCTCATCGGTCGCGTCGCGCCACCCGGCGTACGACAGCCCCGCGGAGACCAGGCTGCCCGCCCCGAAGTCGGTGGAGCCCTGGAAGCGGCCGAGCAGGATCGGCGTGGGGGTCTCGCGTCCCTCCACCAACGGCTCGGGGCCCCGCGCCATCACGCCGACCTTGAAGTCGATGGGCAGCGACGCGGGGTTGTGCAGGCGGTAGCGCAGGAAGATCCCGGCGTCGGTCCACCCCTCCTCACCCAGCAGCGCGGTCATGGCGCCGGGGTAGTCGGTGTGGGGGACGTCGTGCAGGTGGGACCGGTTCTGGCCCGCGAAGTCGACCCGCACGAGGCCGAGCTCGAGCAGCAGGTGCGCGGGCAGGGCGACGAACGTGATGTTCGCCTCCTCCACCACCGACAGCCACGCCTCGCCGATCGCCTCTGCGACGGCGGTGTCGTCCTCGTCGTGGCCCCCGTCGTCCTCGTCGGGGCCCCCGCCGTCCTCGTCGTGCGCTTCGTGCTCCAGCGCGTGCAGCAGGGGGTTCTCGAAGCCGAGTACGACCACGGCCTTGGCGAACGGATCGATGTCCGCCCGGAGGTCGAGCTCGAACGCGCGCACGTCGAAGGAGGGTTGCACCATCCCGTCGGACACGCTGAACGCGCCGACGAGGTCGATGAATCCCGTGATGCGCGGATTGAAGACGTTGGGCGCCGCGGCGGGGGGCGGAGCGGGCTCGACGGGCGTCGTCTCCACGGCCTCGAGGCGGAGCTTCAGCAGCTCGAGCTCCTCGCGGAGCGCCCGCACCTCCTCGCCCGTGGCCCCGGGATCGGGCGGAGCCTCTTCCGTCTCTTCTTCGCTGCCCTCTCCCTCTTCGCTCCTCTTCTCTTCGACCGGCTCTTCTCGAGGCTCTGCGTCCTCGGCCCAGGACGGACCGGGGACCGAGAGCGCGGCCCACGCGACGAGCGCGACCGAACATCGGATCTGCATGGCGGATCTCCCTCACGGGGTTCGACGACCGGACGAGGGAGCCCCCGCCCGCGGATCACACGGTCGTCGGGCCGGGAGGGGAGGTCTTGGGGGCGAAGTCCAGGGGCGCGCCGGAGTGGGGACGCGCGCCCGGGCGGTCGAGGGGCTCGAGGGCCGGCACCGGGGGAGGGGCCTCGACGGAGACCGCCGCGGCGTGCGCCGAGGCCTGGCAAAGGCCCGTCAACAGGGCGCAGCCGTGAGCCCCGTGCTCCGTCTCCGGGAGCGCTCCGACCGACGCGTGCCGGGCCGGGGCGCTGCCGAGGTGGGCGCCGCCGTGCACCAGCTCGCCGTGCTCGTCGCAGACCGCGTGGCGCTCCGTGAGCGCGTGGTTCGTGCCCAGCGCCTGCACCGCCACCAGCGCGAGGGGCAGGACGAAGCACAGCAGTCGGGCGGCGGAGCGGTTCACGTCGGCAATGACTAGCACGCGCGAGGCCGCGAGACGCAGTCGTGTGTCATCGGGCCCCGGACGTTCGCAGACGTCGACTTCCCCGTCGGCGGACCCGACTCGCCCCGATGAGCAGCACGATGGACGCGGGCCACGCGGGCGCGACCGTCGCCCCCGCCGCGGACCCTGCGCACGGAGGACCGCCGCCCCCCGCGTCGTCGTCGTCGCCCGTCGCGTCGTCGTCGTCGTCGTCGCCCGTCGCGTCGTCGTCGTCCGTCGCGTCGTCGTCGTCCGTCGCGTCGTCGTCGTCGGCGAGGAAGGGCTCGCAGTCCTCGTCGTCGAGGTCCACGTCCAGGTCGCAGTCGTTGTCGATGCCGTCGGCGCAGGCGGTCTCGTCGTCTTCGGGGGCGTCGGGATTCACGAGGCCGTCGTTGTCGTCGCAGTCGCCCTCGCAGGTCGTCCAGCCGTCCACATCGACGTCGAAGCCCTCGTCGATGCCGTCGTTGCAGTCGTCGTCGATGCCGTTGCACACCTCCGTCGCGCCGGGGTTCACCGCGCTGTTCGTATCGTCGCAGTCCACGTCGCTCGTGAACCCGTCGTCGTCGTCGTCCGGGGGGCCCGCGGCCGTCGTGCAGGAAGCGGTGGGACTGAAGGACTCCGCGCCGTAGTCGTCCTGGAGGATCACCCGGTAGTGGTACGTGGTGGCGGGGGTGCGGCCCGTGTCGGTGTGGCTCTGGTTGCCCCAGTAGGCCGTGAGGATCGTCGTCCAGGGCCCCGTGTCGGACGTCCCGCGCTGGAGCAGGCTCCAGTTGAAGTCCTGCACCTGCACCGAGGTGGGCCCGGACCAGTAGACGTAGCACTCGGTCTGGTCGTTGGGGAAGTTGGCGTACGCCGTGACGCTGGACCAGGACGGGGGCACCTGGTTGGTGACTCCGATGTACTCGGAGAGCTGGGGCTGGAACGTCGAGAGGCCGGTCGCCGTGACGTACTTGTTGTTGTCGGCCGCGGTCACCGTGACGCCCGAGGGCCCGTTGTACGTCGTGAACCCGCCCGAATCGATGAACGTGAACGCGAAGCTGTACGAGTACGTCTGCCCGATGGAGAACCCGCTGACGTAGGAGCAGTTGCCCGCCCCCGCGGCGATGGTCCCCGACACGGGGACGGAGTCGGTGACGATCCCCCCGAGCGACGGGCTGGAGGTCGCCACCATGTCGATGTCGTCGGACGGCGTGAACGTGCCCGCGCCGTCGTTGCGGACGCATACGTTGAGGCTCACCGCGCCGGCCGGCGCGGCCGGGAGCAACACCGCGAGCGTCGTCACGAGCCCCACGAGTCGGGGCAGGGGAGTGGCCATGAAGCCTCCGAGGTGGCGAGCCCTCAGTCTATGCCGGAGGGGAGCGAACTTCGGGAACACAGCTGCGCCGGGACGGTCCAGACTGAGAGGAGACGCCATGTTCGACCTTCGCATTCTCTTCGTCCTTCCCCTGATCGCCTGCAGCCCCGTCGATCGCGCGACGACCTCCGCGGGCGCCGGGTCGTCGGCAGGGACGGTCGCCCCGGTGCCCACGGCCCCGGCGCTGGCCGAAGATCGCCTCCCCCCCATCTCGTTCGCTCGCATCGAAGCGTCGGACCTGGAGCCCGCGGTGCAGGAGCGTTGGGAGTGGCCCGGCGAGTCGCGCTTCGAGGCCGACTGGCGGGCGGGCGGGATGCCCTTCGGCATGACCCGCGGGGTCGGGCTCCTCGCCGAGCTGCCCCCCCACCTTCACGGCGCGGCCGTCGGTGATCTGCACGACTGGGCCGCCGCCCAGTCGCCGAAGGACGAGCTCGCCATCCTGCTCGACGCGGACGGGCGCCTGGCCGGGGGCTTCGGGGAGTCGGAGACCGCCGACAACCTCGAGGGGATCCGCGAGCCTCTCGCCGGCGCCTGGCGCGGCGGTCGCTACGTCGCCTCGTTCCGGACGTGGGCCGTCGTATTCGAGGGGCCGCCCCCGCCGGACGAGCCCCCGTCCGACCTCGCCTGGGCCGAGTGGTCCTACACGACCACGCTCCTCGACGGCCCCGAGCCGAGGAGCCGCCCCCCGGAGGGGACCGCCGCCGAAGTCGAAGAAGCCGACCTCGCCTTCACCGTCGCGCTCGCGCTCCCCGGCGCCGACGCCCTCCCGTCGCTCCGCGACCTGGTCGACGCCCCGATGTACGCGAGCAGCCGCCACTGGCACGACGCCTCCGAGCGCGCCCGCAGCCACGGCGATCTGGACCTGGCGATCGCGCTCCGGTCGCGCTACTCGCCGGCCGCCCGCTGCTCCATGGACCGAGCGCCGCAGCGGGCCGGACTCGACTACGCCGAGCTGTGCGCCGAGGCGGGCCGCACCGCCTGTTACCTGCAGCTGCTGGTCGCGGTGATGGGCAACAACTTCGGCACCTTCATGATCCGCTCGAGCTACGGCGACGCCGCGGCCCCGACCTACGCCGGGCGCGTCGCCGAGATCGGCATCGACGGCGAGCAGTTCCTCCTGGGGCTCGTCTTCGCCTTCGACTCGGAGCGCGAGCGCAACGTCGGGCTCGGCACCTGGCGGATCGGGCGGGCGATGGCGGAGACGAACGCGGATCGCTTCCGCGCGCTGCTGACCGGGCACGTCGAGGACGTCGGCCTGGACGACTACAACCGGCTGCGGGCCACCTGGGCGCTCGTCGGGCTCGAGTTCCACGCGGCCGGAGCCCCGCGATCGGGCCCCGAGCGCGCGGCGTTCCTGAGTCGGATCGAGCGGCATCGAGACGGCCTGAGCCTCACCCCCGAGGCCGAGGCGTACCTCGACCGGACGCTCGACGTCGACTGATCGCTCGCGCCGCCCGGTGGGGACGCGACCCGTCGGGCGAGTACCCTCCGGCGATGCGCGCGCTTCCCATCCTCGGTCTCGTCGTCCTCCTGCAGCCCGCCTGCCGCACCCCGGGCGCGACGGCGGTCGAGGCCACGCCCGCGCCGCCCGGGGGGCTCGAGTCGATCACGGTCGACGACCTCTCCGGCCACGTTCGGGAGCTCGCCTCCGACGCCTACCGGGGGCGGGAGACCCTGACCCCCGGCGCCGACGCAGCGGCCGCCTACCTCGAGGAGCGCTTCGCCGCGCTCGGGCTGGAGCCGCTCCCCGACGCACCGGGCCTCCGCGTCCCCTACGCGCTGCAGCAGACGGGCTTCCGGGCGGAGGGGACGTCGCTCGTGGCGGGGGACGAGCCCTTCGTGCTCGGGACGGACTTCGCGCCGTTCGCGTTCTCGGACGCGGGCGAGGCCCGCGGGGCCGTGGTGTTCGCCGGCTACGGGATCACGTCGGACGACCCCGCTCACGACGACTACGCGGGCCTCGACGTGGAGGGCAAGGTCGTGCTGGTCCTGCGCCACACGCCCCGGGAGGACGACCCCGACGCGCCCCTGACGGGCAGCGCGCACGCGTTCTTCCGCAACAAGGCCGTGAACGCCGCCGCGCACGGCGCCGTCGGCATGGTCCTGCTCACGGACCCCAAGCACCACGACGAAGCCGACGATCTGCGCCTCCCGACCCGGCTGCGTCTGCCGCCGAAGCCCTCCCCGGAGGGCGAGGCCGCGACGAAGAAGGAGGCCCCGGCGAAGGCGGCGAAGGAGGAGCCCCCGTTCCTCGCGATGCGCCTCTCCCAGGCCGCCGCCGGGCGCCTCGTCGTCGGCGGTCTCGACGCGATCCGGGCGGCGCAGGACGCGCTGGACGCGGGGACGCGCGCCGCCGACGTGGGCCTCGCCCCGCGCGGACCGGTGTCCCTGACGATCGCCGGGACGCCCGAGCCCGTGGTGGTGCGCCCCGACAACGTCGTCGGCGTGTTGCCGGGCGCCGATCCGGAGCGCCGGGACGAGCTCGTGGTGGTGGGGGCGCACTTCGACCACCTCGGCGGCTTCGAGGGCGACGGCGACACCGTGTTCAACGGCGCCGACGACAACGCGTCGGGGACCGCGGGGCTGCTGGAGCTGGCCGAGGCCTTCGCCCGCGGCCCCCGGCCCGCCCGGTCCCTCGTATTCGCGGGCTTCTCCGGCGAAGAGAAGGGGCTCTTGGGCAGCAAGGCGCTCCTGCGCGAGGGCCGCCTCGCGGCCGCCGACGTCGTGTTCATGCTCAACCTGGACATGATCGGTCGCAACGGCGACCGCCCCCTGCGGGTCACCGGCGACGGCTACGGGACGGGCCTGCGCGAGCTGGTGGAGGCCGCCAACGCCGCGGTCGGGCTGGACCTCCGGTACGGGGGCACGGAGTACTCCGCCAACAGCGACCACCACCCCTTCTTCCAGAACGACGTCCCCGTGGTGTTCTTCTTCTCGGGCCTGCACGACGACTACCACCAGTTGTCGGACCACGTGGACGCGCTGGACCTCGACCGCATGCGCGCCGTCGTCGCGCTCGGCCACGGGGTCCTCGCGGCCGTCGCCGCGGGCGACGCGACCCCTCGCTTCATCCACCACGTGCTGTGGCTGGGCGCGGAGGTTCGGCTCCGGGGCGACGGGGTGCGGACCGAGGCGTTCGTCCACGCGGTCGAGGGCGACTCCCGCGCCGCGCGGGCGGGCCTCGTGCCCGGGGACGTCGTGATCGGCTTCGACGGGATCGCCCTGGAGACCGGCGCCGAGGTGGGCGCGCGACTCCGGTCGATCGAGCCCGGCTCCCAGGCCGAGATCGCCGTGCGTCGAGGGGACGCGGAGCAGATGGTGAGCGTCGAGCGCGCGAAGCGGGGCTACCTGGGCGTCTTCCCGGGGGGCGTCGCCGAAGAGGTCCGGGAGGAGCACGGGCTGGCCGACGACGAAGGGGTCCGCCTGGCCCGCGTCGTCGACGCCGGGCCCGCCGCGAAGGCGGGTCTGCAGGTCGGCGACGTCCTGATCCGCATCGCCGGGGCGCCCGTCGGACGACGTTCCCTGGGGCGTCACCTCGCGCGGATCGGGGCGGGGGAGACGGTGGACGTCGTGGTGATCCGCGCGGGCGAGCGCGTCACCCTGCCCCTCACCCTCGGGGAGCGGCCCCGGCGCTGACTTCGATCGGTCGTCGCCTCACGTAGAGGGGCCCTCGGATCGCCCCTTGATCAGCCGGAACCGCATCTTGCCAACCCGGATCTCCTCCCCGAACCGGAGCATCCGCTTGCCGGTCACGCGCGCGCCGTCGACCTCGACCTCTTCCTTGGCGTTCAGCACCTCGATCTCGAACTTGCCGCCCCGGCGGGTGACGGTGAGGACCTCCTTCGGCCCGAAGCGGAAGCCGGGGATCCGTGCGTCGGCGTCCTTCTGTCGCCCCGCGCGGAAGACGACGCCGGGGGCGCGGAAGGGGAAGGCGTGCCGCTCGCCGCCGCTCTGCCACACGATGCGGTGCGACTGCTGCGACGCGAGGGCGTCGCGCATGTTCAGGACCTCGTGCGTCGACGCGGCCTTGGTGGCGTTGAAGGCGTTCATCTGGTCGGCCACCTTCTGGAGGTGGGCGAAGTCCGAAGCGGCGTCGACGCCGGCCTCGCGGATCGGCGCGCGCATCCGCTCTCGGCCCCAGGCGGGGTCGACGCCCGCGCAGTGGTAGACCAGCGTGTGGCGGCCGAGCTCGATGCGGTCACCGTCCGCGAGGGGGTGGCGCTTCACCTTGAGGCCGCCCACGAACGTGCCCGAGCCGCTGTCGAGGTCCGTGACGACGTGGCCGCCGTTGCCGTCGTCTTCGATCCGGCAGTGCACGCGGGATACGACCGGGTCCTCGATGTTGATCGTCGCGTCCGGGCCTCGGCCGACGACGACCGAGGTCATGTCGAGCTCGACCATGTGGAGGGGGACCTTGCCGTAGAGCACGCGGAGCCTTGCCATGGCTCCGTTCTACCGCGCGGGGTCCCCGCGGCCGATGACATCTCGATGTCGGCCCGACGTCCATCGATCGAGCGGAACGTGTGGCACCCTCCGGCTCGAACCCGGGGGATCTCGATGGCACGCGAACACGACCTCATCCTCTACGGAGCCACGGGCTACGCCGGTCGGCACGCGGTCGACCACCTGGTGCAGCACGCTCCGGATGGGCTCCGCTGGGCCGCGGCGGGCCGCAACGAGGCGAAGGTCCGCGCCCTGCTCGCCGAGCGCGGGGCGCCGGAGTCCACGCCCGTCGTCGTCGCCGACTCGTCCGATGCGGGGTCGATCGACGCGATGTGCGCGTCTGCCCGCGTCGTCGCCGCGTTCGTGGGGCCGTTCGCGCGCCACGGGACGCCCGTCGTGGAGGGCTGCGTCCGCCAGGGCACCGACTACGTCGACATCACCGGCGAGACCCCGTGGGTCCGCGGCCTCATCGACCGGCTCCAGGACGACGCCGTGGCCGCTCGCGTCAAGCTGGTGCCCCTCGCCGGGTTCGACTCGGTGCCCTCCGACCTCGGCGCCTTCATGACCGCCCGGGCGGTGCAGTCGACCGGGCAGGACTGCACCGAGGTCCTCGCGTCGTTCCGTATGAGCTTCGGCGGCTTCAACGGGGGCACGTGGGCGACGATCATGGGGTCGGTCGAGGAGCCCGACGTCGGGCGCGCCATGCGCGATCGCATCCTCCTGAACCCCCCCGAGCACCGGGGTGAAGAGGTCGCCGCCGCCACGCCTCGGGACCGCATGGGCCCGCACCACGACGACGTCCTCGGTTGGTCGGGCCCGTTCCTCATGGCGGGCGCGAACACCCGGGTGGTGCGCCGCAGCGCCGCGCTTCTCCAGGACTGGGGCGACGGCTACGGCCCCGGGTTCCAGTACGACGAGGGGATGGGGGCGCGCAGCAAGTTCGCCGCTCGGAAGGTGTCGTGGGGGCTCGGCGCCGCCTTCGGGCTGGTGGTCTTCCCGCCCACGCGCGCCCTGCTGCGCATGTTCGGCCCCAAGCAGGGCGAGGGTCCGTCGGAGAAGGCGATGGAGGGCACGGGCATCACGGTGAAGTTCGTGGGTCGCGGCGCGGGCGGGGCGGTCGCGACCGGCGGGATCAAGGCCGACGGCGACGCCAGCAACCACCTGACCGCGGCGTACGCCATCGAGACGGCGCTCGCGCTGATCCTCGACCGGGAGCGGCTGCCCGGCGCGGAGGACCGGTTCGGCTTCCTCACGCCCGCCACGGCGTGCGGGGACGTGCTGCTGGAGCGCCTCCGCGCACGGGGCCAGCGTTGGACGGTGGAAGTCGCCTGAGGGATACTCGGGACGTGCACGCCATCCTGCTCGACGTCGAGTACGACTTCGCTCGCTTCTCGTTCGCGGAGGAGGCGCCCCCCTTCCTGCTTCCGATCGTCGGCCGCACCCTCCTGGACCGCACGGTCGAGTGGCTCGCGGACCTCGAGCCGATGCGGATCAGCCTGGTCACGAAGCGGGACCTCCGCCTCTATCCCGGCGCCCGGGAGGCCGTCGAGGCCCACGATCTGACGGTCTTCACCGACACCGCGGCGGCGCTGCGGGCGCGCGGCTCGACCCGGATGCCCCTCGTCATCCTGCGGGCGAACCTCCACCCCCTGCCGAACGCGCGGCGCGCGCTGGCCGCCCACGACGCGGCGGGCGGCGTCCTCAGCCACTTCCGGGGGACCCTCAAGACCGGCCCCGGCGTGTACACCTACGGCTCGCCCGTCCTCTTCTTCGTCTCCGCCCGGGGGGCGCAGGCCCTGCAGGGGCGGCCCCTGGATCGCCCCCTCGTGGAGATCCCGCGGATCCTGCGTGAGCGGGGCGTGGTGTCGGCGGCGCTCGACGTCGACCGGCCCGTCGTCGAGGTCAACTGCCCGTTCGCCCTGTACGACGGCAACCTCGGGAGCCTCGCCGAGTACCGTTACGAGCTCTACGGGCGCGGCCTGCGCCCCCTCAAACCCAACCTCTGGGCGGGGGACGGCGTGGACATCGGGGACGTGGAGTTCGATCCCCGCGGCGGGCTCGTCGTGGTGGGCGCGGGTACGCGCTTCGAGGGCCGGACCGCGCTCCGCGGCCCCACCGTGATCGGCGCCGGCGTCGTCGTGGGCGAGGGGACGTGCATCCACCGGGGTCTCGTGCTCGACGGCTCGGCGATCCCCCCCGAGAGCTTCGTGGCTCGCGCCGTCGTGAGCTGTCGGCTGCACGAGCAGGTCAGCTGAGGGCTCCGGCCGGAGCCTCCCGAATCTCCAGGTAGGCCCGCTTGCGCTCCGCCGGGTCGGGGTGCGTCTCGTAGGCGGCGAGCACCGCGTCCAGCACGCGCCACCCCGGCTCGTCCCGCCCCCGGGCCAGCGACGAGGCCACGGCGACGATCTCGCCGGTGGCGTCGTCGGCGAACCGGAAGGTCCACCCGAAGCGGTCGCGCGAAGGCTCCAGGAGCCCGTCGTCCCGCGCCTTCCAGAACAGGGGTGACCACTCGTTGTAGAGCTCGAGGCGTCGCCGGGGATCGAGGTCCGCGAGGAGCCAGGGCGCGTCGGCGCGACAGGCCTCCAGGTTGGTCCGCAGGTCCGCGGGTCGAGTCCAGGGGTGCAGGGCGATGAAGCCGTGGCCGCGGGTCCCCTCGAAGCGGGGGTGAGCGTCCGTGAGCTCGCCGAGGAGGCGGGCGGCGGCCCGGTTGTCCGCGGGCGAGATCCCCTTGTGGAAGACGCGCAGCCCGAGGTCGTCGAACGCCTCGAACCCGACCTGCCCGAGCACGAGCTCGACCCCGTGAGCGTCGGCCGCCGCGGCGGCCCGGCGGAGGGCCCCTTCGTGCCTCAGGACGAGCCACGGGATCGTGCGCACGTGGACCTCCTCGAACCCGAGCTCCGCGCCGCGCGACAGGACGTGGTCGAGGTACGCGAGCGGGTGCTCCGTCTGCAGGGAGAACCCGCGGGCTCCGAGGTCGCGTAGGGCGACGAGCTGGGCGTCGAGCAGCTCCGCGGCCCCCCGCGGGGGCAGGCGCCGCAGCGGCTGGTAGCGGAACGTGCAGAAGGTGCAGCCCCCGTCCCGACGCACGAAGCGCGCCTCGATCTCGGCCCGGGCCCGGGCCGTCATGGGGACGTCGGGGGCGCGGGGCTCCACGCCCCGGTAGACGTCGTCGGCGCGGGGGCCGAGGACGGGGGTGTCGTAGACGCAGCCGAGCTCGGCCACGACGGAGGGGACGCGCAGGTTCGAGCCCGGGGCGCGGGGCGGGCCGTAGTAGCCCCAGTCGAAGTCCGGGGTGTAGGGGAGCGCCTCGTCGCGGGGCGTGGACGGCGAGGGCGTCGGGCCGCAGTCGAGGCCGTCGGGGGTGCGGACCCACAGGCCCGGGGCGAGGCGGCCCTCGAGCGCGGCGGCGACGGCGTCGGGGAGCGTCCGGCGGGCGGCGCCGACGACCGCGTGCTCCGCGTCGCCCCGGAGCATGTGCTGCAGCGCGTTGTGCCCACCGACGAGGAGGGGGGCCCCCACCGCGGCCCCGCCCCCCCCCCCCCCGCCCCACGCCGCCCCAGACGGGAAGACCCCCCCGGAGACCCCCCCCGCGGGCCCCCCCTGCCCCCAAGCCCGGGGGGG
>CAZEKB010000134.1:0-19040 GCA_964512225.1 uncultured Rickettsiales bacterium | reverse complement strand
CGAAGGCCTCGACGATTCCCCGAAGGCCCACCTCCCGCAGTCGTCCGTCGGTGAAGTCGTAGTAGTGGACTCGGGCCCCGGGGACGACCTTGGGCAGCTCGTTCAGCGCCTGATGCAGAAGCGTCGACTTCCCAGTGCGACGTGGACCCGACAGGACCGCGGCGCGCCAGGTGGAGGCCGCCGTGAGAACGTCCATGAGCTCCTGGAAGCGCGGTCGCTGCCAGGTCGGGGCGACCCGCGCGAACGACTGCGTATGCTCCTCGACGAGACGTCGGATCTCAGCCTGACCGACCATGTAGAAAGTATAACTACTCTTTCCCGTCGGGAAAGTGGATCTTCACCTTCTACTCTCGGCGCAGGGCGACGCGAGAAGTTCCAAAACCATCCTGTAAGGCCGACCATTCCACACGAGGCGCTCATCGACGCTGCGTCGGTGGGCACTTCTTGTTTCGGGCGCGCGGGTCAGCAGGTGACGGGGGCGTCGACGTCCTCGCCCCGACAGGCGGCGAGGTAGCGGCGGACCGCTTCGTCCAGCCCCAGGTACAGCGCGTCGGCGACCAGGGCGTGCCCGATGGAGGCCTCCCGGATCTCGGGGGCGCTGCGGGCCAGGGCGGGCAGGTTTCGCAGGTCGAGATCGTGCCCCGCGTTCACGCCCAGCCCCCGGGCCGCGGCGCGGCGGGCGGCGTCGGCGACCCGGCGGAGCTCCCGCTCCTGGTCCGGGGTCCCGAAGGCGGCCGCGTAGGGCTCGGTGTACAGCTCCACGCGGTCCGTGCCCGTGGCCGCCGCGGCCGCCATGTCGGCGGAGACGTCCATGAAGATCGACGTCCGCACCCCGGCCCCCCGGACCCGCTCCAGGACGCCGTGGACCACCCCGTGTTCGCGGGGGAGGTCCCAGCCGTGATCGCTGGTGATCTCGCCCGGAGTCACCGGGACGAGCGTGTACTGCGTCGGCCGGAGCTCGAGGACCAGCTGCACGAGCTCGTCCCGCGCGTCGCCCTCGAGGTTGAACTCGACCCCCGCCTCGCGCGCCAGGACGTGGAGCTCCCGCACGTCGTCCAGGCGGGTGTGCCGGTCGTCCTCCCGCCAGTGCAGCGTGATCCCCGGAGCACCCGCGCGGATGACCGCCCGCGCCGCCACCAGCGGGCTGGGGTTGGCGGCGCCGCGGGAGTTCCGCAGGAGCGCCACCTTGTTCAGGTTCACCGAGAGCGCGATGGGCATCGGACGCCTCCTAGCACACGGGGGCGGCCGAGAAGAATCCGCCTCACGATCCGCCGAATCCCGACGATGATGAGAGCGCGGCGTGCCCTCGACATCGAGGCGCGGAGGTGGGAGAGCATGACCTCGAGAAGCGTGTCCGTTCTGATCGTCGAGGGAGATGCCTCGGCGGGCCGCCTGCTCCGCGGGAAGGTGGAGCAGCTCGGGCACAGCGCGGTGAGCGTCACGAACGTCGGTGACGCGGAGCGGCACCTCCAGACCGAGAAGCCCGACATCGTCGTCCTCGACACCGGCCTGCCCGGGTCCGGGTCGTCGCCCCTCCTCCGCTCGATCCACGGCTCCGGCGCCGCGACCGCCGTGATCGGGATGGGCGCCCGGCCGGACGTCGACACCGTCATCCACTTCATGCGCTTCGGCGCCGTCGACTTCCTCCCGAAGCCCGTCACCGCCGAGGACCTGGAGGGCGCGATCGAGCGCGTCCTGGTGCGCCTGGAGGCGGAGCCGACGAAGAGCCGCCCCAAGCGGCACGCGGCACGGTTCGCCCGGGGGCGTCCGGCCCCGGCGCGGGAGACCGCCGCCCCTCGCGGCCGCGGCCGGGCGCCGACCCCCGCGAGCAAGCCGCCCCCGGTGAACCGGCGCTCGTCGCGCGTGGCGACGAAGGAGGAGACGAAGCCCGCGGAGCCCGAGACCCCGCCCACGGGGCGCGAGGAGGACTCCCTGGGCCAGCGCATCGCCATCACGCTCGACTCGCTGCTGGAGGGCCGGCTGCCGCTGCCCGCGGGCCAGGCGGACCCGGCGGCCGTGTTCGGGCGGCTCGAGGATCCGGAGTGTGGGCTCGACGACGTGGTGGACGTGGTGTCGGGCGATCCCGCCTTCGCCGCGGAGGTCCTGCGGGTGGCGCGCACGGGGCGGATGGGGATGGCGACGCCGCTCGCCACGCTCCGGGACGCATGCCTCCAGATCGGCAACCGCAAGGTCTCCGAGATCGCCCAGGAGGTCCTCGTCGGGCGCCTGCACGGGGTGCGCTCCGCGGGCGGCAGCAAGATCGCGCGGCGGCTCTGGCGCAACAGCCTCGTGACGGCGGCGGCGGTCCGCGACCTCGCCCCCGCCCACGGCCTCGACGCCGACGAGGTCTACGTGGCGGCCCTGCTGCACAACATCGGCGAGGTCCTGATCCTGCACGCCCTCGCCGAGATCCGCGTGGCGGGGGGGCCCGACGTGAGCGACCCCGTCGCGATCGAGCGGGTCTGCGGCTTGCTCCACGAGCGCGTCGGGGCGCGCTTCCTCAAGGGCTGGAACGCGCCGCCCCGCATGGTGCGGCTGGCCGAGGCCCACCACGACGAGCCGCGGCGGAGGGAGTCGACGACCACGGTGTCGCTCCGCCACCTGGTGCGCGACGTGTGGTCCGTGGCCGTGTGCCGGGGCTGGGGCTACCTGCCCAGTCACGACTCCGCCGACCTCGAGGACCTCGCCCTCGAGATCGACGAGCACCGCCGGTCGAAGCTCGCCGACGCCGTGAAGTCCGCCGGGGCGAAGCTCGATCGATGACCCGCCCCCGCCTCGGCGCCCTCAGGGCAGGGCCTCGAGGCGCGCGGCCACGTGCTTGTGCCAGGGGGTCCCGGCGAGGGGGTCGCGGTCCTCGGACCGGGTGAGCTCGTTGGGCGCGACCCCGGAGATTCGGGGGGCGTCGGTCCCGTCCGGATACTCCAGGCCCATGCCGTTGGGCAGCGAGATGTGGCCCGGGAGCAGCGTGTCCGAGACCTCCACCAGCACCTCGGCGTCGCCCCGGCGGGTGACGAGGCGCGCGCGCCCGCCGTCGACGAGCCCGAGCCGTCGCGCGTCCGACGGGTTCACGCGCAGCCCGCCGCGTCCCTTGCCTGCGCGGCCCGCCGGGTCTCGGAAGATCGTATTGGCCGTGGACGACCGTCGCTCGCCCGCCGCGAGGACGAAGGGGAACTCGGCGGGCGTCGTGGGCGGGGCCGGATCGAGCGCCCGGAGCTCGTCGAGGAGCTCCGGGATCGCCAGGTGGACGCGCCCGTCGGCGGTGGCGAGGCGCTGCAGGGTGGCGTCGTCGTCGTCGACCGTGAAGATCAGCCCCGAGGGCGCGTCGAGGATCGCCCGGAACAGCGCCAGACCGAGCATCGGGCCCTGCCCCTCGATGCCCGCGCGTCGCACGGCGTCGGGGTACACGCGGGCGCAGCGCTCGGCGAGGAGCAGGATCGCCGCGACGGCCTCGCCGCCCGCGGGCAGCAGGCGGCCCATCGTGCGGTAGAGGACCACCGGGGCGAGGTCCCGGATCCGAGGATCCGCCGACGCGGCGCCCACGAACGTGAGGGCGAAGGAGACCAGGTCCTTCGTGGCGGCCGCGCGAAGCGGCTCCAGGTCGAGGTCGTCGAGCAGCCCCATCGCCTCGAGCAGCCGGGCGTGAATCTCGGGCTCGGGGAGCGTCCCCGGGAGCGGCGCCACCACGGGGCGTCGGAGGTGGAAGTCGTTGCGCGGGAACTCGAGCGTGAAGAACGCCGCCTCCCACTTCTCGTACTGGGACGACGCAGGCAGCACGTAGTCCGCCTGCCGGGCCGTCTCCGTCATGGCCACGTCGATGACGACGGAGAACTCCAGCGCGCGCATGGCATCGCGCATGCGCGGGCTGTCCGCGAGGGAGTGCACGGGGTTGGCGCTCTCCACGATCATCGCTCGGAAGCGGTCCGGGTGGTCCGTGAGGATCTCCGCCGGGATCGCGTTGCAGGGCAGCAACCCCGTGATGAGGCGCTCGCCCGTGACCGGGCTCGTGCGACCGCGGACGGCGGGGCTCCCGCCGAGGCTCCCGATGCCGGTGTGGATGTTCATCCCCCCGGGTCGCCCGAAGTTGCCGGTCAGCAGGTACAGGAGCTTCTCCAGGTACGAGTCGAGCGTGCTGTGGGGGGCCTGCTGGATGCCCAGGTCCTCCAGGATCGAGACGCCGTCGGCTTCGACGATGCGGCGCACCACGGCCCGGACGTCGGTCTCGGGGACGCCCGCCCGGGCGCAGTACTCGGCGATGGGGACGTCCGCGAACGCCGCGGTCAGGGCCTCGATCCCGGTGGTGTGCGCGGCGACGAACTCGTCGTCCGTGCCGCCGTCCAGCACGAGCGCGACCATCGCCGCCAACAGGAACGCGTCGCCGCCCGGCCGCACCTGGAGGTGGATGTCCGCCATCTCGGCCGTCTCCGACCGCCGCGGGTCGACGACGATCAGGGTGCGCTTCGGGTCCCGAGCGATCTCCTTCAGGACGACGCGCGCCCGGGGGAACCCGTGGGACTGCCACGGGTTCTTGCCCACGAAGACGGCGACCTCGGCGCGGTGGAAGTCGGGCGTGGTGTGGCAGCGCGCCTTGCCGTACAGCTGCGAGTCGACCCAGAACTCGCCGGTCTTCTCCTGGGCGAGCGCGTTGGAGCTGAACACGCTGCCCAGGGCGTGCAGGAGCGTGCGCCCGTACAGCGAGCCGCCGAGGTGGTTCCCCTGACCGCCGCCGCCGTAATAGAAGATCGACTCGCCCCCGTGGCGCTCCTTCAGATCGACGAGACGGCCCGCGATCTCGGGGATCGCTTCGTCCCACCCGACGGGTTCGTAGTCGCCGCCGGGGGTCCGCCGCAGCGGGGTGTCCACGCGATCCCGGGCGCTCTGGTAGGCGTCGAGCTTCGCCGCCTTCTCGCACACGTAGCCGCGGGACGCCGGGTGCTCCCGGTCCCCCTTCACCTTGACGATGCGCCGCCCCTCCGTGCGGACCCGGAGGCCGCAGTTGATGCTGCACAGGACACACGCCGTGGGCTTCCAGTCCATCTCGACTCCTCGCTGCGCGTCGCTCATTCGGTCGGCCCCGTCGCGCCGCTCTCCTGCACCACCTCGGTCCATCGGAACGGCGCGACGAGGTGGGCGAAGAACCCCCGCGGGAACGACGGCAGATCGGCGATGCCGATCTCCTCGGGCGGCTCGCGGTCGGGGGGGAGGAAGCGCGTGCCGAACACGATGTCCCAGAAGCACACGTTGGCGCCGTAGTTGGTGTTGGATTCCACGACCAGGCGACTGTGGTGCCACCGATGGAGCTCGGCCATGGAGAAGATCCAGTTCAGGGGCCCGAGCCGAATGTCGAGGTTCGCGTGCTGGAACATCCCGTGGACGGCGGTCCACAGGCTGAAGAGAGCGAGGATCTCGGGGGGCGCGCCCAGGAGGATCAGCGGGAAGCTCTGCCCGACGTACTGCAGGGCCGTGTCGAGCGGGTGGAAGCGCCCCGCGTTGAGCCAGTAGAGGCGTTCGGCGCTGTGGTGGACGGCGTGGAGGCGCCACAGGGTCTCGTTCTCGTGCATGAGCCGATGGGCCCAGTAGCTGCCGAACTCGCTCACGATCATCGCGCCGAGCACCTGGACGGGGAGGGGGGGCGACGAGGGCCACAGCGGGCTCCCGAAGGCGTCGGCCAGGGCGACCGCCCCCGCCGTCAGCGCCCCGATCGTGGCCGCGCGGATGATCTCCGGGGGCAGGAGGGTGCTGAAGAAGGTGTGCGCGAGGTCGGCGGGCCAGTCGCCGCGGGAGACGCCCCAGGACGCGAACCGGGGCTGGATCTTCTCCGCGCCGGCGATGGTCAGGGCCGCCCCCAGGGTGATCCCGGCCACCGCGATCATCGGCTCGACGCCCGCGCGAACGAGGGCCATCCCGCCCCCGAGCGATCCGAAGAACACGATTGGAAAGAGACCGTAGCGAATCACCGCGCGCATTCCCCGAGGGTAGGCGAGTCGCGGCTGATAGGGTCGCCGGCCATGCGCATCCCCGCCGTCCTCGTCGTCACCGCCCTCGTGGGCTGCCCCGCCGCCGTCGAGGAGGAGGTCGTCGACCCCCGCTTCGACAACTCCGTGTCGAGCCTCGTCTGCCCCGACCCCGGGACCCTGCCGTTCCCCATCGAGGCGAGCGAGTTCACGCACGACGAGTCGGCCGACCTCGCGACGGACGACCGCCGACCGGGCTACGCCGGGGACGACCTGCTCGGCCCGATCGAGGGCGACGTGCGGGTGCGCGGCTGGATGGGGCTGCACCACGAGTGGGACGCCTTCGGCTACGAGGACGAGGACGTGGGCCTGTGGGGCTGGACGGCCGACGCGGGCTGGGTGGAGCACGATCGAACGTCGACCCGAGAGGACGACGACGCGGGCGACTACCGCGTGACCGTCGACGGCGACGAGCTCCCCGCCGAGGGCGAGTTCTTCGGCGTGCTGGAGGGCGCGGGGGCCTGCAGTCGCCACGGCATCTTCCCCTGGGGCCCGGGCACGCAGGTCGTGGTCGCGGACCTCGACGGCACCCTCACCGTGGCCGACGCCGAGCTGTTCGCGTGGTTCGACGACGAGGACCACGTCCCCGCGATCTGGCCGGACGCGGACACGCTGCTGCAGACCTGGGAGTCCAAGGGCTTCGGCGTCGTCTACCTCACCGGACGCCCCGATCCGCTCCGCGGCTGGACGCGCGCCTGGATGGACGATCTCGACCTGCCCCGCGGCCCGCTGGAGACGGCGCCGCGCCTCCTCGGCGGGTTCGAGGCGGTGCAGTACAAGTCCGCGTTCATCACGCGCCTGCGGGACGAGCTCGGCTGGGAGATCGTGGCGGCGTACGGCAACTCCAGCGGGGACCTGGAGGGCTACGAGGTGGGGGGCATCCCCAAGGAGATCACGTTCTCGATCGGGCCGGACTCGGGGCTGGACGGCACGGTCGGCGTCGGCAGCTCCGGCTGGACGCAGCACATCGCCGACTTCGTGACCCCCCACCCCGACGCGGACTGAACGCTCAAGACGGCGCTCTGCGCGCCGATGACGCGGGTGTGAGCGACTCCAGCACCAGCGGCGAGTTCGCGCCGGTCCAAGGGAAAGCTCCCCGCCTGGCTCGCTTCGACGTGGAGGTCCTCATGCCGTCCACGCCGTCGGTCGTGCGCAGGCCCTCGCGGCCGCCCGCGCCCCCCGCCGCGGGCTGGACCCCGCCCTGGCCGGTGGGGCCTCCCGCCGAGCGACTCCGCCCCGCCCCGGTCGACGCGGCCTGGCCCGACTTCTTCGACGCCGAGCCCGCGCCGCCGCCGACGACGGCCAAGGCGAGCGGGGAGTACCTCGGCCCCCGGTGGTCCTCCCCCCCGATCGACGCGGCCCGGGACTTCCTGCTCCCCCGCATCCGCCTCGGAGATGTCCGGGCCCCCGTCCTGCCCCACACGCTGCGGCGGGCGCTCCAGATCGCGGGTGACCCCGACGGCTCGTTCTCGAGCCTCGCCGACCTCGTCGGGGGCGACCCCGCGGTGGCCGCGACGATGCTGCGGTACGCCAACAGCTTCGGCGCCCCCGAGCCCGCCACCGGGGTCCGGGAGGCGCTGGTTCGGGTGGGGCTGAGCGGAGCTCGGGAGGCGCTGATGATCGCGTCGTCCGGCTCGATGGTGCGGGTGCCCGGGCGTCGCCGGCTCACGAAGCGCCTGCAGACCCGCAGTCGCGCGGTGGCGGCGGCCGCCTGCGCGATCGTCGCGGTGTCGCGTCGCCCGGGGCTCCCGTCGGAGGACGCCGCGCTGACCGCCGGCGTCGTGCACGACGTGGGCCGGGCCGCCCTGCACGCGCTGCTCCGCGAACATCGACGGGCGCTGCCCGAGGCCGTCGCGCCCCCGCGGGTCTGGGACGACGTGGTGGACGCGCTGCACGCCGAGTTCGGCTGGGAGCTCGCCGTGCACTGGGGGCTGGACCTGGACCTCGCGGCCGCGATCGGTCACCACCACGACCCGGACTCGGCCCCGGGCGACGGAGCGTCCGCGCGCCTCGTCGCCGCCGCCTGCGCCTTCGCCGACCACGTCGGCTGCGTCGCGGAGGGACCCTGCCCCCGCCCCATGGACCACCCCCGGGTGATCCCCCTGAGGCTCGACTCCGTACAGGGGGCGGAGGTCGTGAGACGAGTCCGCGCGCGAATGGAGCGCGCCGCCGCGACCGGCTGACCACCCTCGAGGTGGCGCGGGCCCGGTCGCTGCCCTAAGTTCCCGGCCCGCCCGTCTTTTCGAGGCCTCGCCAGGAGTCTCCGCTTGTCCCACGATTTTGCGCTCATCGGCGCCGCCGGCTACATCGCGCCCCGCCACATGAAGGCGATCCGCGACACCGGGAACCGGCTCGTCGCCGCCGTCGATCCCAGCGACAACGTCGGCGTGCTCGACAGCTACTTCCCGGGGTGTCGCTTCTTCACGGAGATCGAACGCTTCGACCGCCACATCGAGAAGCTCCGACGCAAGCCCGATCCGACGCCCGTCAGCTACGTGTCGGTGTGCTCGCCCAACTACCTGCACGACGCCCACACCCGACTCGCCCTGCGCGTCGGGGCCCACGCGATCTGCGAGAAGCCGCTCGTGATCTCGCCCTGGAACCTGGACCAGCTCGCCGAGATCGAGGCCGACTCGCCGGGGCGCGTCTACACGGTGCTGCAGCTGCGGCTGCTGCCCAGCCTGATCGAGCTCAAGAAGCGCATCGAGGCCACCCCCAAGGGCGAGGTCGTGGACGTGGACCTGACCTACATCACGCGGCGCGGGCCCTGGTACCACGTGTCGTGGAAGGGCCGGCCGGAGCGCTCGGGCACGCTCGCGATGAACATCGGGATCCACTTCTTCGACCTGCTCCAGTGGCTCTTCGGCCCGGCGGTGGAGAACGCCGTGCACCTGCGCGAGCTCGACCGCTTCGGCGGCACGCTGCGGCTCGAGAAGGCGCGGGTGCGCTGGTTCCTGTCGATCAACGCCGACGACCTCCCCGCCGCGGTCGTGGCGGGCGGCGGGTACGCGTTCCGGTCGATCACCCTCGACGGGACGGAGATGGAGTTCTCCACCGGCTTCACCGACCTCCACACGCGGGTCTACGAGGACATCCTCGCGGGCGGCGGCTACGGGCTGGAGGAGGCGCGCGCCGCCATCGACCTGGTGCACCACGTGCGCAACGTCGACCTCACCCCGCCCACGGGCGCCCCGCACCCGTCCTTGCCGGCGCTCTTGTAGGAGGCCCCATGCGCGTCCCGATGCTCGACCTCAAGGCCCAGCACGCGTCGATCCGCGACGACGTCCTGGCCGCGGTCGCCGCCGTGTTCGAGAGCCAGCACTTCATCCTCGGGCCGGAGGTGAAGGCCCTCGAGGAGGAGCTCGCCGACTACCTCGACGTGAAGCACGCCCTGGGGGTCAGCTCGGGCACGGACGCCCTCCTCGTCGCGCTGATGGCCCTCGGCGTGGGCCCCGGGGACGAGGTCGTCACCACGCCTTTCTCTTTCTTCGCCACCGCGGGCTGCGTCGCACGCACCGGCGCGACGCCGGTCTTCGTGGACATCGACCCCGAGACCTTCAACATCGACCCCGGGCTCGTCGAGGCCGCGATCACGCCGCGCACCAAGGCCCTGCTGCCGGTCCACCTGTACGGCCAGGCGGCCGACATGGACCCGATCCTCGCGATCGCCGAGCGCCACGGGCTGCCGGTCGTGGAGGACGGGGCCCAAGCGATCGGGTCGGAGTACCGGGGCCGACGCGTCGGCGGCCTGGGGGCGATCGGCTGCTTCTCCTTCTTCCCCTCGAAGAACCTCGGCGGGGCCGGGGACGGCGGCCTCGTGACGACCAACGACGACGCGCTCGCCGAGCGGCTCCGCATCCTGCGCGTGCACGGCGGCAAGCCGAAGTACTTCCACCACGTGGTGGGCGGGAACTTCCGCCTGGACGCGATCCAGGGGGCCGTCCTGCGGGTGAAGCTCCGGCACCTCGAAGCGTGGCACGGCGCCCGCGTCGCCAACGCGGCCCGGTACGACGATCTGCTCGCCGACGTCCCGGTGTCGCGGCCGGTCGTGGCCCCCGGCAACCGCATGATCTGGAACCAGTACACGATCCGCGTACGCGCCGGCCGCGAGGCCCGGGACGCGCTCCGGGCGGGCCTGGCCGAACGGGCGATCGACTCCGCGATCTACTACCCCGTGCCCCTGCACCGGCAGCGGTGCTTCGCCGAGCTGGGCCTCCCCGAGGGGGCGTTCCCGGAGGCCGAGCGGGCCGCGGGCGAAGCCCTCTCCCTGCCGGTGCACCCGGACCTGTCGCCCGCCCAGATCGAGGCGGCCGCGACGGCCGTGCGCGAGATCCTCGGATGAGCCGTCGGCATGCTTGCCACGCTCGACTCCGACACCCTAGAAATCAGGACGTGATGCGCTCTCTTCTCTTGCTCTTGGTCACGCTCCTCGCGCTCGGCTGCCGTCCCACCACCACCGTCAACTACGACGTCCCCCGCCCGGAGCTGTCCCCCGACGTGATCGGCGCCACGGACGTGTTCGAGGTGCGCGTCCACCTCGAAGAGGAGCTGTCCGGCGACTTCCGGGTCGACGGCGACGGCACGATCAACTACCCGCTGCTCGGCACCCTGGAGGTCGACGGCCTCAGCCCCTCGGGGGTCGCGGGCGTGATCCGCGACGGGCTCGCCGACGGCTACCTGCTGGACCCGCAGGTGACGGTCCTGCTCAAGGAGCAGAACTCCCGCAAGGTGAGCATGCTCGGCGAGGTGACCCGCCCGGGCCGGTACAAGTTCCGCGACGGGATGACGCTGGTGGAGGCGATCGCCGAAGCGGGAGGCACCACCGAGTCGGCGGTCCTCACCGCGGTCATCCTCACGCGCCACGTGGAGGGCAAGGAGTACTCCGTCGACCTGCCCTACCGCGACATCACCGAGGGAAGGGCCCCGGACTTCTCGCTGGCCCCCGGGGACATCGTCCTCGTGCCCACGTCGCCCGTGAAGTAGCCCCGCCCGGCCCCGAGCGGGTAGGTTCGTCCGCCGGAGACGAACCATGCGACTCATTCGACCCATCCTCGCCGCGAGCGCCGCGCTGACCCTCGCGTCCTGCTCGTGCGGCGCCGAGAAGCAGGAGCCCGCGCCGCCGCCGGCCCCCGCCGCGCAGGCCACGCCCGCCCCGACGCCCGCTCCCCCGGCCGTGGAGATCCCGGCCGCCGACCCGCTCCCGAAGTCCGACCTCCCCTGGGCGGTCGCGGTGTCCGAGGGTCCGGTGGTGGCGTGCCGTGTCGGGGAGAACTACCTGGACGGCGGCGAGTGCCCGGACCGGGTCTTCGCCGTGCGGATCGAGTACGACCTGACCGAGACGCCCCTCTCGCTCACGACCGGGGAGACGGACCTGGGCCCGTCGCCCGAGGAGCCCTGCCCGCACTACA
The DNA here is from genome assembly GCA_964512225.1 of uncultured Rickettsiales bacterium. GTDB lineage: Bacteria > Myxococcota_A > UBA796 > UBA9615 > UBA9615 > CAZEKB01. The sequence goes on along the minus strand of CAZEKB010000134.1, from coordinate 7,621 downwards.
AGAGCCTGGCGGAGCAGCCGTCGGACGTGACGCAGCTCGGGCGCAAGGGCGAGACCCTGTCCCCCGAGGATCCGGCCGTGAAGGCGTGGCTCGACCCGCTCCTGACCGGGGGGCTGAAGATCGTGCGGCTGCGGGCCGTGGACATCGACGGCGACGGCCGCATGGAGCAGTTCTTCGAGCTCGACACGCACCCCGACGAGCACTTCGTGAGCGGGCCCGCCACCCCGACGTCCGTCGTCGGCGTGCGGACCGTGGGGGCGGACGGGTCGGCCGTGGTCACCGAGCTGTACCGCGACGCCGGCACCCTGAAGGACGGGGAGCAGAGCGAATACGCCTACGGCAAGGGCAGCCTCTACGGCCTCACCGACATCGAAGGCGACGGCGCGCTCGAGGCGGTGGTGGTCGGGGGCAAGGTCCAGGACATGCGCTACGAGCTGCACGCCCTGGTGGGCGGGGGCGCCGCGAAGCTGGCCCAGCTCGCGTGCAAGTGGGGCGACGCGCCGTCGCAGTGAGATATCGGGTGGAGCTGCCGGAGCCGGTCGCCCTTGTCCTGGACCAGGCGATCGCGGAGCCGGACCAGCTCGCGCACTGTCTCGATGACCGCATCGGGCAACGCCGACGGCTCGGGCTTGTGGACCGCGCAGAACCGAGCGATGCCCAGGGCGTCCACCGCGTCCGTCTTCGCGCGACGGCCATCCTGCGCGGCGAAGTGGTGCGTGCGGTTCGGATCCACGAGCGCGACCTCCACCTCGCCCACGAGCCGCACGAACAGGTTCTTCCAGTAATGCCCCGTCGCCTCGAGGGCGACCCGCGTCACTTCGTGCCGCTGCAGCAGCTCCACGAGCGTCTCGTGGCCTTCGTGGTCGGACGTGAACGACCGACTCTTCACGACCACTTCGCCGTCGTCACCGACGATGGCGACCCAGTGCTTCTCCTTGCCGATGTCGATTCCTGCGTACTTCATCCTCGAGATACCGCCCGGGCACTCGTCGCCAGGTCGAGGGCGCCAATCTCACTCACGGGGACGTCGCCCCAAACCTACTCCCGGCGACCCACTCCTGATGACCATGCCGTCAGGCCAGCGCCTGCCGTCGAGTAGGCCTCGCCTCGCAAGCTCGGCTCGGCCCCGCTCCCATGAACCTCCATGAGGAGGTCATACAAGGCCTACTCCTCGCTGGTGAAGAACGTCTCCTCGAGGCTCCGGCCTCGCTGGAGGTCGCGGATCGCGATCCCCGCGTCGGCGAGGATGCGGGCGGTAGTGATCGAGGTGGCGTCGAGGTCCGCGTCTCCGGGCGCACGCAGCGTGAGGACGCCCCCCGAGCCTTCGGGGCTCCACGCCCACTCGCACCCGGGCAGCGCGTGCTTCAGCGCGTCCACGGGCGGGTCCCCGGGTCCGAGGGTCCAGTCCACGACCTGACGTCGGCCGGTGACCTCCTCCACCGGCCCCTCCATCACGCAGACGCCCTTCTCGATCAGCACGACCCAGTCGCAGATTCGCTCCAGCTCCACCAGGTTGTGGGAGGAGACGATGATCGTCGAGCGGCCGCGGTGGTCGGCGAGCAGCTTGCGCAGGGACCGCGCCTGCACCGGGTCGAGGCCCGCGGTGGGCTCGTCGAGCAGCACCAGCTCGGGCGACCCGAGCAGGGCCGACGCGACCGACAGGCGCCGACGCATGCCGTGGGAGAGCGAGCCCACGCGGTCGTCCGCCCGCTCGTCGAGGAGTACGGCCTTCAGGGCCTCGTCCGCGGCGTCGCCGGCCCCCCTCCCGAGCCCCTGCAGAGCCCCCATGTAGTGCAGGAACTCTCGGCACGTGCGGCGGTCGTCGATCTCCGCGTCCTGGGGCAGCACCCCGACCCGGCCCTTGAGCCGCCAGGGGTCGAACGGCCCCTCGCCCAGGATGTCCACGCCCCCCTCGTCGGCGGGGAGGTAGCCGCACACCACCGAGTACATCGTGGTCTTGCCCGCGCCGTTGGGGCCCACGAGGCCGCAGACCGAGCCCCGCGGGAACCGGCAGGTGAGACCGTCGAGGGCCCAGGGGGCCCGGCGCGAGTAGCGCTTGCGCACGCCCACGAGGCGGAGCGCGTCGTCGGCGCGGGCGGCGCGGCGGACGTCGTTCACAGGTTCCTCCGGGCGAAGAACGGGTAGGTCGCGAGGGTGAGCACGCCCCCGAACACCAGCAGGACCGCCGAGGGCGCGATCCACCCCGGGCCCGAGTCCCACAGGGCGAACATCCAGGACTGCGGGAGGAGCTGACGCAGCGGCACGAGGAAGACCCCGAGCGCCTCCCCCTGGCGGCTGTTGACGAAGCCCCACCCCACGAACGTCGCGACGGTGGCCCCCAGGGCGAGGACGCGCGCCGTGTTGGGGTTCGCCGTCAGCATCGACGCGGCGATGCCGATCCCCAGGAAGGGGAGGCTCCACGCGCAGAGGCGGGGCGTGAACGCCAGGAGCGTCGACATCTGCCGGACGGCGGGCTGCTCGACCATCGCGACCATGGCCATGATCCAGGTGCCGCTGTTGGCGATGAGCACGGCCACGAATACGAGCAGGGCCTGCCCCAGGAACCGCCCCCCCACGACCTCGAGGCGACCCGTGCGCGCGACCTCGTAGCGGAGCGAGCGGTTCTTGATGTCGGCGGACAGGACCTCGGAGCCCGCGGCAGCGGCCAGGAAGGGGAGGGTGCCGAGGGCGATCCAGAAGTGCGCGATCGACAGATACGGCAGGTTCAGGGCCCACTCCAGCAGGCTCGGATCGGGGAGCAGGCCGGCGATCAGGTCGCGGAAGTCCTCCCGGTCGCGCAGCACCCCGAGCATCGCCCCGGGGCGGTCGGTGGTGGGCACCCGCAGGGCGTCCGCCGCGGAGTTCTCCATCGCCTTGAGGATCTCCGTGAAGATCCACGCGCCGCCCATGTGCACCACGACCAGCGCGATGGACAGGACCGCGGCGCTCCGGGTGCGGACGGCCTTCATGAGGTGGAAGCGGCCCACCACGAGGGTGTCCCGCATCGAGACGAGGAAGGGCGCCGTCATCAGAGGTCTCGGCCCTCCTCTGCGATGTCGAGCGTCTCGAGCACGTCGATGATGGCGGGGTCGATGTGGGAGAAGGGGTCGATCGCGGAGTCTTCGACCTCGGCGAGCTGGTCCGGGCCGAACACGCTGCGCATGTTGTCTTCGGCCGACAGCAGGGCGTCGAGGGCGTCGGCGGCGAACTCCATGGCCTCGCGGCGACCGGGCTCCGTGCCCCCCTCGACCATCGTCGTGAGCTCCTCGGTGAGGTCGAGCAACACGTCGTTCATGGCCTCCACGGCCGTGTCGAACTGCTCCATCTGCTCGTCTTCGGCGTCCGTGTCTTCGAGCAGCGCGGCCCGGGCCTGCGTGCGGCGGAGGTCCAGGGCCGTGCGCGCCAGCTCCAGCTCCTCCTCCTTGCCCGCCGCGGCCACCAGGCCGTCGCGCATCTCCTCTTCGGCCTGCTCGCCCGCGGCGTCGATCTCCGCCGCGAGCTCGACCGCGCGGGGATCGGGGGTCTCCTCCACGGGGGTCGGGGCGGGCGGCGGCGGGGAGGTGCGGCCGACTCCGTTGCCCAGGAGCGTGGCCAGGTCCGAGCCGACGTCGGCCCGGCACGGCTCGCCCACGGCGGCGAAGAGGCCGGCGTCGGGGGCGGCGGTCGTCTTGAGCTTCTCGAGCTCGGCGGAGGGCCCGTAGCCGCCGAGGAGGATGCCGAGGAAGAGGGCCGTCACGGCCGTGGCGAGGAACTTCATGGGGCGGATCTCCGACGCAGGGGGGGAGCCTACGCCGGGAGCGTCCCCGACATTGCCTCCGACACCCGGAACACCCGAGGGGCCCGGCCTTCGTCCTGCAGAGAGCGAGCGCGCCGAACCGGCGTAGGATGCGTGTCCGCGGACGGCGGACGAACGGGCGATCCGAGAGGGGACGAGGTGAGGCGAAACGGCTGGTTGTTGCTCGGGCTGCTGACGCTCGTCGCGTGCCCGCGGACGTCGGCCACGCCGCGGGTCGACGCGCCGCCGGATCCCGTGCTCCTCGAGTCCTTCGACTACGCCTGGGCGCGGGTCGCCGAGGTGCACCCCTACCCCGACATGAAGGGCCTGGACTGGGACGCCGTGCGCGCCGAGTACCGACCCCGGGCCGAGGCCGCCCGGAGCGTCGCCGAGGTGCGGGGCGTGATCCAGGAGATGCTCGGCGAGCTCGGGGAGTCGCACTACGCGGTGTTCCCCCCCACCCGGCCGGTCGACGACGCGGGCGTCGCGGACTCGACGCACGAGGGGTCCGACGAGCCTGCGGAGGAGGACGCTCCCGCCGACGAGCCGTCGGGCGGTGCGGGCCCCGAGGAGCCCGCGAGCGACGCCGACGCGCCGTCGCCGGACGAGCCGGGAGCCGACGCCGAGCCCGCCGAGGCGACCGAGCCGGAGACCGATCCGAAGCCAGAGGAGACGGACGACGCCGACGAGCCGACCGCCGACTCCGAGGTCGGGATCGAGGTCCGCCTCGTGGGCGAGTCGATGCTCGTGAGCCGCGTCCTGCCGGGTACGTCGGCCGCGGAGGCCGGGATCCGCCCCGGGTGGCGGGTCACGAAGGTCGGCAGCCTGCCGGTGAGCGCGCTCCTCGCCGCGATGCCCCCGTCCAAGACGTCGTCGTCCGGCTACTCGCTGTTCGCGGCGCACGCGGTGTCGACCCTGCTGGCCGGGCGCGCGGGCACGACGGTGGCGGTGCAGGCCGGGCCGGGCGAGGAGCAGAAGACCTGGACCCTGGAGCGTCGCCCGATGGGGTTCACGGCGGCGTTCGGCAACTTCCCGCCCATCTCGGTCCGCTTCGAGTCGGACCTCCTGGCGGACGGCCGCGTCGGATACGTCGGCTTCACCGTCTTCATGCCCGTCGTGGCCATGGAGTTCCAGAAGGCCATGCGCGCCCACCGGGACGCGGGGATCGAAGCCCTGATCGTCGATCTGCGGGGCAACCCCGGGGGTCTCGCGGGCATGGTCATGGGCCTCTCGGGCTGGCTCGTGGGCGACCGCGGCGCCGCCCTGGGCGTCATGAAGATGCGCGACACCGAGCTCCGGTTCGTGGTGAACCCCCGGGCTCGCAAGGATCGCTTCGCGGGCCCCGTCGTCGTCCTCGTCGACGGCCTGTCGGCGAGCACCTCCGAGCTGTTCGCCGCGGGCCTCAAGGAGCTCGGGCGGGTGACGGTCGTGGGCACCACCAGCGCGGGCATGTCCCTGCCGTCGGTCATCGAGACCCTGCCCGACGGCGACCTCCTCCAGTTCGTCACGGCCGACCTGCACACGCCCGGCGGCGTCCGCATCGAAGGCGCGGGGGTCGTCCCCGACATCGTCGTGCCCCTGGACGAAGCTTCCCTCCTGGCGGGCGACGACCTGCAACGCGCCGCCGCCGTGTCCCACCTCCTGAACGCCCTCGCACCGGAGCAAGAATGACCCCGACCCGCGCCCTCCTCCTCGCCCTCGCCCTCCTGGGCTCCACCGCCCTCGCCTCGTCCGCCCTCGCCGAGGACGCGGTGGCCTCCCGCGCCGCGGTGAAGACCAAGAAGAAGGCGAAGGCCGCCTCGGCCGAGAAGGCCCCCGCCGAGGCCGCGCCCGCCGCCGAAGAGCAGCCCGCCGCGGCGCTCCCCGACGCGCGACGGCTGCTCGCCAGGTTCACCGAGCTGTGCGGCTACGAGAAGCTCCGGGAGACGAAGAATCAGTACCTCGCGGGCACGTTCTCGATGCCCGAGCAGGGCATGAACGCGAAGATGGAGGCTTGGACGGCCGTCCCGAACCTCATCCGCGTGAAGATCACGATCGACGGCATCGGGGAGACCGAGGAAGGCTTCGACGGCACCAACGCGTGGTCGGTCGATCCCGTGCAGGGGCCCGTGATCAAGGACGGCGAGGTCGCCGCGCAGTCGGCCTTCGACGCCGAGTACTTCGCGCTGATCGATTCCGAGCGGTTCACCGAGGCCAAGACCCTGGAGCTCGTCGAGTTCGACGGCACCTCCGCCTACAAGGTCCACCTCCAGCCGCGCGTCGGGTCCGCCATCACGGCCTGGTACGCGGTCGAGAGCGGGCTGGAGCTCGCCCAGGAGACCGTCCACAAAACGCCCATGGGCGAGATCCCCGGGACGATCCGCATGTTCGACTACAAGGACTTCAACGGGATGAAGTTCCCCACCCGGATGGAGCAGACGATGATGGGCATGAAGCAGATCATCACCATCGACTCGCTGACGTTCGACCTGGACCCCGCCCCCGACTTCTCCGTGCCGCAGGCGGTGCAGGAGCTGCTGGACGACCCCGAGGTCGAGGCCCCCGAGTAGCGGTCCGCGGGCGCGGAGGGAGCCGATGTCCGACGCGATGCAGCTGCTGATGGTCCACGGGGACGACGACGGCGGCCAGGTGCTGCCGGACGGCGTCTCCGGCGACGCGACGCAGGGGGTGGCTCGCCCCGCCGCGGGGGCCGGGCCCGAGCACCTGTGGGACGAAGGCGGGGACCCCAACGATCTCTCCCTGCAGCGCTGGGCGTGATCGCGCCCTCGGGCGACCGCGGCGATCGTCTGCTCGACCTCGTGGCCCCCCTGATCGCGCTGCGGCGCGCCCAGCAAGGCGGCGAGGAGGTGAAGGTCCATCGGGTCGACTTCGACTCGTTCCGCTCCCAGGCGGACGCCGTGCGGAGGAAGAAGAACGTCTTCCAGGGCGGTACCGAGCTCCGCGGGGAAGTTCCAGGGCCCGGTCGACTCGGTCCTCAGGAGTCTCCCCCACGCGGACGACCCGCGGCCGTTCATCGCCGCCCTCCCCCAGACGGTGCTCGCCTCGGAGGAGGGTCCGCTCGGCTTCATGGGCCACGTGGACCTCGCCTGGACCGACTCCTTCAGGGAGCTCGATCAGGGCCCGATGAACAAGTCGGGGCGGTTCATGGCCATCCTGCGGTCCGCGCTGAAGCGCGACCGGATGGGCATCTCCCTGCGCGAGCTCACGCGGTTCTTCGAGCAAGCCAACGCCGAGCTGACGGCGCTCTACGACGAAGAGGAGGCGGCGAAGCTCCGGGGGACGCGACGCGAGGTCGATCGGGCGCGGCGGGGGCACCTGTGGATGCTCCGGCAGGACCTGTCGGCCTACATCCTGCTGGGGGATCCGGCCTGTCGCCTCCCCCTGGCGCCGCGGGTGCGACGAGCGCCCGCGAGCGGGTCCGGGCTCGGGCTGCCGGGGTTCGCCCCGCGCGCGGAGGCCGCCTCCCCCGTCGGCGGGCGCCACGGCGCTGCCGCTGGACATCGAGGATCTCGAGGAGGCGATCGGGTACGTGCTCAGCGGCGAGCTGACCGTGAAGGCCGCGGCCCAGGAGTACGGCGTGGACCGCGGCGCGCTGCGCGCCCTCGTGGAGTCCTACCGGGCGGGGGCCCGAGCGGCGCTCGGGGTGTCCTGGTGGGGTGCTGAGAACGCCTCCCCTCGAACCTGGAGGGCTCGGCCCGCCGCGGAGGGTTTGCGGCAAGAACTCGGGTGTTTCGCCGAACCGGGCCGGTTCTTGCCGGTTCTGCGGCAAGAACTCGGTCGTTTCGCCGAACCGGGCCGGTTCTTGCCGGTTCTGCGGCAAGAACTCGGTCGTTTCGCCGAACCGGG
>CAZEKB010000133.1:0-19394 GCA_964512225.1 uncultured Rickettsiales bacterium | reverse complement strand
AGCGCGGCGCCGGGGAGCGACCGCGACGGCCGGGCGAGCGCGGCGCCGGGGAGCGACCGCGACGGCCGGGCGAGCGCGGCGCCGGGGAGCGGGCGCGTCAGCGCCCCACTAGTCGCCCACGTTCCCCAGGTCTCCCCACAGCTTCGTCGCCCCCCGCGTGATCGGGATCCAGGCCGCCAGCGCGTTGGCGACCACGACGATCAGGAACGCCCCGCCCAGGGCCGCCATCAGGCCCGGGCGCACGTCCACCTCCCGGAAGTCGCTCGCCAGCAGCATCCCCACGGGGATCGCCTCCACCACGATGATCGCCGCCGTGAACGTCAGCGAGAGCACCATGAAGAGGATCGCCCCCGGCCCCGACGCCATCCGGGCCGCGTTGTCCGCCTTGAAGTCCGGGTAGAGCGCCCCCAGCCCCACCGCGAGCCCCGTCACCCCCACGCTCAGCAGCGCGATCGTGCCCGCCGCGATCCACCCGTACAGCGGGTCGACGTTCAGCATCGCGTTCGTGCTGACCACCAGCACCTCCCCCAGCAGCACCGTCGGCCACCACCCCATCAGGAACTTCGCGAACAGGAACCGCCGGGCCCCGATGGGCGACGCGTGCAGCACCCAGAACGCCCGCCCCTCCTGGGACACCGCGGTGAAGTGGAACCGCACCGCCAACGCCGACAGCACCGCCCCCGCCACCCCGACGTTGAGGAACGCGATCGCGTTCTGGAGCACCCCGCGCTTCAGCGGCACCACCTCCAGCGGCAGCGCGTGCACCGAGTACAGGTACACGGCCACCAACCCCATCAGCAGCACGCCCTGGGTCCACTGCCCGGGCTCCCGGAAGAAGAGCCGCAGGTCCTTGCGCAGCATCGGCCGGTAGATCGTCGGCAACCACGACGTGAGCCCGTCGATCGCCCCCGTCAACAGCCGGTTCCGCGACGCGATCTTCTTGGGCGCCTCCTGCGCGTTCGTCCACGCGTCGAACCAGATCGGCGCCACCAGCCACCGCGCCAGCGGCACCAGCGCGGGCCCCGCGAAGAAGAGCAGCCCGAACGTGAGCCCCACGTTCTCCACCCGCGCCCCCAGCGCCCACATGCACAGCTCCGTGAGCCACGTCGACGGCAGCCACGTCGTGTCCGGCGCCCGCACCACCGCGATGAACTCCGCCAGCGTCTGGAACGCCTCGGGATCCACGAGCCGCTCCGGCCTCAGCGCCCGCAGCAGCAGCAACATCGCGATCAGGAACGCCATGGAGACCAGCACCATCAGCTCGCGCGTCCGCTGCGCCGAGAACCCGCGCACCAGCAGGCACGCCACCACCACCCCGAGGGCCGCCGGCGGGAGCAGGTAGGCGAGCAGCCCGAAGAAGGAGATCAGGTAGTAGGCGACGCCCCCGCCCTGCACGATCCCGTAGGCGAGCAGCACCGGGATGCCGAAGAACAGCATCATCCAGCTCGACGCCACCAGGGTGTCCACCAGGCGGTAGTAGAAGACGCGCCGCGGGGCGATCGGCAACGACTGCACGAGCTGCATGTCCTCGGACAGGAAATACGAGGACAGCGCCGCGATGATGTTCGAGAAGAACAGCAGCCCCGAGAAGCTCAGGAGCAGCATCGACAGGGCCTTGCGCAGCAGCAGCGGGCCGAACAGCTCGACGCGGCTGAAGCTGTCCAGGAAGTAGACGCACACCGCGAACATCCCCGCCCAGAAGGCGAGGGTGAGGCCCACGAAGAACGCGATGATCGCCTTGCGCGACGTGTCCGAGCGCTGCCAGGCGTTCACCAGGCCCTGGACCCGCGGCCGCAGCAGCAGCCGCATCGACGGGACGTGACTCGCCACCATCCCGGGCGCGTTCACCGCCGGATCACTCCTCGTCGCCGCGACGACCGTCGGACAGGGGTCGCCCGTCGTCCAGTCCCTGCTCCCGCTCGTTGCGCCGCAACGTCTCGCGCACGTAGTCCTTGAGGATCCTGTTGCGCTGGGCCTTCCCCAGCAGCGTCTTCACGTCCTCGTACAGCGTCGGGTCCACGAGCAGCGCCCCGATCGTCCCCTCGCCGCGCTTCACCGCCGCCACCACGTCCCGGATGTCCGCCGACGCGTCGGTGAGGTTCGCCAGCATCGACTGCCCCTCCTCCGTGTAGACGAGGTCGTGGATCAGGCCGTCGCCCTCCTTGATCTCGACGACCAGGGCGTCCACCTTCTCCGCCGTCTTCGTCAGCGACGTCAGGAGCCCGGTGATCTGGTCCTTGTAGATGAGCGCGTGCAGGGTCCCGTCGCCGTCCTTGATCTCGCCCACGACCGAGACGAGCTGCTTCGACGTCGTGTCCAGGTTCGTGACCACGGAGCTGAACTTCCGCGCGACCGCCTTGTCGTAGATCAGCTGGTGGATGATCCCCCGCCCCTCCTCGAGCTCGGTCACCACCCGCCGGATCGACGCGAAGATCGCCGCCACCGACTTGCCCGCGTTCTGCCCGTCCTCGCCCTTGAGGATCACGTCGATCGTGTGCGTGATCGACTTCACGTTCTCGATGATCACGTCGAAGTCTTCGAGGTACCCCGCGATCGTGATGGGCTCCTGAGTGTCGAGCCACGAACCCTCCGTGAGCGGCTGCCGCGCCGGCGAGCCCACGGTGATGGACACGTACTTGTCGCCCAGAAGTCCCTGGCTCGAGATCGTCGCCACCGAATCTCCGCGGATCCGCTCCTGGTAGCTCTTCACCAGGTTCATGCGGACGTGGATGACCTTCTGGTCCAGGTCGTTCGGGAACTCGACCGCCGAGACCAGCCCGACGTTCAGCCCCGACAGCTGCACCTGCGCCCCCGGACGCAGCCCGGACACGTCCTCGAAGGACGCGTTGAGCACGTAGCGCTGCTCGAAGATCTTGGACTCGGACCCGAGCACCACGACGCCCACGACCGTGATCACGAGCCCCAGGACCATGAACAGACCGACGCGAATCTCGAGCGCTCGATCTCGGTCCATCCGGTCCTTTCGTAGTCCGCCTCGGGCACGGACGGTCCCCCAGCCTACTACTCGGCGGGCGGTGTAGCATCCGGCCCATGTCTGGTTTCGTCTCCTCGGCCCGCGCGGTCGCCACCCCGGCGGCCCTCTCCGTCCTCGCGATCCTCCTCGGCTGCACCGCCCCGCCCGAGGGCGGCGGCGGAGGCGGTGGAGGCGACGCCGACCTGATCTGGGAGGAAGGCAGCGGCGACAACGAGGAGCCCTGGGACGCCGAGAGCGTGGACGACGACTGGGAGGAGACGGTCATCATCGAGGGCTCGATGGACCGCTGCGACTACAACCAGTCCGAGGACTGGGAGTACACCGGCGACAACGACAGCTTCGAGGTCGAGGTGCCCGCCGACGGCTACCTGGACGCGAAGCTCGAGTGGGACCACAACAGCGATCTCGACCTGTACATCTACATCAACGGGGGCGGACAGAGCTGGAGCCCGGACGACCAGGAGACCCGCAACGGCGATGTGCACGAGGACTGGGTCCCCGAGCAGGAGTTCGAATCCGGCGACGACATCACCTTCACGATCGTCTGCAGCCAGGGCCCCGGCGGCGACTACACCCTGACCGTGAACTGGGAGTCTTGAGCGCGCCCATCGATGGCGACTGGCTCCGTCGCTGGCACGACCGCCACGCCGGCGCCACGTCGCGCGCGTTCGCGGACCTGCGCGACCACGCCGGCCGCAGCTCCTACGCCCGCCTCGCGGACCACGTCCTCGACGGCGACCGCGTCCTCGACCTCGCCTGCGGCGACGGCTACCTGCTGGAGCAGGTCCTCGCCCGCCGACCGCGCGAGGCGACGGGCATCGACTTCTCGGCCGCCGAGCTGACGGCGGCGCGCGCGCGGGGACTGGACGCCGCCCTGGTCGAAGGGCGGGCGCAGGCCCTCCCGTTCGACGACGACGCCTTCGACCGCGTCCTCTGTCACCTCGCGCTCATGCTCTTCGACGACCTGGAGTGCGTCCTCCGCGAGGTCCGCCGGGTCCTCGCCCCGGGCGGCTCCTTCGGCGTGGTGGTGAGCCGCCTCGAGGGAGCCCCGGCGTCGCTCCCGATGCGCGTGTGGCGGGAGGAGCTGGCGGGGGTGGCGATGCAGGCCGTCCGCATCATCGACCCTCGGCCCCTGCGGGGCGCCCTGCCGGACCTCCTGCTCGACGCCGGCTTCCCCCGGATCCAGGTCCTGCCCTTCGAGCTCGCGGCGACGCTCCCGGTGGACCGAGCCTGGGCGTGGTTCGCCGAGTCCTACGTCCCCGATCGCATGACGTCGACCGATCTCGACCGCCTCCGGCGTCGCTGGACGGAGCGGATGAAGGCCGAGGGCGACACCGTCCGCTTCGCCCGCCCCATGCAGGAGATCATCGCGGTCTGACGCTCACAGACGCGCCGCGTCGCTCCCCTCGACGAAGCGCTCCAGGTCGTACCGCCGCAGGTCGCCCGCGAGCTTCTCGATCCCCTCGTAGTTCGGGCAGCCGCGGCAGTGGTCTCCGAGCAGCGGCGCGCCGTTCGCGAACGTCAGGTCGCCGTGCTTCGCGAGGTCCTTGGCGGCGTTCCGGAACCGGCGGTAGCGGCCCCCCCTCCAGATGTCCGCGAAGCGCCGCTCACCGACGTTGTCCACCACCTTCGGGGAGCAGCAGAAGGACACGTCGCCGTTCGCCCAGCTGCGGCTGAACGTCCACCCCACGTAGCAGCCCGCGTCCGGCGTCCGCCCGTGGCCCCAGCGGCCGGTGGCCGGGTCGAGCGTCGCCAGCTGGTAGTGGATGTTGTCGACGATCGTGGGGCCCCCCGCGTCGGCGCGGCGGCGGGCCTCGGCGATCTGTGCCCGCAGGGGCTCCACCTGCTCGGGCCGCAGCTGCAGGTGCGCGTTGTAGTCCTGCACGTGGATGAGCTGGAAGCGGACGTGCTCGGCGCCCAGCTCACGGGCCTGCTCGTAGAACGCGAGCGCCTCGTGCGCGTTGGCGGAGCACAGGACGTCGACCATCATCACCCGCGGCGTGGGGCGACTCCGGCGACGCTTGAGCTCCGTCAGGGCCGCGACGTTCTCGCGGACCTCGGCCAGCTCCGCCACGCCCGGGTGGCCCGGATGGATCGTCTCGTAGACCTCGGGGGAGGCCGAGCTGAGGCTGACGTACAGCAGATCGCAGCCGTGCTCCACCAGCGCCTCGCGCGCCTCCTCCCGCACGAGCACCCCGTTGCTGAACAGCGTCAGGCCCAGGCCGCGCTCCTTGATGTAGGCGACCATGTCCAGGCAGCGCGGGTGCAGCAGCGGCTCCCCCTTGCCGGACAGCAGAACGTCCTCGCGGCCGTCGAGCGCGTCCAGGTCGTCGACGATGCCGGTGAAGGTGTCCCAGGGCACCATCTGCGACCGCCAGGCGGCGTCGAACAGGTGGGCGTCGCCGCGGTTCGCGGCCCCGGGGGAGTGGAACCAGCAGTACGCGCAGTTGACGTTGCATGCGTTCGCGACGTCCAGGTGGAACGTCGCCGGGCCCCGGAACACGCCGCCCGTGAGCACGCCGAGGAGGCGCAGCAGCGAGGCCTCGTCGGCGGCGTCCGCGTGGGCCGCGAGGGTGCGGAGCAGGTCGATCAGCTCGCCGGACGGGGCCTCGACCTCGGCGTCCAGCGGCGCCGCGGCCCGGCGCAGCTCGCGCGTCCAGGCGGCCAGCCGCGAGGGCGCGGTGGCCAGCGGCGCCGGGTCGAACGGGGCCAGGCCCGGCCGGTCGCGGGCCCGCTCGTCGGCGATCTCGTCGAGGCGCTCGTGCGCGGTGTGGAACGTATGGCGACCCACCTCGATCGGGGCGACGCCCGGGGGTCGTCGACGGACGAGGTCGCGCAGGACGGGGAAGCGGGACCGCACCCCCTCAGCGTACTTCGCTACTCTGCGGCCGCCATGAAGCGTTCCCTCCTCTTCGCCCTCCTCCTCCTCGCCGGCTGCACCGGCGACGCCATCATCGGGGACCCGTCCCCCGCCGCGGACGACGACGACGCGGTCGACGACGACGACGCGGCCCCCGGCCCCGACTTCAGCGTCCCCGGGCCCACGGGCGCGGGCAATACGACGCTCGTCGAGCTGAACCGCGGCGGCAAGACCCTGTACATCGACATCTGGTACCCGTCGGACGCCGAGGGCGACAACCGCGAGTACGGCGAGGACGAGTTCGTGCTCGAGGGCGAGTCGATCGTCGACGGCGCCGGGGCCTGCGACGAGCCGCGCCCGGTGATGGTGCACAGCCACGGCAATACCTCGATCCGCTGGGAGATGTACTGGCTGCACGAGCACATGGCGACGCACGGCTGGGTGATCGCGGCGCCGGATCATCCCGGGAATACCTTCTACGACGAGTCCGCGAACTTCATCGACCTCTACGCGCAGCGCCCCCACGACGTCGCCGATACGTTCGACGCCCTGCTCGTGGAGAGCTCGCGCCCGGGCAGCCCGCTCGAGGGGTGCGTCGACGGCTCGGCGGGGTACGTCGTGGCCGGCTACTCGTTCGGCGGCTACACCGCGTACGCCACGGCGGGCGGCCTCGTGAACGACGACCAGGGGACGCCGACCTACGACCTGAGCGACCGCCGCGCCACGGGCGTGGTCACCTACTTCCCGTGGACGGGCGAGGCGCTCGGCGCGGGCACCGCCGAGATCGAGGTCCCCGTCCTCACCTGGGGAGGGGCGCGCGACGCGACCGTGGGGATCGACTACGAGACCCTGCACGGCCCGATCGAGTCCACCCCCCGCGCCCTGGGCGTATTCCCGGACGGCGGCCACTACACCTTCACGCAGCTCTACTGCCCGTTCATCACGAACGACGGCTGCGGGGGCGACTTCGTCGACGAGGATCTCGCCTACCCGGCGGCGCGCACCGGGGTCCTGGGCTTCCTCACGGGGAACCTGGATCTGCTCGAGGACATCGACGGCGCGCTCGAGTGGGAGATCGTCGCCGAGTAGAGCCCTACATCCGCTCCGGGGCGTCGATCCCGAGGAGGCCGAGGCCGGTCGCGAGCACCTTGCGGACCACGGCGCTGACGTTCAGCCGCGACTTCACGAGGGTCGCGGTCTCCGCCTTGAGCACGGGGCACGCTTGATAGAAGCGGTGGTACTTCGCCGCCAGCTCGTAGAGGTACGTGGCGAGCTGGTTCGGCTTGCCCTGGTTCCACGCCGCCCACACCGCCTTGCCGAAGCCCAGGCAATGCAGGAACAGGTCGCGCTCGGCCTCGTGCACGAGCTCGAGCGTCGCCCCGTCGGCCCTCAGACCGGCCGCCGCCTCGGCCCTGCGAGCCAGCGACGCCGTCCGCGCCGCCGTGTACATGAGGTACGGCGCCGTGTTGCCCTCGAGCGACAGCATCTTGTCGAAGCTGAATACGATGTCCGACTGGGGGTTGTTCGAGAGGTCGGCGTACTTGACCGCCCCCAGGCCGATCGACGCCGCGAGCGTGTCGAGCTCGTCGTCCGTGAAGGGCACGCCGCCCGGACCGGTCCTCCCCTCCAGCGTCGTCCGCGCCCGCGCTTCGGCTTCGTCCAGCAAGACGTCCAACCGGATGACGTTGCCGGTGCGTGCCCCGAAGGCGCCCGTGGGGAGCTTCATCAACCCGAAGCCGACGTGGGTGAAGGGCACCTCCACGCCCATCTTCGCGGCGGTGGCGAAGAGCTGCTGGAAGTGCAGCGACTGGCGGTGGTCGGTGACGTAGATCATCCGCGACGGGCTCCAGGTCGCCACGCGCAGCTCGATCGTCGCGATGTCGGTCGTCGCGTACAGCGATGCCCCGTCCTTCTTGCGGATGAGGAACGGGGTCATCGTGTTCTCGCCGTCGTCGTCCCGGAAGAACACGCACACGGCGCCCTCGCTGGGCTCGGCGATGCCCAGCTCGAGCAGACGATCGACGAGCGGTACGAGGGCGTCCTTGTAGTGGGACTCGCCGTACGTGACCGTGAACTCGACGCCCAGCCGCTCGTAGATCGAGTCGAAGGAGTGCTGCGAATCGGCCCGCATCCGCTCCCAGAGCGCGACGTTCTCGGGATCTCCCGCCTGCAGCTTCGCGAGCTCGGCCCGGGCGGCGTCGTTGAGCGAGTCGTCCTCCTTGGCGCGCTTGTGGAACTCGACGTACATGCGCTCGAGCTCGCTCACCGGGTCCTCGGCGTAGGCGTCCGCGTCGCGCCAGGTCCGCCACGCGTGGATCAGCTGCCCGAACTGGGTGCCCCAGTCGCCGATGTGGTTGTCGCCCACGATCTCGAAGCCCAGGAACGTGCCGATGCGCCGCAGCGCGTCGCCGATGACGGTCGACCGGATGTGGCCGATGTGCATCCGCTTCGCCACGTTGGGGGCCGAGAAGTCGATGACGACGGTGCTGCCGTCGGAGGCCGAGACGCCGCACCGGTCGTCGGCGACGAGGTGCTGCAGGTAGCGCGACAGCGCGGCGTCGGACAGCCGCAGGCCGATGAACCCCGGGCCCGCGACGTCCGGGGCGTCCACGAGGTCGCTGCCGCCCTCCATGATCTTCGCGACCACGTCGTCCGCGATGTCCCGAGGCTTGCGCCGCAGCACGCGCGCGAGCTGCATGGCGGCCGGGCTCTGGAAGTCGGAGGAGCCGCGCCCCGCCTTCGTCTTGTTGACGACCACGTCGGCGGGCTCGCCGGTGAGCGCGGTCACGGCGTCGCCGACGACCGACTTGAGGGCTTCTTGAACGGGGGGGAGCGTGGGCATGTCCGCGGATGATCCGCGACCCTGCGGGGGTGTCAAGGGGACGAGTCGGCAGCGGATGGGAGCTATCGTGACCGGAGGAGTTCGGTGAAGGACGACAAACCCACTCTTCCCCCGGCGATCGTCTCGGCCGCGGCAGCCGGCACCGAGGTGCCGGACCACCTCGCTTCGGAGATCGGTCGACGCTGGCAGGAGCGCTTGAGAACCGCCTCCTTCCGGCGGGCGAGCAAGCGGATCGGGCAGGCCGCCGAGCGGGACCTCGCCCTCCGAGTCCCCGGGTTCAGGACGAAGAGCGATCTGACCCGTTGGCTCGAAGAGAAGTCGGGCCTCATCAAGATCCCGAAGGGGTACTACACGGCCCTCTTCGACTCGACCGAGAGCGCGGTCGTGGCCCTCGTGGCCGCGTCGCTGGTCTCCTGCGGGGTCGGTTCGGCGATCGGGGAGTTCGTCGACGAGACCCTGGGGAACGTCGTCACGCTGGCGCTGATCGGGACCGTCCTCTTCTGGCCGTTCGTCTACGGAGCGGCCATCCGACCCCTGCTGTGGACCTGGATTCCCGGCCTGAAGAGGCGGCGCATCGCCACTCTTCAGCTCCGGGATCGCGTGGACCTCGAGTGTTCGAGCGCCGCCAAGTCCTTCGCGGGCGATCCCCGATTCGTCCTCCGCTTCTTCCAGGAGGACGTGGGCCCCGTGATCCAGGGGTGGAGGAGCGAGATCGAGGCGAAGGCCGCGAGCGCGGAGCAGCAGCTGGCTCACATCCAGGGCCTGGAGCGGGAGAAGAGCGCGCTCAAGAGCCGCGCCTCTCAGCGCGCGATCGGGGCGGAGATCGACGAGAAGCGCCGAAAGCACGAGGACGCGATGGCGGACGCCGAGCGACTTCGCGGGGTGTGCCGGAAGTTCACCGAGTCGATCGAGGCCCGCCTCGGCGTGCTTCGGGAGGGGGTGAGTGAAGACGAGCGCATCCGGATGCTGCACCGCGAGCTGGGCGAGTCGGACCGCCTCGCCAAGGAGATCGAGACGGACCTGCGCCGCATCTACAGCGAGATGAGGCAGGCGGCGGACGATCTCGTCTCCATCGTCCACGAACACGAGACCCGGCGCCTCGCCAACGAAGAGGTGCGGGAGCTGGCCACGCTCTCCGGCCAGGCGCCGATCGAGGCGCTGGACGACGAAGAGTGAGCCGTCCCTCCCGAGGCGGCGCGGTCCCGTGCGTCCTCGCGGCGGCCGTCCTGCTCGTCGGCTGCGTCGCCCCCGACCCGCTGCGTCACGACGATCGGCTGCACGCGTGGCTGGAGTTCACGGACGCCGATCGCGTCGACGCGCACGTCGAGTGGGCGGCGCGGCTCGGGCTGGACCTCCGGGTCGCCGTCGTGGAGGGACGGCACGACGCGGCGTACGTGCGCGCGGCCTGCGCAGCCGCCGAGGAGCACGACGTCGCCCTGTCGCTCTGGCCGCTCCTCGCCGAGGCCGACGGGTACTGGCCCAACCAGGCCAATGCGTCGGCGTTCTCCACCTGGGCGACGGAGCTCGCGGCGCTCCAGACCGACGGCTGCCCGCGCCTGGACGCGGTCGTCGTGGACATGGAGATGCCGATCGACCGGAGCGAGACCCTGACCGACGCGGACCTGGGCGTGGCCGACCGCCTGGTATCGCTCACGACGTCGGTGGACGTCGACGCCTTCGAAGCCGCGCGTTCGACGTACGCCGACCTCGTCGATCGACTGCACGCGCAGGGGCTTCGCGCGTACCTGACGACCCTGCCCATGCTCGTCGACGACCGCTTCGACGGCGATGAAGGGATCGCCCAGGCGCTGTGGACGCCGGTGGAAGGGATCGACTGGGACCGGCTCTCCTTCCAGGTGTACCGCACGCTCTTCGACGAGTACGGCGCGAGCCTCCTGGGCAGCGAAGAGCCCTTCGGCCCGGGCCTGACGACGTCCTACGCGACGGACATCGAGCTGTACTGGCCCGAGCGAGGGTCCCTCGACCTCGGGACGACGGGCGAGGGGATGGTCGACCACGACGGCATGGAGGAGCCCGCCGAGCTGCTGGGGGACATCGCCGCGGGCCTCGCCGCGGGGGTCCCCCTGGAGGCCATCAACGTCTACTCGTTGGAGGGGCTCCTCGAGCACGACGACCCCGCGGCCTGGGTGAGGACGCCCGAGCCCCGAGAGGCCGAGGTCCCCGCCCAGGTCGACGAGATTCGGGCCGTCATCGCGAGCCTCGACGAGCTGCTCTGAGCGTCGGCGTCAGGCCGTGCGGGCGGGGGCGCCCCGGGTCTGCTCGCGGATGGCGTCGACGAGGCGGCCGGGGGTCTTCGTGGTCACGAGCAGGGGACTGCGTCCGGCGCGCTCGACGAGCACCATCCCGTCCAGCCGGGAGATGTAGAACTCGATCCAGCCGCCCTTCGAGGCCTTGAGCCAGCCGAAGCCGCCCCACAGGCCGCCCGCGCCCACCCGCATGGTGCGCCCGAAGCGCGCGCGCAGGCCCTGTCGGTCGATCAGAGAGACCCTGCGGACCTCGCCCCAGGACGTCGAGCGACGACGGAGGGGGAAGACGACGTCGAGCCCGCGCGCGTCCACCTCCACGTGGGAGGGCCGCCACCAGAACCAGACGGCGGCGTACACGAACGCCATGAAGCCGGCCGTGCCGAGCATCCCGAAGCGAACGATCCCGTCGGACGACACGACGCCGAGGAGCATCGCCCCGGGGATGGCGAGGAGGAAGAGCGTCAGGAGGGCGAAGAGGGACGACATGGGGGCGAGGGGGAAGCGGCGCATGAGTGTCTCCGGGGCCCACACTACGCCGCCCCTCCGCCGGCATTGCCTCGCATCGGTCCATACTCGGCGATCGTGGCTCCCCGGCCCGAGGAGGCGCCCGGCGAGATCGACGCGCCGCGGTTCCTCCGGGGCCTGGATCTGCTCAACGTGTTCGCCGCGTGGCTACTGCACCGTGACGGAGATCGAGACGGCGGGGGCCGGATCCGAGCCGTCGGTCGCTTCGACCCAGCACATCCACACGTCGCCCTCCTCCGTCACCCCCGCCGGGACGGTGTCCCCGGGGCGGTGGGTCTCGTTGAGCTTCTGGCCCACGGGCTCGGTGTTCCGGTCCCAGCTGAACCCGTAGTCGACGGCGTCCCCGTCCGCGTCGGTGGACCCCACCGCGATGTCGCAGACGATGTTGTCGATGCCATGAATCGGGTCGAGGGGAGAGATCGAGAGCTGGGGGACCGAGGGCGCGGAGTTCAGGACCTCCACCGACGCGGAGGCCACCGGGGCCGACTCGGCGCCGGCCGGGTCCACCGCGGTCACCTCGACGCGGATGCGCTCGCCCTTGTCGAAGTGGAGCTCGCCGTCGAGCTCGGGGGAGTCGGGCGCGTCGACGATCGCGTCGTCGCCCGAGAACCAGGCCCAGCGGTAGGTCACCGCGTCGCCGTCCGCGTCGGTCGCTTCGGCGGCGGCCGTCAGCGTGTCGTCCGTGTGCGCGAAGTCGGGCTCGAGGGTCACGGACGTCACCACCGGCGCGCTGTTCACGGCGTCGTCGTCGTCGCCCGACACGTCGTCGTCGCCGCCGCCGCCCGAGGGGCAGGCCGTCAAGAGACAGAGAGGGAACAGGATCCAGGGTCGAATCGGGGACATGAGGCGAGCACCTCCTCGCCGCCGAGTCTACTCCCGGAGGACCTTGGCGAGGTCGCCTTCGACGTGGACGCCGCCCGCGCCGACCGTCGTGCCGCGGATCGCGACCTCGGGGGCCTGGGTGGTGGTGCCGCCCACGAAGATCTGGGCGCCGTCGAACGCCCGCGCGGAGTTGCCGCTGACGTCGCCGCCGTCCATCTCCACCTGGGCGCCCTCCCGCACCGCGATCGCGGCGCCGTTGACGCCTTCGTTGCCGGTGAGGGTCGTCTCTCGGATCTGCCAGTAGGACACGCCGTCGGCGAGCAGCGCGCCGCCCGTCTTGCCGCGGTTTCCGCTCACGGTGCAGCCGTCGAGCACGACCTTGCCCCGGCGGGCGAAGATCGCGCCGCCGCCGTAGTCGGTGGCGGTGTTCCCCTTCAACGTGCAGTCCTTGAAGACCACCTCGGCGCGCTCCTCCAGGGGCAGCACGCCCCCCGCGTGAGCCGCCCCGCCGGTGAGGGTCAGGTTCTGCAGCTCGACGCGGATGCCCTTCTCGAGCACGCCCAGGACCGGGCCCTCGCCGCGGGCGTCGAGCACCACGCCGTCGCCCAGGCCGCGGACGGTGGCGCTCTTCATGAAGACGTGCGAGCCGGTGTAGGTGCCGGGCTCGACGCAGACGACGGCGCCGTCGGCCGCCGCGCGGAGGGCGGTGTCGAGCGCGTCGCCTCCGCCGGTCACGGTGGTGGTGCAGTCGTCGGACACGGGGGATGCTCCAGAGGGGGTCGCCGCTGCGGGCGGGGAAGCGGGCTCGGGCGGCGAGGCGCCGCAGGCGAGCAGTGCGGCGGCCGCGGCGAGCGCGACCGGGAGGCCTCGGGTGGTCAAGCGGACGGGTCGTCCTTGCCCACCAGCTCGGCGCCGGCGAACGAGTAGAAGCACTCGCGGAACGTCTTGATGGGCACTTCTTCGGGGTGGTAGCTGCCCCAGGGGTTCTTGAGGATGATCCCCTTGTCGGTCTTGCCCGCGACGATGTACGCGTGGTTGCCGCAGATCTTGGGCTTGTCGCTCAGCCAGTACTGAGCGTCGTACTCGAGCTTGAGATCGCCCGCGTCCTTCGGACCGTGGTCCTTCGGGTACTTCAGCGACACGTCCACGTTGTAGGTCTTCTGACCGTAGTCGACGGTGCCCTCGGCCTTGCGTCGATCCTCGGGGCTGATCGGGTCGGACTCGAGCTTGCCCTCGCCCGCGTCGAACACCCACGGCGCCTTGCCCTTGTCGTCCGTGACGGAGAAGGAGCCGGGCTCGCCCTTGTTGCGCATCTTGACGGTGTAGGGCCCCTCGCCGGCTCCCTTGAGGGTCGCGAACTCGCGGGTCTTCTTCGACTTCGACGCCGCGGTGATGGCGTCGCCCTTGTCGATCGACTTGCCCACGGCCGCGAGGAGGTCTTCGTCCTTGCGGAAGTAGGAGACGTACTGGTTCTTGACGTCCGCGCCCGCGATCTCGGACATGGCGCCCCCGGGGGAGCCGCCCTTGTCGAGCGCGTCGTAGCCCCCCTTCCACTGGGCGTACGCCTTCTCGAGGATGATCGGCCACAGCGGGACCTCCTCGAGGTCGCCGAGCTTCTTGCCCATCAGCGCGAAGCGGAGCTTGCCGTCCTTGGCGGGCATCCACATGTCCACCTTGATCGGGATCTCCTTGTACTTGCCGTCCCAGCTCTCCTGCTTGAATACGACCGTGTAGGACTGCGCGGGCCCGTTGGGCTTGATCATCCGCATCAGCTCCTTCTGACCCGCGGGCTGGGCGGCGAGGGCGCCCATCGCGGCGATCAGGTAGCAGTCGCCGATCGAGCCCTGAGCGGCGTCGGTCGCGGTCGGCGAGCCGTGGAAGGGCTGCCCGACGACCTGCTCGTAGACGTACGGATCGGGGTCGCCCGTCTCCTTCGTATCCTCGTTGGGTGTGAGGTCCGGCTGGGGGAGGATGTGGCGGCCGTGGACCCAGCCCTCGAGGCCCTTGAGGCCGGACCAGGCCTTCACCTGGTACCACTTGCCCTTCTTGGCGTGGCGGGTGACGACGGTGCCCTTGGGCAGGAGCTTGAGCGACTCGTTGTCGATGCCCGCGTCCTTGCGCAGGTGCAGCTCGCCGGCGGTGACCACGGCGGTGTCGCCGCGCAATCGTTCCAGGGGCGGCTCGCGGGTCTCGTCCTCGTCGCCCCGGACGGACGTGTCGTCGACGTCGTCGTCGGGGCCGCGCACGGACGTGTCGTCCTCGAACTCGGGGCGACGGACGCGGTTGGGGTTGGAGTTGGCGGGGCCGCCGAGCGCGGAGCCTCCACCGAGAGCGGCCGCGGAGGGGCCGGCGGTCTTTCGGCGCTGTTGTCGAGCAGTACCCATCGGGGTCTCTCCAGGCGTCGGGCCCCGGTTCGTCGGGGAAGCGACAGAGCATGGTACCGCGCGAGGGCGCTCGTGGATCGACGATCGACGTCGAGGCGCGCTCGCCGCCCGCGCCCACGGACGACGAGCCGAGGATCTCGCGGGGCGTGGGCCCCGAGCTGGTGGGGTTCACCCGGTCGCAGACGAGCTGCGACGACATCGGCACGATCAGCGTGTCCCTCGTGGAGGGCATCGACGACCGAACGCCCGTCGAGGAGATGGGCTTCCGGGCCGAGTTCGTGAGCGGCACGCTGCCCGACGGACTCGGGCTGCCGGAGGAGCCGTTCCGGCGGCACGAGGACGGCCCCTGGCCGTCATCGGACGGCGAAGTACCTCGCGTCGGGGTGGTGCAGCACGATCGCGCTGACGCTCGCCTCGGGATCCATCATGTGGCCGTCGGTGAGGCCGATGCCGATGTCGCCCGGGTTCAGCAGCTCGAACAGGCCGACCTGCATGCCGAGGTCGGGGCACGCGGGGTAGCCCGGGCTGTAGCGCTTGCCCCGGTACCTCGCCTTGAAGCGATCGAGCATCGTGAGGCCGGGATCGTCGGGGAAACCCCAGACTCCGCGCAGCCGCGCGTGCAGCCACTCCGCCAGGGCCTCGGCGGTCTCGAGGCCGAGCGCCTGCAGCGCATGGGACTTGAGGAAGTCGCCGGCGTCCTTGAGCTCTTCGGCCCACTCGCGGATGCCGGTCCCCGCGGTGACGGCGAACAGGGCCACGTGGTCGCCGCCGCCCGAGCCCCGCACGTAGTCGGGCAGGGCGAGGCCGGCGTCGGCCTGGCGGGGCAGGGTCCACTGCAGGGCGGGGCCGTCGGACCCGAGGAGACGCAGGACGTCGCCGTCGCCTTCGGCGCGGAACCAGCGCCAGACGGCGGCGGCGGAGAGCCGCGTGCGCGCCTCGGCCTTCAGCTCTTCGAGGGCGGCGTCGATCTTGGCGGCCGTCGCGTCGGCCGCGGCGAGCTTGGCGGCGAAGTCCCCCTGGAACCCGAGGTGCCGGTTGTAGAGCATCCTGGGATTGATCCACCCCCACACCTCGTCGAGTCGGATGCCCCGAAGGACGTGCCGGTCGAGGTCTGGGGGCGGGGGTACGACGTCCAACCGGGGGACGTCGGCGCCCTTGCGGGTGGACCTCGGCGCCTTCGCGGGCTTCGAGGCGGCCGCCGCGAGCCGCTCGGAGGTCGCCGCCACGTCGGCCAGCAGCGCGCCCCTCCCGTCGCCCGTCAGCCGGTTGGACAGGGCGAGGCCGTCCATGGCGTCCTTGGCGTAGAGGACGTTCCCGCCGTACTTCGCCGCGATGCGCTTGCGGGTGAAGTTGCGCGTGAGCGCGGCGCCTCCCACCAGGATGTCGGGGGTGCAGCCCGCGGCGGTCATCTCGTCGGCGGTCACGACCATCATCTGGGCGGACTTCACGAGCAGGCCGGACAGGCCGAGGATGTCGGGAGCGTGCTCGCGCACGGCCTGGATGATCCGGACCGGCGGCACCTTGATGCCGAGGTTCACGATCTCGTAGCCGTTGTTGCCGAGGATGATCTCGACGAGGTTCTTGCCGATGTCGTGGACGTCGCCCTTGACCGTCGCCAGGAGGATCTTCCCCTTCGACGAGCCGGCGTCCTTGTCCATGAACTGCTCGAGGTGGGCGACGGCGGCCTTCATGGCCTCGGCCGACTGCAGGACCTCGGCGACGATGAGCTGGTTGGCGTTGAACAGCCGACCGACCTCGTCCATCCCGGCCATCAGGGGGCCGTTGATGATGTCGAGGGGCGCGGTGTCCGCCCGCTTGAGCTCCAGGTCCTTGACGAGCCCCTCCTTGGTGCCCTCGACGATGTAGTTCGCGAGGCGCTCGTCGAGGGTCAGGGTGGACACGTCCTTCTTGACGCGGCTGTCGGCGTCGCGGAAGTACGCGGCGAACTCGGCGATGGTGTCGTCCGAGGTCTCGAACAGGACCTTCTCGGCGAGTCGCCGCTCGTTGTCGGGGATCGAGGCGTACCGCTCGAGCTTCTGGGTGTTGACGATCGCCATGTCGAGCCCGGCGACGGTGCACTCGTACAGGAAGACCGAGTTGAGGACCTCGCGGCCCGCGGGGGGCAGCCCGAAGCTGACGTTGGAGATGCCCAGGACGGTCTTGGCTTCGGGGAAGCGCTGCTTGATCAAGCGCACGCCCTCGACGGTCTCGCGGGCGCTCCCGAGGTAGTTCGCGTCGCCGGTCGCGCAGGGGAAGACGAGCGGGTCGAAGATCAGATCCTCGACGGGGACGCCGTACTTCTCCGTGAGCAGGGCGACGGAGCGCTCGGCGATGGCGAGCTTGCGCTCCCGGGTGACGGCCATGCCCGCGTCGGGGTCTTCGTCGATGCAGCCGACGACCAGGGCCGCGCCGAACCTGCGCGCGATGGGCACGACGGACTCGAAGCGCTCCTCGCCGTCCTCGAGGTTGATCGAGTTGATGATCGACTTGCCCTGGCAGTACGTGAGGGCGCGCTCGATGACCGCCGAGTCCGTGGAGTCGATCATCAGGGGCGCCTTGACCTTGTTGATCAGCTCGCAGAGGAACGCCTCCATGTCGGCCTGCTCGTCCCGATCCGGGTCGGCGACGCACACGTCCACGATCTGGGCGCCCTTCTTCACCTGCGCGCGGCCGATCTCGGAGGCGCGCTCCCACTGCTCGGTCTTCACGAGTCGCTTGAAGCGACGGCTGCCGATGACGTTGGTCCGCTCGCCCACCAGGAGGGGCCGGTTGTCTTCGGTGGCCTCGGTCCAGTCGATGCCGGAGTACAGGGCGCGGCGGTGCTCCACGGGCGTCCGCGGGGTGGCGCCGGCGGCGAGCTCGGAGAGGGCCCGGATGTGGGCGGGGGTGGTGCCGCAGCACCCGCCGATGAAGTTCAGGCGACCCTGGTCGATGAAGCGCCCGAGGACACCGGCGACCATCTCGGGGGTCTCGAGGTAGTTGCCGTCCTCGTCGGGCAGACCGGCGTTGGGGACGCACGCCACCCGGGTGCGGGCGAGCTCGGCGAGGGCCCGGATGTGGTCGGACATGAACTCGGGGCCGGTGGCGCAGTTGAGGCCGATGTAGAGGAGCTCGACGTGGGCGGTGGAGACGGCCAGGGCCTCGGCGGACTGGCCGGCGAGCATGGTGCCCATGGGCTCGATGGTCCCCGAGACGGCGATGGGGATCCGGGCGCCGAGCTCCTCGGACAGCTCGCGCAGGCCGATGAGTCCGGCCTTGACGTTGCGGGTGTCCTGCTGGGTCTCCAGGAGCAGGTAGTCGGCGCCGCCGTCGATGAGGGCGCGGCCCTGCTCCCGGAAGGAGTGGACGAGCTGGTCGAAGGTGACTCCGCCGGTGACGCTGATGGCCTTGGTGGTGGGGCCCATGGAGCCGCAGACGAAGCGGGGCCGGCTCGGGTCCCGGGCGGTGAACTCGTCGGCGGCCCGGCGCGCGAGCTCGGCGGCCTTGCGGGTGAGGACGTAGGCCTGCGCCTGGAGGTCGTACTCGGCGAGGACGATGTCGGTGGAGCCGAACGTATTGGTCTCGACGATGTCGGCGCCGCAGTCGAGGTAGGTGCGGTGCATGCGCAGGACGACGTCCGGGCGCGTGACGCACAGGTTCTCGTTGCAGCCCTCCAGGGCCTCGCCGCCGAAGTCCTCGGCGGTGAGATCGCAGCCCTGCAGGAACGTGCCCCCGGCCCCGTCGAGGCAGAGGATGCGCTCCGCAGCGGCGGCACGGAGGGCGTCGGCGCGGGCCGGGTCGAACGACATGCGGCGAAGGATGGCATCGCGATCGTCGGCCGGCCACACAACCGGGCCGGTTCCCGATGTCGGGCTCGCTCGAGGGCGCTCGGGTCGGGTGATCCCGCCGCCGGGCTCGCTCGAGGGCGCGCGGGTCGGGTGATCCCGCCGTCGCGTAGGCTGGGGAGTGCATGAGGGAGCCCCCGACTCTGGAGACTCGAGCCGGCGCCGGGACCGCGGTGGGTGAGGTGGGCGAGCGGACGGAGGGGATCGGGCCCCTGGGGCCGGGCGTCCGGCTCGCGCTGGGGGTCACGGCGGCGGTGGCGTTCCTGGGGACCTACATGGTCGTCGCCCACGCGACGTCGGGCCGCTCCTACGACCTCACGACGTTCATCGACGAGGCCGTCCCCGTGGTCCCCTGGACCTTCGTGCTGTACGTGCCCGCCTACGCCGCGGGGATCCTCGCGACGCTGTTCACGCTGCGCGAATCGTGGCTCCTGCGGGGGACGGTCGCGGTGTTCGTGGGCGAGGTGATGAGCTTCGTCGTCTACGTCGTGCTGCCGTCGACCTACCCCCGGATCCGGTGGTTCGACGGCTACGACTACGCCGGGTGGTCGGGCGCCTCCATGGCGTGGCTGCACTCGTTCGACCCGCCCAACAACACGTGCCCGTCGGCCCACGTGATGGTCGCGTTCCTGTGCGCGCTCTACGCCTTCCGCGACGGCACGCGGTGGCGGTGGTTCATCGCCTTCACCGCGCTCGGCGTGTTCGTATCGGTGCTGACGCTCAAGCAGCACTACTGGGTCGACGGCGTGGCGGGGGTCGCCGTGGGGCTGATCGCGGTGAGGCTCGTGGACCGGTGGTTGCCGGAACGATCACGACGGGGCGAAACGAGCCGTTTCGGCGAGTCGTGAGCGTCCAGGCGATCACGGCGGCCCGAA
>CAZEKB010000132.1:0-19408 GCA_964512225.1 uncultured Rickettsiales bacterium | reverse complement strand
GGACGTGTCAACCCATTCCGAGAGCCGAAGGGGGCCGAACTAACTGGTCGCTACAATGAAGCACTGAGCCCTCGCCACACCTGGGCGGTGACCGCGGCTCGGCCCCGATGGAGAACGAATGAAGTCTTTGCTGTCTCCGACCTTCGCGCTGATGACCCTCTTGCTCGCGATTGGCCCCGCGGGCGCGGCAGACCCCGAGCTGTTCGAGGTGACGGAGGTGATAGAGGTGCCGGAAGTCACGGCCGACGTGCTCTACGACCGGGCCCGAATCTGGTTTGCCGAGTCGTTCGTCGATTCGAAGGACGGGCTTGAATTGGAGGACCGCGACGGTCACATGCTGCTGGGTAAGGCGACCGTTGCCTATTCCCCGACCGTCCTGGCGAGCAGCTCGCACACCGTGGGTCATGTTCGTTTCGCTGTGAAAGTCCAGACCAAGGACGGCAGGGTGCGACTCACCCTGACGAACTTCACCCACACTGCGAACACCAGCATCGGGCAGCTCACGACGGGAGACGTAGGCACGTCCTTTCCACCCGGCTGCACCGCCACCAACCTTTGCAAGGGCTGGCTTAAACAACTCCACTCCGATGTGAAGACGCAGGCCGTTCAAGGCACCAAGGGCCTCCCCGGATCGCTAGCAGCCGCGCTAAGAAAAGACGCGAAGAAGGCCGACGACTGGTAGAGCACGGGTCGGGACCCCGAAGGAAGCACGCAAGGCGACGAGCGCGAATACCGGGAGGGCGGCGAAGCTCATGGCCCGGGCCGCCCGGGCCGCGCCCGACGAGGACGTTCAAGGAGGCCTGACGGGACACGCCTGGGACACATTCGGGAGCAGTTGGATGCCTCGGAGCGCGCCCGACTGCACAGCACGATCAGCTTCATGCTAGCGATTTCGACATGCAGCGCTGGCCCGTGCGCATGGGCGAGTTCGTCTTCATCAACCAGATCCGGATGAAGATCGGCGTCATGTTCGGGTCCCCGGAGACCACCACGGGCGGCCAGGCGCTCAAGTTCTACAGCTCGGTGCGCATCGACATCCGGCGGATCGGCACCATCCGGGACGACAAGAAGAAGGAGGTGCTGGGCACCCGCACGCGGATCAAGGTCGTGAAGAACAAGCTCGCGCCGCCGTTCCGACAGGTGGAGGTGGAGATTCGCTTCGGGCGCGGCATCGTCGCGTCCCTGGACCTCCTGGAGCGGGCCGTGGATCTCGAGCTCGTGGAGCGCCGCGGGGCGTGGTTCCAGTACGGGGAGACGCGCCTCGGCCAGGGCCGAGACAACGCCGCGGGCTACCTGGAAGCGCACCCGGAGACGTCCGCCCTGCTGCGGTCGCAGGTGCTCCAGGCGTCGGGCCTGGGTGTCCCCGAGGAGACCCCGGCCGCCTGACCCGATCGGGCCGCGGCGCGCGGGCGCGGCCCCGAGGGTCGCCGCGCGTCGTCGCCGCCGAAGCTGAGCGACGACGTCGTCGTCGCGGGTATCATGACCGTACGCCATGGGTCCTTCGCACCCGAAGATCCGTGACGGCGACCTCAAAGCTGCGCCCGACGCGGAAGGCGAGGAAGTCGTCACGACCGCCGATGGGATCACCGTGTCCGCTCCGGACATCGGCAGTACCTCCGTTCGTGAACCGGCCGACGCGCCGGCCGTCGTCCAGATTCACCCGGCCGGACCCACGGCGAGGCCGCGTCGACCGATCGAGCGCCCCTCCCAGACCGCGCCGCGGGAGCAGATTCGGGCCCGCATCGCCGGCCTGCCCCGCAAGCTCCTGGATCTGCTCACGGGACCGGCGGCGGACGTGGAGGGCGCGGAGGGCCGGCTGGGGGCCCGGGCGACGTCGATCGTGCTGCTGCTGTGGCTTCCCGCGGCCTACGTCCTCACGACGTCGGTCCCCGCGGGCGCGCTGCCGGAGCGGGCCAGCTGGGCGCTCGGCCTCACCGCCGCCACGACCTGGGGCGCCTGCTACGCGCTGAGTCGGACCCGCGCCTACCAAGCCGCGTTCACGCTCTTCGTGCTCCTGCTCCAGGGCGGGCTGTGGTCCGCCGCCTTCCTCGCCGAGACCACGCAGAGCGCGGTCGCCTTCATGGTCGCGTCCCTCCTCGGGGTGGTCTTCGCGGGGGCCCTGAGCCCCAACCACTGGGTCCTCCCCATCGGGGTGGCGAACCTGGTCGTGGCGTTCACGGTGCCGTTGCTCCATCCCCACCTGGCCTGGCAGGACATCACGGGCTCGATGGTCCTGATCGGCCTGTCGACCGTGGCGATCCTGCTCGGCTCGCTGCAGCGCAGCCGCACCCAGGCGGTCCTCGAGGCGCGTACGCAGGCCCTGCGGCACAGCGAGCAGCGGTACAAGGTCGCCGCCGAGGGGGCCAAGGACGGGCTGTGGGACTGGGACGTGATGGCGGACACGGCCTACTACTCGCCGCGGTTCCTGACCCTCCTGGGGCTCGGCGAGGGCGAGCTGGAGCCGCAGCTGGAGGCGTGGCTGGGGCTGGTGCACCCGGACGATCTGCCGAAGCTTCGCCGCGAGCTGGACCAGCACCTGCTGGATCCGCACGACCACCACTTCGAGTCCACGCACCGCATCCGTCACCGGAACAACAGCTACCGATGGTTCCGGGCGCGGGGCGCGGCGGTCCGCGAGGGGGGCCGCGTCGTGCGGGTGGCGGGGTCCCTCACCGACGCGACCGAGCGCAAGCAGTTCGAGGAGCGCCTGCGCTACGAGGCCCTGCACGACGAGCTCACCGGGCTGCCCAACCGCGTGCTCTTCCTCAACCGCGTGAACCACTCGATCCGGCGCAGCAAGCGGCGCTTCGCGCGCCCCTTCGCGGTCCTGTTCCTGGACCTGGACGGGTTCAAGGTCGTCAACGACTCCCTCGGGCACGACGTGGGCGACCGCCTCCTGATCGAGGTCGCGGATCGGCTCCGCGAGTGCGTGCGACCGGGCGACACCGTGGCCCGACTCGGGGGCGACGAGTTCACCATCCTCCTGGAGGAGACCGAAGACCCGCGGGAAGCCGAGGCGGTGGCCGACCGGATCCAGCGCGAGCTGAGCCGACCGTGGATGCTCGACGGACACGACATCGTCATCAGCACCAGCATCGGGATCGCCAACGGCTCGGGGGGCTCGCACACCCCCGAGGAGCTGATCCGCGACGCGGACACCGCGATGTACCGGGCGAAGACCGAGGGGAAGGCGCAGCACCGGGTCTTCGATCGGGCGATGCACGACACCGCGGTCGCACGACTGCAGCTCGAGGCCGACCTGCGGCGCGCGATGGCGGACGACAACCTCGAGGACGAGTTCCACCTCGTCTACCAGCCGGTGATCCGGCTCAAGGACGGTCGGCTCGCCGGGTTCGAAGCGCTCCTGCGGTGGGACAACCCCGAGCGCGGGATCATCGGGCCCGACGACTTCATCCGCATCGCCGAGGAGACGGGGCTGATCGCGAAGGTCGGCTGGTGGGCGATGGAGACGGCCGCGCACCAGGCGCTGGAGTGGCACAAGCTCGCCGCGAAAAACCCCGGCCTGAAGCCGGTGAGCATCAACGTCAACGTCAGCGGTCGGCAGATGCACGAGCTCGAGCTCGTGGACAAGCTCGGGGCCCTGATGAAGCGCCTCGAGCTGCCCGAGAGCGCGCTGGTCCTGGAGCTCACCGAGAGCCTCGCCATGTCCCACCGCGACCGCATCGCGGGGCTGCGCGACCTGGGGCTCGCGCTCTCGATCGACGACTTCGGTACCGGGTACTCGTCGCTGCGATACCTGCACGAGTTCGACCTCGACGACCTGAAGATCGACAAGTCGTTCGTCGCGCGCCTCGCCCCGGACGGCGGCGGGGAAGAGATCGTGCGAGCCATCATCGCGCTCGGCCACGGACTCGGGTTGTCCGTCACGGCCGAGGGCGTCGAGACCTGGTTCCAGTTCTCGATCCTGCGGGCGCTCGGCTGCGACAAGGCGCAGGGGTTCTACTTCCAGAAGCCCCTGCCCAAGGAGGAGGCCGAGCTCCTCTTCCTGTCCCGACCCACCTGGTAGGCCGAGGGCCTCCGCCCCGACGCGGCGCCCGGATCACGGCCGGGCCCGGTCCTACCCGGGGAATGCGACCGCCCGCCCACGGGTCTGTCGCTCAAACGCCCGACTGGAAACACCGTGAACAAGGGACATCGAGACGACAGAACCCCGCGTCCGTGGACGCGCGAGCAGATCCACGCCGTCCTCCCCGCCCTCGCGGGGGTGACGCGGCGGGCGGCCATCGGCGTGGCCCGACGCCTGGAGCGCCTCGCCCGCTGGGAGTCCCCCGACGATCTCGCCGCGATCGACCGCCAGGTCCAGCAGTGGTTCGACGACGTGCGCCGCCTCGGGGGCGAGCCGCGGGGGCTGTGGCTCGTGGAGTTTCGCGGACTGGGGGGCTGGTTCGGGTGGCGCGAGGGCGACGACGATCTCACGCTCTACCGACCGCACGGGGCTCCGCCCGCCGAGCGCGCCCCGCTCCACTAGCAGGGTACTGAAGAACGCCTCCCCTCGACCCTGGAGGGCTCGCCCCGCCGCGGCGGCGTTTCGCCGAACCGGGCCCGTTCTTGCCGGGGCGCGCCCCCCTAGAAGTAGGACACGATCTTCTCGATCGTCGCGAGGTGGCGATAGACCTCGATGATCTGCTCGGGGCGACCCACCTGGAAGGCGGCCGTGAGCGACGTGTACTTGCCCTTGCGGCTGGCCCGCTCGGTGGGCGTGCCCGCGACGCGCACCCCGGTCGCCTCGGCCACCGACGTGATCAGGTCGGACCCCGTCGCCTCCGCCGTGCGGAACATGATCTTGATCGGGAACGCGCAGGGGAACGTGTGCTGGCTGACCAGCAAGTCCAGCAGCCGCTGCTCGGACTCGGAGTAGCTCATCCGGCTCCTCCCGAGAGCGCGTCGCCCACGGCCTCGACGGCGGCCGCCAGGGCCGCGGGGTCTCGCCGCGCGCCGGGTTCGATCCAGGGTACCTGCGCGAGGAGCGGCACCCCGCGGGGGAGGAGCCGGCCGAGCTCGGCCGCGTTCGTCGCCTCGGCGACCGTCGGCTCGCCCTCGCGCACCGTGTTGAGGACGACGCCCAGGACCGCAGCGCCCCGGTTCTGCAGGGCTTCCACCGTCAGCAGCGTGTGGGACAGCACCCCGAGCCGGTTCGCGGCGACGACGAGCACCGGGAGGCTCCAGCGGGTCGCCAGGTCCGCGACCATGACCCCCTCGGCGACCTCCACGAGCGCCCCGCCGACCCCCTCGACCACCAGCACCTCGCAGCCCGCCGCCGCGCTCTCGAGCGACACGTCGAGGACCGCGGGCACGAGGGCGACCTCCCACCGGCGGGCCGCCACCACCGGAGCCAGGGGCTCGGGGAGCGGGTAGACCACCGGGAGCTCATCACCCTCCGCGCCGCCGCTCGCGCGATGCAGCAGCCGCGCGTCGGCGGGCCCCCCGTTCTCCTCCGTGCCCGACTCCACCGGCTTCCACCCGCGCGCGTCCACCCCTCGAAGGCGGGCCCAGGCCACCAGCCCGGCGGCGACCAGGGTCTTGCCGACCTCCGTGTCCGTCCCGGTGACGAGCAGCCGGGGGGGCAGCAGGCTCACGACCCGACCACCTCGGCGATCGACGCGAACACCACGTCGCAGAGCAGATCGAGCTCCTGCTCGGTGATGGAGAGGGGCGGCATCAGGACGACGACGGGGCCGAGCGGGCGGATGAGCACACCGTGGGCGCGCGCGGCTTCGATGACGCGGTTCCCGATCTGCAGGGCCGACGGGTACGCCTCGCCCGTGGCCGGATCGGCGACGAGCTCGATGCCCGTCATCAGCCCCCGGCGTCGCACGTCGCCCACGTGCGGACGCCCGTCGAGCTCGGCGAGGCGACGTCCGAGCTGCTCCGCGCGGGCCCGGACGCGGCCGAGCACCCCGCCGTCGGCGAAGAGGTCGAGCGACGCGAGGGCCGCCGCGCACGCCGGCGGGTTCCCCGTGAAGGAGTGCCCGTGGAAGAAGGTCCGGTAGTCCTCGTAGCGCCCGAGGAAGCCGGAGTACACCTCCTCGGTGGCGAGCGTCGCCGCCAGCGGGAGGACGCCGCCGGTGAGCCCCTTGGCGACGCACAGCAGATCGGGCACCACCGAGGCCTGCTCGCTCGCGAACAGGGTCCCCGTGCGGCCGAACCCCGTGGCGACCTCGTCGAGGATGAGCAGGGCGCCGCGCTCCCGAGCGAGCGCCGCCGCGGACGCCAGGAACTCCGGCGAGTGCATCAGCATCCCCGCGGCTCCCTGGACGAGCGGCTCCATCACCAGCGCCGCGACCCGGCCCTCGCAGTCGTCGAAGACGCGCCGGAGCTCCGCGAGGCACCACGCCTCGTGCTCGGCCACGTCCCCCCCGAACGCGCGGTGGTAGGGGTCCGGGGCGGGGGCCCGCCGGGTCTCGAAGAGCAGCGGCCGATAGAGCTCGTGGAACAGGTCGATCCCGCCGACCGACACCGATCCGAGGGTGTCCCCGTGGTACGCGTTGGTCATCGAGACGAACACGTTGCGGGCGCGCTCGCAGGGGTCGGCGTGCTGGGCCCAGTACTGGAACGCCATCTTCACCGCGATCTCCACCGCCGTGGAGCCCGAGTCCGAGTAGAAGACGCGCGCGAGCTCGGGCTCGCCCTCCGAGCGGGGGGCGACGTCCACCAGCCGCCCCGCCAGCTCCGCGGCGGGTACGTTCGTGGGGCCCAGCAGCGTGGAGTGGTCGAGGCGCGCGATCTGCTCCTGCACCGCGCGGACGATGCGGGGGTGGGCGTGGCCGTGGACGTTCACCCAGAGCGACGAGACGCCGTCCAGGAATGCGCGGCCGCGCACGTCCCTCAGCCAGTTCCCGCGCCCCTCCTCGATCACCAACGGGCTCGAGCCCGCGTAGGCGGACATCTGCGTGAAGGGCTTCCAGAGCTTCGAGCGATCGAGCGCCTCCACGGCTTCGATCTCGGCCTCGCTCCGAGGGGGCCGGGGGTCGAACGGGTGGAGCGCGGCGACGCGGGCGGAGTACGACACGGCGGCGGAGGGTATCACCGAGCCGACGGCACCGAAGCGAGCGCGTCCAGCGCGACGTCGACCTGCTCCGGCGTGTGCTTCGCGCTGAGCGTGAACCGCAGGCGGCAGGTCCCCTCGGGCACCGTGGGCGGCCGGATCGCCATGGCGTAGACGCCGGCCTCCAGCAGGCCCAGGTAGAGGGCCATGGCGGCGTCGGCGTCCCCCACGACCACGGGGACGATCGGCGCCGAGTCCGCGGTGTCCCCACCCCCGAGGCCGAGGTCGCGGAGCCCCCGACGGAACCGCCCGACGAGCTCGAAGAGCCGCCCCCGCAGCGCGTCCCCCTCGTCGCTGCGGACGATCCGCAGCCCCGCGAGCGCAGCCCCCGCCGCGGCCGGAGGCAGGCCCGTGGTGAAGATGTACGTGCGGCCCCGGTTGACGACCAGCTCCCGCACGTCCGAGTCCCCCGCGATGAACGCGCCGTGCGCGCCCAGCGCCTTGCCGAACGTGCCCACGCGGGCGAGCACGTCGGATCCCGCACCGACCTCCGCGCACACGCCCCGGCCGCCCGGTCCCAGGACCCCGAGCGCGTGGGCCTCGTCCACCAGCACGTGCCCCCCGACCTCGGCCGCGTCGGCGACCCACGCCGCGACGTCGCCGCGGTCGCCGTCCATGGAGTAGAGCCCCTCGCCCACGATGAACCGCTGCCCCCCCGGGGCCGGCTCTTCGGCCAGGAATCGCCGGACTGCGGCTCGATCGCCGGGGGGAGCGACGCGGGCTCGGGCGTGCGCGAGCCGACAGCCGTCGATGATCGAGGCGTGGTTCGAGGCGTCGCTGACGACCCGGTCGCCGCGGCGGGTGAGGCCCCCGAGGAGCGCGAGGTTCGCCTGGTAGCCCGACGAGCACACGAGCGCGGCCTCGGTCCCCATCCAGTCCGCCAGCGCGGACTCCAGCTCGCGGTGGATCGGCAGGGAGCCGGCGATCATCCGGGAGCTGCCGGAGCCCCCGCCCCAGGTCTCCGCGGCCGTGGCCGCCGCCGCGGTGACCGACGGGTGGAGCCGCAGCCCGAGGTAGTCGTTGCTGCACATCAGCAGGGCGTCGCGGCCGTCCACCCGGCCGCGCACCCCGTCCGTCGTCTCGATCGTCGGCGGCCGACGCCGCAGCCCGGCGGCGTCCACGTCGGCGAGGCGGGCGGCGAGGAACTCGCGGCGTCTGGGGTCTGCGTCCGGCACGTCGGCGGTCTTATACTCCGCCGCCTCACGCATGCACCACGTCCCCCCCGCGCGCGACGTCCCCCCCCGCTGGGGCCGCCTCGCCGACTTCCTCCTGCGCGCCCGCGGCCTGGGCTGGGCGTTCGCGCTGTTCGGGGTCCTTGCCGTCGCCGCCCTGCCGCAGCTCCGCTTCGACTTCTCACCCCAGACGCTGTTCGACCGCACCTCCGAGCGAGCGCGCCTGTACCAGGAGTACCGGGCGACCTACGGGGCCGACGACCACATCCTGTTCCTGCTGGTGAAGGGCGACATGCACACGGCCGAGTCGTGGGCGCTCCTCGACGAGCTGGAGTCGGCGATCGCCGCGCGCGTCCCCGCCGTCGAGCGCACGGGCAGCCTCGCGTCCATCCCCGTGCCGCGGTCCAAGGCCCCCGGCGTGGTGACCGTCGCGACGCTGGTCGACGCCCCCCCGAACGACGCCCGGGCGGCGGCGCTCACCGAGGAGGCCCGGGCCAACCCCCTGCTCCGGGACACCTTCGTGGCCCGCTCGGGCAACGTGGGCTCGGTCTTCCTGAAGATCGCCGACGACGTCGTGGGCATCACCGACGTTCGCCCCGTGGTCATGGAGCTGCGCGCCATCCTCGCCGAGGCCGAGGATCGGCATCCGGATCACGACCTCTACCTGCTCGGTCCCCACGCCTACCGGGTCACGGTGGTCGATCTCATGGTCCACGAGGAGCTGAAGTTCATCCCCCTCACGGGGCTGATCCTGATCCTCGTGCTCTTCGCCACGTTCGGGTCCTGGTCCGGCGTGCTCATCCCGCTCGCGTCGGTCTTCCTGGGGACGGTCGGGACGCTGGCCCTGATGGCGGTGACGGGCGAGAGCATCAACATCATCAATACGATCACCGCGACGCTGATCCTCGTGATCGGGGCGGCCGACGCGATCCACCTCATCGCCCGCTTCCAGCACGAGCGCTCCGACGGGGCGAGCGAGGAGGACGCGATCCGCCGTGCGCTCGCCTTCGTCGGCGGCGCGTGCCTCCTCACGTCGGTGACCACCGCGGCCGGGTTCGCGACCCTGGGGACGGCCCACCTCAAGATCCTCCGCCACTTCGGGGCCTACGCCGCCATGGGGGTGATGCTCACGTTCGCGGTGACGATCCTGTTCGTCCCCTGGGCCCTCGCCCGCTTCCCCGTGCCGCCGCGGCCCCCGCGCCGGGCCCTGCGTCGCCTCGCCGCGATCCCCGAGGCCCTCGCGGACGTGGCGCTCGGCCGCCACCGCCCCCTGGCCGTCTTCTGCATCGCCGTCACCGTCGCCTTCGTCGCGGGGATCCCGGCCACCACCGTCGACAACTTCATCATGGAGTACGTCCCCGAGAACGACCCCATCCGCGAGGGGCACCGCCTCCTCGAGGAGGAGCTCGCCGGGATCGTCTACCTCGACGTGCTGCTCGAGGTGCCCGAGGGCGAGGGAGGCGACGACCCGTGGCACGACCCGGCCCTGCTCCGGCGCGCCGCCGAGGTCGAGTCGGTCGTCCTCTCGGACGGGTTCATCCACACGGCCGACTCGGTCTTGAGCCTGCTCCGAGAGATGCGCTGGGTGCAGCGCGGCGGGGCCTCGGGCGGCGAGCCGCGGGACGCGCTTCCGGAGTCGCGACGGGAGACGGCGTCGCTGCTGCTGCTGGCCGAGCTGTCCGGCGAACGGACCGCGCTGCACACCCACCTGAGCGCCGACCGGCGCGTCCTGCGCCTGACCTTCCGCGCCGACGATCTCGGGGCCCGCAACTACCTCGCGCTGGAGAAGCGCATGCGCCGGTGGATCGCCGAGCGGGTCGACGGGTCGGCGACGCCGATCCGGGCGCAGATCACGGGCACCTCGCAGGTCGGGTACGGGGGCATCGACTCGCTGATCCGCGACCTGTTGACGTCGCTCGCCTACGCGTTCGTGATCATCTTCGTGACGCTCGCGCTGCTCTTCCGGGACTGGCGGATCGCAGCGCTCGCCATGCTCCCCAACTGCCTGCCGATCGTCGTCGTGCTCGGGGGCATGGGGTGGGCCGGACGCCACCTCGAGACGCTGTCGGCGATGGTGTTCTCGATCGGGCTCGGGATCGCGGTCGACGACACGATCCACTACCTCGCCCGCTACTGCCAGGAGGTGCGCCGGGGGGCCACGCCCGAAGAGGCGGTCCGCACCACGGGCCGACGGACCGGGCGGGCGATCATCTACACCTCGCTGCTGCTGCTGGCGGGCTTCGGGGTGCTCTACACGTCGGTGTTCCCCCCGAACAAGATGTTCGCGGTGCTGGCCTCGATCGTGATCGGATCCGCCCTGTTCGCGGATCTGGTGATGCTGCCCGCCCTCCTGCTGTGGATCCGGCCGAATGTGCGGGGATCGCGGACGCCCCGCTCCGCACCGGGCGCGGACGGTCCTGCGGGGGGCGCGACCACCGCCGGTTAGACTGTCGGCGTGAGTCTCCGGTCCGCCCCCCTCCTGGCCCTCGCGACGCTCGTCGGATGCGTGCCGGAGCCGGACGCGGAGCCGCCGTCGTACCCCGCCGGCGAGAGCTGGAGCGAACCCCTCGCCGTCCCCGCCGCCGACCCCCGAGGCCCCCGGTTCCAGGTCGTCGACCTGGGCGTGAAGACCCCGCTCTCGCTCCCCCACGACCCCGAGGACCGGTGGCTCGACGACTTCGTGGGCGGCGCGGCCTTCCTGGACTGCGACGACGACGGCGACGCGGACCTCTACCTGACGACGGCCCTGGGGCCGAACCGGCTCTACCGAAACGACGGGGACATCTTCACCGAGCTCGACGCCCCCGCCGCGGACCTGGACGGCGTCTACAGCTCGGGCGCGTCCACCGCCGACTACGACCGCGACGGCGACGCGGACCTCTTCGTCACGGTGCAGTTCGAGCCCAACCGCCTCCTGCGAAACGACGGCGACTGCACCTTCTCGGACGCCACGGACGACGCCGGGCTCGCCGACTCGTACCGCTCGCTCCACTCCTACTGGGTGGACATCGAGCGCGACGGGGACCTGGACCTGTACGTGGCGAACTGGGGAGAGGGTCTCCCCGAGGGCGCCGGGGGCCGACCGCCCGCGTTCCCGGACCAGTTCTGGCTCAACCGGGGCGACGGCACCTTCGAGGAGCGCTCCGACCTCCTCCCCCCCGAGACCGCCGAGTCGTTCGCGATGACGGGCGCGTTCCTCGACTTCGACAACGACGGGGACTACGACCTCTTCCAGGTCAACGATCGCGGCGCGCAGATCGTGCCCAACCGGCTCTACCGCAACGACGCGGAGCCCGGCGGACTGCCTCGATTCGTCGACGTGAGCGACCAGCAGGGCTTCAACGGGGAGCCGGACGGCATGGGCCTGGCCGTGGCGGACTTCAACCTCGACCGCCGGGCGGACTTCTTCACCACCGGCAACTTCGAGGAGCTGCTCCTGCGGCAGGGGTCCCACTACGTGGACGCGGCCGTGGCCATGGGGCTGCACAACGACGCGCGGCTCACCTGGGGCGGCGTGGCGGCCGACTTCGACGCCGACGGGGACGAAGACCTCTTCTACGTCGACTCGAGCTTCTTCGACGGCGGGTTCGAGGAGACGGACGCCTACCGGGGCGAGGCCTACCACTACCGCAACGACCTCACCGGCCCCTCGCGATTCGAGCGGCGCCCTCTCGAGGGCATGCTCGCGGACCTCCACCACTGGCGCGCGAACGCAGGCGTCGACGTCGACGGGGACGGGCTCCCGGACCTGTACCTCGCCACGGTCGAGCGGACGCCCCTGATCGCCCTCACCAACCCGCCCCCGGGGAGCGGCGTGGTCGAGGTGCGGCTCCGGGGCACGCTCTCCAACACGGAGGGCCGGGGCGCGGTCGTGGAGGCGACGGTCGGCGACGTCGTCCTGACGCGGTGGCCCGGCGCGGCGGACCCGTGGTCCTGCGGCGTCCCCGCGTGGTCGCACTTCGGCCTGGGGGAGGCGACGTCCATCGATCAGGTGGTCGTCCGCTGGCCCTCGGGCGTCGTGCAGCAGGTGAACGACGTCCCCGCGGGCGTCCGGCTCTTCGTGGAAGAGCCTCGGGACGCGAGCCCCCCGACCCGCTGATCGCAGCCCGTCGGGGTCGAGCGCCGGGATCGGGCGCCCTCGTGCCCGGGCCGCCGGCCCTCCTTCTGCTTGTGCGTTGTGCGGACCTTTGCTTCGCTCACCGGACCCTCGTGGTCTCGGAGACCCCATGAATCGCATCTTCGTCGCTTGTGCCCTGGCCACCCTCCTCGTCCCCGCGCTTCCTCGCCCCGCCGAGGCCTGCGGCGGGTTCTTCTGCGGCCAGGCCCCCGTCGAGCAGAACGCCGAGCGCATCCTGTTCGAGGTCGGTGACGACACGGTCACCGCGGTGATCGAGATCACCTACACGGGCTCCCCCGACGACTTCTCCTGGATCCTGCCGCTGGGGGGCGAGCTGGTCGGCGAGCTGGAGCTCGTGCCCACGGGCGTGCTCACGCTGCTCGAGCTGGCGACCGTTCCCCGGATCATCCCCCC
Source organism: uncultured Rickettsiales bacterium (assembly GCA_964512225.1). Classification (GTDB taxonomy): domain Bacteria; phylum Myxococcota_A; class UBA796; order UBA9615; family UBA9615; genus CAZEKB01. The sequence continues at coordinate 6,639 of CAZEKB010000132.1, read as the reverse complement.
GGAGACGCGGTGCAGCCGCCCGTCCGCGCCGATGGTCGGCGTGTCCCGCGGCGCAGGGGGCGGCGGCTCCCTCGAGGACGGAGGGGTGGACGTCACGGAGCTCGACCGAGTCGGCCCGTTCGAGCCGGTGCTCGTGACCTCCGAGAACCCCGCGGCGCTGGTGGCCTGGCTCAACGACAACGGGTACACGGTCACCGCGGGCATGGAGCCCTTCATCAACGACTACGTGGCCCAGGACTTCTCGTTCCTCGCCATGCAGCTCGCGCCCGGCGCGGGCACCCAGGACATCGCGCCGGTGCAGGTCACCTACCGCGGTGTCGAGCCCATGATCCCGCTGATGCTGACGTCCGTGGCGACGGGCCCCGAGACCGGCGTCCTCGCCTTCGTGGCCGCGAACACCCGGTACGAGGCCCGCAACTACGCCAACCTCGAGGTGTCCACCGACGAGCTGCGGGCCGACCCCTTCAACGGGCAGAACAACTACTACCCGCTCATCTCCTGGATGATCGACGACGCGGAAGGCCGCGCGTTCGTGACCGAGTTCGCGGGCAGCACCGCGGACACCCAGGCGAACGTCCAGAACATCTTCCTCAACTCCGAAGACGCGCAGGAGTCGAGCGCCTGGCTCCAGAACCTGTTCGCCCGCAAGACGACCCTCACCCGGATGTTCGCGCGCATGGGCGGCTGGGAGATGACCCAGGACCCGTCCTTCACCCCGAGCGCGGGGACCGCGGTCTCCCCGACCCTCGACCTCACCGAGCAGCCCGCCGTCGAGGTCTGCGGACCCGGCAGCGACGACCGGATCGTCCCCTGCGGCAGCACCTACTGCGGCGTGGGATCGCAGTGCGCGACTACCGTGGACGGCGTCGACGGCTGCGTGTGCGCCGACGGGCACAGCGCCCGCACGATCCTCGCGCCCCCGGGCCCCGGCCTGGCCCCCACCGAGACCGTCGTCTGCCAGCAGTCCGACTTCGACTTCCTCGCCGACGTGGTCGGCACCCCCGACGGCCCGAGCGACCCCTGCTTCGCCAACATCTGCGGCGAGAATGGCTCCTGCCTCCAGATCAACGGCTTCGCCACGTGCGAGTGCGACGACGGCTTCGCCGCCGTGCCGAACGGGGTCGGCGGGACGACGTGCGCCGAGGTCGTCGCCACCTACGACCCCGAGCAGCTGCTCTGGGGCCCGGCGGGCTGCGGGAGCTGCTCGCAGACCGACGACGTCGCCCCCACCGCCGCCTTCCTCTTCCTGATCGCCCTCGCTTCGGTGCCGCGTCGCCGCCGCACCGCCTGACCTCGGAGTACCCATGACCCTTCGCACCGCATCCACCGTCGGCCTCGTCGCCGTCGCCTCGGCCGTCGCCCTCGCGGGCGTGGCCCTGCCGTCCACCGCCGACGCCTGCGGCGGCTTCTTCTGTTCCACCGTCCCCGTGGAGCAGAACGCCGAGCGCATCCTCTTCGAGCTCGATCCGACCGCCAACGGCGGCCTCGGCGAGGTCACGGCCGTCGTGGAGGTGATGTACAGCGGCGACGCCGACGACTTCTCCTGGGTCGTGCCCGTGCCGTCGCTGCCCGAGAGCCCCGAGCTCGACGTCGCCCCCGGCAGCATCCTCACGCTGTTCGACACGGCGTCGACGCCCCAGATCATCCCGCCCCCCGTCGTGTGCAACGACAACGGCTTCTTCCCGCCCGCCCGCGGCGGCGGCGCCGAGACCAACGACGACGACTCCGCCTTCGCCGGCGACGACGACGACGGCGTGGACGTGATCGATCTGCCCCAGGTCGGGCCCTACGCCCCGCAGCGGATCACGTCCGAGGACCCGCGCGCGCTCATCGACTGGCTCAACGACAACGGCTACGTCATCACGGAGGCGATGGAGCCGATCGTCGCGGACTACGTGACGCAGGAATTCGACTTCCTCGGCATGAAGCTGGCCCCGGAGGCGGGCGTCGAGAACATCCAGCCCATCGTGATCCGCTACCCCGGGCTGGAGCCGATGGTGCCGATCGCGCTGACCGCCGTCGCGTCCGAGCCGGAGATGGCCGTGGTCGTCTTCATCGCGGGCGATACGCGGTGGGAGGCCCGGAACTTCACGAACCTCGAGGTCGACCGCCAGGACGTGCAGTGGGACGTCCTGACCAACACCAACAACTACTACCCGCTGCTGTCCTGGATGATCGACCAGAACGACGGCCGCGCCTTCGTCACCGAGTTCGCGGGCGACAGCGGGCTGCTCAACACCGACAACATCTTCCTGCAGGACGTGGACGCCGCCGAGGCGTACGCGTGGGCCAACGACGTCAAGGAGCGCAACCCGGTCATCACGCGGCTGTACACGCGCGTCTCGGGCTGGGAGATGCTCTTCGACCCGAGCTTCACGCCCTCGGCGGGCGCGGCCGTCGATCGCAGCATCGACCTCTCCGACCGCCCCGAGGTCGACGTCTGCGCCCCCTCGGCCGCGAACGCCCAGCCCGTCCCCTGCGGCCGCACCTACTGCGGCGTCGGCGCCGTGTGCGCGACGACCTCCGACGGCATCGACGGCTGCGTGTGCGCCGACGACCAGTCCGCCCGCACGATCCGCGCCCCCGCCGGCCCCGGCCAGGCGCTCGTGGAGACGATCACCTGCCAGCCCACCGAGTTCGACATGCTCGCCTCCGTCACGGGCACCGAGGACGGTCCCGCGGACCCCTGCTTCGCCAACATCTGCGGCGAGAACGGCTCCTGCGTATCGGTGAACGGCTTCCCCTCCTGCCAGTGCGACGAGGGCTTCGCGGCCATCCCCAACGGGGTCGGCGGCACGACCTGCAGCGAGGTGGTGGAGACCTTCGCGTCGGACCAGGTGCTCTGGCCTACGGCGGCGGGCTGCGGCTCGAGCTGCGACCTGCAGGGCGATCGCGCCACCGGCGCCGGGATCCTCGCGTTCCTGCTGGCGCTCGTGCCCTTCGCCGTCCTCCGCCGGCGCGACTGAGGGCACTCTCCGCCCGCTTCCCGCGGAAGGGGCGCCTTGCTATCTTCCGGCACCCGCCGGAAGACCGGCCCCGGAGATGTCCATGCGCTCGATCCTCGCCCTCATCGGAGTCCTCTGCGGCCTCACGGTCCTCGTCGGCTGCCCCCCGACGAACGACGACGACGTGGGCGGCGGCGAGTGCAGCAACTTCAGCGGGCACGAGTTCCCGGACGTGGTGATCGAGGCCCCGGTGGACCGCACCAACTTCACCGTGGGCGACACGCTGAACTTCGTCGTGACGGTCACCGACGCGGACTCGGACGTGACCGCCATGGAGATGGTCGCCGAGGACACGATCGACAACTCCGCGGAGCTGATCGACGTGGACGTGCCCGCCCCGGACGCGTCGGGCCGCATCGAGTTCACGATGGGGTACGCCGACCTGGGCCAGGGCGCCCACACCGTCCGCATCAGCGCCGTCGATCCCGACGGCTGCGAGTCCAGCGACTCGGTCGTCGTCTGCCTCGACGAGCCCGGGATCTGCGACTGAGGCTCACCGGCGCAGACCCCATCTTCGCAGCGCCCGCAGCCTGCCGAGGAACCCCGCCCGCTCCCGCTTGCCGGCCCGCACCTGGCGGACCATCCGCAGCGCCGCGCGCCGATCCACCCCCACGGCGTCGAACGCCGCGACCTCCGTCGGATCGTCCGACGTCCACCGATCGAGCGCCGCGCCCCAAGCCGGATCCGTCCTCCACGCCCGATCGAGATCGTGCACGCCCGACGTCTTCACGGGCGGGATCCCCGACGGCGCGACCGCGGGGGCGTGCCGCTCCAGCATCCGCCGGACCACGACGCGGCCGTCTCGATCGGCGAGCGACAGGGTGAGGGCGAACGCCAGCAGCGACGGGTGCCACAGGACGGGGACGACCGGGGTGTAATCGAGCCGCGGCAGGACCCCGCTCCAGGTCACCGCGCGCTGTCGGGAGTGGAGGTTCGCCCAGGCGGACCGGCCGCCCGCGGACGCCCAGGACGGGGCCGGAGGACCCCACGGATCGTCGGGCACCGGGCGGACCCCGAGCTTGCGCAGCCGCGCCGCCGGGGAGGGCCCGGGCAGGGCGGTGTCGCCCCAGATCACGTCGCCCGAGCAGCCCGACAGGAGGACGTCGCACTCGCCCGCCCAGGCCTCGTCGGTGGGCGCGCCGGGCGCCGACGCGGGCCCGCCGACGCCGTGGGTGGCCCGCCACACCCGCTCCTCGTGGCGGAGCGCGCCCCCCGGCGGGAGTCGGTCGATCCGGTGGGGTCGATCCAGGGCGCGGGCCAGGGCGGCGGCGACGGGGAGGTCGGGCGCGTCCGCGTCCCCGAATGTCCCGAACGTCAGGCCCGGGGCGTCGACGGCGACGGCGGCGGCCGCCACGGCGCGGGAGTCGAGCCCGCCGGAGAGCGCCACGCGCACCCGCCTCCGGCCCCGGCCCGCCGCGGCGACGGCCTCCCGGAGCAGACTCCACAGGCGGTCGGCGCGGGCGTCGGCGTCGAGATCGGCGGCGCGAACCGACGGGGCCGGGAGGAGGAGCGGTTCGAGGACGGCCTCGACGTCCACGAGCAGACTGCGGGAGCCGATCAGGCCGCCGTACGCGAGGAGGGTGGCGACGCCGTGGAGGTCGAGCGGGCGACCGTCGTCGAGCTCGAGCAGGGTGCCCTCGCGGCCGGTGCGCGCGTCCCGCCAGCGGCGCCGCAGGACGGCCGGGATCACGCGACGCGGAGGAGGACGTCGATCGCGCGCTCGATCGCCGCGTCGTCCACGTCGAGGTGGGCCACGACCCGGATCGTCGTGGGGCCCGTCGCGTGGGTGAGCACCCCCTCCTCGGCCGCGCGATCGACCACCGCCTGCGCGGGGCCGCGGGTATCCACGTAGGCCATGTTCGTGGCCACGGGCGCCGACGGAGTGAACGCGCCCGCCGCGCACAGCGCGTCCGCCAGGCGCCGGGCCCGGGCGTGGTCGTCCGCGAGCCGGTCCACGTGGTGGTCGAGCGCGTAGAGGCCCGCCGCCGCGAGGAAGCCCGCCTGGCGCATCCCGCCCCCGAACATCTTGCGGAAGCGGTGGGCGCGGTCGACGAACGGACGGGAGCCGACGAGCAGGGAGCCCACGGGACAGCCCAGGCCCTTCGACAGGCAGAAGGAGATGGTGTCGAAGGGCCGCGCGACCTCTTCGGCGGAGAGGCCGCCCGCGACGGCGGCGTTGAACATCCGGGCCCCGTCGAGGTGCAGCGCCAACCCGTGCGCGACGGCGACGGCGCGGATCCCGTCCACCACGGGCCGCGGGTACACGGTGCCCCCGCCGCGGTTGGCGGTGTCCTCGAGCGCGATCAGGCGGGTGTTCGGGAAGTGCGACAGGCCGCCCGGGGGTCGGATCGCGGCCTCGACGTCGGCGGGATCGAGGATGCCGCGGTCCCCCAGGACGCAGCGCGCCGACACGCCGGACAGCGCCGCGAACCCGCCCCCCTCGTACAGGAAGATGTGGGCGCCGGACTCGACGATGATCTCGTCCCCGGGCTCCGTGTGCGTCCGGATCGCGACCTGGTTGGCCATGGTCCCCGAGGGCACAAAAAGCGCGGCTTCCTTGCCCAGGAGGGCGGCGGCGCGATCCTGGAGGCGGTTGACGCTCGGATCGTCGCCGAACACGTCGTCCCCGACGGGGGCGGCGGACATCGCCCGGAGCATCCCGGGTGTCGGTCGGGTCACGGTGTCGGAGCGGAGATCGACGACGTTCATGGCGGCGGAGACTAACCCAGGCGCCTCAAGGCTCTTCCTGAGCGCGCGCGATTCTGATAGGACATCGAACCCCGCGCGGGCGCGGGAAGGAGCAAGTCATGCGTCGACTTCGAATCGTCACCCTCTGCATTCTCGCCCTCATCCTGCTGGCCGCAGCCTGCGTCAACCGCACGGGCCGCGGCGGCGGCGGCGGCGGCAACGACGACGACGACGCGACGGACGACGACGACGCGACGGACGACGACGACGCGACGGACGACGACGACGCGGTCGACGACGACGACGCCGTGGACGACGACGACGCGGTCGACGACGACGACGCGGTCGACGACGACGACGCGGTCGACGACGACGACGCCGCACCCGGCCCCATGACCGGCAGCGTCCCGTGCAACTACACCGACGGAGACGTCTGGCTCGTCACCGGGAGCGGGACCCTGGAGGCCACGGTGGACACCGTCTCGGCGGCCACGACCTTCGATCCCTGGGCCACCATCAACGGCGACACGACCGCCCCGTACGGCAACCAGCTCGCCTCGGGCGACGACGACTTCGTCTGCACCTTCCCGCCGCCCCAGTACGAGTGCCCGATCGCCACCACCTCGATCACCGGCAGCGCCGTCGTGGTCGTTCGCGCTTACGCGGAGAACTGCAACTCGACTGCGATCGGCAACTACGTGCTCACCATCACGCTCAGCGGGTCCGCGGTGTCGGCCACGCTCGTCGACGACGACTACACCTTCTAGGTCGAGATCCTCATGACCTTGTTCCGCTCTCTCGCGCGGCTGGTGCTCCTGGCGGCGGCCCTCCTCCTGCTGATCCCCTCGTGCGTCAACCGCAACAACAACCGCGGCGGCGGCGGGGGCGGCAACGACGACGACGACGCGACCGACGACGACGACGCGACCGACGACGACGACGCGAC
>CAZEKB010000131.1:0-19532 GCA_964512225.1 uncultured Rickettsiales bacterium | reverse complement strand
CAGCCGGCTCATAACCGGACGCGCGCAGGTTCAAGTCCTGCTGGGCCCACCACTTCGTGAGTCGCGACATGCCCACTCCGCTGCAGAGCCGGTTCATCGACGTCGACGGCCTCCGGCTCCACTACCTCGAGGGGGGCGAGGGGGAGCCGGTGCTGATGCTGCACGGGTGGCCCACCAGCTCGTACCTGTACCGAAACGTCGGCGCGCGCGTGGCCGACGGGCGACGCGTCCTCGCCCTGGACCTGCCCGGCTTCGGCAAGTCCGACAAGCCCCCCGGCGCCTCCTACAGCTTCCGGTTCTACGCCGACGCCATCACGGGCTTCCTCGACGCCGTCGGGGTCGGGCGCACCGGCCTCGTCGTCCACGACCTCGGCGGCCCGGTCGGGCTGTGGTGGATGGTCCACAACCGCGACCGCACCTCGAGCCTCGTGCTGCTCAACACGCTCGTCTACCCGACGCCGTCCTGGGCCGTCGTGGCGTTCGTGGTCGCGTCCTACATCCCGGGGCTGCGCTACCTCCTGGCGAGCCCCTGGGGCCTCGCGACGGCCATGCGGCTGGGCACCTGCCGCGAGGATCTGCCCGAGGACGTCGTGCCCGCGGTCCAGGAGCCGTTCGCGGGCACCCCCGCGCGCAGGGTGCTGCTCAAGGCAGGCCACTCGCTGCACCCCGGGGGCATGAAGACGATCGCCGAGAAGCTCCCCGAGTTCGACGGCCCGGTGCGCGTCGTCTACGGCACGCGCGACCGCATCCTCCCGGACGTCGCGCGCACGATGGCCCGCGTCGCGCGCGACCTGCCTCGCGCCGAGGTCACGGCGCTGGACGGCTGCGGGCACTTCCTCCAGGAGGACCGACCGGACGAGATCGGCGACCTCCTCGCCGCCTTCTTCACGGGGACCAGGGAACCAGGCACAGCCCCTCGGCCTTGAAGTGGACCGAGTTGGGGTTGTCGTCCATGCAGCCCCCGTCGGACCCGGGGTCGCCCAAGTGGAAGTCGCCGCACGCTCCGTCCCGGTACAGGGGACAGAAGTGGTGCATGTGGACGGTGTTGCGCCCCTCCTCCAGGAGGAAGACCCCCACGAAGATGAGCGCTCCCGGCGACGCCCCGCTGTTGTCGCTGTCCTGGACGATCCACTCGTCCCCGCAGTTGCGGACCTGCGAGGCCCCGTCGCCCGCGAGGTCTCCGGGGAACCGGAAGTACGCGGTCTCGTTGGGCTGGGAGCCCCCCGACTCGTAGACCTCGGTGTTGTAGACCGCGTAGTACGCCGTCGCGTCGACGGTGAAGGTGCCCTCGTCCTGCGTGCGCTCCCAGGACTTCACGTAGGCCTGGTCGCCCGCGCCGCCCTCGAAGTCGGAGGGCCGCATCGCCTCGGGCGGGCACTCGTCGAGCCACGGATCGGGGTCGCCCTCGACGCCCGCGTCGTCGTCGTCCCCCGGGTCGTCCCAGGGTCCGCCGGAGTCGTCGTCGTCGCCTCCTTCCCGGTCGTCGTCGTCGTCGTCGTCCGCGTCGGGGTTCAGGGGGTTGCCGTCCTGGAAGGCCAGCAGCTCCCCGTCGTTGCAGCCGAGCCCCGCGAACAGGACGGCCGACGCCATCGAGACCAGGAACATGCGCATGGGATCTCCTCCTCCCCGAGCCGTCGGGGGGGCCGAGATGACCAGCGCCTCATTGCATGGATGTGGAGAAGTTGTGTACGTCCGTCGGTGGTCGCTCTTGTGTCCATCCGGGGAGGCGGATCAGTCGTCGATCCGGGTCGAGTCGGGGATCTCGCGGGAGTCGGTCCGGGCGACGCCGGCGAGCTTGTCGATGGCCCCCGGAGGCACCGTGTAGCTCCAGGCGAAGTCGTCGGCGCCGGTGGCGGGCGCGTCGGGCTTCGGCTTCGGGGGCGGGCCCACGAGGTTGAGGAGCGGGACCCAGTCCGTGGCGCCCCGGGGGATCGTCGGCAGCACGCCGAGGCTGCCCTGCCGCTGCTCGTGGGGGATGCGCCCGGCCCGGACCAACCTCAGGAACTGCACCAGGTCGCCCGCCGCGCCGACCTCGGCTCGGATCCCGCGCAGCGCCTCGCCCACGTCGAAGGCCGAGCCGTACCGGGCCGACGCGCGCCGCTGGAGGAGCCGCTCCACCACGAAGGCGATCTCGGGGAAGCTCCGGGCGACGTCGGCGGCCTCGTCGGCGGCCGTCCGCCGCGCGATGATCCCGGGGATCGCGGCGATCTCGGCCCCGCGGTAGAAGCGCTCGCCCGTCACCATCTCGTAGATGAGGATCCCGAGGGCGAACAGGTCGAGCTGCGGCGCCGCGGGCGTGTCCCCGGCCCACACCTCGGGCGCGATGTAGCTCGGCGTGCCCGTGATCCGGTGCCCCTGGCGACGCCGCGATCGCCCCCCGAACGTGGCCAGCCCGAAGTCGGCGACCTTGGCCATCCCCCGCATGGACAGGATCACGTTCGCGGGCTTGAGGTCGCTGTGGACGATGCGGAAGGGCTCGCCGTCTTCGTTTCGACCGGACCAGGCGTGGTGCAGGGCCTCGGCGATCGCGATGGACACCTGCAGCACGATCGAGCGCGGGAAGCGCAGCCCGAGGCGCGCGAACTCCATCCAGATCGACCGCAGGGTCTCGCCGTCGACGTGCTCCATGATGATGAAGGAGACCCGCCCCACCTGCTCCACGCCGTGCACGGCGACGATGTTCGGGTGGTTGAGGCGGCCGCAGATGCGAGCCTCGCGGATCAGCGCCTGCCAACGGCGCTCGTCGTCGAGCTTGTTCAGGATCTTGAGGGCGACCCGTCGCTCGAACCCGTGTCCGCCCCGCTCCTTGGCGAGCCATACACGACCGAAGTTCCCGCGCCCGAGCTCTCGGATGAGCTCGAACCGTCCCAGCGTCTTGCGATTCTCGGGGGGAGTCGCCACCGAGCCGAAGCATAGACCGGGGGACGTCGCCCCCGCGAGCCCCGGCGCCGGTTCAGGGGACGGTGTACTCCATCTCGACCCGGCCGATCGCCCCCGTCGCCGACGACGACAGCGAGCCCGCCGCCGTCGTGGCGAGGTTCGACTGGTAGATGAGGCGGGTCAACACGGCGGTGTTGCCGTCGAAGTCCGTCGTGTACGCGCCCGAAGCCCGGTAGGAGTTGTTCATCGTGGTCGTGCCGCGCGCTCCGAGCACACCGATGACGTCCCCCGCCGCCACGGAGATCGCGCCCGTCGGCAGCCAGTCGGCTCCGCTGGACGCACCGACCAGGTAGAAGAGCGACGTGTGGGCCGTCGTGCTCGACGAGAACTCCGGCGGCGGCCCGCCGGTGAACCGGACGATCTGGACGTTCTGCGGACCCGTCACGTCCGTGGGCACCCGCACCGCCGTGATCGTGAGGTTCACCGGCGCAGTGAACCAATACCCGCGGGTACGAGTGCCGTTGCTGTAGGTCGAGCTGTGCACGCCCACGTCGAGGTACATGGGCACGGTGCCGATCGACACGGAGTCCGAGCCGACGGGGCCCGGCCCGAACCCGTCGTCGGGCGTCACGTTGCAGGTCCAGACCTCGCTGTCCGTCGTGGCCGCCGACGCGACGAGCGGGCCGGTGACCCCCGACGACGCCCCGTCGACGTCCCAGGCGTAGGAGTAGGCGACGACGTCGCCGTCGCCGTCGGCCGAGTCCGTCGTCACGGCGCACGTGAGGTCGTGAAAGGTCTCGGGGGCGGCGGGGGTGATCGTCACCGTCGGGGCGGTGGGCGGCGAGTTGACGATGGGGGTGATCGCCGACGACACCGGGGCCCCGAAGTCGAGCCCGTCCCAGGGCGTCACCACGCAGGTCACGTCGTCGCCGCGGGCGGCCGAGAACGCGGAGAGCGTGGAGCCCTGGCTGTAGAACGTGCCCCCGATGTGCCACTCGTAGTCGACGGTGACGGTGTCTCCGTCCGCGTCGGCGGTCGCGCCCTCGGTGCAGGTCAGCTCGGTGTCGGTGTAGGCGATCGCGGGGGTGACCGTGGGGACGTCCACCGTGGGCAACGCGTTGGCGATCGTCACCGACGCGGACCCCACCTCGGACACGGCGCCGCGGGCATCGATCCCCACCACGTCGACCCGCCACGGCTCGGCCCGGGACGTCTGGGTCGACGGGACGGAGCCGTCGTCGAAGAAGGGCTCGGGGGCGCCGGAGCGGAACCACTGCCAGGAGTAGGTCACTTCGTCGCCCTCGGGGTCGACCGAGTCCACGTCGATCGAGACGCCCAGGGTCGCCTCCGAGCCCGGGTTCTCGGGCGTGATGCTGACGGTGGGCGCCGACGGGGCGGCGTTGAGGGTGACGGTCGCGGTCGCGCTGCCGGTGAGCCCGTCGGTGTCGGTCGCCTCGAGGGTGATGACGTGCACGCCGGGGCTCAGCACCACGTCCGCGAGCTCGACGCCGCCGATGGTGTTCGCGTTGCCGCCGCCGAGGACCCCGTCCACGTCGCTGGACCACTCGACCGTGATCGACGGCTCGCTGTCCTCCGGGTCGTCGACGGTGCCGAGGAACGTCTCCTGGGCCCCCTCGTTCACCGTGCCGTTGTCCTGGGGGTGGTCGATGACGACGCTCGGGGCGTTGCTCACGGTGACCTGCACCGAGGCCTCGCACTCCGCGCCCACCGAATCGAGGACCGTGAGGTCCACGGTGCGCGCGCCGAGCACGAGCCCGGTCACCTCCGCGGACCACATGCCGCTCTGGTCCACTTCGCCCGAGCCGACGCGGCTGCCGGCCACGCCGAGCTCGAACGTCAGGAGCTCCGAGTCGTCCTCGGTATCCGAAGCCGTGCCCTCGAAGGTGTTCACCACCCCCGCCGCGACGACGGCGCCGCCTTCGGGCGATACGATCGAGCACTCCGGGGCCTCGTTGGCCGGGCCGACCGTGAAGTTGCTGTTCACCGACGCCGTGCGGCCGCCGCCGTCCTCGGCCCGGGTCGTCAGGGTGTAGGTGCCTTCGTCGAGCACGGGGAGCTCGCCCACGGCCACGCCGTCCGGGTCCGGCACGACCCCCTCGACCAGCACCTCCTCGCCGATCAGCCAGTGCACGCGGAGCTCGCCCGCGGCGTCCTCGTCGTCCACCACCACCGCCCGGAGCGGGACGCGGACGTCGGCGTAGTAGGTGGCGTCGACGGCGGGCAGCTCCACCGTGATCTCGGGCGCGCCGGGGTCGTCCCCTCCCCCGCCGCCTCCGCCCGAGCCGCCGCGGCCGCCCCCGTCGGGGCACGCCAGGGCGCCGATGCAGAGGACGAGGAGGGCCGCTCGCGAGGAGATGTGCATGCGCCAGTGGATACCAGACACGGCCCGGGGAGACGAGTGCAATGGCGCGACCGGGAGGGGGCGGGCGATCTCTCCGCCGCCTGGGCCCGGCTCGACGCGGGCGACGGCGCCGGACGGGCCTTTTGTCCGCGCGATCGTCTCCGATACGTTCATCGCGACGGTCGAACGGTGACGAACCGGGGTATGACCGTGCTCGTGCGCGCCCTCCTCCCGGCGACGTTCCTGCTCGCGGCCGGCCTCGGCTGCACCTCGTCGTCGTCCGGAGTCCTGCTCGGCGAGGAGGAGCTCACCCCCGAGCCCGACCCCACGCCCGCGCTCGACGACGACGACGCGGTGGACGACGACGACGTGGTGGCCGACGACGACGACGACGACGACAGCGCCGCGCCCGAGGGCATCTGCAGCATCGACCTGTCGTGCACCGACGCCGTGATCTGGGACTCCCCCAAGAAGAACTGCGCCCTGGTGGTCACCGACGACGACGGCGACGAGCGCTACAACGGCTTCGCGGGCCTCGAGCGCCGCGGGCGGTCGTCGTTGAACTGGGCGAAGTCCAACTACGCGCTGGAGATTTGGGAGCGCGAGAGCGTCCTGCTGCTCGAGCCGTTCTCGGAGTGGCGCTACTTCGACGGGCCCGTGAGCGCGGGCCTCGAGTGGACGACCGCGGCGTTCGACGACTCGGCGTGGGCGGTGGGGACCGCGCCCTTCGGCTGGGAGAACGAGGCCGACCTCGGGCTCGGCACGAACGTGACCCGCAGCGGGGTCTCGAGCCGGTACCGGACCCTCTTCGAGGTCGACGACCCGACCGCCCTGGACGAGCTCCGCCTGCACGCGCGCTTCGACGACGCGGTGGTGGTGTGGATCAACGGCGTCGAGGTCGCGCGCCTCAACCTGCCCCCCGGGGACCTCACGCCGGACACCCTCGCGTCCGTCGTGCACCACTACCAGGACGAGGTCGTGTGGGACGAGGTCGTGATCCCGAACGTCCTCGTCGCGGGCACGAACCTGATCGCGGTGGAGCTGCACCAGGTCGTGCAGGCGTCCGCCGACGCCCTGGTCGAGATCGCGCTCACCACCAAGCCCCCGACGCTGTCCCAGGGCTTCTTCGGGATGGGCGGCGACGCGGACTGGGTGCTCGGCGGCGCGTACGTCGACCTCACGCAGTACCGCAACCCGTTCCTGTACGACCTGTTCGCCGACTTCCGACCCGGCGTGAACTACGCCCCGGAGAGCCACTACTGCGAGGTCACCCTCAACGGCGACTGGCGCGGCCTCTACCAGCTCACCGAGAAGATCAAGCGCGACGACGACCGCCTGAACCTCGTGGACGACGGGGGCGCGGGGGGCAGCTTCATCCTCAAGAACGACGACACCCGCCCCTTCTGGGCGACCGACTTCGTGCGCGGGGGCTTCCAGCTCGTGTGGCCGAAGGAGGAGGACCTCACCGAGGCCGGGCGGGCCGAGATCCTGCGGGTGATGGAGGCCTGGCGGACGGCCGCGCGCACGAACGACGGGCTGTGGGACGTGCTGGACTTCGAGAGCGCCGTCGACTGGGTCCTGCTGCAGCAGTTCGGGCGCAACGGCGACATGTACAACCTGAGCATCCACGTCTACCGGGACGACTTCGGGAAGCTGAAGTTCGTGCCCTGGGACATGGATCTCGTGTTCGGGCTCGGCTGCGGCGGGGCCCAGAGCTTCGACATCTACACGGCCAACGCGCCGGAGCTCGTCAACGGCTTCCGCAACGACCTCGCCTTCCGGGCGGCGGTGGAGACGCGGTGGTTCGAGCTCCGCGAGGGCGTGCTGTCCGACGAGTCGATCGAAGGCCGCCTCGACGCGATCCGGGACCTGTTCGGGGATACGATCCACGAGAACTTCGAGCGGTGGCCCGAGCAGGACATGATCGGAGCCGACAACTGGGTGCTGTCGTTCCCGTCCAACTGCCCGACCTACAACTGGAACGACTCGGACGCCCGCGCCCGGGCCTGGATCGACGACCGCCTGCGGTGGATGGACCGCAACATCGACGACTACCCGTACTAGCTCGCCCCGGGGCCGCGAGCGCGCGGCCGTCCTCCTCTAAGATCCCGAGGTGCGGCTCCCCATCGTCATCGGCGACTACCGGCTCCTCGAGCTGATCGGGGGAGGTTCGTTCGGGACGGTGTACCGGGCCGAGATCGTCGGCTCGATGGGCTTCTCCCAGCACGTCGCGGTCAAGGTGCTGGACCCGTCGCGGGCGCGCGAGCGTCCCGAGCTGGTGCGGTCCCTCGCCGACGAGGCGCAGCTGCTCAGCCGCATCTCCCACCCCAACATCGTGCAGGTGCGGCAGTTCGTCCACGGCGAGCACGACGTGCTGGGCGACACCTACATGATGGTCATGGAGCTGGTCCGGGGGGAGTCGGTCCGGGGCATCATCGACCACCTCGTCGCCGCCAAGGGCGCGATGCCCGTGGAGACGGTGCTCGCGATGCTGTCGGAGGCCGCGGACGCCCTGGCCTACGCGCACGAAGTGGGGGGCGTCGACGGCCGATCGCTGGGCCTCGTCCACCGGGACCTCAAGCCCGCCAACCTGATGGTCACCGGCGACGGGCGGCTCAAGATCCTCGACTTCGGCATCGCCTGGGCGGCGGAGCGGCTCGTCACCGCGACGGCGACCGGGATGACCAAGGGGACGGTCCTGTACATGTCGCCCGAGCAGGTCCGCGGCATGTCCCTGGACGGACGGTCGGACATCTACTGCCTGGGCCTCATCGCCTTCGAGCTGCTCGCCGGGGAGCTGTTCACGCCGCTGCCCCCCGGCGGGCTGTCCGACCTGACCGGCGTCCTGCGGATGGTCACCGAGACGACCACGGAGGAGCGCATCCCCGCCCTCGCGGCCGCGCTCGCGAACCCGGACCGGCACGGGCTGCGGCCGGAGCTGGCCGACCCGGTCACCGACCTGTTGGCGCGGATGCTCGCGGAGGAGCCGGGCGAGCGCCTCACGGCGCGCGGGCTCTCGGGCGCCCTCGACGAGATGCCCGGCAAGTGGCGCTTCAACCGGGGCCGCGGGTTCCTGCGGGCGCTGGTCCGGGAGCAGCGCGTGGCCCGAGGCGGCCCCGACGGGACGTTCACGCCCGAGGCGACGCGGGCCCACCGCACCCCCGAGGCCTCGCCCTCGGACGGCCTCCCCCGGGAGGACGCGCCCCCCGAGGAGGCCGAGGACGCGCCCACGGACGACGAGATCGACGCCGTGGACCTGCACACCGCGACCACCGACCTGCCCGCGCAGGAGCCCGAGCCCGTCACCCCCGCGCGGGACACCCGGATCATGAAGGCCCGCGGCGGCCCCAACGCGGCGATGGGGGTGATCCTCATGGCGGTGGGCGTGCTGATGGTGCTCTTCGTGATCTTCGCGGCCACGCGCCGGGGCCCCGCCCCGGAGAACACGACCGCGGTCAACGTCGACGAGTGGGACGCCGAGCCCGTCGTCGGCGGCCTGGCCGAGCCTCTCCCGGAGGTCGCGACGCCCAAGGCGACCCCCGAGGCGACCCCCGAGCCCCGGCCCGCGGGCCGGTCCAAGCCGCGCTCGCGCCCCAGGTCCCGGGTGAGGACCAAGCCCGCCGCGACGCCCGCCCCCGCGCCCACCCCCGAGCCCCGGACCACCCGGCCGGAGGACGTGAACGTGCGGGTCCGACACAAGCCGCCCAAGGTCGCGATCCCGGGGTCCGTCGTCCGCTTCACCGCGCGCCTCGAGGGCGACGTGGACGCCTGCGTTCCGGAGCTCCATCTCGCCCCCGCGGAGGCCGGAAAGTACGCCCGTCACGTGCTCACCGCCCAGGGCGGCGCCAAGTTCGAGAAGTCCGTGGTATTGCCCTACACAGAGCCCTATGCTCGCGGCGTTCGGTACTTCCTGCGTTGCTGCGACGCCGGAGGGACTTGCTTCGCGGGGTGGCGCACGGCGCGCAAACCCAAGGTGGTGAGACCCCCCTCGTACTGATCCGCTCTCCAACCCCCGGGCTTCCGTGCGCTTCGTCCTCCTCTTCGTCTCGGTCTTCGCCTTGACCGTCGGCCCCGCCGGTGCGGCCGACGACGACGAGATCGATCTCGACGCCCTCGACGAGAACGTCGAGAAGGCCGCGCGGCTGCAGGCCGTCGCGGTGCGCGCGCTCATGGACGAGAACTGGGAGGTCGCCCAGTCCAAGGCCGAGGCGGCGTTGCAGCTCAACGACACGATCATCACGGCGGAGGCGCGGCTCGTCCTCGCCCGCGCGCTCGAGATGCAGGGGCGCCTGAACGACGCGCGGGCGGAGGTCGAGGCCTTCCTGGCGCTCCCGCTGCTCGACAGCCACCGCTCCCGCGGCCACGACGCGCGGCTGCGCATCGACGACAAGATCGACGCCCGGCGGGCCCGGCGCGAGGAGGACCGACGCCGCGGGTGGACACGGGCACCCTCGGCCCGGTCATCACGGACACGTACGGCACCCAGGGCACCTACTACTTCATCACCTACGACCTCTTCATCCCCGTCGCGTCGGAGGTCCAGCTGGACCTGCACAGCACCGAGTTCGACCCGTACCTCGACTTCTGGGAGCTCGACGACCAGGGTGCCTGCGTGTGGGGCAGCAGCGCCGACAACGACAGCGGCCCCGGGTGGGACGCCCAGTGGACCGACTGGACCATCATCGGTCAGCAGTGGTTCGCGCTCGTGACCACCAACCAGTCGCTCGAGACGGGCAGCTTCACGCTCACGGTAACGAACACGGGTTTCGACAACTGACCGCGGGTATCGTCGTCCGATGACGACGCGCGCCCTCTTCGTCGCCCTCCTGCTCGTGGGCTGCGTCGCCGACGAAGCCCCGCCCGAGCCCACCCCCGAGCCCGCGGCGCCGGGCAACGGCCCCCTCCCCGAGTTCGACCGCTTCTGCGGCGACACCTGGTGGGAGGACACCAAGGAGCGCGCGGACGCGGACCCCCTCACCGGGATCTACCAGGGCGCGTTCGACACCCCGGTGGGCACGCTCGACACGATGAAGCTGATGCCCGCGTACCCCTTCCAGGTGGACGACATCCGCGTCCGCTTCCTGGGGCAGCCGGGCCCGGTGAAGGTCCGGCTGAGCCGCGCGCTCGGCCGCTCCTACCCGGGCGCCGACGAGGCGGAGGACCTCATCCCCCCCATCGAGGCGGTCGTCGAGGAGCCGGATCCGCGCGAGTACACCAAGTTCGACATCCCGGACGACACCTTCCTGCTCCCGGGCCAGCACTACATCCTGAGCGTCGAACGCCTCGAGGGCGGGCCGGTGGTGGCCATGGAGACGGTCCCCCCGACCGAGGTGAGCCGCGCGCTCATCCTCGAGCCGGACGCGTTCATCCCCTCGAGCTCCAACTGGAACTTCCGCATGAAGCTCCGGGGGAACAGCTTCTGCCGCTGGGCCCCCGAGGAGACGTGGTTCCAGCCCTGGGCCCAGGAGTTCGAGGGCAGCGCGCCCCACGTCACGGACGTCGACGGCGACGGGCACGAGGACTTCGTGATCGACGGCGGCGGTCGACCGAACGTGTGGCTGAACGACGGCGGCGGGCAGTTCACCCTCGACGACGACGCCTTCCCCGAGGACGCCCGGGCCGCCGCGTCCTTCTACGCCGACCTCGACAACGACGGCGACGTGGACGCCTTCGCCGCCAACTGGGCCCCCGACGGCACCGAGGACGCCGACCGGAACCACGTCTGGCTCAACGACGGCGGCACCTTCGCGGTGCTCCCCGACGCGGGCGTCGAGCACTTCGACAACGCCAGCTGCGCGGGGCTCGGCGACGGCGACGCCGACGGCGTGCTGGACCTGTACTACGGCAACTGGCTCGTCACCTACCCCCAGGACCCCGCCCACCCCGACGAGTACTACGAAGGCAACGGCGACGGCACCTTCACGGACCGCTTCGTGGCGGCCGGGCTGGAGCTGGAACGGCCCTACTCCTGCTACGGCGTGCTCTGGAACGACTACAACAACGACGGCGCCCAGGACATCTACGTGGGCAACTACCACCTGTACCCCAACCAGCTCTGGCAGAACCAGGGCGACGGCACCTACGTGAACGTCGCCGAGGACGTGGGCGCCGCCTTCGACGACGTCGAGTCGGGGCACGGCTGGCTCACCGGCGGCCACAGCTACGGCGGCGACTTCGGAGACGTGGACAACGACGGCGACATGGACGCCTACGTGGCGAACCTCGCCCACCCGCGCGAGCACCCGTGGAGCGACCCGAGCATGTTCCTGCTCAACTCGGGCGCCCCCGACTACACGTTCGAGAATCTCTTCGCCGAGCGCGGGTTCCAGTACGACGAGGGCGACCTGAACGCGACCTTCGCGGACTACGACAACGACATGGACCTCGACCTGATGGTCGCGTCCGTCTACCGCCACCACTTCGCGCGCCTCTACCAGAACGACGGCGCGGGCAACTTCACGGACGTGACGTACGAGGCGGGGCTCAACGAACACGACGTCGCGTCGCTCGTATGGGCCGACTTCGACGAAGACGGCGACCTCGACATCGTGATCAAGAACCGCCTCTTCCGGAACGAGCTGCAGAGCGGCGCCCACTGGGTCCGGCTCGAGCTCGAGGGCACGACCACGAACCGCGACGCGATCGGCGCGCGCGTGTGGCTGACGGCAGGGGGCGTGACCCAGATGAGGGACGTGCACGGGCCCGGCGGACACGTCAACGCGCAGAGCAGCCGGATCCTCCACTTCGGGCTCGCCGACAATACGACGGTCGACTCGGTGGAGGTGCGCTGGGTCGGGGGCGCCACCGAACCGATCACGGGGGTCGAGGTCGACCGACGCATGCGGATCGTCGAGGGCTCGGGGGTCGCCGTCGAGTGACGACGATCCACGATCTCCCCACGCCCTGCGCCCTCGTCGACGCGGGGCGGGTGGACATCAATACGCGCGCGATGTCGGCCCGCGCCGCGCGGCTCGGCGTGCGCCTGCGCCCCCACGTGAAGACGCACAAGACGGCGGAGGCCGCGCGCATTCAGGTGCGCGAGCACTTCGGGGGGATCACCGTCTCCACGGCCGCCGAGGCGCGGTTCTTCGCGGACGCGGGCTTCACGGACATCACCTGGGCCGTGCCCCTGCCGCCGAGCAAGGCGGACATCGCGGCGGACATCGCCGCCCGGGACGACGTCGACCGGCTGCACGTGCTCGTGGACGCGCCCGAGGCGTTGGACGGCCTGGAGGACGCGGCGCGGCGCCGGGGGCTCCGCTTCTCGACGTTCCTCAAGGTGGACTGCGGCTACGGGCGCGCGGGCGTGGATCCCGCGTCGGACGCCGCCGTGGGCCTCGCGCGTCGGCTGGCCGACTCCCCCCGCGTCGACTTCGCGGGGGTGCTCGCCCACGGCGGACACTCCTACGACTGCGTCGACCACGTCGGCCTGGTGGCGGTGGCCACGGAGGAGCGGGACGTGACCGCGGGCTTCGCCGACCGGCTCCGCGCGGCGTCGATCGAGGTGCCGGAGGTGTCGATCGGCTCCACCCCCACGGCCGTCGTGGGGGAGTACCTCCCGGGCGGGCTCACCGGGGTGACGGAGCTGCGACCGGGCAACTACGCGTACTTCGACGCCTTCCAGGCGGCCATCGGCTCGTGCGTGATCGAGCACGCGGCGTTCACGGTGCTGGTCACGGTGATCGCGACGCACCCCGAGCGCGGGTCGGTGCTCACGGACGGCGGCGCCGTGGCGTTCACGAAGGACCCCGGGGCGACCCACGTGCCGGGGCGACGCTCGACCTTCGGGCGGGTGTTCGACGCCTCGATGGCCGTCGAGCTGGACGTCGACCTGTGCGGGCTGTCCCAGGAGCACGGCAAGCTGAAGGCGCTGGTCTCCGACGCCGACCTCCGCGCCCTGCGGATCGGCGACCGCCTGCGCGTGGTCCCCAACCACTCCTGCCTCACGGCCGCCGCCCACGCGGTCCACCACGTGGTGGACGGGGTCGACGTCGTGGGGGCCTGGGTGCCCTGCCGGGGCTGGTAGCTCAGACGAAGAGCAGGGCCTGGAGCACGCCCGCGACGCCCCCGAGGGCGGCCCCCACCGCGATCAGGAGCGCCTCGTCCTCGCGGAAGATCGGCCGCAGGATCTGCTCGAACCCGGCGGGCTCCAGCGCCTCCAGGTTCGTGCGCAGCTCCGCCTCCAGGCCGAGCGCTTCGTCGCTGTAGGCGCTCGCCCGGGCCACGGCCCGCGGCACTTCGTGGACGATGCGGTTGCAGATCGACTGCTTCAGGTCGAGCCACTCGCGAGTGCCCACCGCGAGCTGCACGAACGGCCGGGCGGGCCCCGCGGTCTCGTCGATCGCCTCGCGGATCGCCCGGTCGACGAGCACGAACACGGTGTCGGACGCGGGCCCCCGCAGGATCCGGTCGGCCAGGTGGTCGGCCGTGAGGATCTCGTCGGCGAAGAACTTCGCGTACTCCGCCGACACCTCGGGCTGCCGCTTCAGGAAGAGCCCCTGCCACTTGAAGGGGCCGACGCCGCGCGGCTCGAGCGGGCGGAACACCATCTTCAGGGCGAGCCAGTTGGTCGCCCACCCCACGAACAGCCCGCCCGCCGGGAGCAGCCACCACGGAGAGAAGACGCTCCAGACGGCCGCCTGGATGCTCCCGAAGAGGAAGCCGAAGCCGAAGCCGGAGCGGCTGATGAAGCGGAACTCGGCGCCGCCGCAGCGCTGGAACAGCTCGTTGAGAAGCGGGCGGTTGTTCACGAACGCCTCCACGACCATCGACTCCAGGTCGAGGTACTCCTCGAGGTCGTCCCCCACCGCCGCCAGGACCTCCTCCACTGCGCCCGGGATCTCGCCCCGGAGGCGCTCGGTCATGAGGTCTCGGACCCGCCGCGGCACCGTCTCCCACAGCCGCGGGTAGCGCGACGCGATCATCTGCTCGGCGATCCGCTCGGCGCGCCGCGCCAGGACCGGCCCCACCTCGCCGGAGAAGCGCCGGGGGTCGAGGCGACTGAAGAGCGCGGGCATGTCCAGCAGCCGCTTCGTCATCAGCTGTACGCAGATCGTCGCCATGCGCTCGGCGTGCGCGGGGATGACCCCCTGCCAGCCGACCCGGCCCACGCCCACGAAGTCGATCGGGGCGAACAGCATGCGGATCGCGACGGCGTTGGTGATCCACCCGATCGTGGCGTTGATGAGGGGGATGGCCGCGAGCGGCCACCACGGCGGGAGCTGCTCGAGCACGGACCTAGCGGACGATGCTCGAGGGCACGCACCAGCCGTTCGCGACGACCTCGATGCCCGCGAGATCCAGGGCGACGTCGCCGCGCGCGGTCGACCCCTCCTCGGGGAGGAGCGGGGGGACGCCCAGCTCGGGGAGCTGCAGGTTGCTGAGCTCCTCGAAGAGCCCCTCCAGCATCGCGGGGACGATCACCTCGACGATGCGGGCGGCCTCCTCGCGGTTCAGCAGGTCGTGCGCCTCGTCGAAGCCGAGGCCGAGGATGCGGAGCTCGTGGTTCGACCCGCGGACGGTGAGGCGAACGCCGGCGGCGGTGCGGACGATCTCGACCGGCACGGTCGCGGAGCCGCGCACGATCGCCTCGCCGAAGTCGCCGGCGTCGACCACGCCGACGATCCCGCCCACGTCGACCCAGACCTGGGCGCCGCGGACCTCCAGGACCGGGGGCAGCATCGCGGACACGCGCGCCCCCTCGATCGACGTCCAGGGGAACTCGTTCGGGAGCCCCCACTCGAGCAGCTGCTCGGGGGTGTACCGCAGGTCGGTGAGGTTGCCCGCGTCCCAGGCCGCGAAGGACACCGCGTTGACGACGCCCTCGCCGAGGCAGATGCCGTGGCCGTCCTCGACCTCGTCGTCCCGCCGCAGGACGCCCTGCCCCTCCGTCGCCACGACGGGCTCGACCGCCCCGATGAGGCCGTCGTACTCGAGCACCACCGAGTCGCCCCGAGTGACGGCGCGGCCGAGCTCCATCTCCTTGCGGATCGGCTTCGGGAAGGCCAGCCCGAGCTCCGGCTCGAGGCTGGAGACGAGGTGGGTCAGGGTGTGGCCCGTGGCCGCCGCCGCCGCCGCCGCGAGGGGCACCTTGATGCCGCCCTCCATCCAGTCCTCGACCGTGCTGCACACGTCGATCACGCCCAGGACGATGCAGTTGGCGTCCTCCACCGAGAGCCCCGAGTGCCGGACCTCGACGTCGTGAAGCACCTCGTCGTCGTTGCAGGAGGCGCCGCGGCGGCACCCGAGGTAGTCGAGGTTCACCGTCCCCACGACCGTCACCCACTCCAGGGTCCCGACGCCGTACTCGGGGGCCTCGGGGTCCCCGTAGTCGACGGCCCAGGGCATCGTGTCGTGCGTGGCCGTGTAGGTCATCACCACCGTCGAGATGTCGGCCCGCAGCCGGAGCCGGCGCGCCTCGTCCACGAAGAGCGACAGCGTCATGGGCCCGTGCTCGACGTTCGCGATGTCCATCGTGAGGTTGCCCACCGGGATCGGCATGACGACCGGCGACTCCACGTACCGGGCGAGCCCGACCTCCATGAGCATGTCCGTGAGCAACCCCGCCACGCTCGCCCGGCCGCCGTCGAGCAGCTCGGGCGTGAGCCACGCCGTCACGACGCCGGGCTGCGTCTCCGCCGGGTCGCGGAATCGGCCCTGGAGGAACGCGCGGGTGGCGGCCTGCTCCTCGTTGCCGTCGGGGGCGACGACCACGACGCCGAGGCCGTCGGCGGGGGGGAGGGTGCGCTCGAGGCGGTCCTCGACGTCGTAGGCGTCGGCGAACCTCGCGGCCGAGAGGTCGACGTCGAGGCTGCCCGCGTCCGTCTCGACGACGAGGGGGATCGGGTCCCCGGCGAGGAACATCGACCCCGGCGCGGGCTCGTGGATGTCGACGTCCCGGACGCAGCCGGTCAGGACGAGCAGGGCGAGGGCGATGCGCTTCATGGGCATCCGGGTTGTACCGGAGCCGACGCAACGACGGGGTTACAAGGTCGCGACGGATGTTGCGGACGCCTGGAGATTCGTCGGTCGGTTGTGGCGGCGCGCCTCCACCGACCGCGCGTGCGCCTCGAGGCCCTCGAGCCGGCCGAGCCTCGCGGCGTCCGCGAGCAGCTCGGGATCGGGGACGTCGAGCCGCAGCCACGTGCGACAGCGCAGGAAGCTCGCGACGCTGAGGCCGCCTTCGCTCCGGGCCGTGCCGCCGGTGGGCAGCACGTGGTTGGGCCCGGCCCCGTAGTCGCCCAGCGCCTCCGCGGCGACGGCCCCGATGAACACCGCGCCGTAGTGGCGGGGGGTCGCGGCGGCGGGGTCGGCGACCTGCAGGGAGAGGTGCTCGGGGGCGAGGCGATCGCACACGGCGACCCCCGCCGCGAGGTCCGGGACCAGCACCGTGAAGCCCTGGGCGACGGCCCGTCGGGCGACGTCGGCCGTGGGCAGCGTGGCGAGCCGGGATCGCAGGCGGGCGTCGACTCGATCCGCGAGCGCGGGGGACGTCGTGACCAGGATCGGGAGGGCGTCGGGGTCGTGCTCGGCCTGGGCGAGGAGGTCGACGGCGACCACGTCCGCGTCCGCGCCGCCGTCGGCGAGGACCACGAGCTCCGACGGCCCGGCGAGCATGTCGATCCGGACGGCCCCGGAGACGAGCTGCTTCGCCGCCGTGACCCAGCGGTTCCCGGGGCCGACGATCGCGTCGCACGGAGCGAGGCCTTCGACCCCGTACGCGAGCGCGGCGACCGCGTGGGCCCCGCCCACCGCGAGGACCCCGTCCGCGTCCGCCACCGCCGCCGCCGCGAGCGTCACGGCGGTGGGCCGGGGCGAGGCCACGACCACCTCGGCGACCCCCGCCGCCCGCGCCGTCACGGCCGTCATGAGGACCGACGACGGGAGCGGGTAGCGGCCGCCCGGGGCGTAGCAGCCCGCCCGCTCGACGGGGGCCCAGTCCCAGCCCGCGGTGCCCCCGGGGACCGGCGCGCGGCCGTCCCGCAGGGCGGCGCGCTGGGCCTCCGCGAACCGGCGGATGCGATCGGCCGTGCGCTCGAGCGTCGCCCGCACCTCCGCGGCGACAGCCTCCAAGGCCGCGTCGCAGGCGGCGCGGTCGACCCACGTCGGCGCCCCGGGTTCGAGGTCCCCCAGGCGCTCGGCGTGGCGCCGCAGCTCCGCCTCACCGCCTCGACGCACGTCGTTCACGATGATCGCCGCGGCCTGCAGCGTGTCCGGGTCCACGGGGTCCCGACGCAGGTCGGGGAGGTCGTTCGGGGTTCGTCGCTTCAACATCGTGTCCTCGCTCCCGGGCGGGCGCCCGCCCCCTTGGGGGCCGTGGGGGCCCGGCGCCGCACCCGCCGCGCCCGACGGTCGAGCTCGGCCTCCACGTCCGCCAGCGTCACGCCCGCCCGGCGCAGCGCCACGAGCGCGAAGTAGAAGAGGTCGGCGGCCTCGTGCACCACGTCCGCCCCGCCCTCGGCGTCCCCCAGCTCCTCGGCCTCCTCGATCAGCTTCCCGCGCAGGGTCGCCGCGTCGCCGAGGAGGCGCGCCGTGTAGGAGCCGGGCGTCGCGTCGGTGCGCGCGGCGAGCCGCCGCTCCAGGGCGTCGAGGCCGCCGGTTTCGCCGAAGCAGGTCCGGGTCTCCCGGTGGCAGAACCCACGGGTCTGACGCACGGTGAAGCGGAGACAGTCGCGGTCGCAGTCGACGTCGATCGCGAGCAGCTCCTGCACGGCGCCGGAGGTCGCGCCCTTCTGCCACAGGCCGCGTCGGCGGGAGCGATAGACGCCGCGCCGTCTCTCGATCGCGGCCGCCAGGGACGCCTCGTCGGACCACGCGAGCCCGAGGGTCCGCCCCGCCTCGTCGGCCACGATCGTCGCCCACAGGCCGTCCGGTCGGTCGCTCACCAGGGGCGCCGCGAACGCCTCGGCGAGCCCCAGGCGGCCGGTGTACAGCGCCATACCCACCTGCGCGTCCGCCCCCAGGGCGTCGAGCGCGGCGATCTCGTCCGCGGTGGTCACGCCTCCGGCGATGGTCAGCCGCGCGTCGCCGGCGAGCTCGGCGAGGGCCGCGGCGCGCTGCAGGTCCGTGCCCCCGAGGCGCCCCTCGCGCTCGACGAAGGTCACCAGGAAGCCCCCCACGAGGCCGCGGAGGGCCCTCATCCGCTCGGCGATCGAGGCCCCGCTCCGGGTGCGCCAGCCGTGGGTCACGACCTCCCCGTCGCGCGCGTCGAGCGCCGCGACCACCCGCTCGCGCGGCAGCCGCGCCAGCACCTCGGGCGCGGCCGCGGTCCCCAGGACCACGGCGTCGGCGCCCGCGTCGAGCCAGCCCAGGGCCGCCTCCGCCGACCGGATCCCGCCCCCCACGCGCACTCGGCCCATGGAGAGCAGGGGCTCGATCAGGGCGCGGTTGTCGCCGCGGCCGAGCGCGGCGTCGAGGTCCACGACGGCGACGGGCCCCAGGGGCGCGAACCGCTCCATCCAGTCGCGGGGATCGCCCGCGACGAGGGCCTCGTGGCGGCCCTCCACCCACTGGACGACCCGTCCGTTCGCGATGTCGATGCTCGGGATCAGCATGGTGTGCTCCTCAGGGCCCAGCCGCGCGCGGCGAGGGCCTCCTTGACTCGGGGGATGGTGAAGACGCCGTCGTGGAAGATCGACGCGGCGAGGACGGCGTCGGCCCCGGCGGCGAGGGCGTCGGCGAGGTCGTCGGGGCCCGACGCGCCCCCGGACGCGATGACGGGCACGGTCACCGCGCCCGAGACCGCGCGCAGCAGGTCGAGGTCGTAGCCGTCGCCGGTGCCGTCGCGGTCCCAGGACGTCAGCAGGATCTCGCCCGCGCCGCGCCCGGAGGCCTCCACCGCCCAGGCCACGGCGTGGAGCCCCGTCCGGGTGGTGCCGCTGCGCACCACGACCTCCCAGGTCGCGCCTGCCCGGGCGGCGTCCAACGCGAGGGCCACGCACTGGCTGCCGAAGGCCGCCGCGAGCTCGTCGAGCAGGGCCGGACGGGCCACGGCGGCGGAGTTGACCGCGATCTGGTCGGCCCCCGCGGCGAGCAGCCGGGCAGCGTCGGCCACGGCGCGGATGCCCCCGCCGACCGTGAGGGGGATGTCGACGACGGCGCGCACGGCGGCGACGGTCTCGGCGGCCGTCGCGCGCCCCTCGGGCGTGGCGGCGACGTCCAGGATCACGAGCTGGTCGGCGCCCGCGCGGGCGTAGGCGGCGGCCGCCGCCCCGGGGTCCCCCGCGTCCCCGCGCCCGGAGAAGCGGCCGCCCATCACCACCCCCCCCGCGCGGCCGGCGAGGCCCGGGCT
>CAZEKB010000130.1:18370-19696 GCA_964512225.1 uncultured Rickettsiales bacterium | reverse complement strand
CTAGCCCAGGACGGAGGCGATCTCCTCGGGGGTCAGCCCGAGGCTGCGGCCGATGCTGACGGCCTGGTCGCGGAAGACCTGCACACCCGCGAAGTGACGGAGCAGGTACTTGCGGGCTCCGCGGTCGAGCTCGATCTGGCGCGCCGGGGCGACCTTCAGCTCGCGGGCGATGCCGTCGATCATCTCTTCTTCGCGGGCGGAGACCCGACCGTCGGCCAGAGACATCAGGAGGAGCGAGGACAGGAACGCTTCGCGCTGCTCGGTGCCCTCGAGGGGCCCGCCGCCCGCGACCTCGAAGTCGCGCCCCGACGTCGCGCCGATGCCGACCTCGCGCTCGAACTGCTCGACGAGCGCGAGCTCCGAGTTCGAGAGCCCGTCCACGTCCGCGAGGGCGCGAAGGCCGCGGGCGATGTAGGTGGACGCTTCCTCGGAGAGGTTGAGGTCTGCGAAGAGGTCGATCACGGGTTCCTCCGTCGGGCGCGATGGGCCCGACCCGCGCCGGTTGGCAGGGCGCAGGACGGGGCTTATGTTACGCCTCCACCAAGGCCGGGGGAACCGGCCGGAGAGGGTTTGATGGCTCTTCGCCGCCTCGCGATCGTCCTCGTCGCCGCCGCTCTCGTCCTGCCTTCGGCGGGGTGCTCCGATCAGCCCGACCACTACGCGCGGGCTCTCGCCGTGGAGCGCGAGCTGCGACGTCAGGCGCCCGAAGCGGGCTTCGACGACCACCGCTACATCGTGGTCCTCAAGGAGCTGCGCAAGGTGCCGCGCGGGCATCGCAACCGGGCTTCGGCGGACGCGATGGAGCAGCGAATCCGCGACGGTCGCCGCATCGCCGCGGCGAAGAAGTACCCCGGGGCCGCCGACCTGCCGCCCCGCCTGGCCGCGCTGGCCGCCGCGGCGGAGGCGCCCCCCGCGCTCGCCGACGCCGCCCCCACGGAGGACCCCGGCTCCGAGGCCTCCGCCGAGGCGGCGCCCCTGGACATCGTCCTGTACTCCACGGCGTGGTGCGGCTACTGCCGCAAGGCGCGCAACTGGTTCACCACCAACGGCGTGCCCTTCGTGGAGAAGGACATCGAGAAGGATCGCGCCGCCCACGCGGAGTACCAGCGCATCGGCCGCGGCTACTCCGGCGTGCCGTTGATCTCGGTCAACGGGGCCGTCATCCGCGGTTTCGACCAGCGGGCGGTCAGCCGCGAGATCGCGAAGGTCCGCCGCGCGGCGGGCGACGCCGGCTGACGAGGGGACGAGGGAGCGAGCCCGGCGGGCCCAGCGCGCCGGGGCGAGAATCGATCGTCATCCGGGGAGCCTCGGCCCGGCCCAGCGCGC
>CAZEKB010000130.1:0-18270 GCA_964512225.1 uncultured Rickettsiales bacterium | reverse complement strand
GCGCCGGGGCGAGAATCGATCGTCATCCGGGGAGCCTCGGCCCGGCCCAGCGCGCCGGGGCGAGAATCGATCGTCATCCGGGGAGCCTCGGCCCGGCCCAGCGCGCGGGGGCGAGAATCGATCGTCATCCGGGGAGCCTCGGCCCGGCCCAGCGCGCCGGGGCGAGAATCGATCGTCATCCCTGCGCACAGCCCCGCCGCGGCGGCCCCCCCTAGTCGACGGTCGCGACCTCGGCGCCGGGCTTCGGCTTGCCCCACACCCGCGCGACGACGATCCCGACCTCGTAGAGCAGGATCAGGGGCAGGGAGAGGGCGATCTGCGTGACGACGTCCGGGGGCGTCAGGACGGCGGACAGCAGGAAGATGATCGGGACCGCGAACCGGCGGAAGCTCGCCAGCCCCTTCGCGGTGACGATGCCCACGCGCGACAGGAAGAAGATCGCCAGCGGCAGCTGAAACACCGTGCCGAACGCGAAGATGATGCGCGTCGTGAACGACAGGTACTCGGTCACCGTGATCTGGGGCAGCACCGTCTCGTTGCCGAAGCCGAGGAAGAAGTGCATCGCCCAGGGCAGGACCGTCATGTAACAGAACGTCGCCCCGACGGCGAAGAAGACGGTCGAGAAGAAGACGAAGGGCAGGACGAGCTTCCGCTCGGCCTTGTACAGCCCGGGGGCCACGAACTGCCAGCCCTGATAGAAGAGCACCGGCAACGACACGAGCAGGGCCGCGAAGAGCGACACCTTGATGTCCACGATGAACTTCTCGGCGGGCTTCGTGAAGATGAAGCTCGCGCCTTCGGGGAAGTGCGGGGCGGCGGGCGCGGCCAGGAGCTCGTACAGCTCGGCCCCGAACGGAAGGGTGACGCCGAGGCAGATCGCGACGCCGATGAACGCGCGGATGAGGCGATCGCGGAGCTCCGTGAGGTGCTCCAGGAGCGTCATCCGATAGGCGTCGACCTCGTCCTCGGGTTCGGTCGTCGGCTCCGGCTCCGGCGCGGCCGTGCTCACGCCGTCTCCTCCACGGGCGGCTCCACGACGTCCGCCGGCTCCACGACGTCCGCCGGCTCCACGACGTCCGCCGGCTCCACGACGTCCGCGATCTCCGCGTCGGCCGTGCCGGCGTCGACGTCGCCCACCACCGAGTCCACGGGCTCGCCCTCGGGCAGCGCCTCGGCGCGCTTCGCCGCCCGCTCCGCGCTCCGCTCCTCGGCCGCCTCGCGCAGCGCCTGCCGACGCTCGGCGAACTCCCGCCTGCGCCGGGAGCGGTCCTCCTCGCGGACCTCGTCGTCCAGGGTGCGCCGCAGCTCGTCGCTGGTCCTGCGGATCTCACCCATGAACCGACCGAGCTGGCGCGCCACGTCGGGCAGCCGGCGAGGGCCCAGGAAGACGAGGGCGAGCGCGAGGACGATGAAGATCTCGGCGGGACCGATGTGCAGCATCGGCGAGAGTATGGCTATAACCGGACCTGTTCCGCCATGTGCCGCATCTTTGCTTTCACGAGCCGCGTCAGCCTCAAAGTCCAGCGAAGCCTGGTGAAGGCCGACAACGCGCTGCAACTCCAGAGCCGTCGCCACCCGCACGGGTGGGGCATCGCCTACTACCTCGCCGGCGCCCGAGTGCCGACGCACGTCAAGAGCGTCGCGTCCGCGTTCGACGACGAGCGGTTCACCCGCGTCTCCGAGTTCCTCACGTCCCACGCCGTGATCGCGCACGTCCGCAAGGCCACGGTCGGCGACCTCCGCCTCGAGAACACGCACCCCTTCCACTGGAACGGCTGGACCTTCTGCCACAACGGCACGCTGTTCGGCTTCGACGCCGTCGCGGACCAGCTCCGGGCGCGGCTGCCGGACCGCCTGCGGGGGGCGATCCAGGGCACGACCGACAGCGAGACCCTCTTCTACCTCGTGCTCGCGACCCTCGAGAGCGTGGGCGTCGACCTCGACACACCGCCCGCGAGCATCCCGCTCGAGGCCTGGGGCGCGGTCGGCGAGCTCGCGCGTTGGGTGCGCGACGTCACCGGGGCGACCGGCGCCGACGAGCGCGAGTCGATGATGAACTGGGTCCTCACCGACGGCCGCATCTGGCTCGCCAGCCGGTTCAACGGCGGCCTCTCGTTCAGCACCCAGAAGACGCGCTGCGCGGACGTCGACGTGTGCCCCATCCGCGACAAGGTCTGCTTCGGGCCGCGACGGGGGGGCATCCGTCACACCCACGTGCTCATCGCCTCCGACCCGACGAGCCCGGACGACGTGTGGGAGGAGATGCCCAACCGGAGCATGCTCGCGGTGGACGCCGAGCTCCGCCTGCACGTCGCCCCCCTGCCGGGCCTCGAGGGCGCGGCACCCTGGTTCGCCTGAAACCGTCGCCCCCCGGGCGGGCTCCGTGCCTCCGAGCCCCACGCCCCGCCCCCCCGGAGCCCCATGAGCCTCTCCCACCTCGCCTGCGGGCGCTGCGACCGGTCCCACGACCCCCACGCCCTCCAGGGCGTCTGCCGGGGGTGCGGCGGCCCCCTGCTCGCCCGCTATCGCGTCGACTCGCCGCCGTCCCTGGACGACGTCCTCGCCCGACGCCCGGGGCAGAACCGACTCGTGGAGCTCGCGCCGTCCGCCCGCGGAGCCGACGCCCCCACCCTCGGCGAAGGCGCCACCCCGCTCGTCCCCGCCGCCCGCCTCGGCGACGCCCTCGGGCTCCCCCACCTCCTGATCAAGGACGAGGCGCAGAACCCCACGGCCTCCTTCAAGGCCCGGGGCATGGCGGCCGCGATGGCGCGCGCGGCGGAGCTCGGGGTCGAAGCGGCCTGCCTCCCGTCGGCGGGCAACGCGGGCGGCGCCGCGGCGGCATACGGGGCGCTGCACGGCATCGAGATCCACGTGTACGTGCCCGCCTCCACGCCCGCCCCGATCGTCGCGGAGACCCGCGCCCTGGGAGCCCGCGTGAGGCTGATCGACGGCACGATCGCCGACGCCGGCGCCGCGCTGAAGGCCGTCGCCGCCGATCGGGGGTGGTTCTCCCTGGCGACCCTCAAGGAGCCCTACCGCCTCGAGGGCAAGAAGGTCATGGGCTTCGAGCTCCTCTACGACCTGGGGCGGCTCCCCGACGCGATCCTCTATCCGACGGGCGGGGGCACGGGCCTGATCGGCATGTGGAAGGCCTTCGACGAGATGCAGGCGATGGGCTGGATCGGGCCCGAGCGACCGCGCATGTACTCGGTCCAGACCGCGGGCTGCGCCCCGATGGTCCGCGCCTTCGAGCAGGGGCTCGAGGTGGCGCCGGTGTGGGAGGACCCGGCCGTCACCACCGCGTTCGGGCTCCGGGTGCCCGGCGCGCTCGGCGACTTCCTGATCCTCGACGCGCTGCGGGCGAGCGGGGGCGGAGCCGTCGCCGTCGCCGAGGACGCGATCGCCGCGGGGACGGCCGAGATGGCGACGCTGCTCGGCCTCCAGGGCTCGCCCGAGGGCGGGGCCTGCGTCGCCGCGAGCCGGACGCTCATGGCGCGGGGCGAGCTCTCGGCGCAGGATCGAGTGGTGATCTTCAACACGGGGCACGGGCTCAAGTACCTGGAGACCTGACGGCGTGAGCGGGCGGGAGCGAGGCAGCGGGGTCGACGTCGGCCTCTGGGGCGCGCTGTGGGCCGCCGGCCTCCTGTTCCACTACGCCCGCGCCGACGATCGCTGGACGCTGTACGAGCCGGTACACATGGTCGCGGCCGGCGCGTTCGCGCTGCTCCTGGTGCGCCCCCGGTGGTCCGCGGCGTGGGTCCTGGCCGCCTTCGCGCAGCTCGCCGATGCCCTCTTCACCGCCGTCACCCGCAACGACATCCAGATGAGCTGGACGATCGTCGCCGCCGTCCACGTCGCCTTCCTGGTGGTGCTGGCGAGGGCCTGGCGGAGACCCGAGCCGGAGCGCGCGCAAGCCGCCCTGGACGCCCTCGCCCCGTCGCTGCGCGGGGTGGTCCTGCTCGTCTACTTCTACGCCGTCTTTCACAAGCTCAACGCCGCGTACTTCGCTCCGGGCAACCCCACGCCGGTGGAGCTGATCCGCCGCATGCCGGGGATGGCGTCGCTGGTCGAGGCGCTGGGGCTGACCGCGTGGGAGGCCCACATCGGGATCGGCATCGAGGTGGTCGCCTTCTTCCTGCTGGCGATCCCGCGGCTGCGGCTCGCGGGGGTCCTCACGGCCTTCGCGCTCCACTTCGGACTCGGCTGGGTGGGGTTCCGCCAGTTCCTGATCATGTTCCCGCTGCTGCTGCTCTTCCTGCGGCCCGCGCCGGGGCGCCTGCCCGGCCTCCCCCCGCGCGTCACCCGGGTCCTCGCGATCGCCCTGCCCCCCGCCATGATCGTGTTCCTGCGCGCGAACGACACGCGCATGGAGTGGGACGACTTCGTCCGCCCTCTGTTCGTATTCGGCGGCGCCGTCTTCATCGCCGAGGTGGTCCGCCGGGTCCGGACCCACGGGGTCTTGGGCGTCGGGTTCGCGGGCGCGGGGCCGACGCGGCCGCTCGACGCGCTCCTCCCCGCGCTCTTCGCGGTGTGGTGCTTCCTCCCCTACCTCGGCGTCACGACCCACCCCTGCATGACGATGTACTCGCGCCTGTCCGTGCACTCGGGCACGTCGAACCACCTCGTCGTCCCCGCGAGCGTCCAGATCGACGCGATCCAGGGCGACCTCGTGCGCATCGTCGACACCGCCGCGAAGCGGACCTACCCCCTGGGCGCGAGCGTGCCCCGGCTCTCCCTCCGCAAGTCGCTCGCCATCGCCGCCCTGCGCGGCCGGGCCCCCGCGTGGGTGACGTACTCCGACGGCGAGACCCGGGTGCGCGTGGAGCGCGGCCGGCTCCCGGCGGCCGCCTGGTACGAGCGACTCCCCATGGTCAGCTTCAACGGACCTTCGGCGATGGCGGAGGCGCGCGCGCAGCGTCGCCGGCCCCCTCGGCTCGCCCCGCCCCGGGTCCGTCCTCGCCCGCCCCCGAGCGACCGCGACTGATCGGGCTTATTCTCCGGGCGATGCCGGTGCGCCCCGACAACCCGCTCGTCGTTCAGAGCGATCGCAGCCTGCTGCTCGAGACCACCGGGCCGCTCTACGCCGCCGCGCGCGACGCCCTGTTGGCGTTCGCCGAGCTGGTGAAGAGCCCCGAATACGTCCACACCTGGCGACTCACCGACCTGTCGCTGTGGAACGCCGCCGCCGCGGGCCGGTCGGCCGAGGAGGTGGTCGACGCGCTGGAGGAGTTCGCTCGCTACCCGGTTCCGGCGGCGGTGGTCGAGGGCATCCGCGAGACGATGGACCGCTACGGCTCGCTGCGCCTGGTTCAGGACGGCGAGTGGCTGCGGCTGGAGGCCGACGATCCGCTCACGCTCGAGGAGGTGCGGGGCTGGGCGTCCACGAAGGACCTGCTGGGCGCTCCCGACGACCGCGTCGGGCTGCGCGTGCACCCCCGACGGCGAGGCGAGCTCAAGCAGGTGCTGGTGCACATGGGGCGCCCGGTGGACGACCTCGTCGGCTACCAGGACGGCGAAGCGCTCGCCATCGACCTCGCCCCGGAGCTCCCCGAGGGGGACGGATGGTCGCTGCGCGAGTACCAGGTCGAGGCCGTCGACGCCTTCCTGGGGGGGCCGAGCGGAGGCTCCGGCGTCGTCGTGCTCCCGTGCGGCGCGGGCAAGACGCTCGTGGGCATCGCGGCCATGGCCAAGCTGGGGATGCGCACCCTCGTCCTGTGCACCGGCCACACCGCGCTGCAGCAGTGGAAGCGCGAGATCCTGCGACGCACGACCCTCACCGAGGCCGACGTCGGCGAGTTCTCCGCCCGGAGCAAGACGCTGCGCCCCGTGACCCTCACCACCTATCAGCTCCTGACGTGGCGTCACAAGAAGGGGGCCGCGCCCGCGCACTTCGGCCTCTTCCACGACGCGCAGTGGGGGCTCGTGATCTACGACGAAGTGCACCTGCTGCCGGCTCCGATCTTCCGCGAGGCGGCGGGCCTGCAGGCGCGTCGCAGGCTCGGGCTCACGGCCACGCTGGTCCGGGAGGACGGCCGCGAAGAGGACGTATTCGCCCTCATCGGCCCGAAGCGCTACGACCTGCCCTGGAAGGAGCTGGAGCGCCAGGGCTGGATCGCGGGCGCCCGGTGCGTCGAGGTCCGCGTCCCCTTCTCGGACGCCGACCGCCTCCGCTACGTGCAGGCCTCGGTGCGGGCGAAGTTCGAGCTCGCCGCCAAGAACCCCCGCAAGGGAGCGACCCTCGACAGCCTCCTCGAGCGCCACCGAGACGAGCAGGTGCTCGTGATCGGCACCTACCTCGCGCAGCTCGACTGGGTGGCGCGCCGGCTCGGGATCCCCCTCATCACCGGGGAGACCCCCGTCCCCCGACGCGACGAGCTGTTCGCGGCCTTCCGCGCGGGGGAGATCCGAGTGCTCGGGCTCTCGAAGGTGGGCAACTTCGCCGTGGACCTCCCGGGGGCGTCCGTCGCCGTCCAGATCAGCGGGACGTTCGGGAGCCGGCAGGAGGAGGCGCAGCGCCTGGGCCGGGTGCTGCGTCCCAAGGAGGGGCGCAACCAGGCGGTCTTCTACACGCTCGTGACCTCCGACTCGCGCGAGCTCGAGTTCGCCGAGCGGCGCCGCCTCTTCCTCGCCGAGCAGGGCTACCCCTACCGCATCGAAGCGACGGGCGCGGCGTGAGGGCCGTCTCCATCCTCGAGGTCGTGGACCCGTCCGTGTGGGACGAGATCGCCGCCGCCGTGCCCATCGACGCGCACCTCGAGGAGCGCCTGGACGCTCACCGCGCGGTCGTGGGTCCGTCGTTCGTCGCGGACGCGCTGCCGGGCCTCGCCGAGCGGGGCGTGGACGTGCTCGTGCGCTACGCCCGCCGGGCCGGGACCCCGGAGACGACGGAGGGGCTGCAAGGGCGGGTCGACGCGCTCCCGCCGGAGGCGCGCCGGGTGCTGTACTCCGCCCAGCGGCACGCGCGGGCGGGCGTCGTGCGGGGCTTTCACGCCTGGGATCCCGTGGGCGACGCCGACACCCTGGGCACCCTGCACGCCGCGGGCCTCCTCCGGCGCGATCCCGAAGATCCGGCCCCGGGCTGGGCCGGTCGATTCCGGCTCCACGCCGACCTCCCCGACCCACCGCCCCGCCCGCTGGACTTCGCGGAGGCGGTCATGGGGGAGACGGACGACCTGTCCAGGTCGCTGCCCGGCCCCGCGACCTTGCTCCAGGACATGGCCGGCCTCGCGGCGGCGATCGGCGCCACGACCCCCAAGCGGACCTACGCGGGGCCGCTCGCCCGCGCCGACGCCCGACGCCTGGGGCGTCGCCTGGGCGTGCCCGAGCTCGCCCGCGACGGCCTGTTCGAGGCGCACCCGCGCTGGGTGCGCGCGCTGCAGGGCCTCGAGGTCCTGGGGGCCGTGAGCATCGACCCCATCCAGCGGCTGCTCTTCCTCGATCTCGGCGTCGAGGACCTG
Source organism: uncultured Rickettsiales bacterium (assembly GCA_964512225.1). Classification (GTDB taxonomy): domain Bacteria; phylum Myxococcota_A; class UBA796; order UBA9615; family UBA9615; genus CAZEKB01. Next base: position 10,813 of record CAZEKB010000130.1, on the reverse strand, counting down.
CTCGGGGGGACCACCGCGCAGGCCGTCGACCGACTGGTCCGTCGGCTCGTGCCCTGGGACCTGCACCCCCTGCTCGACGCGATCCGCGCCGCGCTCGCCCGGGCCGGCGACCAGGCCCTGGACGAAGCGATCTTCTTCGAGCTGCTGCACGAACAGGCGCGGGATCTGCTGTTCCCGGCGTGGACGTCGCCCGATGGACCGGTCTACCCCACCGTCGCGGGCGAGCACGCGCGTCCCTACGACGACGCGGGCTGGGACACCGTGGAGACCCGGCTCGGCGAGAAGACCCTCGCCGCCCTGGTCCGCGTGGGCGTGCTCCGGAGGGCCCCCGGGATCTTCGCGGCCGGGCCCGACGGTCGGGCGTGGGCGGGCGTGGGCCCGGTGGCGCCCGCGCTGTGGTGCGGCTCGGATCTCGAGCTCGTCGTACCGCCCGGCGCGCTCACGCCCTGGGAGCGCTTCCAGCTCGAGCGGCTCACGACGTGCCTCGCCCGCGACGTCGTGGACCGCCACCGGCTGGAGCGCGCGGCGCTCACCGAGTGGCTCGCGACCCACGACCTGGACGAAGCGCTCGCGCTGCTCGACCGGCGCTGCCTCGCGGTGCCGACGTCCGTCGTGGAGACGATCACGGGGTGGGCCCGGACCGCCCAGCGGGTCGTGCTCACCCGGGGCGTGCTGCTCGACCCGGGGGGGACCTCCCCGGGCGAGGTCCCTCCGTAGCCCTTACAGGACCACGACCTCCCGGTGCTCGCCGAAGACGCGGCGCAGCGCGTCGGCGATCTCGCCCAGCGTCGCCTGGGACTTCACCGCGTGCAGGATGTGAGGCATCAGGTTGTCCGTGCCCTCGGCCGCGCGTGAGACCGCGTCCAGCGCGGCCCCGCAGGCGGCGGCGTCCCGCTCGGCGCGCAGGGCGCGGGTGCGGGCGACCTGGCGCGCCTCGAGGTCCGCGTCCAGCACCAACGTCTCGGGGATCGGCTCGTCCTCGACGCGGTGGACGTTGACGCCCACCACCTCGGCCTCGCCCCGCTCGATCGCCTTCTGCGCCCGGTACGCGGCGTCCTGGATCTCGCGCTGCACGTACCCCCGCTCGATGGCCGCGACCATGCCGCCCATGCCGTCGATGCGGTCGATGTACTCGCGCGCCCCCGCCTCGATCGCGTCCGTGAGCGACTCGACGGCGTAGGACCCGGCCAACGGGTCGATGAAGTCCGTCACACCGCTCTCGGACGCGATGACCTGCTGGGTGCGCAGGGCGATGCGGACGCTGTCCTCGGTGGGCAGCGACAGCGCCTCGTCCCGGCTGTTCGTATGCAACGACTGCGTGCCCCCGAGGACCGAGGCGAGCGCCTGCAGGGCGACCCGGACGATGTTGTTGTCCGGCTGCTGCGCGGTGAGCGTCGACCCCGCGGTCTGGGAGTGGAAGCGCAGCTTCATCGACTTGGGGTTCTTCGCCCCGAACCGCTCCTTCATCACCCGCGCCCACAGCCGTCGGGCGGCGCGGAACTTCGCGACCTCCTCGAAGAAGTTGTTGTGCACGTTGAAGAAGAAGGAAAGGCGGGGGGCGAAGTCGTCGACGGCGAGCCCGGCCGTCCGCGCGGCCTGCACGTAGGCGATGCCGTCGGCGAGCGTGAAGGCGACCTCCTGGACCGCGGTGCAGCCCGCCTCCCGCACGTGGTAGCCGGAGATCGAGATGGTGTTCCACCGGGGCACGTGCTTCGCGCAGAACGCGAACGTATCGGTCACCAGCCGCATCGACGGGCGCGGTGGATAGATGTACGTCCCCCGCGCGATGTACTCCTTGAGGATGTCGTTCTGGATCGTGCCCCGCAGCGCCGTCGGAGCGACGCCCTGCTTCTCCCCCACCGCCATGTAGAGCGACAGCAGCGTCGAGGCCGTGGCGTTGATCGTCATGGACGTGGAGACGTCGCCCAGGGGGATGCCGTTCAGCAGCACCTCCATGTCCCGGATCGAGTCGATGGCGACGCCCACCCGGCCGACCTCGCCGAGCGCTTCGGGCGCGTCGCTGTCGTAGCCCATCTGCGTCGGCAGATCGAAGGCCACGGACAGGCCGGTCTGACCCGCGTCCAGCAGGTAGCGGTACCGGGCGTTGGAGGCCTCGGCGTCCCCGAAGCCGGCGTACTGCCGCATCGTCCACAGGCGCCCCCGGTACATCGTGGGCTGGACGCCGCGCGTATACGGGTACTCGCCGGGGAAGCCGAGCCGCTCGGTGTAGTCGGCGTCGCCCGGCGCGGTCGCGGGCGTATCGACGGGCGGGACGGAGAGCTCGGACGTGGTCGTGAACTCGGGGCGGCGGGTGGGACGCCTGGCCACCAGGGGCTCGAGCGTCTCGGCCTCCCAGCGCTCGAGCTGTTCGCGGACGGCCTTCTTGATGTCGCTCACGCCGGGTCCTCCGGAGGCGCGATGCGCACGAGCTCCGCGCCCCCCTCGACCGCGTCGCCCACCGCCACGGGGATCGCCTGGACGACGCCGGGGCCGCTCGCCCGCAGCTCGTTCTCCATCTTCATGGCCTCGATGACGACGACCCCCTGACCCGCTTCGACCTCGTCGCCCTCGGCCACGAGCAGGGCCACGACCTTGCCGGGCATCGACGTGGAGATGACCTGGGTGCCTCCCCCCGCGCCTTCCCCGGTGAGGGCGGCCAGGGCCTTGCGGCGCTCGTCGACCACCGCGAGCCGATGGCGCACGCCGTCGAGAGTGACGTCCCAGCCCGCGTCGGTGCGGGTCATCACGGCGTCGCTGGAGGTCCCGCCCCTCACGACGTGCACGACCCCGGGCCGAGGGAGCCCGGCGTCGACCGCGATCTCGCGGCCGTCGAGGTCCACGACCCAGCCGTCGCCCTCGCGCCGGGCGGACACCCGGTGCACGGCGTCCCCGATGGTGACTTCGTAGGCCATGTCAGCCCCTCCCCAGCGTGCGCAGGCGGCCCGCCATCTTCCATCCGCCCGCGTCGCCCGCGCCGTCCGGCACCGCCGCCCGCGCGGCCTCCTCTTCGGCCAGCTTCGCGGCGATGGCGGCGGCGATGACGGCGGTCTCCACGTCGGCGGCCTCCGGCTCGTTCAGCTCCGCGCCCCAGAACCGGCCGATGTAGCCGGTGTCGTAGTCGCCCGCGCGGAACGGCGCGTGGTCGAGGACGGCGAGGAAGAACCCGATGTTCGTGGTGAGGCCCGTGAGGACGAGCTCGTGCAGCGCGCGCTTCATCCGGCCGATGGCGGCGGCGCGGTCCCGGCCCCACACGATCAGCTTCCCGACCATCGGGTCGTAGTGGATCGGGACCTCGTATCCGGGGTACAGCGCCGCGTCCATGCGGACCCACGGGCCCTCGGGCAAGCGATAGTCGTCGACCCTGCCCGGGGACGGCCGGAAGTCGGCCGACGGGTCCTCGGCGCAGATTCGGACCTCGATCGCGTGGCCGCTGGCCACGAGGTCCTCCTGCGTGAACGGCAGGGGCTCGCCCGAGGCGACGCGGATCTGCGCGTGGACGAGGTCGACGCCGGTCGTGAGCTCGGTGACGGGGTGCTCGACCTGCAGCCGGGTGTTCATCTCCAGGAAGTAGAAGTCGCCGTCGGGGGACAGCAGGAACTCGACGGTGCCCGCGCCCACGTAGTCCACGGCGGCCGCCGCCTTCACGGCCACCGACGTCATGCGCCGCCGGGTGTCCGCGTCGAGCACCGGGCAGGGCGTCTCCTCGACGAGCTTCTGGTTCCGACGCTGGACCGAGCAGTCGCGCTCGAACAGGTGCAGGTGGTTCCCGTGCGTATCCGAGAGGATCTGGACCTCCACGTGGCGCGGGTTCTCGATGAACTTCTCGATGTAGACGCGGTCGTCGCCGAACGAGTTGCGGGCCTCCGACTGGGCGGCGCGGATGGCGCTCGCGAGGTCGGCCGGGTCGTCCACCCGTCGCATCCCCTTGCCGCCGCCGCCCGCGCTCGCCTTGATCATCAGCGGCACGCCCACGCGCCCGGCCGTCTCGAGGGCTTCGGCCGGGTCCTGGATCGGGTCGGTCGTCCCCGGCACGACGGGCACGCCCGCCGCCTCCATGGCCCGCCGGGCCGTGACCTTGTCCCCCATCGCCTCCATCGCCGACGGGGGCGGGCCCACGAAGGCGAGCCCCGCGTCGGTGACCGCGCGGGCGAAGGCGGCGTTCTCGGACAGGAAGCCGTAGCCCGGGTGGATCGCCTCGGCGCCGGCCTGCCCGGCCACCTCGAGGATCACGTCCCCGCGGAGGTACGACTGGGCGGAGGCGGCGGGGCCGACGCAGTACGCCTCGTCCGCCATGCGCACGTGCAGGGCGTCGCGGTCCGCCTCGGAGTACACCGCCACGGTGGCGATCCCGAGCTCGCGGCACGCCCGGATCACGCGGATCGCGATCTCGCCGCGATTGGCGACGAGGAGTTTCCGAAATGGGGGTGCGTCGTGCATTCAGGGCGTCCCGGGCTCGATTGGCGCGGAGTATACGCATGCCCTCCGTCGCGCCTGCGGACGCTAGGCTCGCGCCGTGGACGAGACCCTCCCCTCCCCGGGGCCCCCGGGGCCCCCGAAGGACGTCCCCGCCACCCTCGGCCGGTTCGAGGTGGTGCGCGAGCTCGGGCGCGGGGGCATGGGCGTCGTGCTCGAGGCCGTGGACCCGCGACTGGGGCGGTCGGTGGCCGTGAAGATCGTGCTCGCGGCGGGCGGGGACGAGGCCCGCGCCCGGTTCGAAGCGGAGGCCCGGATCACCAGCTGCCTCGAGCACCCCGGGATCGTCCCCGTGTACGAGATGGGGACGGCGGGCGGCGAGCCGTTCCTGGTCATGAAGCAGGTCCGGGGGCGGTCGCTGCGACACACGCTCGGCGACTTCCGGGCGGGCGTCGAGGCGGAGTGGAGCCGTCACCGCGCCCTGACGACCTTCGTGAAGATCTGCGAGGCCGTCGGCTACGCCCACGCCCAGGGCGTCCTCCACCGCGACCTCAAGCCCGACAACGTGATGCTCGGCGCGTTCGGCGAGGTGCTGCTGATGGACTGGGGCATCGCCCGCCTCATCCACGCGCCCGACCGGGCGAGCGACGGCGGCGCCGCGGCCCCGGGCCTCACGCGGGCGGGTCTCGTGGTGGGGACCCCGGGGTTCATGAGCCCCGAGCAGGCCCGCGGGGACGCCCTCGACGGGCGCTCGGACGTGTTCAGCCTCGGCGCGATCCTGTACGAGCTGCTGACGCTCGCTCCCGCCTTCACCGGCGACGCCCTGCAGGTGATCCACGAGACGATGTCGGGCCCTCCCCCGGACCCGCGAGCGCGGGCGCCCCACCGCGTCGTGCCGGACGACCTCGCCGCGGCCTGCCTCCGCGCCATGGCACCGGACCCCGCGGATCGACCGACGCCGGAGGTGCTGGCCGCGGAGATCGTCGCCCACCTGGAGGGCACCCGGCGACGGGAGCGGGCGGCCGAGCACCTCCTCGACGCCGCGGTCGCCCGACGGCGCCACGACGAGCTCGACCTCCGGCGCCGCGCCGCTCGCGCGGACGTGCTTCGCCTCGATCGGGAGCTGCCCGCCTGGGCGTCCCTCGACCACAAGGCCCCGCTCCTCGCGGCCCGCGACGCGCTGCAGCACCTCGAAGACGGTCGGGCGCAGGCCTTCGCCGACATCGTCGCCGCGTGCGAGCAGGCCCTGTCGCAGGATCCGGGCAACGCCGAGGCGCGCCGAGCGCTCGCCGACGCCTGGCTTCGGCGCCTCGTGGAGGCCGAGGAGGAGGGCGACGACCGGGAGCGGCGGATGTGCGAGGACCGCGTGCGCGCCTACGACGACGGCCGACTCGCCGCGGCGCTCGTCGGGGGGGGCAGCCTCGCGCTGAGGAGCGACCCGTCGGGCGCCCGGGTCTCGATCCGCGAGGTTCGGCGACGGGGCCTCGTCTGGACCCTCGGGGACCCGATCGACCTCGGCGCCACGCCGCTGGATGTGCCCCTGGGCCGCGGGTCCTGGGTCGCGACGGTGGAGGCGGGGATGCTGCGGGCGACGTACCCCGTTCACATCACGCGGGCCCGCCGGTGGGTCTCCTCGATCGTCCCCCTCCTGCCCCCCGACGCGGACACCGCGTACGTGCCCCCCGGGCCCTTCGCCGCGGGTGGAGACCCTCACGCCGAGGCGGCGGCGCCCGCGGGCGAGCGTCGGCTGCCGGGGTTCCTCATCCGGGTCTTCCCCGTGTCCATGGCCGAGTACCGCGACTTCCTGACGGCGCTGCACCGGGGCGGACGCGCGGACGAGGCGTGGACGCGGGTGCCGCGACGGCACGCCGGAGGAGGAGGAGGCGGGCAGTACTGGGACCGGCCCGGGCCCGACGCGCCCTACGTGGTGCCCGAGGTGGATCGCGACGGCGACCGGTGGGATCCCGCGTGGCCGGTCACGGCGGTCTCCCACGAAGACGCGGTGGCGTACGCCGCGTGGTACGCCGAGCTCAGGGGGCGGCCCTGGCGGCTGCCCACCGAGCTGGAGTGGGAGAAGGCCGCCCGGGGAGTCGACGGGCGTCGGTTCCCCTGGGGCGACACCTTCGACGCGACGCTCTGCAAGATGGAGCACAGCCGCGCGACCCGGTCGACGCCGGAGCCCCGGGGAGCCTTCCCCGCGGACGTATCGGTGTACGGCGTGCGGGACCTCGCCGGGTCGGCGGCGGACCACTGCGCCGGGACGGAGCTGCTCGCCGAGCCCGAGGGGCGCGCCGTGCGGGGCGGCTCCTGGGCCGACGGCGCCCGGCTGTGTCGACTCGCGAGCAGGCGCACGCGGCTGCCCTGGGTCGTCGACGCCGGCTACGGCTTCCGGCTCGCCCGCGACGCGCCGCGGGCGCCGGATCACTCCGAGTCGAACACCTCGTCGTAGTCGATCTCGGGCGGCGGCGGGGCGGCGGGGTCCACGCCCTTCTTCATCTTGTCGGCCGGGCGCGGCGCGCCGATGCGCCGTCGCTGGGCCTCGTTGTGGTCGTAGACCAGGCGACGCAGGCGGCTCGCGTCGGTCGGGGGCGGCTCCCCCAGGCGGGCGGCGGCGTCGTCGGCGGTGAGGGGGTCGCCCCGCCAGTCCACCACCTGCAGCGGAGGCGCCCGCCGACGGGGCGCGAAGGGGCCGCGACGGGGCGGGGCCTCGGGCACGATCAAGGACAGGGAGACGACCCGCAGCCGCGCCGCCGCGACGTCCTCGAGCCACTCGACGGCGGTCTCGGGCACCGGCTCCCCCGCCGCGGCGGCCGCGAGGGCCGCGTCCCGCTCGTAGTCGGCCTCGGACATCGCGACGGGCAGGTACGCGTCGAAGCCGAGGCCCTCGGCGGCGGTCGTCCAGTCCCGGGCCGCCAGCAGCGCCTCCGCCCCCCGCAGCTGGGTCTTCGTGGATCCCACCGCTCGCTCGATCCAGCGGGCGACTCGCCGCCCCCGGTCCGCGGGGTCCTCGACGAGCAGGGCGCACGCCACGGTCGCGGACTCCCAGGGCTCGGGGGGCGTGGGTCGCCACTCCCCCGCGGATGCGGGTCCACACAGGGCGAGGATCAGGACCAGAATCGGGAGCTCTCGCACGCGGCGATCGTACCCGTGGACGCGGGATCGGCCCCTGGTAAGGTGCCGGCCATGACGTTCCTCAGGCCTCTCTCGGCTGCTCTTGCGGTGCTGCTCCTCGCCTCTCCGGCCTACGCTCAGGAGACCGGCGAGGAGCCCCCGGCCGAGGAGCCCCCGGCCGAAGCGATCGACGAGGAGATGCCCGCCGACCTCGTGGTCGTCGAGGCCGACATCGACCCCATCCGCGAGCAGCTCTCCCTCATCGCCAACCCGCTGATGCCCGAGGAGCGGGCCCAGAAGCTGTTCGATCAGCTCGTCGCGCGGCGGGACGAGGTGCTCCCCACGGTCGCCGCCGTGTACCGGGACGCCAACAGCTCCGACATGGAGAACTGGGTCGCCGCTCGGGCCCTCGGCCGCATCGGGGGCAAGCCCGCCATGCGCACCTTGATGGCCGGGGTCGACTCCCCGCGGATCATCACTCGGCTCGGGGCCGTCAGCGGGCTGGGGATCCTCGGCGAGAAGGAGAGCGCGAGCGCCCTCGAGCGCGCCCTGTTCGACAAGGCGGCCACGGTGCGCGCCTACGCGGCCGACTCCCTCGCCGCCCTGCAGAGCCGCAGCTCGGCGCCCGCGCTGGCGGACGCGCTGAACCTCCCCGCCAACTTCTTCCACGGCAAGTCGATGTTCGTCCGACGCCACATCATCGAAGCCCTGGGCGAGGTGGGCAGCATCGCGGGCATCGACGCCCTCATCGGCACCCTGCAGGACCCCGAGCCGGACCTCGCCATCGCCGCGAGCACCGCGCTGACCAAGATCACCGGCGCCACCTTCCGGGACCCGTCGCTGCCGCCCGAGGCCGCGCCGAGCGAGTCCGAGGTGGCTCAATGGAGGTCGTGGTGGAGCGTGCGTCGCGTCGGGGAGACGGTCGAGTAGGGGGCCGGGCCCTCCGGTCTACTCGTTCCGGTCTACTCGTTCGCGTAGACGGGCCGCGCGTTGAAGCGCAGCAGGCAGCGACCGAGGCGAATCTGGTCGCCCGCGCGCAGCCGCACCGACGACACGCGACGCCCGTTGACGAAGCTGCCGTTGGTGGAGTTCAGGTCCCGCAGATACACCTGCGTGGCGTCGAACACCTCGATGATCGCGTGGCGGCGCGAGACGTCCGAGTCCCGCACGACGAGGTCGGTGTTCAGCCGCCCCAGGAGCACGCTGTCCTGGGTGAACCGACGCACTGCGCCCTTGTCCGCGCCTTCGAGGATCTCGAGCTGCACCTGGACGGGCGGGGTGTCTCCCAGACCCTGGAGCAGGTCGTCGGAGCCGAACTCTTCGGTGGCGCGGTCTTCGAAGCCGCCGGAGATGTCGTCCGGGGGCTCCAGGATGTCGCGCTCCTGCTCGAGCGCCTCCCGGACCATCGCGGCCTGCTCACCCGTGAGGGTGCCCCCGCGGGGCACGTGAGGGAGGGTCAGGTCCGAGGCGCCGCCGCCCAGCAGATCGGGCGGGTCGGAGCTGACCTCTTCGCCCCCGCCCGAGAGCTCGAACCGCATGCGGGTCTGACCCACGCGGAGCTCGGTGTTGTGCCGCAGTCGGGCCTCGAGCTTGACCTGCTCGTCCACGAACACGCCGTTCGTGGAGCCGAGGTCCATGACGTACCAGCCGCCGCGCTCGTAGGAGATGATCGCGTGGATCGAGGAGACTTCCTTGTCGCCGACGATCAGGTCGCCGACCTGACGACCGATGACGGTCCGCCCCTGCTCCAGCGGGAACTGCTCTCCCGCTCGATCTCCGCTCAAGAAAACGAGCTCGGCCTTCGGCTGCAACGGCTTCCCCTCGTGACGGCCCCCTCGGCGGGAGCACGGCGCAACTCAGCGACCGAAATCTAGCACAGGGCGAAAACCACCGCTCCGGCCCCGATCGGGCTACGCCGGTCCGTTCCGGAGCCGCGCCATGAGCAGGAGATGCTCGCAAAGGTGCGGGAAGTCGACGCCCTCGGCGGCCGCCGCCATGGGCAGCAGGCTCGTGCCGGTCATGCCCGGGATCGTATTGACCTCGAGCACCCGCGGGCCGCGGTCTCCGCCCCCCATGACGTCGACCCGGCAGGAGTCGAGGCAGCCCGTGAGGCGCGCGGACTCGAGGCCGATCGCCTGCACGCGGTCGCGGAGACCGTCGTCGATCCGGGCGGGGACGTGGTACTCGGTGAGGCCCTTCGTGTACTTCCGATCGAAGTCGAACCAGCCCTCCTTGGGGGCGATCTCCACCACGGGCAGGGCCCGACCGTCGAGGACGCCGACCGTCAGCTCCGGGCCCGGGACGCACTCCTCGATGAGGACGCGGTCGTCGAGGGCCAGGGCCTTGCCCACGGCCTCCTGGAGGCCCGAGGCGTCCTCCACGATCGTGATGCCGAACGAGCTCCCCTCGCGCACCGGCTTCACCACGACCGGGTACGGGAACGGCAGCGACGCGGGCGCAGCGCCCTGCTCGGCCGTCCAGACCACGCCGTCGGGCACCGGCACCCCGCACCCGCGGAGCAGATGGATCGTGACGACCTTGTCCATGGTCAGGGCCGCGCCCGCGACGGACGGGCCCGCGTAGGGGATCCCCATGCTCTCGAGGAGCCCCTGGATGCAGCCGTCCTCGCCCCACTTGCCGTGCAGCACGGGGAACGCGGTGTCGATGCGCTCCGCGCGCAGCACCTGGTCGATGTCCCGACCCACGTCGATCTCGACGATCTCGTAGCCGCGGCTCCGGAGCGCCTCGGCGACCGCCCGGCCGGACTTGAAGGAGATGGGCCGCTCGGTGGAGAGGCCGCCCATGAGGACGCCCACACGCCCCGGGTTCACGCTTCTGCTCATGTCTGCACTCGCTCCGTGGGGCGTGAGGGAGACCCCCGCGGCCCGCCGTTCATTCCGACGCCGCGCGGTGCGCGGAGCATGGCGGATCGGGGTCCCGAACGCACGCGACGGAGAGCCGCCGAGCGGTGCTCTAAGCTCGCGCGCGATGGCCCGGCTCCTCCTCCTGCAGTGCGAGCTCGAGCACCGACACCAGGCGCCCCACCTCGCCATGTGTCTGTTCGCGAACGATCTCCGAGCCGCGGGGCACACCGTGAGCGCCGCGTTGGTGCACCCCACGGCCATCGGCGACCTCGCGGCCCACCGGGGCGTCGACCTCGTGCTGATCGACTCGATCTTCCCCTTCGGCCCGGCGCGCGCGGTCCGGGCCGCGGTGGGGGCCCCCCCCCCCGCGGGGGGGCCCACCCCCCCGCCCCACAAGCTCCCGGGCGACCCCGAGCACCCCGTCC
>CAZEKB010000129.1:0-20376 GCA_964512225.1 uncultured Rickettsiales bacterium | reverse complement strand
CGGTCGACGACGACGACGCGGTCGACGACGACGACGCGGTCGACGACGACGACGCCACCGACGACGACGACGCCGGCCCCGAGCCGTGCGCCGACCGCGGCGGCGTGACCGTGCCCCTGGACAACGCCACCGGCAACGACACGTGCAACGTGGCGTGGACCGAGGCGGGCGTCGAAGTGCAGTTCGTCGAGGGCGCCTGCGCCGCGGGCAGCTGCGCCGCTCAGGGCGACGTCGGGTTCGTGTGGATCTTCCCCGCGGGCCTGCGCATCGACGTGGGCGCGCTCGACTGCACGGTGACCCGCGTCGAGGCCGACGTCACCGACTACACGCCCGGCTACGACATGCCGCTCGAACTGTTCGACGCGGGCGACAACGTCATCGGCAGCGACACGACCTCGGTGGACTCGAACTCCGACGTCCTGGACGCCACCGCGACCGGGCCCGTCGACCACCTGCGCATCAGCAGCTGCGAGGCGCAGGTCGCCGAGGTCCGCCTCTACTGACCGGCCGCCCTGCCCCCGGGGCGCGCGAGCGTCAGGTGCAGTCGCTGTACCCGCCCACGGCCCCGCAGACGCGACACCGGAACAGGTACGCCGTCGGCTGCCCGTCGGAGTCCAGGGACGCGAGGTACCGGCTCCACTCGGGTCCGTCGTCCAGGCCGAGCTCCTCCCGAATGGACGCTTGCGCCGAGTGGCGTTCGACGTCCTCCGTGCCCGCGCGCCCCAGGAACTCCCCGGCGTCGCCGCAGTGGGTCCACCAACGCTCCTGCTGCCTCCCCATGAACCCCGGGGTCCGCTCGGAGACCTCTCGGACCACGTCGGGCGGGACCGCGTCCCACCGTCCATACCCGCCCACGCCCGCGGAGTCGTTGAACTCGCCATCGAACTTCGCGGCGGCCGTCCCGTCGGCGACGCACCAGGGACAGACGGTCTCGACCTCCTCCTCGGCGTAGATGGTGCTGGTCAGGGCGTAGCCGCGGCGGCGCCCACAAGACTCGCAGGCTGCGGTCGAGGCCACGACCGACCCCGTGGCGACGGGGTCCGGGTGGTACCGAAACTCGGGGAGCGGCGGGGGGGGCTCCACCTCGGGCGGGCCCGCATCGCCGGTCGGGCTGCCCGTCGGCCCCGCCCCGCTTCGCAATGCCCGCACGCCGATCCAGGCAGTGACGGCGACGAGGACGGTGAGCGTGACCACCCAATACAGAGAAGCGTCCATGGCTCAGACGCCGGTGCCGGGGGTGACCGTGAGGACCAGGCGCGCGACGATCGCGTCGAGGCGCCTGCGGACCGCGGCGAGCAGGGCCTTGAGCCAGCGCAGGAAGCGGTCGAAGGGGTCCTCGGCGGAGCGATCGCGGGGCATCGAGCCCCAGAATGGCATCGATGCGGCGAGTCGGGGCTCGAACTGCCCCGGTGGCGCGGCCCGCGCTCGGCTAACGTCGTCGTGGTGCGCGCCCCCCTCCTGATCGCCGGCCTCCTCGTCGCCTGCGTCCCGGCCCCCCGCGAGACGCCGCCGGTCGACGACAGCAGCTACGTCCGCTTCACCTGGGATCCGGCCCCGCCTCCCGACGTGCGCGAGGGCAGCACGCTCGTGGGCACGCTCACGTGCGGCCTCTTCGAGAGCGCGGTCGAGCGCGCGTGGATCTTCGACGGCGACGCTCTCTGGGTCGAGGCCCCGCCCGAAGGCGAGCCGACCGCGCTCCGCGAAGAGCTGCTCCCGTGCATGGAGCAGTCCGAGCGGACCCTCACCTGGGACGACGACGGCCGGATCGAGTTCGAAGCGGCGGGGTGGGAGCACGTGCTGGATCCGTCCCCCAATACGCCGCTGTGGTTCGGGGAGGGAGAGCCCCGGGACCTCGCGTCGGCCGAGTGCCTCGCAGGGCTGCGGTCCGTCGGCCTGGAGCTGCCCGTCCGACTCTCGCTCTCCGACGTGGAAGTGCTGCCTTGACCCGGTCCCTGCTCGCGCTCCTCCTCCTGGCCGGCTGCGTCGGCGACGACGACGACTCGGCCGACCCCGTCGACGATCGCCTCCCCCCGGGCGAGCCCGCCGAGATCGAGCTGGGCGACGCCGTGACGTGCGGGTCGCCCGTCTCGGGTCCGGTCCTCCCCATGACCGACGTCACGGCCTCGGCGGGGGTCGAGTACGCGTCCGCGACGCCCCCCTGGACCACCGACCCGGTCCTGCACCCGTCGGCCGAGATCGAGGTGCACGGAGGCTTCGCCCTGGGCGATCTCGACGGCGACGGCCACCTCGATCTGCTCTTCTCGGACGCGGTCGAGGGGCCCAAGTTCTTCCTGGGCGACGGGGACTTCGGCTTCACCCCGGTCGACGCGGAGGCGCGCGGGCTCCCCGGGGACGCGGACTTCGCCCACGGCGTCAGCGCGATCGACATCGACGACGACGAGGACCTCGACGTCTTCCTGCTCTACATGGGCCACAACCGCTTCTTCGAGAACGACGGGACCGGCAACTTCTCCGAGATCACCGAGGAGCTGGGCCTCGCCGGCCGCGACGACGACCGCACGATCACCGCGTCCTGGGCCGACTTCGACCGCGACGGCGATCTCGACCTCTACGTGGCCAACCACGGCCGCGGCTCCTTCGGCCCCGGCGACTCCTACACGCCGGACCCCGATCACCTCTACGTCCGCGAAGAGAACGGGCGCTATCGCGACCGGATCGACTGGATCCTCGGCGAAGAGGAGCACGGCTACGCGTTCCTGGGCGGCTGGGTCGACCTCGACGACGACGGCTGGCTCGACCTCTACATCGTCAACGACCTCGCCGCCGAGGACCCCGACATCATCGGCAACCTCTACTTCCGCAACGCCGGGCAGGCGGGCGGCGACGGGGCCTGGAAGCTGGAGCACACGCCGGAGGCCGCCCTGGACTTCCGCATGCTCGGGATGGGCCTCGCCATCGGCGACATGGACGGCGACGCCGACTACGACCTGCACATCACGAACGCGGGCGCGACCACCCTCGCGCGCAACGACGGCGGCATCTTCACCGACGTGTCCTTGGCCGTGGCCGGCTTCTCGGACGGCTCCTCGGGCGACATCTCCTGGCCGACGGCGTGGTTCGATCACGACAACGACGGCGATCTCGAGCTCTTCACGGGCTACGGCCACATGCCCACGAAGGTCGACGGGCGCACACCCAACAACACGCAGAACCGCGAGGACCAGCCCGACACCGTGTGGACGACCGACGGCGAGACCTTCGAGGACATCGCCGAGGCGCTGGGCGTCGACAACCCCGAGCGCACCCGGGCGGCCGTCGTGGCCGACGTCGACCGCAACGGCTTCCCGGACCTCGTCACCTGGGCGCTGTTCGACGGCCCCCGCGCGCATCGGGGGGGGTGCAACGCCAACCGGTGGCTGCGGGTCGAGCTGGAGCAGCCCGCCCCGAACATCGACGCGGTGGGGGCGCGCGTCGAGGCCTGGGCGAACGGGGCCGTGATCGCGATGGCGGACAACGCCGTGGGCAGCGACGAGGTCATGTCGTCCGGCCCCAACGAGGTCCTCCTGGGCCTCGGCGACGCGGACGAGGTGGGGGTCGTCGTGCGCTGGCCCGACGGCACGACGACCGTCAACGCGGGCGTGCCCACCCGGCGCGGGGTCGTCCTCAGGCGATGATCCGACGCGCGCTGCTGCTCCTGGTCGCCGCCGCGGGCTGCGTCCCCGGGGAGGTCGATCCCCCGCCCCCGGACGACGACGACGCCGTCGCCCCCGAGTGCTTTCAGATGTTCCGGAGCACGCCCGAGCGCCAGGGGCACACGGAGCACGTGATCCCGCGGTCGGCCCCGTCGCCGGGGTGGGCGGTGAACGTCTCGGGCCTCGAGCTCGGCGGCGGCGACCTGGACTGGGGCGGGTTCCCGTCGGGCGACGTGTTCACCGACGAGCCGGAGCCCTACGACGGCGCCATGTTCCTCGGGGGCGGACCCCTCACCTGCGACGGCCTCATCTACCAGGGCACGCGGGGCGGGTTCCTCACGGCCGTCGACGCGGTTTCCGGCGCGATCGCCTGGCAGCGCGACCTCGGGGCGGAGCTCAACGGCTCCGTGGTGCTCACGGCCGACCACATCGCGGTGGGGACGACCGAGGCGGAGGTCCACCTGCTGGAGCGCCGCGTCGCGGGCCGACCGGTGTGGGCCTACCCCATGCACGAGGACACCCTCGCGTCGCCCGCGCTCGTGGACGGCGTGATCTACACCTCGGACAAGTCGGGGTACGTCGTGGCCCTGGACGTGGAGACCGGCGAAGCGCTCTGGGAGCAGCAGCTCGGGTCCACGACGTCGTCGTCGGCCACGTTCCCGCCCGACCGCTCGATGTTCGTCGTGGCCGAGCGGGGGGGGCCCATCCACGGGCTCGACGCGGCGACCGGCGACATCCTGTGGAGCGACGACACCGGCGAGCAGGTCATCAGCACGGCGGCCTGGTACGGCGGGGTCTTCTACATCGGCGGTTGGGACAACAAGCTGCACGCCCTCGCCGCGGACGGGACGCCCCGCTGGCGGTTCGAGACCGGCGCCAACATCACGGCGTCTCCGGCCGTCACCGAGGAGACGGTCTTCGCGGGCTCCTGGGACTGGAAGGTGTACGCGATCGACCGCGCCTCCGGCGACGAGGTGTGGTCGACGGACTTCGGCGCCGACGTCCTCGGGTCGCCCGTGTGGGACGGCGAGAGCCTGCTCGTCGTCTCCGAGGACGGCGGGCTGCACGGGGTGGACGCCGCCACGGGCGACGTCCTGTGGCGCGTGGACATGAACGTGCGCAGCATCGCCACCCCCCTGGTGACGCCCGACGCCCTCTACACCGTCGGGGTCAACGGCGACCTCTTCCGCTGGGACGTCCCCTGAGGTCCGCTCAGCCGTCCCACTCGGGGATCCACAGCGCGTAGGACCAGGACTCCACGACCATGTCCGGGCACCGCGGCTGGGGCGTGTGGACGCCATGCATCGCCTGGAACCAGTAGCCGCCGAGCCACGTGCCCTCGCCCGGGAGGATCTCGGTGGCCATCGCGACGTTCCCGTCCTCGAACACCACCTGCAGGGGGAGCGCCCCCTGGTCGCCGCAGTCGGTCGCGATCGGCTCGCTGCAGCCGTCCGGCAGGGTCGAGATGGTGACGCCGAAGGCATCGATGACCGGCAGCGGGGGGTTGGTGTCCACCCCCGCCATCGCCCGCAGGCCCCCCGCCTCGACGGCCACGCCGTACGGGATCGAGTTGCCGTTGGGGGAGCCCGCCCAGACCAGCACGCGCCCGGGACCGTTCATCCCCCACAGGACCTCGGGCATGGAGACGAACACCGAGTAGACCTCGCCCGCGTCGGTCAGGACGATCAGCGTCTCGCCCTCGGACGCGACCTCGCCCTGGATCCATTGGCCGAGGAGCTGCTCGGGCACGTCGTGCTCGAACCACAGACCCTGCACGCCCGTCGCGGAGCAGGCGTCCCAGATGTCGTCGTCGTCGTCGTCGTCGTCCCACACCACGTCGTCGTCGTCCACGGCGTCGTCGTCGTCCACGGCGTCGTCGTCGTCCACGGCGTCGTCGTCGTCGGTCGGCAGGGGGCCGTTGCCGAGGTCGGGGACGCACGCGAAGGCGACCAGGAGGGCGGTCAGGGAAGTCGCGGTGGGGAGACGCATTCGGGCACCGGGGCGGAGGGGAAGGGGCATGATGCGGCGATCGTGCGAGAGCGACCGCCCACGCCGCAAGCCCTGGTGCAAGACGCGAGCCCGGCCGACGGGCCCCGTGGCGAGGCGCACCCCGTCTCGGTGGCGCCGATGATGGCCGTCACCGATCGGCACTTCCGCCGGCTGATGCGGCACATCACGAAGCGCACGCTGCTGTACACGGAGATGATCACGACCGGCGCGCTGCTGCAGGGCGGTCGCACGGACCAGCTCGACTTCGACCCCGTCGAGCACCCGGTGGCCGTGCAGCTGGGGGGCGACGACCCCCGCGCGCTGGCCGCGTGCGCGAAGCTGGCCGAGGACCGGGGATACGACGAGGTGAACCTCAACGTCGGCTGCCCGTCGGACCGGGTGCGGAGCGGACGCTTCGGAGCGTGCCTGATGGCGCGCCCGGAGGTGGTCGCCGAGGGGGTCGCGGCCATGCGGGCGGCCGTGAGCGTGCCGGTGACGGTCAAGCACCGCATCGGCATCGACGACCTGGACCGGTACGAAGACATGGCGCGCTTCGTCGACGTCGTGAGCCGCGCCGGCGCCGACCGCTTCTCCGTCCACGCCCGCAAGGCATGGCTCCAGGGCCTGTCGCCCAAGCAGAACCGGAACGTGCCCCCGCTGCGCTACGCCGACGTGCACCGCCTCAAGGCCGACTTCCCCCACCTGCGCATCGAGATCAACGGAGGCATCACCACGCTCGAGGCGCTGCTCGCCCACCTCGACGTGGTGGACGGCGTGATGATCGGGCGAGCGGCCGCGGACGACCCGATGCTGTTCGCGTCCATTGATCGCGACGTCTACGGCGAGGCCGGCGAGCCCCCCACCGCCCGGGACGTGGCCGCTGCGTGCGTCGAAGAAGCGAACCGACTCGCCGCCGCGGGGGACAAGCCGTATCGACTCCTGCGCCACATGCCCAACCTGTTCCGGGGCGTCCGGGGAGCGCGGCGCTGGCGCCGACACCTCGCCGAGCAGGGCACGCGGCCCGGCGCCGACGGAGCGGTCGTCGTGGAGGGCCTCCGCCTGCTGGAGGGCTAGGGCAGGCGGCGGACGACGTCTTCGATGGGGGGGCGCACCGGGGGCGCCGTCGCGGCCGCCCAGCCGACCCAGACCCAGCCCACGATCTCCTCCTCGGCGCCGTCGATCCCGAGGGCCTCGTAGGCGGAGGGGTGGCGGGTGACCCCGCCCGTGGTCCACTTGCTGGCGATGCCCTTGCCGTGCAGCGACAGCATCAGGTTCTGGACGGCGCACGCGCAGGCCGCGTAGTCCTCGCGGGCGGTGAAGGGGTCCGTGCAACGCACGCGCGACACCACGACCAGCGCCGTCGCCTGGAGCAGCTTCGCGCGGATGGCTTCCTCCTGCCCCGCGCGCAGGGGCTTGCGCTCCGCCTTGGCGCGGACTCCGATGGGCACGAGCGCGGCGCGGGTCTCGTCGCCGACGACCGTGAACCGCCAGGGCACCGTGAACTTGTGGTTGGGGGCGTGGTGCGCCGCGAGGAGCGCCTCGTCGAGCGCCCCGTCCGGCAGCGCCCCGGCCCGGTACTTGTGGATCGTGCGTCGGGTCAGCAGCGCTTCCTGAACGTCCATGGCTGCCGTTTAGCAGATCCGGTCGGGTCAGTGTCCGACCGCCAGGACCTCCCAGGGGCCGGGCGTGGTCTCGCAGCGCAGGACGACTTCGAACTCCCGCACCGGCTCCGAGCCGGGGGGCGGGCGCCACAGCCACGTGCGCTGGAACCGCCCCGGCCCGTGGGTCAGCAGGGGGGCGCCCAGGTACTGCGCGTCGCCCTGGTCGAGGATCGCGTACAGCTCCACGGACTCGGGGTGGGGCGGCTCCGTGAGGATGTCCACGCGTGCGGCCGGCGAGGCCACCTCCACGCGGGCGCCGCGGTCGTCGCGGTCGGCTTCGGCGGTGTTGATCGTCGCGGGCGGCCCGGCCGGGTTCGCCCAGAAGCGGCCTCCCTCGGAGCGGGGCTGCAGGTAGTGCCCGAGGTCGAAGGCGGCGCGCCGGTGCGCGAGGCCCATCGCCGCGACCAGCTGCCGCTCGAGCCGCGTCGGCGCGGGCGGGATCCCCGGCCCGAAGGCCTCGATGTCGGCCACGAGCTCGAACCCGACCCGCTCGGCGCAGCCCCGCAGGGCCCCGTAGAACCGGCCCAGGGAGGCGACGTCGAGGTGAGCGGTGCCCACCCCGTCCATGGCGACGATCCGGTCCGCCCCGGACACCTCGGCGTAGCGGCACCAGGCCCCGCCGTACACTCCCTCCCAGCCGCCGTCGGTGGCGCCCAGCGGCACGGCGACGGGCTTGTCGGCGGCGGCCCGGAGCTTGCGCACGGCGCGCCGAGTGATGCGGCTCAGGCGACCGAGCCGAGACGCGTCCGGCGGCGTGGCCCACACGGCCTCGGGCGTCCAATACCAGCCCGTGAACGCCGGGTGATCGCCGTACCGCTCCCCGATCTGACGGCCGACCGCGATCCCCGCGGCGGCGGCCGCGCTCCAGACCGGCACCGGGACCTCCGTCTCATCCCAGATCGCGGGGTCCTCCCGCGTCCCCAGCCACACATCGAGGCCGAGCGACACGGCGTCGTCGAGGAGGTCGGCCGTCTCGTCCCCGCCGTCCGCGCGGGGGGCGAGCAGCGAGTCGGCCCCGTGCGCGAGGTACTGGACGATCAGCGTCCGCACCCCGCGCTCGGCGGCGAGCTCCAGGTCCGCGCGGCGGCGCTCGGGGTCCTCCCAGCCCTGCTCGCGGTCGGGCTGAATGAACACCGCGTCGAACACGGGCGAGGCCCGGGCGACGTCGTCCCACCGGGGCGGCGCCGCCTCCTCGGCGATGGCGATCAGCTCGGCGTTGGAGAGCAGGCGTGGGGGGAAGACCCAGGTCCGCAGTCCCCAAGCGACGACCGCGAGGCCCGCCGTGATGGCGAGCCCCGCGGTGATTCGTCGGGTTCCGGAAGGGCCGCTCAGGGGCTGTCGAGGAGGCCGTGGGCTGCGGAGCCCCAGCACTCGACGAGGCCGCCCGGGCGGATGCCGCAGGCGGCGTCACCGGCGACGCTGATCGCGGAGAAGGACCCTCGCGGCGCCTCGGCCTGACCGTTGCCGTTGTCGCCCCAGCACTCGACCTTGCCCTCGGTCGTCAGGCCGCAGGTGTGGGTCGAGCCCACGCCGACCTCGGCGAACTCGGCGACGGGCGGGGTCGTCTGACCGTGCTGGTTGTTGCCCCAGCAGATGGCCTGTCCGCCGTCCGTGACCGCGCAGCTGTGGTCCGAGCCGGCCGCGACCTGGTTGAACGTGTAGGACGGGTAGAGCGTGCCCGAGACCGTGCCCTGGCCCCAGCAGCGCAGGGCGCCGTTGCCGAGGATGGCGCAGGCGGACGCGTCCGCGGCGGAGAGGTCGCGGTAGACGCCCAGCACCGGGTCGGTGCGGCCGTCGGCCGGGTTGCCCCAGCACAGGAGCACGCCGTCCGTCTGGACGCCGCAGGCGAAGTCGCCGCCGACCACGATGTCGGAGAAGAGCACCTCGGGGACGTTCAGCTGGCCGTGCGTGTTGTCGCCCCAGCACTGCGCGTTGCCGACCTCGTCGAGGCCGCACGCGAACGTGGCGCCCACGTCGATCGTGGAGAAGGGCTCGGCGATGGCGGTCGTCTGCGGACCGGCGTCGCCCCAGCACCAGGTGATGCCGTCGCTCATGCGCCCGCAGGCGAAGGTCTGGGCGACCTCGACGTCGAAGAAGGTGCAGGCGGCCTGGGTCGTCGGGTCGTTGTCCTGGCAGTCGCCGTCGCAGCGGGAGAGCCCGTCGAGGTCCTGGTCGGACTCGCGGAGGTCGACCACGCCGTCGCAGTTGTTGTCGTCGATGCCGTCGCAGACGTCCGGGGCGCCCGCGTAGACGTCGGCCTGGGTGTCGTCGCAGTCGACGCAGATGTCGAAGCCGTCCCGGTCGGCGTCCTGGAAGACGTCGTCGACGCGACCGTTGCAGTTCTGGTCGATGCCGTCGCAGACCTCGGGGGCGGCCGGGGAGCGGGTCGGGTCGTTGTCGTCGCAGTCACCTTCCCAGGCGCTGTAGCCGTCGTCGTCGAGGTCGCCGTCGGCCGCGGCCACGAGGATCTCGCCGAGGTCGGTGCAGACCGAGATGTTCCCGCAGTTGCCGGGGGTGGACGACGTCTGCGTCTGCTGGACCCAGCTGAACGGCGTGCCGTCGGCGAGGCGGCCGGACGTGGCCATGCTGGCCGTGCTGGCGCGACGCGCGAGCGTGCAGAACTGGCCGTCGGAGGACGACATGGTCGAGGAGGAGCCGTTGTAGTTGACGCCCGCGTGGGTGACCTGGACGCGCCCGAGGGGCTCGCCGTACGGGTCCATCAGCTTGCCCTTCACGCACGTGGTCTGGCTGACCTGGTCGGCGTTCCAGAAGCTGAAGTGGCTCACCTTCGCGCGGAAGAGGCCGTCGTCGACCGTGCCTTCGCCCTCGAGGGCCCAGGCGCCGGTGGCCTCGTCGAAGCTCCACAGGCCGATGACCTCGCCGTCCTCGAACTGCTCGGCGTCCGCGAGCGGGATGTCGACCTCGGCCTCGCCCTCGAACTCGACGGGCTCGCCGTCGGAGGAGAGGAGGACCTCGATCATGCCGAAGCTCTCGAGCATCGCCTCTTCGCCCGCTTCGATGCGCGCCATCATCCCGCCGGGGGCGGCGACGATCGAGCCGGGGGTGTTCATGAGCGTGTACTGCACGTCCACGGAGCCGGTCACGGTGGTGCCGTCCGCGGCCACGAAGGAACCTTCGGGGAAGCCGAGGTTCACGCCGTCCTCGCCCATGACCCGGCCGCCGAGGGCGCCGTCGGGGATGGACAGGGTCTTGGTCTCGAGCACGTGGATCGTGACCTGCTGGGTCCGGCGATCCTCCAGCGCGAGCGGCATCTGGCCGGTGCCGTAGCCCTCGGCCGTGGCGATGATCTCCCGGGCGTTCACGTCGAGATCGGTGAGCTCGAAGACGCCGCGGTCGTCCGTGATGGTCGTGCGATCACCGACCGTGACGGTCGCGTCCGCCACGGGGAGCCCCGAGACGGTGCGGACCTGGCCGGTCAGCGCGGTGGTGACGGTGTCGACGGGGCCGTCGCCGATGTCGGTGAGTTCCGGCTCTTCGGCGCAGGCCGCGAGGGCCAAGCAACACGTGAGCCCGACGAGGGCGCGGAAGGTGGGGTTGCGAATCATGGGGTCTCCCCGAGCGAATGAAATCTGCCGAAATAGGCTCCGAACCGATCGAAACCCGGCCATTCATCACCTTACAGGGAGATCCACCGAGCGGGCGACTTTTCTGTGCGCGCGCGCCCTTACGTGTGCGCGCGTCGTCGGCGCGCCGCGACGAGGGCCGGCGCGAGGATCATCGCGCCCCCGGGGGCGGCGGCCATGGAACAGCCCGGATCCGCCTCGTCCCCGCCTCCGGTCTCGGCCGGAGGATCGGCCGGGGCGGCTTCGCCTCCTTCGGTCTTCGTATCGGCGTCGCCCGGGTCGCCCGCGGCCTCCCCGGCGTCGGCGGTCGCGTCGCCCACGCCGTCGCCCGCTTCGGTGGAGCCTTCGCCCTCGCCGGCCTCGGCCCCGTCGGCGCCCGCCTCGCCCGCGTCCGCGCCCTCGGCGCCCGCTTCACCCCCCGCCTCGCCGCCGGGCTCGCCGGTCTGGGCGGGGGTGTCGGTGCTCGGCGCGCCGGTCGCGAGGCCGTCGAGCACGGTGAAGTCGTCGTCGGCGCCCTTGCTGGGGCGGGTGCGGGAGCAGAGCGTGTCGTGCGCCCCCCCCGCCTCGTTCTTGGAGGCGTAGATCAGGTAGCTCTCGCCCATCTTGTAGTTGCGCCCGCAGGCCGCCGAGCTGCTCGCGGTGGTGACCGTCGTGGAGCCGGACAGGCCGCCTTTCCAGGAGCGCTGGACCGTGAACGTGACCGTCTTGGGGGCGAGCCCCGAGACGCTCCCGTCGGTCTCGGGGGTCGAGGGAGCGATCGCCCCCGCCTTGCCCTCGAAGACGAAGGTCGCGCCCTCGAACGCCACTGCGGCGTCGGGGGGCGGGGCGCACGAGCAGGCGTGCGCGTCGACCGCGGCGAAGGACACGGCGAAGAGGGCGGCGGCGGTGACACCGGCGAGGGGCAGCAGTCGCATGAGTCGTTTCTCCCGGGCCGCGCAGCGCGGCCGAGTCGGAGGATACAGGCCGCGCCGGGCTCACCGGTCGACCGCGAGCGTTCCGTAGTCGGCGACGCGGACGGCGGCCACGTCGTCGCCGAAGTCGCGCACGTGCAGGAAGCCCCCGGAGAGGTGGCTGAACGGGCTCAGCCGCCCCTCGGCGGTCCCGATCACGTCGCCCGCCTCGTCCAGCAGCTCGACCGTCTTCGGCACGGCGTCCCCGTTCAGGCCCGGCAGGCGGATGTCCCGGCTCCACTCGAGCCCGCCGTCCACCGTCAGGAGCAGCGTGCGGAACGTCGGCAGTTCCTCGACGCGCTCGACGCTGCGGGCGCCGTTGACGTCCCGGATGCGATCGAACAGCTCGTCGAACGTGAAGTCGCTGACCCAGGTCGGGTCGCAGTAGCCCATGAAGTCGGCGTAGGTGTTCGGGCTCTTGAGCGTCTTGTCGATGATGTCGTACCCCCACACGCCGATCGAGCCGCCGCTGTAGGGGAAGGGGCCGTCGCCCTGGGTCCCGCACGGCGCGTGGCCCCGTCCGTGGGCGTGGCCCAGCTCGTGGACGGTCGTCCCGGAGGTCTGGTCGCCCGTGAACCCGAGGCCCGTGCTCACCCGCCCCCAGAAGTCCCCGGGGCTCCGCACGAGGGCCGACAGCCCGGCGACGCAGCCGCCGGCGCAGAAGTCGCCGTACGAGGACGCGGGCGCATGCAGCGCGAAGAGGTAGACGTCGTAGTCGTAGCGATCCCGGATGTCGTAGAGGTACTGCAGCACCCGATCGAAGCCCGCCCCGTTGGGGTAGATGGCGTTGCTCCAGGGGACCGGGTCGTCGACCTCGACGTCGACCTCGCGCGTGGGGTACTGCGCCATGATCGCGTCGCGCAGCATCCCGATCTGGCTGTCCGACGTGTCGGGGAGGCGGCCGCTGCCGTCCGCGCGGTACTCCAGGGGGAGGAAGACGATGCGGAGCTGGTCGCCGGAGCTGCGCGGCTCGAACTCCTGGTAGTCGCCCTCGTCGGGCCAGTGGGGCGACTCGACGTCGCCCTCGGCGTCGTCCGGGTTCCCCTCGTACAGGTCCACCCGGTACGACATGCGCCCGGCTTCGATGTCCTCGCCGTCGATCTCGAAGTTGAACGTGGAGCTCTTGCTCGAGTCGGAGCTGCCGATCACGACGTCCATCGTCTCGGTGTATCGCTTCGTCGAGGCGGTGGTCCACTCCTCGTCGTCGCTGTCGTACTCGAGGGTCCTCAGGGTGAGCTGCGCGTCGATCTCGCGGTCTTCCCAGGAGTTGTGCGTGTGCACGAAGACGCGGAGGAGCGCGTCCCGGCCGGCGACCACCGTCGCGGTGGGTCCCTCTTCGTCCTGGTCCTCCATGAGCAGGTTCTCGACGCCCTGGTAGAGGGCCACCTTGTCCACCGAGAGCTCGGCCGCGGGGATCCCGCCGCCCCCGCCCCCGCCACCGCCGCCGCCCCGGCCGCCGCACGCGGGCAGCAGCAGGAGCGAGGCGATACCGAGGCTCAAGGCCGAACAGCGAGGGCGCATGGGAACTCCGAGGGGGTCGCGGCAGTTGTCACATACCAAGAGCCTCACGCCCGGAGTGTCAGAAAGCCGTCAATCCTGCCGCTCCTCTTCGGAGGCCTCGACGACCGCTGAGAGATCGAGCTCCACGAGGGGGCGGACGGCCCATCGGCCGACCTCGACGGTGTGGGTCTGGGAGTCGGCGCGCAGGAGCCACCGCTCCGGGGCCTTCGGTTCGGCGTCCGGGTCGGCGTCGGGGTCGGGCTCGGCGGGCTTCGGCACGAGCCGCAGGGTCACGGCGCGAGCGGGGCCGTCGGGCCCGCCCGTGAGCGAAGCGACGACCCGGACCTGCCCGTCGGCCGGGGCGGGGTCCGTCGTGCCGACCACCTCCGACAGCGTGAGCCGCTCGAGCTTGCCGAGGATCGAGTCCACGCCCGCCTGCTTGGCGGCGACGGGCTCGGCGTCCCCCACCGCGACGGTCCAGGCGTCCTCGACGCGTCGGAACACCCAGCGCTCGGCCGCCTCGATCACGACCTCGCCGACCCGGTCCCGTGGCAGCTCCAGGTACGTCCGATCGATCCAGCTGTTCGGCGCCGTGCCCAGCTTCCAGGTGGAGAAGTCCCGGGCCGCGAACACGTCGGTCTCGCCGCCGCGTCGCACGTGGACGCCGCTGCCCGAGGCGGCCGTGCCGAACACGACCTCCTTCGTCCCCGACGCGGACGTGAGGCTCAGCCGACGCTCGTACTCGCCGTCCGCCACCTGGAGATCCACGTGGTGGTCTTCGCTCGTGGCGATCAGGTCGGCCGTCTCGAGCCCGAGGACTTCGCCGAGCGTGCGGTCGACCTTCTCCCCGTCGGCCCGCCATCCGTCGGCCGAGGCGACGGTCCAGTCGGCGTCCGGGCTCCGCCGCTCGAGGCGCACGGACTCGTCGCCCGAGGCGATGTCCACGGCCAGGATCTCCTCGGCCACCAGGTCGGCGACCACGAGCGCGCGCTCGAAGCCGACGGCCTCGTCCGCGCCCAGCCGAGACAGCGCGATCCAGGCCACTTGGGCCACGAGGAGCGCCACCAGGGCGGTGTTGATGCGGTTCATCGCTCCACCTCCTTCCGCGCGTCGAGGGCGACCGGAACCGCCCGACGACGCCTCCCGAGGGTCGCGAAGCCGATGCCGAAGACCGCCACGAGCGCGAACGCGTAGTTGCCGAACTCGAGCGCGCGACGCTCGTCCGCCTCGGTGGGCTCGAGCACCCGGGCGTGACGGCCGCGGGTGCGGATCCGGAGCAGCTCCACGTCCTCCAGCGCCCAGTCCACGAGGTTCTGCACGAGCTCGAGGTTGGTGAGCGCGACGTCGCCGCCCTGTCGTCCGATCTGGAGCACGGGGTCCGCGACGAAGTTGGACGACCCGATCACCACCAGGCGGCTGCGCTCCGGCGACTTCGAGAGGCGCGAGGCCCTCGGGGCGTCGGGGAGGACCGGCGCCGAGCCGTCGGCGATGCCGCTGTCGAACGGGCCGAGCAGGGTCACGGCCAGGGGGTGGGACCGCCGCTCCTCGGGCACCGCCCAGCCGAGCTCGCCGTGGGCGGCGTCGGGCTGCGCGGAGTAGGTGGTCTCGATCCAGCTGTCGTCGGACGCGCTGAACAGCACCGAGGCCCGGTCCGACTCGCCGTCCACCGGATCGACGGTCGACGCCCAGTGCAGCAGCAGCGACGGGAGCCCCGCCACGGCCGGGTTGTCGGCGTCCATCCCGTCGGCGCGGATGTCGGCGAACGCGGGGTAGCGCTGGAGCTGGATCTCCTGCACGCGGAACCCGCCGAGGTCGCGCGTCACGGGGATGGGGAACGAGCCCGACTGGAGGTCGAGCACCACGCCGTCGCCGACGCGCGCGCCGTACCCCTGCAGGAGGTCGCCGAGGCCGGAGTCGATCGCCTTGACCGCGAGCCCGCCGCCCATCGCCGAGAGGTCCAGCGAGTGGCTCCCCGACGCGACGATCGCGGAGCCGCCCCGCATCAGGAACTGGTCGAAGGCGTACCGCTCCGCGTCGCCGAGGTCGCGGGGGTCGAGCACGAGGAGGACGTCCACGTCGCCGGGGACGGCGCCGCCGGCGAGGTCGACGGTTTCCACCTCGTAGGTCTGCTGCAGCCGGCGCTCGAGCGTGCGGAAGGTGAGCCCCCCGGGGCGCTGGGGCGGCATCCCCGGCATCGTCTGGGGCGGCGCCTCCTCCTGCCCCACGACCATCCCGACGGTCTTGAGCGTGCCCGGGCCCGTCCGCTTGAGCGCGGCCACCACCGCCTCGCGCAGCTCGGCCTCCGACGCGGGATCGCCCACCACGATCCGCTCGATGTAGTCGCCGACCTGGAGCAGGAGGTGATAGTGGAACGTCTCCTGGGCGAACATGGATGCCGCCAGCGGGCGCAGGCCCCAGCGCTCCTCGAGCTGCTGCTCGGTGACCTTCGCGCCGGGGGCCGTCGGGTCCACCCGCTCCACCTTCATCCGCCCCCGGCTCCGGGCCGCGAGCTCTTCGCCGACCCCGTCGAACGCGGCCCCGACGCCCTCGAAGCCTTCGGGCAGCGCGCCCCCGATGTAGGCCGTCAGGGTCGCCTCGGCGGGCATCCGCGCGAAGACCGATTCGAGCGACGCGAAGCCCGTGGTGACCTTGCGCACGGCGCGGGTGAGGTCGTACTCGAGGTTCCGCAGGCGGACGTTCACGTCCATCCCGTGGGCCTCGACCTCGATGAGGTCGTCGAACGAGAGCGTCTCGTAGCGGTCGCCGCAGCGGATCAGGACGTCGAAGTACGAGTTGACGACCGACGCCTCGTGGCGGTCCGTGAACGAGAAGGGCACCGACTTGATGCCGTAGGCTTGGTCCGCCTCCTTCTCGAGCTCCGGGTCGGACGTCGGATCCACGAACTCCGCGCGGACGTCGTCGCCGCCGAGCGCGCCGTACTCCTCGATGAGGTCGCGGATGCGCGGCACCAGGGGAGCGAGCAGGGGGTGCGTCTTCGCCGAGAAGTAGCCGCGGATCAGCACCGGCTCGGAGGCCTGCGCGAGCTCGGCGCGGGTGACGTCCGAGACCGAGTACTCCCGGTCCGCGGTGAGGTCGACGCGCAGGCCCCGCACGTCCGCGAACAGCACGTTCGCGGCGACCAGGTTCGAGCCGACGAGCACGGTGAACACGACCGCCCCCCGGCGTCGGGGCGCGCCCTCGGTCGAGGCCGACCACGCCCGGGCGCGGATCAGCACCGTGTCGAGGACGAGGAAGAAGCCGACGAGCGACAGGTAGTACAGGAGGTCGCGCAGGTCGACCACGCCCCGGAGGATCGAGTCGAACCGGCTGCCCGCGCCGAGCGCGCGCAGGATCTCGCCGCCGGTGTTGCCGAACAGCGAGGCGACGGTCTCCGAGCCCACCGCGTAGAGGGCGCCGCAGGCCACGGAGCCCCAGACGAGCGCCACGATCTGCGTGGGCGTGGACGCCGAGATGCACAGCGTGATCGCGAGGTAGGCGCCCGCGACGCACAGGACGCCGACGTACCCGCCCACGACGGGACCCCAGTCGAGGTCGCCGAGCAGCTCGACCGTGATCGGGACCGGCAGCGTGAGCGCGAGGGCCGTGGCGACGAGCGTCAGGCCCGCCAGGAACTTGCCCGCCACGAGGGTCCGCGCGGGCAGCGGCAGCGTGCGCAGCAGCTCGAGGGTCCCGGTGCGCTCCTCCTCGGACCACAGCCGCATGCCCAGGGCGGGGACCAGGAAGATCAGGAGCACGGGGAGCCACGTGAAGAGCGGTCGGATGTCGGCCACGCCGCGCGCGAAGAAGCCTTCGACCCAGAAGAAGGAGAAGAGCCCCGCGAGGAGGAAGGTCGCCACGAAGATCAGGGCGATGGGGGACAGGAAGTAGGCGCGCAGCTCCTTGCGGACGACCGGGCCGAGCGCGGGCAGGAAGCCGCTCATGCCGCCACCCCCTCGCGCTGCACGAGGTCCCGGAAGACCGTCTCGAGGTCGCGGACGACGGGGCGCAGCTCGTCGAGCTCCCAGCCCCGGTCGCGCACCGCGCGGTAGAGGCCGCGGGCGAGGTCGTCGGACGTGCCGTCCACCTCGAACCGGTGGCCCGACGACGTGGGCCCCGTGTGTCGCACGGCCCCGGCCCCGGGGACGGCCGCGAGGCCCGCCGCCGCGGCGTCGGGATCGGCCCCGGTCACGCCCACGACGACCCGCTGGGTGCTCCGCAGGTCCTCGAGGCGTGCGTCCTCCCGGACGCGTCCGTTGAGCACGATCAACGCCCGCTCGCAGACCTGCTCGACCTCCGAGAGGATGTGGGTGGAGAAGAGGACGGTCGTGGTCTCCGCGAGGCGACGGATCAGGTCGCGGACGTGCACGACCTGGGTCGGATCCAGGCCCGAGGTGGGCTCGTCGAGCACCAGGACCTTCGGGCGGTGGAGGATCGCCTGGGCGATCCCGACTCGCTGGCGGAAGCCCTTGGAGAGCGCGCCGATCGGGCGGGTGAGGTGATCGCCCAGCCCCGTGGCGTGCACGGCGTCGGACAGCATGGAGCGACGACTCGCCCGCGGCACCCCGCGGAGGTCCGCGACCATGTCGAGGTACTCCTGCACGAGCATCTCGGGGTACAGCGGAGTCTGCTCGGGCAGGTAGCCGATGCGCTCCTGCACGGCGCGGACGTGCTCCACGACGTCGAGGCCGTCGACCGACACCCGGCCCGCGGTGGGCTCGAAGTAGCCGCACAGGATGCGGATCAGGGTCGTCTTGCCCGCGCCGTTCGGTCCGAGGAGGCCCACGACCTCGCCCCGCCCGATGGTGAAAGAAACTCCGTCGAGGGCCTGCAAGTCGCCGTAGCGCTTACCGACCTCCACTGCCTCGATCATCGATCCCTCCAGCGATCTGGAACATGTTCGGCCCCGATTCGGGGCGCGGCGCGGAGTTCTAGCGAACTGCGCGACGAGTGCAACCCCCCCGCGGCTGCCTATAGTCCGCGGCGTGTCCTCGCCCGACCCGGCCGCCTCCCTCGTCCCCGCCACCCGCAAGGGTCGGCGGTCGGTCGTGCGCATCACGCGGGCCTGGTACGTCGCCTGCACCTCGAAGGAGCTGAGAGGTCCGCCGATCTCCCGGGTGGTCCTCGGGGTCCCCCTGGCCCTGTTCCGCGCGGCCGACGGCACCCCCGGCGCCCTGCTGGATCGCTGCCCCCACCGGAACGTGCCGCTCAGCGAAGGGCGGGTCGTGGGGGACAACGTCCAGTGCGCGTACCACGGCTGGGAGTTCGACTGCTCCGGCGCGTGTCGCAAGGTGCCGGGCCTCACGAGCGACCCCGAGGCGCGGGGCCGCAACGCGCCGGCGTTCGCGGTGCGGGAGCAGGACGGCTACGTGTGGGTGTGGGCCGAGCCGGACGACGAGCCCACGGCGGAGCCTTACAGGCTGCCGATCGGCGACGGCCGCGGGTATACGATCGTCCGCCGCACGGTGGAGTTCCCGGGATCGCTGCACGCGACGCTCGAGAACGCCCTCGACGTCCCCCACACCGCCTTCCTTCACCGGGGCCTGTTCCGGGGCAACGCGGAGCCCAACGACATCCGCTGCGTCGTCACCCGCGACGCGCAGGGCGTGCAGGCGGAGTACCTCGACGAGCCCCGGCCCCCCGGCCTCGCGGCGCGGATCCTGTCGCCGTCGGGCGGGATCGTGACGCACTACGACCGCTTCCGGCTCCCGTCGATCGGCGAGGTCGAGTACCGGCTCGGCGAGGAGAGCCACTTCACGGCGATCTCGCTGTGCACGCCGATCTCCGACTTCCTGACCCGCGTGTTCGCGGTCGTCGCGTTCCGCCTGCCCCTGCCGGGCTGGCTCGTGGCGCCCTTCATCGGCCCGGTGGCGATGCGCGTATTCCGGCAGGACGTGCGCATCCTCGAGCTGCAGACCGACGCGATCGAGCGCTTCGGCGGCGAGGAGTACATCTCCACCGAGATCGACGTCCTCGGCGGGCAGATCTGGCGGCTGCTCCGGCGCGCCGCCGACGGCAAGGGGCCCGACGCGTCGGACGCGACGTTCCGTCGCGAGCTCACACTGCGGGTCTGAGGAGGAGCCGTGGCCTGGATCGAGCTGCCCGACGACGAGGCCACGTCCGAGCTCGCTCGGCTCACGAAGCGATACCGCGCCGAAGGTCGGCCGGTGCCCCGCGTCGTGGGGGTGATGAAGCCCGCCCCGAAGACGCTGCGCGCGGTCCTGCAGCTCAACGCCGCGGTCACGTTCGGGGGGTCGAGCCTCGGGCGCCGCCGCGAGGAGCTGATCGCGACGACGGTGTCGGCGCTGAACGACTGCTTCTACTGAACGGTGTCGCACGCGGGGTTCCTGCGTGATCACGGGATGGACGAGGCCGACGTCGTGCGGTTGGTCCGCGCGCTCGCGGCGGGGGCCGGGCGGGCCGCGGCGCCCGACGAATCGGTGGAGGCGGTGATCGAGGCCGTCGCGGGGTCGGGGGCGGAGCTGGCCGCCACCGAGGCCGAGATCGTGACCCACGTCGCGCGCACCACGCTCGCCCCGGGGACCCTGCGGGCCCGGCACCTGGCGCCGCTGCGAGCCGCGGGGCTCGACGACCGGGCGATCCACGACGTCGTGCACGTCGCGGCCTGCTTCGCCTACATGAACCGGGTCGCCGACGGGCTCGGGGTGACCGTCGCGGGCGACGAGCGGCGGGCCTGGGCGGTCCGCCTGTACGGAGACGCGGCCCTGGCCGCCCACGACGCCTGGGCCGCGGGCGCGTAGGGGGGCGCCCCGGCAAGAACCGGCCCGGTTCGGTGAAACACCCGAGCTGTTGCCGCCCGCCGGGAGTCCGTGGGGACGTTTTCGGGTCTTTTTCGACCCGGGATCGATCCGCGGCGCGCGGGGGCTCGTACTCCACCCGTCGACAGTGACCCGACGGCGATCGCGGGTTGTATAGTCCGTCGATTCGAGGAGGGGCCCTGCCCCGCAAGCCACGGTCCGCGAGGGCCCCTAGTACCCCAGATCGGGAATAGCTCCCCAGTTTCCAACCAACGGGAGCTACA
>CAZEKB010000128.1:0-20486 GCA_964512225.1 uncultured Rickettsiales bacterium | reverse complement strand
CGACCGACGACGACGACGCGGTGGACGACGACGACGCGACCGACGACGACGACGCGGGCGGCGGCGACGGGAGCTACTCGGGCCCGGCGAGCGGGCTCCTGGACCTCGGAGCCGCGGGGAGCCTCCCCTGCGACGCGGGGAGCACGGCGAGCGCGACCGTCACCGGCGGCAACGCCACCGGCACGCTGCCGTGCAACGTCGCGGCCGTCCCCATCAACTGCATCGTCGCGTTCAGTGGCGCGGTCCCGAGCCAGACCAACAGCACCCTCGACTGCCTCGCGATGCCGGTGACGGTCGACCTGTCCTGGTCCGGGGGAGACCTCGTCGTGACGGCCTCGGGGCAGATGAACGCGATGGGCTACACCCTCGTGTACACCGGCGACGCGACGATGCAGTGAGGCTTGTATGACCTCCTCATGGAGGTTCATGGGAGCGGGGCCGAGCCGAGCTTGCGAGGCGAGGCCTACTCGACGGCAGGCGCTAGCCTGAGGAGCCGCGGAAAGCCCCACAAGGTCATCCGCGTGGCGTGCATGCAAGAGCTGATGACGGCGGTCTACTCGGTCGCCAAGTCAGGAGAGCCCTTCGTGCCGATTCTCGCGCCCGAGCGTTGACACGAGGTCCCGGTATCTCACTCCAGCAGGTAGTTGAGCTCCCGGCACGCGTTCTTGAGCATCGTCAGCATCAGCGGATCTCCGAGCTGACGGTTGAAGGACGGGTGCTCGGGCAACGCGTCCTCCGCCCGCTCGTACAGCGCGACCGCGGGCTCCCCGGCGTTCATCGAGGCGCTGTAGAGCAGGCCGTCGATCTCGGGCCAGGCTTCGTGGAGCGCTCGGGACCACCGCCGGGCGCGCGGACGCGGCCCCGAGCAGATCGCGGTCGACGCCCCCGCCCGGGTCGGCCAGATGCCGGTGAGATCGAGCAGCTGCACCGGACGCGTCGTGGCGAACGCCGTGAGGGCCGGGGCCCCGCGCATGCGCTCGACCACCCGAGTCGACTGGAACACCTCGGCGATCGTCGTCAGCGCGGCCTTGGGGCCCGCGGCGGCGTAGAGGATCGACCGGTCCTGCAGGCGCGCCGGCTCGTCGTGGTGGTCGAACCGGGAATCGGTGGGACCCCACGCCCGGAACCCGTTCCACACGGTGGGGTGGGGCCCCCCCGAGTAGTAGATGCGCCACAGCAGCGCCCCCGGGTCGAGGGTCTGCACCTGCGGCCCGAGGGCCCGCAGCGCGACGATCGATGGTGGCTCCGGCAGCTTCGCCAACGGTCTTCCGACCCCCCAAGCACGGTCGCTGTTCCCGGGCGCCCGGCTCGGAGCGCGCCGATCGGACGTTCAGGCGAGTCGGCTCGCCAGCTCCGCCACACGGTCGGCCGGGCGACCTTCGTGCAGCCACTTCAGGGGCGCGACGCGCTCCTCGCCCTCGCCCACGACCAGGTCCGGGTGGGGCAGGAGCATCCAGCGCTCCACCGCCACCGGCGACGCCTCCCGGGGCAGCCGACGACACACCACCGCCCACCCGGGCACCTCGCCCGAGCCGACGAACTGGAACAGCGGCAACCGCCAGCTCCGCCCGCGGCGCATCGCCAGCAGCGTCCGCTCGTCGATCCGCTGACGGATGCGCGCGTCCGTGACGCCCAGCCGCTCGGCCGCGGCGCCGGTGGTGAGGCCCGTCTCCAGCAGCCGCGCGTGCTCGACCACCGCCCGCTCCAGCGGGTCGGCCCCCGGCAGCGCGCCCGGTTCGAGCCCGCCCTGCCGAGCGATCTCCAGCTCACCGGCCGTGAGACCTTCGGCCCCGGCCTCGCCGTAGAAGCCTTGTTTCAGGGACGCGACCGCGGCGCGCAGCGACTCGCTGAGGGCCGTCGGTTCCACGTTCAGTCCGTGGGCGTGAAGAAAAGCCATCGTCTCCGCACTGGAACTCATGGGGCGCTCCGTCTCCCCCGGATTACTTTCGTAAGATAGAACCGTAAGCTTCCGCAAGCAACAAGAACCGTAAGGGCTCCGGAGGGATTCGTCAGCGGACGCACGGGGCGAACCAACGAGACGTGAACTCGTCGGTGTATCCCGGCCGCACGAAGGCCAGCCAGTCGGCCGCCCGCCGCTCGACCTTCAGGCCCTCGGGGCTCGCCGCGCAAGCCGCGGCGGACCACGGCCCGGAGCGCGACGGGCCGTCGAAGCGGAGGACGATCGCGCGGCGGTCCCCCCGCACGGGGCGGGCGGGCGCGACGAGCGTCGCCGGGGCGTTCGGGGCGACTCCGGGCAGCCGCGCGACGTCGCCTCCGGGGCCCGCCACCACGAGGTACAGCGGTCCGGGGCGGCGCAGCGGCTCGGCGGACCGACCCCGGAGGAGACCGTCGAGCACGAGCGCCGCGGGGGAGCCCCAGGACGGCGTCCCCAGCGTGGCGAACTCGACCCAGCGGCCGTCGGCGGCGTCGGCGGCGATCGCCTCGCCGAAGGCGGCGTGCGCGTCGAGGTCGGGCACCGGCCGGTCCACCCGCGAGGCCGTCCAGGCGCCCCCGGCCAGGACCGCGGCCGCGAGGGCCCAGGGCAGGGAGCGACGAACCGGCCCGGGCTCGTCCGTGCTCGCCGCCACGGCCCCGACGGCGATCGCGAACGGCAGCAGGATCCGCGCGTGGTAGGGCTGCAGGTAGCCGATCACGGCGCCCGCGACCGCGAGGCTCCCCAGCGCGACCGCGTACAGGACTCCGAGGCGTCGCGCCGCCGGGGAGGGGCGCAGGACCGCCAGGCCGGGGGCCACGAGCAGCGCCGCCGCGACGACGCCGTCCTGCCGGGGAATCGCCGCGAGCGCCGCCGCGATCACCTCCCCCACCGCGGCCCCGGACGAGTTGCTCACCGCGTGGCTCCACAGGTAGCCGTCGCCGGGGCCGCCCGCGAGCTGGACGAGCCGCACCGTCCCGAGCCCGACCGCGAGCGCGGCCCCCACCAGCAGCTCCCGTCGCCGCCGGGGGTCGTCCCGCCAGGCGAGGGCCGCGGCCCCCAGGACCGGGAGCAGCAGCGACAGCGCGAAGGGGTGGCACATCATCGCGACGGGCACCACCGGCAGCGCGATCGCGACGGGTCGGGCGCGGAACGGATCGCCCGCGGCGAGGACCAGGCAGGCGACGACCACCGCGGCGACGTCCGGGGCCAGGTACCCCTGGTAGCCGGAGTCGAGCGTCTGGAGCAGGCCCGGCGACGCCGCGAGCAGCGACGCCGCGAGCGCCGCGAGCGGCCGGCCCGCGCGGCCCGCGAGGGCGAGGTACATCAGCGGCGCGACTGCGGCCTGCAGGAGGTACCGGCGGGCGAACGCCTCGTGCAGCGAGTCCGCGCCCGCGAGGAACGCCGTGGAGATCCAGTAGAGGGCCGGGCCCGACTCGGCCGCGTGCGGCGCGGGGAGGAGGCCGTCGCCCGCGAGGATCGTCCAGGCGCGCAGGTAGGGGCCGATCGTGTCCGAGTTGAGGACGACGAGGTCGAGGCGAGCGAGCCGGAAGGCGGCGGCGGCGCCGAACAGGAGGAGGGCGATCCCGACGTCGGCGCGGCGGCCCGACACGGACCTCAGAAGTCCACCAGCTCGAGGACCACCTCGAGGATGATCTCGAGCACCCCCGCGCCGACCTCGAGGCCCACCACGGCGGAGTCGCTCAGGTCCGTCGGGCCCCGGGTCCCCCGCCGGGCGGCGAGGACGCCGTCGCCGAGGGGGAGCACGCCCTCCTTCGGCGCCCGCTGCAGCACGTCGTGGGCGAGCAGCACGCCGTCGCACCGCCCGCACACGTGCACGTCGCCCGACGCGGTCGCCAGCGTGGAGAACGCGCCCCCGCACTTCATGCACGGCCCGGCGCTCGACGACTTCCCCCGATCGCCCGCGGCGCGGTGCAGCTGCTCTTCGAGGGTGCGGCCCGTCTTCAGGTGCCGACGCAGCTCCCCGACGTCGAAGAAGACGCCGCGGCACGACGTGCACACGTCGAGCTCGACCGAGCCGACGATCGTCGCCCGCATCGAAGCGGTGCACAGGGGGCAGGCGAGCACGGCGTCACTCGGGCCGAGGGCCGTAGTCGCCCTCGCCCTCGAGCCCTTCGCCCACGCCCGGAGGCAGCAGATCCATCCCCCACTTGGGGTTCCTCCGCTTCTGCTCCAGGGCCTTCACCACGTCCTTCGGATCCGGGTCGGGGGGCCGCGACGCGACGCCCTCGGTGAACGGCGCGAGCTTCGCCACCTCGTCGGCGATCGCGTCCGCCGCCACCCGGTGGCCGAAGCCGTTGAAGTGCAGGTTGTCGACGAACAGGTCGGCCCCGGGTACGCCCGTCTCGGTCTGGTCGGCGAAGATCGTCGGCAGGTCGACCAGGGGCACCTTCTGCTCCGCGGCGACCTCGCGGACGACGACCTGCAGGTAGGTCGGGGCCCGCTGCCGCGGCGCCTGGGCGGGGCTGAGGTCGCGGGCCTTCACGAGCGCCTCGCGAGCGGCCGCGTGGTCCGTGTGCAGCAGGCACGCCCCGCGGAGGAAGTGGGCCTCCGCCCAGGTGTCGGAGATCGCGAGCGCGCGGTCGAGCAGCGGCAGCACCGCGGTGCAGTTGTGGACTGCGTCCGGGTGGCCGAGCGGGTGCGTCCCCTCGACGATCTGCACCTGCGGCTCGTGCCCGGGCTCGACGTACTCGCCGTTGGCCTCGATCCCGGTCATGTCCCGGGGCGCGACCCCGCCCTGCACCATCATCTCCCGGGCCTGCTCCATCAGCCCGGCGAACTCCTTGCGGTCGCCCCGCGACAGCTGCTCGGGGTGGTAGTGCAGGTTGAGCCGCGGCTCGTAGTCGCGCAGGTTGCCCACGGGCGTCGCGAGGACCACGTGCATGCCCGTCGCCCGGGCGGTCGTGACGAGATCGGTCAGGTTCTGCTTGAAGAAGCCCGGCAGCAGACGCTCGTGCTGCTTGACGAACTCGGCGTACTCCCGGGGCGAGTAGAGGCTCTGCGACTCGGGATCGAGCTGGAAGATGTTCTCGTCCTGGGCCCGGAACTTGTCCGGCAGGTCGCCCCCCTCGCGCGGGTTGGACGCCTTGCCGAAGAGCGATCCGTCGCCGGTCTTGCCCAGGTGCTTGTCCCGCAGCTTCCGCGCCTGTTGGTACAGCTGGAGCCGGTTCAGGAGGCGCTTCATCGTGGTCGCGCCGGAGCCCGCGCCGTCCAGGAAGGCCTTGTAGAAGAAGTAGTAGCCCTGGTCGTTGTGACCCGTGTAGATGACGAGCACGTCGGGAGAGAACGCCTCCAGCTGGTCCACCACGCTGGCGAGCTGGAAGCTGTTGTAGGAGCCGACCCCGGCGTTGATCACGTCCACGCGGGCGTCGGGGAACTTCTGTCCGAGCCGCGACCCCGCCAGCGCCGGGAAGACGAGATCCTCCCGGCGGTAGGGCCAGCCCTGCACCGAGCTGCCCCCGATGAAGGCGACGCGCACCGCCTCGGGGGAGCGCACCGCGAGGAAGTCCTGCTCCTGCACGTAGAAGCCGTCGCCGGTGTACAGCTTCTCGTTCGTGCGGAAGACACCGGCCTCCTCGTCGAGCTCGAACAGCGGGTGGAAGGCCTCCGGCATGGCGAAGTAGAGGTAGTTGGCGGCCTCGTTCACGCCGGGGAGCGGGTAGTGCACCGGGTCGGTCGTGCACTGGACGGCACACTCGGCGAAACCCAGGAAGAGGGCGGGCGCGAGAACGGCGGTCACGACGCGGAAGATCCACTCCCGCCGCCGACTCCTCGTCGCCCCCTCGGGCGTCGCCTCCGCCTCCGACTCGTCCCGCTCGTCCGTCAAATCCATCGTCCCGTCGGCCCGCAGCCCTCCCGCGCGGCGCGCCGCCAAGCGTACCCGAGCCCTCCCGCGCCGAGGAAGCCCACCCGTCCGCGCCCTTTGCGCTACGGTCCGCGCGGACCATGCGGCTGCTCCTCCCCCTGCTGTGCGCGACGCTGCTCGCGGGCTGTCCGTCCTCCGCCCCCCCCGCGCCCGCGGCGACCCCGGCGGCGACGCCCCCGCCGAGCCGTATCGCCGACGTCCCCGCCGCCGCGAGCGCGCTGCAGCGGTTCACCGCGCTGAGCGCCTCCCGGGCCTGCTCGATCGACGCCCGCAAGGGGCTCCTGTCCCTGCACGATCGTTTCCCCGACGACACCGCCGTGGACGACCCCCTCATCGCCGCGCTGCGGGCCTGCGAGGACTGGACGGCCCTCGGCGAGCTCCTGGCGGCGCGGGCGGGCGGCCCCGCCGACAAGGGACCCCTCACCCGCGCCAAGGTCCACATCAAGGCGTTCGAGTTCGACGTCGCCGTGAGCCTGCTGCGCCCCCTCGCCGCCGCGAGCCCGGACGACCCCGAGGTCGCCTGGGCGCTCGGCCTCGCGCTGTTCGACGGCGGTCGGCGCGACGAGGCGCTGACCTGGGTGGACGCGGTCGCGGACGCGCGGGCCGACCAGGGCCGCTCCGACGGGCTCGTGCTCCAGGGCCTGGCGGCCCTCGACGCGGGCGACGCCGCCCGGGCGATCCCCCTGCTCGAGCGCGCCGTGAGCGTGGACGAGTCGGATCGCGCCGCCTGGAACGCGCTCGGCCGGGCCCGGGCGAGGGCCGGAGACGACGCGGGGGCCGCGGCCGCGTTCGACGAGGCGGCGGCCCGGAACGCCGAGGTGGCGCGGGTCGAGGCCGCCGCGTTCCGCCTGAGCGGGCTCGTCACCGCGCTGAACAAGGCGTACGAGGCGCGTCGGTTCGACGACACGCTCGCCCTCGTGGACGAGATCCTCCCCCTGGCCTCCCCCCAGCTGAAGGGGGGCCTGTACGACATCCGAGCGGCGGTGCTGAAGAGCACGGGCGACGCGGCGGGCGCCGAAGAAGCCGCGCGCGGGGCGGCGCGCTGGAAGAAGGCCGACGGAGGCACCCCGTGAAGCGCGTCACCGCGTTCGTCCTCCTCCTGGGATGCTCCCCGCCCGCGCCCCCGGCGGGGGAGGCCCCGACCGCCGTCGAGGCCGCGACGCCCGCCGAGGCCGCGACGCCCGCGCCCGAGGGGCTCCACTTCGTCGACGGCGCCGAGGACGCGGCGCTGGGCATCCGCAGCCACTCGGGCGAGTCGAGCCGGCGCTGGATGCCCGAGATCATGGGCACCGGGGTCGCCGTCGCCGACTTCGACCGCGACGGGGCTCCCGATCTCCTGTTCGCGGACGGCGGCCGCGTGGACCTGGGCGCGAAGCGGCCGTCGGGCTCCCGGGATCGGCTCCTGCTCAACGACGGAGCGGGGCGGTTCCGGGACGCGACCGACGCCTGGGGGCTGCCGTCGGCGGGCTACGGCCAGGGGGTCGCGGTGGGGGACGTGGACAACGACGGGTGGACGGACGTGTACCTCACCACCTGGGAGGGCCACGACCGCCTGCTCCGCAATACGGGCTCGGGGTTCGAGGACATCACGGCGGGCTCGGGGATCGCGCCCCGCGCGGCGTGGGCGTCGTCGGCGGCGTTCCTCGACGCGGACGGCGACGGCAACCTCGACCTGTACGTCGCCTACTACTCCGCCTACGACCGCGACTCCGCGAAGGACTGCTTCAACGCGGGCGTGCAGACCTACTGCAACCCGCTGCTGCACGATCCGCTGCCGGACCGCATCCTGCGCGGACGCGGCGACGGCACGTTCGAGGACCGGTCGGACGCCTGGGGCGTGAGCGCCCACCTCGCGCGATCGCTCGCCGTCGCCGCCGGGGACGTCGACAACGACGGCGACACCGACCTCTACGTCGCCGCGGACCTCACCCGGAACCTGCTCCTCGTGAACGACGGCAGCGGGGTGATGAAGGAGCGGGCGCGCGCGGCGGGGGTCGCGTACAGCGAGGTGGGGCGCGAGGAGGCGGGGATGGGCGCCGACTTCGGCGACGTGGACGGCGACGGACTGGTCGACATCGTGTGCGCGAACTTCCAGCACGAGGCCACGAGCGTCTACCAGCAGGTCGAGCCCGGCTTCTTCTCGGAGCGGGCGGACGCTCTGGGCGTGGGGGCCCCCTCGCGCGCGCGGCTGTCCTTCGGCGTCGACCTGTTCGACGCGGACAACGACGGCGACGAGGACCTGCTCATGGCCAACGGCCACATCTACCCGGAGGTGGCCGACCGGCGGAAGGAGGGCGGGTTCGCCCAGCGGAACACCCTCCTGGAGAACGTCGGCGGACGCTTCGGGGACGCGACGGCGAGCGCGGGGCCGGCCCTGGCGTCCGTCGAGGTGAGCCGGGGGCTCGCCACGGCCGACTTCGACGGGGACGGCGACCTCGACTTCGTCGTGACCAACCGCGACGCGCCCGCGCAACTCGGCCGGAACGAGTCGGCGGCGGGGGCCTCGCTGCAGCTCTGGCTCGAGGGCGTCGACGCCAATCGATCGGCGATCGGGGCCGTCGTCACGGCGCGGATCGGCGAGCGCATCGTGCGGCGCCAGGTCATGGGGGCGCAGTCCTACCTTTCGGTGAGCGACCTCCGCGTGCACGTCGGAATGGGGGACGCGACGGTCGTCGACGAGCTGACGGTGCAGTGGCCGCGGGGCGCCGCTCAGACCTTTCAGGGCGTCGCGGCGGGGTTCGTACACGTCGTCCAGGGTCGCGAGCCCGCGCCCTTCACGCCGGGCGCGGGGCCCATCCCGCCTCCATGAGCGGCGTCGACGCGCTGGTGGGGACGACCGTCGCCGAGCGCTACCGGGTCGGCGATCTGATCGGCCAGGGCGCCATGGGCGCGGTCTTCCGGGCCACCGATCCCGGCGGGCGCGACGTGGCCTTGAAGGTCATCCTCCCCGACGCCGACGGTCCCTCCCTCCTGCCGCGGTTCCTCCGGGAGGCGCGCCTCGCGTCCCGCATCCACCACCCCCACGTGGCGCGCGTGCACGACTCCGGGCGGTTCGGCGACGACAAGCTCGCGGTGTACCTCGCGATGGAGCTGGTGCCGGGCCTGCCGCTGCGCTCCCTGCTCGACGTGGACCTCTCGGTGGGCACGGTCGTGGGCCTCGCGATCCAGGTGCTCGAGGCCCTCGCCCACGTGCACGCGCGCGACATCCTCCACCGGGACATCAAGCCCGACAACGTCCTGGTGAGTCGCGAGCCGTCGACCGGTCGCCTGCTGGCCAAGGTCGTGGACTTCGGGATCGCGGCCGCCCTGGAGGAGCGCGACACCACCCGCCTGACCGAGGCGGGCGACACCCTCGGCACGCCCGCCTACATGGCCCCGGAGCAGGCGCTCGGCGACGTCCTCCACGGGCCCGCGATCGACCTCTACCCCGTGGGGGTGCTGCTCTACCGGATGTTGTCCGGCCGCCTCCCCTTCGAGGGCGCCGTGACGCGCGTCCTGTACGGCAAGGTCGCGGAGGAGGCGCCGGTGGTGCGGGGGCGGGACGGAGAGCTCCTCGACCCCGCGCTCGAGGCCGTGATCATGCGCCTGCTGGAGCGGCGACCGGCGGCGCGACCGAGCGTCGCGGCGGACGTCATCGACGCCCTCCGACGGTTCGCCGAGGACCCCCGGGCCGACGCCGAGCAGTGGGAGCGCGCGGGCGGCACCGACGACGACTGGAAGGGCACGTTCCCCGCCGAAGAGCCCGCCCCGGGGCGGGGCCGGGAGCTCGCCCGGCTGGAGGTCGTGGCGGAGCAGGTGGAGGCCGGGGCGGGGCGCGTGGTGCTGCTGCGCGGCCCCGTGGGGATCGGCAAGACCACGCTCATGGAGGCCTTCGCCGCCAGCCTCGCCGAGCGGGGGCGGTTCACCGTCGTGCGCGCCGCCCACCGTCGGGACTCCGGGTCCGACGAGGGCCTGCGCGAGGCGATGGAGCGGCTGCTCGAGACCGCGGGCCGCTCGGTCGCCCGGGTGCGCGAGGCGGCCCGGGAGCTGCTCGAACGGCTCGGCGCGCCCGACGACTTGGAGGCGCTGGTGCAGCTGCTTCGGCCCGACGAGCCGTGCCCCGAGGAGGGGTCCGCGCGGCGGGACCGGAACCACGCGCTCGTCGTCCGCCTGCTCCGCCGTCTGGCGGCCGAGCGACCCGTGCTCCTCACGATCGACGACGCCCCCGCGGGCGGCGCGGACGCGGCTTCGTTCCTCGAGCACCTGCTCTTCGAGACCGGGTTCGAGCCCGCGGCGGTGCTCGCCGTCGCCACGGCGCGGGACGACGAGGACGAGCGGTTCGAGGCGGCGATCGCGCGCACCGACCGCCTCGAGAGCCGGAGCCGAACGACCCTCGAGGTGGGCCCCTTGGACGAGGAGATCCTCGCCCGCGCGCTCGCGGGGCTCGAGGGGGTCCCGGTGGAGGCCGCCATCGAGGCGGCGCGACGTGCCGGCGGCAACCCCCTGTTCGCCCTGCACCTGGTCCGGAGCGGCGTGAGCACGCCCCACGATCGGTCCCTGCCGGACGCCCTGCGCGCGCTGCTCGTGGCGGGGCTGGACCGGCGACTGCGGGGGAACGAGAGGCTGCGCGACCTCCTCGAGCACGCCGCGGTGCTGGGGGAGGCCGTGCCCGTGGGGGTGCTCGTCGCGCTGAGCGGACGGGACACGGCGGGGGTCGACGACGACCTCGACCAGCTCATCGATCGCGGGCTGCTCGCCGACGGCCCGGGAGACGACGTCGTCCTCATCGACCCGCTGCTGCGGGACGCGCTCCTCGCGGGCCTCGCCCCCCGGCGCGCGCGGCGGCTGCACGGGCGGGCCGGGGACCTGCGGCGAGGCCCGGGGGCGGGGCCCGCCGAGATCGCGGCGGCCGCCGACCACCTCGCGAAGGCGGGCCGGGGCGCCGAGGCCGCCGAGCTGTGGCTCGAAGCGTTTCGGGGCGCGACGGCCGCGGGATCGCCGGCGCTCGCGGCCCGCTGCGCTCGCCGGGTGATGGCCGCGCTCCCGCAGGTGGACCCGCGGCGGGCTCCCGTGGCGATCCTGCTCGGGCGACTCCTGGGAGACGTCGGGGACCTGGCGGGGGCGGAGGAGACGCTCGCCGCCGTCGTCGACGGGCCCGACGTCGACGCCGCGCTCCTCGCGGGCGACGCCCTGGGCGAGCTCTACGAGAACGAGGGCGCGGGCGAGGCCTGGGCCGCCCTCCTGCGCACCCTGGAAGCCCTCGCCCCCCGGGCCGGCCCCCCGGGGCGGCGGGCGCTGGCGCGGGCGCGGATGCTCCACTGCAACGTGCAGGGGCGCGCGGCCGAGGCGCGGGCCGACGGCGAAGCGGCCTGGCGCGCGGCGACCCCCGGCGAAGAGCGGCAGCGCACCGGCCAGCGCCTCGCGTTCACGCGCCTCCTCACGGGCGACGTCGACGGCGCGGTGGAGGCCGCGCGC
Source organism: uncultured Rickettsiales bacterium (assembly GCA_964512225.1). Classification (GTDB taxonomy): domain Bacteria; phylum Myxococcota_A; class UBA796; order UBA9615; family UBA9615; genus CAZEKB01. The sequence goes on along the minus strand of CAZEKB010000128.1, from coordinate 9,213 downwards.
GACGCGCTCGCCGCCTCCGAGGGCCGGATCGACCTCGAGTTTCGCAGCCTCCGCACCCTCGCCAACATGCTCTCCGCCGCCGGGGAGGCGGCCGAGGCCGTCGCCCTCGCGCGGGACGTCCTCGATCGCGCGCGGCGCCTGGGGGCCGTGTCGCGGATCCCCATCGCGCTGCTCGATCTCGGCCTCACGCTGCGCAACCTCGGAGACCCCGAGGGCACGCGCCGAAACCTCGCGGCGTCGGTGCGAGCGTCCTGGGAGCTCGGGTTCGAGGGCGCCGCGATCCAGGCCCGGTTCCACCTCGTCCTGCAGGACCTGATCGAAGGCGACATGGACGGGACGGTGGAGACGATGGCGTACCTGTCCCAGCGGGCGGGGCGCGCCGGGTTCACGCTCGTGCAGCGCGCCGAGAAGCCGTTCGCGGCCTGGGCCGCCGCGAGCCGCGGCAACTACGACCGGGCGCGCGCACTCCTTCACGACGCGGGCGACCTGTCCACCCTGCCGCCGCTCTCCGCCGTGGGGTACACCGCCGCCGGGATCGGGGGCGCGTTCGGCCGCGCGGTCGACCGGGGACGGGAGGACCTGCGCCCCGACGCGGTGCGGCTCTGGCAGCAGGCGCTCCACGTGTGGAGGGTCTGCCGACGGTCGGGCCCGGCGGCCGAGGCGCGGGCCGCGCTGGAGGCGCTCGGGGCCGCCGCGGAGCCGGCGAGGTGAAGGTGGAGGCTAGACGGGGCTGAAGGAGTCCGAGTCGCGCTTCCCGACGGCGGCCTTCGTGCGGCCGCGGAGCCTGTCGACGATCGCGGTCGCGGCGGCCTCGAGCTCGGCGGCGAGCCGCTCTCCCTCCTCCACGTCGAACCCGTCGAGGCTGTCGCTGACGCGGCTGCGGTGCAGCGTGGCGGCCGTCGCCGCGGCCTTCTCGGCGAGGAGGGCGATCCGGCGACGGTGCACGGACTTGCCGGAGCTCTCGGCCACGGCCGCGTTCAGCTCCTCGAGCGTCCACTCGTCCGCCACCGCCCAGGCCGCGAGCTCGAGCTTCCGCTCCACCGACGGGACCGGGAGCAGCGCCACGTGCATCGACAGCCCCAGCTCGTCGATCATGCGCGGCTCGAGCAGCCGCGACTGCAGCTCCACGTTGACATACGCGGTCAACCGGCTGCGCTTCACGAGCGCGTCGGGGTGGCCGCCGAGCCGCCGGAGGCTCGCGCGCAGACCCGCCGTCTTCCAGCTCGCGTAGAGCCTTCCGATCCGCAGGGCCAGGTCCAGGCCGTGGAAGCGGCGGGCGAGGACGTTGATCTCGCGGACCATGGAGGCCAGCTCGGACTTCGTCACCCGCCGGCCGGTGGCATGCGCCCCGGAGTCCCCCTCGCTCACATCCGCCTCGGCGACCGTCGGGTCGTCGTGATCCGTCTCGTGCATCTACATCAATATTGACCCGACTCACCCCCCCCGACAAGCCGGGCTGCGGTTCAGTCCCCCGGCGGGGGGAGGAGGATCACCGAGTAGGCGACGGTCTCGCCCCGCGCCCGGCTGCGGTAGTTGTGGCGCTGATCGCCCCGAAACACCACCGCGTCCCCGGGGCCCAGCGTCCAGGACGTCCCCGACGCCGTGAGCTCGACGCGGCCGCGCTCACAGAAGAGGTACTCGCGCGTGCCCGCCGTGTGCGGGACCCCGCCCATGGACTTCCCCGGGGGCAGCTCGAGCCGCTCGATGTCGATGCCCGAGAGCGAGTCGGGGAGCACCTTGCCGACGCGCACGCCGCCCCGGGTGCGGCTCGGCAGCTGATCGGCGGCGTAGAACCGACCGGTGGCCCGCGGGGGCCCGATCAGCTCCTCGATGGAGACGGCCAGGGCGGACGCGACCCGCACGAGGACGGCCAATGTGGGGTTCGCGGAGCCCGACTCGAGGTTCGCCCAGGTGGGGCGCGGCACGGAGGAACGATCGGAGAGCTGCTTCTGGGTCAGCCCCCGCGCCTCCCGCAGGGCGCGGATGTTGCGCGCGAGGTTCACCGGTGCGTCCATGTTCTTTCCTCGACAAGATGTTGATGAATCATCAATCGTGATGACAGAGTATCAGGGGCGGTTACGGTCTCTCCATCGGAACCCGAGACGGCCCCCGGGCCGGAGGAGAGAACCATGTCGCTGAACACCACCCACGCAGTCGTCACCGGCGCGTCCCGAGGCCTCGGGCGCGCCCTCGCCGAAGACCTCGCCTCCCGAGGAGCGGCGGTCGTGCTCGTCGCGCGTCACGCCGAAGACCTCGCCCCGGTCGTCGAGGGCATCCGCGGTCGGGGCGGGCGGGCCTGGGCCCTCGCCGCCGACGTCGCCGATCCGGCCGCCGCCGTGACCATCGCGGCCGCCGCCGCCACGTTCGCGGGACCCGTGGACCTGCTGATCAACAACGCGTCGACCCTCGGCGCGGTGCCGCTTCCCCTGCTGCTGGACCTGCCCGCCGACGCCCTGGAGCACACGCTCCGGGTGAACGTCGTGGGGCCGTTCCGCCTCACCCGCGCCCTCGCCGGGCCGATGGTCCTGCGGGGCGGCGGGACCGTGGTCAACATCAGCTCCGACGCCGCCGTCGAGGCTTACCCCACGTGGGGCGGCTACGCGGCGAGCAAGGCGGCGCTGGACCACCTCACCCGCACCTGGGCCGCCGAGCTCGACGGGTCGGGCGTGCGGTTCTTCGCCGTCGACCCCGGCGAGATGGATACGAAGATGCACGCGGACGCCGTCCCGGACGCCGACCGGTCGCAGCTGCGGGACCCCCGGGACGTCGCGCGATCGATCGTCGACCTCGTCGCCGACACCTCCACGCCGAGCGGTCGACGTGAGGCCGCGTGATGACCGCCGCCCACCACATCCCCGCCGCCCCCGCGCCTGCCGAGCGGCGCGGCTTCGAGCGACTGCTGCTCGTACACGCCGACCGCGGCGCGTTCCGTCACGGTCGCATCGATGGGCTCGCCGACGTGCTCGAGCCCGGCGATCTCGTCGTGCTCAACGACGCCGCCACGCTGCCCGCCTCCGTGCCCGCGCGGACGGAGACGGGGGAGGCGATCGAGGTTCGCCTCGCGGGCCGCCTGGGGCCCGCGAGGCACCGGGTCGCGCTCCTGGGAGCGGGCGACTGGCGCACCCCCACCGAGGACCGCCCCGCCCCGCCCGCGGTGGAGGTCGGCGAGGTCCTCACCGCGTCCCCGCGGCTGCACCTCCGCGTCGACGCGGTGGACGCCGGCGCGCCGGGGCGGGGGGGGCGGCTCGCGGAGATCACGTTCGTGCAGCGGGGCCCTGCGCTGCTCGGCGAGCTCTACCGCGTCGGTCGTCCGGTGCAGTACAGCTACCTGTCGGGCGACGTCCCGCTGCGCGCCTTCCAGACGGCGTTCGGGGTGCGCCCCTGGGCCTCGGAGATGCCCTCGGCGGGGCGTCCGCTGTCGTGGCGGGTGCTCCTGGACCTCCGCCGCCGGGGGGTGGAGCTCGCGACCCTGACCCACGCCGCGGGGCTCTCGTCGATCGACGGGGGCGACCTCGACGCGGCCCTGCCGATGCCCGAGCGGTACGAGCTCCCGGCGAGGACCGTCCGCGCGATCGAGCGCACCCGGGAGCGGGGCGGCCGGATCGTCGCGGTGGGCACGACGGTCGTGCGGGCCCTGGAGAGCAACGCGCGACGGTTCGGTCGGCCGACGCCGGGGACGTTCGTGGCGGAGCTGGTGCTCACGCCCGACACCGAGCCGCGGGTGGTGGACGCGCTCCTGAGCACGATGCACGAGCCCGGCGAGTCCCACTTCGAGCTGCTCTCGGCCTTCGCCGACGCGGATCTCCTCGTCGCGGCCAACGCCTCGGCGGCCGAGCGCGGCTACCGCGCCCACGAGTTCGGGGACGCCGTCCTGATCCTGTGACGTCTCGGAGCGCGCGCCGTACCCTCCCCCCATGTCCGCCTCCGAGGAGCTGAAGTACGGAACGATCACGCGGTCCGCGATGGTCGACACCGAGGTCACCTGGCTGCACCTGTTCCGCCACGGTCAGGCCGCCACGGGGGGCGTGCGCCTCTGCCGCGGGCACCTCGACATCGGCCTGTCCGAGCGGGGCCTGGCCGACTCCGCCGTGGCCGCCGCCTTCGCCGAGACGCTGCCGCGGCCCGCGGGGATCCTCTGCTCGGACCTCGTCCGCACGCGCGTCCTGGCGAACGACATCGGGGCCCGCCTGGGGCTCCCGGTGGAGGAGCACCCGGAGCTGCGCGAGCAGTGGATGGGGTCCTGGGAGGGTCGGCCCTGGGAGGAGCTCAACGTCGAGGACCGCCAGGGCATCGCCGACTTCTGGGACGACTACGCTCACGCGCGCCCCGGCGGCGGCGAGACCTTCGGGGAGCTGGGCGAGCGCGTCGTCGGCTGGTGGAAGAGCGGGCTCCCGCGCCTCGGGGGGCGGCGCTGGATCATCGTGACGCACACCGGGGTCATCCGCGCCTTCTGCTGCGCGCTGCTCGGCCTCGGGTTCGACCAGGGTCTCCGCTTCGCCCCCGGCTACGCGTCGCACACCCAGCTGGGCTGGGCCGAAGCGGGCGGCGTCATGACCGCCCTGGGCGAGCTCCCTCCGGGGGTGGCAGGGACCCGCCAATGAAGAGGCGCATCGCGATCTCGGGGAGCGCGGGGGTGGGCAAGACCACGCTCGCACGACACCTGGCCCGGGCCTGGGACCTGCCCTACCTCGAGGAGGGGATGCGGCGCCGGCTCGAGGCCGGGCTGAACCTGCACGCCCTGTCCCGGGACGCCATGCGCGGGCTCCTGCTGGAGCTGTGGGACGAGCGCGAAGCCGACGAAGAGGCGGCGGTCGCGCGCCACGGCGGGTTCGTGAGCGACCGGTGCGCCGTCGACTGGGCGGCCTTCTACCTCTACTACGGGTTCACCAACCCCGAGGACGTCACCGGCCCCTTCCTGGACCGCATGCGCGCCCGGGCCGCGCGGGCCTACGACCTGGTGATCGTCCTGCCCTGGGGCGCGCTGCCGCTGCAGCACGACGGGGTCCGCTCCACCAACCAGTGGAAACAACTTCACTTCCAAGGGCTCCTGGAGGGCATGCTGCAGCGCTTTCTCCCGGCAGGGGTCTTGCATGTCCTTCCGGAGGGGCTGACCCGGGTGGAAAGCCGCGCCGCATGGGTGCGGGATCGTGGAGGAATCGAATGAATCTCTTGCTTCGCCGGCTCGCCGCGCCGGTCGCCGTCCTCGCGTGCCTGGGGCTGGCGGCCTGCACCGACAACAACCTGCGCGCCCGCGACCGCGGCTCCGTGGGCGGGGAGGGCGACGACGACGACGCCGTGGACGACGACGACGCCGACGAGGGCATCGACCCCTGCGACGGCATCGACAACGACGGCGACGGCGAGGTCGACGAAGGCCATCCGGATACGGACGGCGACGGCATCGCGGACTGCGTGGACGGCGGCTGTACGGTCGACTTCCCCACGATCGGCGAGGTCCCGGTCAACGAAGAGTGCGGCGAAGAGGGCGGCATCGTCATGCCCCAGGACCCCTGGAACATCCGCATCCAGTGGCAGTGGAGCGGGACGACGGGCAACGCCTCGCTCGACGACGTGATCTCCACCCCCGTCGTCGGCAACCTCACGGACGACGACTTCGACGGCGACGTGGACGTGGACGACGTGCCCGACATCGTCGCCCTCGCGAGCCCCGACCTGTTCAGCGAGGGCAGCGTGGTCGCCATGGACGGCGGCACCGGCGCCACCCTGTGGAGCAACCCCGGCTGGGATCCGCTGGGCGGGGTGGCCATGGCCGACGTCGACGGCGACGGCTACACGGACATCGTGGGCGCGGGCACCGGGGGTCAGATCCGCGCGATCGACCGCAACGGCAACCCGATGTGGTCCACGCCCGTGGGCCTCACGACCTACGCCCCGCAGGCCACCGTCGCGGACCTGGACGGCAACGGCACGGTCGAGGTCATCGTCGACATGTTCATCGTCGCGGGCAGCAACGGCCAGCTGATCAGCACCCTGAACCTGGGGGACTACATCCCCTATCGGGTCCCCGCCGTGGGCGACATCGACCTCGACGGCCGCCAGGAGATCATCCTCGGCAACCGCGCGTTCGACATGAGCGGGGCCACGGAGTGGACCGCGGGCTTCGCGGGCAGCTACGGCCACTGGGCGGCGATCGTGAACGCGGACTCCGACCCCGAAGGGGAGGTGGCGATGGTGGGCCAGGGCCTCTTCGGCGTCTACGACCACGACGGCACCGAGCTCGTGCGACGGAGCGTGGGCACGGGCCAGCCGGGCGCGCCCTGCGTGGCCGACTTCGACGGGGACGGCGAGGCGGAGATCGGCTGGGCCAGCACCGGGGTCTTCTCCATGATCGAGCTCGACGGGTCGACCCTGTGGAGCCGCACCGTCCAGGACAACTCGGGGCTCGCGGCGTGCTCGGGCTACGACTTCAACGGCGACGGCCAGTACGAGGTCCTGTACGCGGACGAGACCACCCTGTGGATCTTCGACGGGCCCACCGGCAACACCCTGCACTCCACGGGCGGCCACGCCAGCGGGACGCTGTGGGAGTACCCGGTGGTCGCGGACATCGACGGCGACGACTCCGCCGAGATCGTGTTCGGCAGCAACGACGGCTGGATCACCGGCTTCAGCGGGGTCACCGCGCTCACCCACGACACCGACGAGTGGATGAAGAGCGGGACGACCTGGGGCGTGCACGACTTCGCCGTCACGAACCTCAACCCCGACGGGACCGTCCCCCAGAACCCGACGCCGTCGTGGCAGGCGCACAACGTCTACCGCGCGCGGCCCGTGGTCGACGGCTACATCCCCGGGATCGACCTGACGGTGGAGGTCACCGACGTGTGCTTCAGCGGCTGCGAGGCCACCAACCTCGTCTCGATCGTCGCGCAGGTGTCCAACTACGGGAACGCCGACAGCCTCGAGAGCGTGCCGGTGTCCCTGTACGCGACGAACGGGGTCGACGACGTGCTCGTGGCCACCCGCTACATCCCCGAGCCCGTCCCCACCGGGGGACAGACCGCGGGCATCCTCTTCGAGGTCCCCGCCGTGACGCTGCGGGACGCGTGGATCAAGGTCGTGGTGGACGACCCGGCGGCGGGCGAGCTGCACATCGAGTGCGACGAGACGAACAACGTCGCCGAGTTCAACGACACGCCCTGCCCCTGACCGCCCCCCGCCCGGTTCGCCCCGCGCGGCGTCGGGGAGCGAGCGGAGCCGCGGCGGGGCGAGCCGTCCGGGTTCGAGGGGAGGCGTTCTCCGGGCACCCTGCTAGAGGTTCCGGATGAAGAGCTTCCCCGGCGCCAGCGGGGCGCGGTTCGTATCGATGTCGATCTTCATGAACCGGAAGCCCGGATCCCCGAGGATCTGCCACGCGAGGTAGGGCCCGATCATCCGCGGCTCGACGGTGATCTCGGTCCACGGTCCTGCGAGGTCGTCGGCCGTCGTGATCGTGGGCCAGGGCAGCATCGGCAGGGGGTCGTCGGGGCCGCGCCAGCCCTCCAGGAGGATCTCGAGGCCCGTGGGGAACGCCCCGTCGAGGTCGTAGATCTGCCAGCCGATGCGGCTGAACGCGAAGCCCTCGTCCCCGAACGCGAGCCCGGGCCGGTTCCAGTTCGCGTGCGACAGCCACTGGGCGACGCCCGTGGGGTGACGCGACGCGCGGGTCACCCCGAAGGACTGCAGGCCCACGAACGGCTGCTCCTCCCGGTTCGGCGAGTGCAGCCACACCTTCACGTACCGCGCCTCGGTGGGCGGGATCTCGAGGTAGGCGTCGTTGCACCGATCCGGCCACTCGTGGGTGAAGGTCTCCCAGAAGACGCCGTCGGTCGACACGTCGATGTCCACCTGAGCCGGGCGCAGCACGTCCTCGGTGTGGATCATTCCGGGGTCCGGCGACCACAGGGTCACGCCGTCGACGATCTGATCGCGGGAGAGGTCGGCGACCATCCAGCCGGGCGCAGGAGTCCACCACTGGGGGTGGTAGACCCAGTTGTGCCAGAAGTCCTCGGTGCCCCACTGGCGCGGGGACAGCTCGACCTCCCAGTGGGGGTCGTCGTAGCGGGCGAACCGGAGCGCCATGTCCATCGCCCGCACGTCGCCGGACAGCTCGTAGACCCACGCCAGCTGCTGCACGTGGAAGCGGTTGTAGTCGTGCTTCGGCGCGATGAAGGGGTAGTCGATCGCGTCCTGCGTGTAGAGCGAGATGAAGCGGGCGTCGTACTTCTCGATCTCGCGCAGCGGGGCGTTGAGGCCGTACTGGACGAGCGTCTGCACGTCCTCGCTGTTGGTCCACTCCCCCACCGCCCAGATCGCGGCGAGCGCGCCGAGGTGCCCGTTGAGGCTGCGCGCGGAGAAGGCGTTCTCGGCCCCCGCCTCCTCGAACCAGATCGCGTCGGCGGACTCCCACGTGCCCACGCCCCCGTCGGCCATGGGGACGAGCAGGTTGAGCATCGCCTTCTCCGCGCCCCGCAGCCACCGCTCCTCGAACGAGACGCAGTACGCGGCCATGTAGGCCCCCGCCGCGATGGCCTGGGCGTAGGCCGACGTCCACGGCGCCTCGAGCTCGCCCTGCAGGTTCGCGAAGTCGTAGGTCCAGGCCCAGGTCTCCACGCCCTGGTAGGGGCGCGAGACGGCCATCTCGTCCAGCCACTCGGCCTGGTCGAGCACGTTCTGCACGGGGTCGGGGCACTCCGCGCCGATGATGGGATCGACCGTCCAGCCCGTGTCCGAGTAGAGGCCCCGGAGCAGGTCGCCGTAGCGGAGCAGGGCGTAGTTGGCGGTCACGAGCGGGGTGTGCGTGATGTGCACGTCGTCGTACCGACCCTCGAGATCGATCTGGGGGACGCAGTCGTTGAACCCGCCCCACCGGCGGGTCGCGGTGTAGGTGCCGGTGTGACGACGCACGAACGGGGGCCAGGTCTCGAACGAGATATCCGGACAGGTGACGGCGTCGGGGTCGATGGTGAAGCCGCTCTGCAGCAGGTCGATGGCCGCCTGGGGGATCGGGTCGAGGCCGGGGTTGGAGACCGGCTGGAACTCGCACCACCCCTCGCCCGGCTCCTCCTTCACCGGCACCGGCGGATCGAAGAGGTAGTAGGCGGGCGCGAACCGATCTTCGTCGTCGGGCCGGGGCGCGGGGTCGGGCGGGGTGGGGTCGACGCCGGGGGTCGCGTCCTGCCCCGCGCAACCACCCCACGCGACGACCGCCCC
>CAZEKB010000127.1:19425-20616 GCA_964512225.1 uncultured Rickettsiales bacterium | reverse complement strand
GCGGGGGCGGACTGGACCGATCTCGGCGGCGGTCTGCGGTTCGCGCGGTGGGACGGGCCGTGTCGAGAGGGGCCTCAGGTCGTTCACCTGCTGTCGGTGGACCCCGAGCGGGCGCGGGTGCGGGCCGTCGACGTGCGCGACGACCCCCGCCCCTTCCCCGAGGTCGTGGCGGCCCGGGGCGCCCGGGCGGGCACGTCCGGGGGCTTCTTCCTGTACTCGGAGCCGGACATCGACGCCCCCTCGGGGCGCTACGACCCGGTGGGTCTGCTCGTGAGCGAGGGGCGGGTGCTCGGCCCCCCGACGTTCCGGCGGGGCGCGCTCACGCTCGGTCGACGCACGTCGATCGCGCGGGTCGGGCCCGAGGGGTGGACGCTGACGATCCAGGGGCGCTCGGCGCGGATCGCGACGGCCTGGAATCGGGCGGATCGGGCCGTCGGGCCGGACCGACCGACGGTCGCGGTGGTCGGCGATCGGGTCGTCGCCGCCGGGCGCTCGCTGCCGGTGCCGCTGAACGGGGTGGTGGTCCCGTGGTGGCCGGTGGCTGCCGGGGCGAGGGTCGCGTGGACGCCCCCCGAGCCGATGACGACGGCGATGGCGGGGGGCCCGATGCTGCGTCGGGGGGACGTGCCCGTGCTCGACCACCGGGCCGAGGACTTCCACCGCACGGCGCCCCCGCGGACCTTCTCCCAGGACGAGACGGGGGACCGGAACCTGCTCCCCCGCCTCGCGGTGGGGAGGCGCGCCGACGGCGTGCTGGTATTCGCCGCGGTCGACGGACGTCGGCCCACCCGCGCCCTCGGCCTCACCCTGCGCGCCACGGGCGCGATGCTCGGCGCCCTCGGCTGTCCCGACGTGCTCAACCTCGACGGAGGCTCGAGCAAGCGCATGGTCGTCGACGGCGCCGCGGTGGACGTCGCCACGACCGAGGTCGGCCCCACGGACGGGCCCCCCCGCGTGCGGCCGGTGCACACAGCGCTGCTGTTCGGAGGCCCGTAGGAGGCCGAAACGAGTCGTTTCGCCCGGCTACGGGCTGTTCCGGGCTCGCAACGCGGCGAAACGAGTCGTTTCGGCGGGCTACGGGCTGTTCCGAGCTCGCAACGCGGCGAAACGAGTCGTTTCGGCGGGCTACGGGCTGTTCCGGGCTCGCAACGCGGCGAAACGAGTCGTTTCGGCGGGCTACGGGCTGTTCCG
>CAZEKB010000127.1:0-19325 GCA_964512225.1 uncultured Rickettsiales bacterium | reverse complement strand
TTCGGCGGGCTACGGGCTGTTCCGGGCTCGCAACGCGGCGAAACGAGTCGTTTCGCCCGGCTACGGGCTCTTCGCCGCGCCCCGCCCCCGGTCCGTCCCCAGCGATGTCGGGCCGCCTCAGTCGTCGAACCGTCGCACGAGCCGGAACCCGAAGCTGACGGCGGAATACGTCGACAGGTACCCCGTCCGGTGCGTCAGCCGGCAGTACTGCTCGTGCGAGTCCCAGGATCCGCCCCGCAGCGGTCGGCGCTCCGGACTGCGGTAGGCGGTGTCCCCGCACCAGTCGCGCACCCCGCCCGCGAGATCGCGCACGCCGTAGACCGACACGTCGCCCTCGAACGCCCCCACCAGCTGCGGCTGCGGACGGCCGGGGCGCGAGTAGCGCATCGCGCACAGCGAGGGGTCGAACGTATCGCCCCAGGGGAAGAACCGGCCGTCCGCCCCCCGGGCCGCCTTCTCCCACTCCCGCTCGGTGGGCAGGTCGTACGTGACTCCGTCCCGCTCCGACCGCCACGCGGCGTAGGTGACCGCGTCGTGCCAGGAGATCCCGAACACCGGCCAGGACGGGTCCCACCGGTCGCCGTCGCGGTCCTGCTCGGGCACCGCGTAGGGCATCCCCGGCGCCGGTCGGCCCCAGAACTGCCCCGTGTCGGCCTCGACCCCCTGGGCCTGCCGGGGGCAGCGGCGCCACGCGTCCTCCGGGTCGGTCCCGGCGAGGTCGGTGAGGAACTCGGCGTACTCGCCTTGGGTCACCGGGAAGACGGCCACCGCGAAGTCGTCCACGTGGATCTCGTCGCGCGGGGCCGCGTCCTGGGCGTCGCCGTCACCGCCGAACGTGAACCGCCCCCCGGGCACGTAGGCGAACCCTTCGCCCACCTCGTCCGCCGTGCGCAGCCGCACCGTGCCCGTGTCCCACCGCCCCTGGCGACCGATGCGCACCGGGACCGTCGCTTCCCGCCCCGCCGCCCGGAGGCGGAGCACGTGACTCCCCATCGGCACGGGGACGTCCACCAACGGGGTCGTGCCCAGCGAGCGCTCCTCCCCCCGCGCCCAGACGACGCCCGCGCGGTCGAAGGACGAGCAGAGCACCTCGGCCCCTTCCGGCTCCGAGCGCACCGTGAGGCGCCCCACGCCCTCCCTCGCCGCGAGGAGGGCCCCGTCGTCGAACGCCTCGACCCGCTCCGAGAAGTAGCGCTCCCGGACGCGGTCCCCCGCCGCCTCCGCCTCGAGGAAGCGCACCCAGAACGCCTTGGCGAGGAACGCGCGCGCCTCGGGGTTGCCGGGATCCTGGGACAGCGCGCGCTCCGCGGCGCCCAGCGCGCGGCCGAACAGCGACGCCCGATCCGGCGCCGCCCCCGCCAGCTCCGCCCGGGCCGCGAGCAGCTCCGCCTTCTCTTCGAGGCTGCGCCACCCCTCGATCGTCTCCTCCAGCGCGGCCACCTCGCGCGCGAGCCGCGCCCGCTTGCGGTCCACCGCCACGTAGTCCGCCCACAGCTCCACCGCTTCGTCGAGGTGCTTCCGCGCCCGCTCCCTCCGGCCGCTGCCGTCGAGGAACCGCTCCACCGCCCGCCCGAGCTCTTCGGCGCTCTCCGGTCGGTCCGCGGGTCGGAACTCCAGGGCGCCGAGACACACCTCGGCCATCTCGTCGGGGATCCGTCGGTCCGGGGCCTTGAGGCGCGGGTCCTCCACGCTCCCGTCCACCGCCCGCTCCAACGCGATGCGGCCCTTGCCCGCGAACGCGCGCTCGAGCGTGAGGATCTCGTACAGCAGCGCCCCCAGGCCGAAGACGTCCGCCCGCTCGTCCAGCGCCTCGGGCACGCCCGCGACCTGCTCGGGCGAGATGTAGCCGGGCGTCCCCACCACCGCGCCCGCGTGCGTCAGGCCGGAGAACCCCGGCTTCACCACGGCCTCCGTCGGGCGCGTCTCCGTCACCCAGGGCTCCGCGAGCACCCGCGCGACGCCCCAGTCGAGCAGGTGCACCTCGCCGTAGGACCCGACCATGATGTTCGCGGGCTTGATGTCCCGGTGCAGGATCCCGCGCCGGTGCGCGAACGCGATGGCGTGGCACACCGACGTGAACGCCGACAGCAGCCGGTGCCGCGTCCATTCGCCCTCGGGCTCGCCCCGCTTGAGCCCGGCGAGCACCTCCGCGAGCGTGCGCCCCTCCATCTTCCGCATGACGAAGAAGGGGTCGCCGTCCTCGGTCGTGCCCATCTCGTACACGGGGACGATGTTCGGGTGCTCCAGCTGGGCCGCGATGCGCGCCTCCGCGACGAACCGCTCCGCCCAGTGACCGAGCTCCGGCCGCGTGCCTGCGAGCACCTTCAGGGCCACGACCCGGCCGAGCGTGGGGTCGTAGGCCTCGTACACCCGGCCCATGCCGCCGCGACCCAGCTCGCCGAGGATCGTGAACCGATCGATCGCGTCCGGGGGCGGCCCGAGCGCGGCCGTGGGGGCCGCGGGCGGGGGCGCGGGGACGTCCGCCATCAGCATCGTCGCGTCCGGCTCCGCGGGGGCGCACGCCGCGAAGGGCTTCGGCTGGACCGGCGTGATCCCGGGGCTCGAGTCGGTCCCCATGCTCGCTAGTCCTCCGGCAGGACCGAGGGCATGGGGCGGGTCTCGGTCGGGATACGATCGGGGGTCCGGCCGAAGCGGGAGAACCAGCTCCCGATCGACGGGCGCGAGGACTGCGGCGCCTTGGTCCGGCCCTTCGGTCCGCCCAGGAGGGCCTCGGCGACGTCGTGCTCGGGCAGCCCCGAGACCGCGCGCCGGAGCGAGGCGATCGCCCGGTCGACGCGCGCCCGATCCGCGGGTCGGTATCGGATCCGCACCACGCGCTCCTCGCTGCGGTCGGCGCGCCCCTCCTCGTTCTCGTCCAGCAGGACGCGCATCTCCTCCCACGACCGGGGGCGCTCCGCGGGGCGCTTGAGCAGGGCCCTCCGGATCGCGGTCGCGAGGCCCTTGGGCAGGTCGGGGCGCAGGGTCCCCACGTCCGGGGCGGGCAGCCGGACGTGCGCCTCGAGGAGGTTCTGCAGCGTCTCGGCGTGGAACAAGGGCCGCGCTGTGACCATCTCGAAGGCCACGACGCCCAGCGAATAGAGGTCCGCCCGCCCGTCCACGGCCTGGCCCGTGGCGGCCTCGGGAGCGATGTACCGCGGGGTGCCCTCGATCGTCGACTCGCCCCCCCGGAGGCGGCTCGTGGGCGCGGCGATGCCGAAGTCCATCAGCTTGACGGTCCCGTCCTCGTCGATCGCGATGTTCGCGGGCTTCACGTCCCGGTGGACGATCCCGTGCCGGTGCGCGAACCCGAGGGCCTCGCCGACCTGCTCGAGGATCGCGTACGTGTCGGACGCCGTGAGGGGCGCGTGGGCGCTCAGGTAGTCGAGCAGGTTCTCCCCCTCGAGCCGCTCCATGACCACGAAGCAGGTCCCGTAGGCCTGCTCGGTGTCGTAGACCTGCACGATGTTGGGGTGACCGAGGCTCGCGACGGTCCGGGCCTCGTCGAGGAAGCGGTCCCGGAACCGCGGGTCGTACACCAGCTCGTGGGAGAGCATCTTGATCGCGACGGTCCTCCCCAGGCCCGGGTGGATCGCTTCGTAGACCTTCGCGGTGGCGCCTTCGCCGATCTTGTCGAGCAGCCGGTACTTGCCCACCTGGCGGATGCCGCCCGACTCCTCGAGGCGCTTGCCCAGGATCTCCGTGAGGAACCGGGCCAGCGGGGGGTGCTCGGCGAGCATCGGGAGGACCGTGTCGCGCTCGAAGACGAGGGTCTCGGAGTCCTCCTCGGCGATGACGTCGGCCGTGCGACGGCCGCCGGTCAGCAGCGCCATCTCGCCCACGACCTCGCCCGCCGTGAGGTGCGCCATCAGCCGGAGGCGCCCCCCGTCGTCGAACACCGGCACCTTCACGCGGCCGGACCGCAGGACGTACATGGCGTCCCCGGGGTCCCCCTTGTTCATGAGGTACTCGCCCGCCTTGAAGGTGCGCTCGGACGCCGCGTCGGCGGCGCGCTGCAGGTCCCCCGTGGAGAGCTGCTCGAAGCCGGGGACGGTCGACAGGAACTCGGCGCGGTCGCTCATCGAACGCAGTCTACGTGGTCGGAGGTCCGGGGGACGACGCCGGCTCGTCCCCGGGCGCGGGCCGCCGGGCGACGAATCGCTGATAGAGCAGAGACACGGCGATCAGCGACAGGCCCAACCCCACGATCGAGCCCACGCGGTACAGGTCCTCGAGGTGGCCCAGGTCGTAGAGGAAGACCTTGACCGACGTGATCGCGAAGAGCCCCAGGCCGACCCACCGCAGCGTCGCGCTCGCGCGGGCGACCCCGAGCACGAGGAGGCCGAGGGCGTACGCGACCCACGACAGGGACATCGCCAGGTCCCGGGCGGGGAGGCGGGCGAGGTCGACGCTCAGGCGGTCGCCGTCGGCGAACCAGTCGAGCACCGTCAGGTTGATCCACACGAACCCGACGGCCACCGCGGCGAGGCCGATCGCGGCCGAGAGGTACGCCCCGCCCCGCGACGCCCACTCCCACCCCCGCGCCCGCTCGACCTCCAGCGGGGCCATCAGCCGGACGCCCCCGACCATCGCCGCCGCGGGCACGAGGTAGGTCCACGTGACCCAGTTGAGGATGCGGATCCCCCCGCGCGGGGCGTAGTCCAGCACGAAGGGGTTGAGGCACAGGCGGACGAAGACGAACGCGTACAGGGCGAGCGCGAAGTACTTGAGTCCGGGGTGGTCGATGCGCCGCCACAGCCACAGCAGGGCCAGGCCCTGAAGGCCCCACGCGACCGTGATCCAGCCCTTCTCCAGCTGCAGGGGCACGGCGGCCGCCAGGAAGAGCAGCGCGACGGCCGAGAACAGGACGACGGCGGACGTGCGCACCGGGTCGTCGTCCGTCCAGCGCCGCTGCAGGGCGGCCACGGCGGCGAGGGGGGCGGCCGCCAGGACGACGGCGGGGAGCCCGTCGAGGCCGTCGACGAGGTTGCCCCAGTGGGCGCGGAGGGCCAGGAAATGCAGGGGGCCCGCCAGGGCGGCGGCGTACCAGGCCGGCCGGGCGTCGCGGAACCGGTCCGTGAGCAGGGGCCACGCGGTGAACAGGACCACCGCGACGACGCCGAAGGCGACGCCCGCCACGGCCGTCGCCGTGTCGTCCACCGCCGCCGCCGACAGCCCCCACAGCGTGTGGAGCTTGGCCGTGACGCCCATGGCGAGCAGGAGCCACCAGCCCTGGTTCAGGGTGGTCGCGGCCACCGCCGCGATCACGGCGAGCACCAGCCCGCCGCCGAGGGCGACGGCCCCCGGCACCTGGGGGATCGTGGGCCCGATCGCGAGCGCCAGGACGAGACCCCCGGGCAGGGCGGCGGCGGCGTGCCCCGAGGGCGCGTCGGGCTGCGCCCGCGACCACGCGAGGAACACGCCGGCCGCGACGATCATCGCCGCGATCCAGATCCCCTCGTCGGGGAACGCCGATCCGAGGTCGTGGCGGATGAGCCGGCCGCCCAGCGCGAGGCCGGCGAGCCCCGCGGCCGCGAGCGCGAGCCCCGGGCGGCCCGGCATCGTCGACTGCCGCAGCAGGAACCCGACGCCCGCGACGACGCCGAACAGGGCGGCCCAGGGCGCCACGTCGCCGTCGCCCAGGATCACCGCCCCGACGGCGACGCCCGTGCCCCCGAGGGCGGACGCCACGCCCGCCGAGCGCGGCCCGCCGACCAGGGCGGGCAGGGGATCGAGCTCCGCGCCGAGGTGGTGGACGGCGGCCAGGGCGACGAGCAGGACGATCCCCTGGAGCACGTCGCCCGGGGTCTCGTGGTGCCCCGCCAGCCACACCGCGGCCACCGCGAGCGCCGCGACGGCCGTGGCGGTGGGGAGGGGCCCCCGCTCCGGGTCCTCCCGACCCGCCCAGGCGGCCCCCGCGGAGACGATCAGGAGCATCCCCGCGATGCCCGCGAAGTGCTCCGAGAGGTCCGCGTGCACCGCGAAGTACAGGCCGAACAGCGTGGGCAGGAGGAGGGCCGCGGCCTGCGCGCGGGCCCACGCCGCCCGGTCTTCGTCGGGGACGCCCCGCGCCGCGGCCGCGAACACGCCCGCGAAGACCACGAGGATGGCGACCCCCAGGCCGAACCGGTCCGGCCCCATGCTGGACGCGATCCACATCGCCTGGTAGCCGAGGGTGGCGAGCAGCCCGAGCGAGGCCAGCCACGTCCACCCCCGCTCCCGGGCCAGGTACAGGAAGGCGACGTCCAGGAGCAGGATCCAGCCGAACAGACCGAGCGGGTTGTCCGATCCGCTGGACAGCAGCAGGGGGGTGGCGAAGCCGCCGACGAAGCCGATCGTGGCGATCACGCGGCTGTCGTGGCGCCGGGACAGGGCGACGCAGATCGCGGTGGTCGCGCCCATGAGGACGAACGCGAGCTGCACCGGGATCATGTCGTAGAGCACGCGCGCCGCCCAGAACGCTGCGAACAGGATGACGACGCCCGCCCCCGCCAGCCCGTCGGCCGTGATCGCGTACGCCCGCGCCCGTCGGGTCTGGGCCCCCGCCACCAGGCCGAGGCCCGTGACGATGCCTCCGACCACGCGCACCCCGGGCGGGATCCACCCGCGCTCGATCGAGATCTTGAAGAGCAGCAGCGCCGCGAAGGCGACCAGCACCGCCCCCGCCCCGGCCGCGCCCTTGATGCCCAGCCACTCCTCGAACCGGGGCTGCGGCGGTGTCGGGGGCGCGGGGACGGGGTCCGGGACCGGCGCCGGGGCGGGCTCGTCGGCGGGCTCGGGGGCGGTCTCGGGCTCGGCGGGCGCGTCGGCCGCCTCGTCGGCCTCGTCGTCCTCCTGGACGGGCGGGGCGTCGAGGCCGCGGCGTTCGGGTCGCGGCTCGTCCCGGACCGTCAGCGTCGCGTCTTCGGTGGGCGGCGCGGGGAGGTCCAGGGCGCCCTCGTCGGGGGCGGCGTCCGGCGGGGGGACGGGCGCCTCGACCGGAGTCTCGACGGGAGTCTCGACGGGAGTGTCGACCGGAGTCTCGACGGGCGGGGCGGGGTCCGGCGGGGCGAGGCCCCGGGAGCGCAGCGCGGCGAGGTCCGCGTTCAGCGCCGCGATGCGCGTCTCGGCGCGCTTGCGGTCCTCGTTCCGGTGATGCCGCTCGAGCAGCATCTGGTTGCCGAGGACCTTCACCTCGCGGGCGAGCTCGGCGGACGCGCGGGCGGCGCGGCCGGCGCGAATGACGGCGACGATGGCCGTCGCCAGCGCGACCAACGCAAGGAAGCCCATGGCGCCCTCCTCTCCCGCCCCCATTCTACGCTCGCCTCGCTCCGCAACCCGCCGTCGGACCCATATACTCCGCGGCGATGACCCCCCTCGCCTGGTGCGGCCTCACGGCCGTCGGCCTCGTCGCTCTGCTGCTGGCCGAGCACCGGGACTCCCGTCCCGCGATGGCGGTCATCAAGCCCATCACCTCCGCCGGCTTCCTCGGCGCGGCGTGGGCGAGCGGCGCCCTCGAGTCGTCGTACGGGATCGCGATCTTCGTCGCCCTGATCCTCAGCTGGCTCGGCGACGTCCTCCTCATCCCCAAGGGCGCCAAGGGCGCGTTCCTGGCCGGGCTCGTCGCCTTCCTGGGCGGGCACGTCGCCTACGCCGCGGCCTTCGTGATGCTGGGCATCGACCCGCTCGTCACCGCGGCGACGGTGCTGCCCCTCGCGATCGCGGCGGCCACGGTGGGGCGCTTCCTGGTGAACGCGGCGCCGGACAACCTCCGGGTCCCCGTCATGGGCTACATCGCCGTGATCTCGACCATGGTCGCGACGGCCGCGGGCGCGGTGGCCGAGGGGGCCACGCCGACGCTCGTGGTCGGCGCCGTGATCTTCTACCTCTCGGATCTGGGCGTCGCCCGCGACCGGTTCGTGAAGAAGAGCATCTGGAACCGCGTCTTCCTGCTGCCCCTCTACTACGGCGCCCAGCTGCTCTTCGCGACCTCGGTCTGACGCCGCCGCGCCCGGTCGCGGGTCCCCGTTCGCGCCGCTAAGGTCCCCGCCATGCCTGCCTACGCCGAGGGGACGTTCCCCGTCGTCTTCGAGTCCGGGGTGTGCGTCTTCGAGGAGGACGGCACCCTGCACGTCCACTGTCTGCACACGGACACGGACCCCCACCCCATGGCGACCCACCCCGAGGGGGACGAGGGCACGGTCCCGGCGGGCGACCAGCGCGTGGAGCTCGCCGGCAGCAGCGACGTCCCCCGCGTGTCCGGTCGGTTCCCCCGCTCCAGCGAGATCCCCCGGGGGCTGACGTTCACGTTCCGGCGGTACCAGTTCGCCCAGCTCGAGGCGTCCGGCGACCTGTCGATCCTGCTCACCGGCGTGGAGGACGTGCCCGACTGGTTCACCCCCGGCAAGGTCCATCGGTTCGCCCGCGAAGCCCTCGCCGTGTGCCTGCACGACGACTCCTTCGACCCCACGGCCACGAAGAAGAAGGCCGCGCCCAAGGGGCCCAGGAAGCGGGTCTCGCCCCTCGCCGGGGAGCAGGACACGATCGGCCAGCGGGTCCCGGACGACAGCGGCTGGGCCGAGGAGCGGCAGACGAAGGCCCCGGCCGCGGAGGCGAAGGCCGGCTGCCTCCCCGCCGCGCTGGTGCTCCTGGGCCTGGCGGTCCTCGCGCTGCTCTGAGGAGCCTCAGAGGCGGATGAGCACGGAGGCCTTGGCGAAGAGGTCGATCGACTCGGTCTTCAGCGTCTCGTCGGCGCGCACGAACCGCTGCCCCCAGCCAAGCAGCACGGCCGTCCCCGGCGACGGCTCGATGCGGACGAGGGCGCTGAGCAGCAGGGCCTCGGAAGCATCGGTCACGACGCCGTCTGCGTCGAACGCGGTCCCCCGGCGCCCCTGGGCGATGAACCGCAGCGACAGCCAGCGGGTGAAGCCGACGAGGGTGCGCACGCGGTAGAGCACGAGCTGGTCGATCGGCTCCCCGGGGCGCCCCAGCCGGTCGAGGTTCGCGCGCAGATCGACGCGCAGGCGCCGCAGGAGTCGCAGGGTGACGCCCCCGCGCACCTGTCCGCGGAAGGTCTTCGTCGCGTCGGAGAAGCGCACCGCGTCCCCGAGCTCGGCGGTCACGTTGGCGGTGATGAACTCGGACGCCTCGTTCTTGAGCGCGATCGCGGCGCGGGCGCCCTGGAAGACGTCCCCGCCGAAGAGCTCGTCGAACGCCTCGACCGCGACCGTGAAGTCGGTGATCCCGGGCAGGCGCAGCGTCGCGCGGGCCTCCGCCTCGGCCGCGGACGGCTTGACGTGCGTCCCCAGGCCCTCGAGCACCCCCTCGACGTCCACGTTCAGGTCGATCCACGAGACGGGCCCGGCGCTCGGCTCCACCCGCCGCCACGCCCAGCTGCCGATGCGGGCCCGGTCCGGGGTGGTGAGGAACCCCATCTCGGCGCGGTAGTCGGGGGTGACCATCGCGCCCCACACGCCGTAGGCGTCGATCCGCGTGCCCCGGGCGACGCCCCCGAGAACCCGCGCGCCGGTGAGCCGCTCGCCGTCCGCCTCCCCGGCGTGGGACAGGCCCACCGCGAGGTCGACCGTGGTCTGGTCGTCGATGCCCCACAGGAGCTTCGCGTTCGCGGCGCGGTACAGGGCGGTGTGATCGAGGCCCCCGTCGTCGTCCGGGCGGACCACCTCCTTGTCCGCGTAGGAGATGGACACGCTGCTGCGTCGCCCGAGGTCGAACTCGCCCCCCCCAGCGTGTTGAAGGCCATCGCCCCGGCCATCGCCTCGGCGGAGAAGCCCGGGGTCACGCGCTCGCCCACGAAGCTGGGGGCGGGGGACTCGTCGAGCGCGTGCAGGACGCCGACCCCCACGCCTTCCTTCTTGCCGCTCACCTTCACGCCGTAGATCGGGTCGCGGATCGAGCGCGTGTAGAGGAGGTGTCGGTCGAAGTACTCGGTCCCCTCCAGGAAGAACGGCCGCTGCTCCTCGAGGAAGAGGGCGAATCGCAGGTTGTTGTCGACCTGGTCGGGGTCGGCCTCGATCTGCGAGAAGTCGGGGTTCACCGTGGCGTCGACGGTGACGGACGGCGCAGGCAGCCACTTGAAGCCGAAGCTCGGGTCGACGGTGCCCGGGAACTCGAACGGGCGGTGCGTGAGGCCTCCGTCGGCCGGGTCGAGCCGGTCCCAGCCCGTCCGCCCCACCACGCCCGGCATGAGCTCGACTCCGACCCCGCTCGTCTTCGGCGGGTCCATGAGGAGGTCGGCGTACTGCAGGAGCTCGTTGCCCTCGTCTCGGTGGATCGCGGGGTGGGCGATGTACTCGTCGCGCGCCGGGAATTTGCGCTTGAAGAGGACCCGCCAGGGGCGCTCGGACGACGGGTCGAAGCGCAGGGAGCGGAAGGGCACCGCGACCTCCACCACGAAGCCGGTGTCCGTGACGCGACCGACCGAGTGGAAGACGGTGTCCCACGCGAAGCTGTACTCGCCGTCGAGCGTGACGAGGATGTCCTGCTGCACGCCGAGCGGGTTCATCCAGAGGTGGTACGCGCGGCGGCCGTCGCCGTAGGGATCGAGCTGGATCGCGACCTGGTCGTCGCGGTTGATCGCCTCCCGGTCGGACAGGTAGGCGCGGACCCGGGTCGGCTCGTCGAACGCGCAGGTCCAGGCGAAGTAGAGCTTCTTGTCGTCGTAGAGCACGCGGACGCTCGTGGCCCCCGCGGGCTCGAACCCCTCGGTCGGACGCACGCCCACGAACTCGTCGACGACGGGGGCCCGCGCCCACGCCGCCTCGTCGAACCGCCCGTCCACCAGGATCGCCTCGCCGTCGGGGAGGCGTTCGGCGTGTACGGCGGCGGACGCCGCGGCGGGCAGGAGGAGGCTCAGGGCGAGGACGAATCGGATCACGGGGAGCGGCGACGAGCAGGATGCCAGACCGGTCGACGTCGTGCGTTCAGGGGAATAGGAAGGCCCGCTCGCCGGTTGTGCGGGCATGCCCGCGACACGCCCTCCCCGTCCGCCCGCCCCGCCCAGCGCCTGGGCGCGCCGCCGCTCGGACCTGTGGGCGATCGCGATCGCGATCCTGGTGGTCTTCTCGGCCCGCCACAGCCTCGCCGACCACTACCACGTGCCCACCGGCTCGATGATCCCGTCGGTGGAGATCGGCGACCGGGTCTGGGTGAGCAAGGCGGCGTACCAGCTGAGGATCCCGTTCACGGGCGTGGGCCTGAGGACGGGCACGCCCCGGCGGGGCGACGTGGTGGTGCTCGAGTCGCCGGACGACGGCATCACGCTGCTCAAGCGGGTGGCGGCCGTGCCCGGTGACACGGTGGCCGTCCGGCGCGGTCGCTTGGAGCTCAACGGCTCGCCGGTGCTCGTGACCTCGGCCGGCGGCGGTCTCCAGGAGAGCCTCGGCGCGGCCACGCACGCGGTCCGCCTCGACGGCGGCGGCGGCCCCTCCTTCGGTCCGGTGGTGGTGCCCGGCGGGCAGTACCTCGTGCTCGGCGACAACCGCGGCAACAGCCGCGACGGGCGCATGTTCGGCTTCGTGGAAGAAGACGCGCTCCTCGGCCGCGTCGGGGGCACCTACCTGCGCGGCGGCCGCCTCCACTTCGAGCGCTTCTAGCCCGCGCCCGCGACCGATCGGACGACGAGGTTCCGCGGCGTCACGCTCCGAGGGCAGAACCGGGCGACGTCGACCGCCCGTCCCCGCTCCTCCAGCCACGCGGCCCGGTCGAGCACCGTCCACAGCTCCAGCGCCGCGCGGAAGGGGGCGCGCACGAGGCCCAGCGCCCGCGCCCGCTCCACCCGCGTCGCCGCCGCCGCCAGCGCGCGGTCCTCGTCCCACCGGGCCGGGAGGGCCCGGCCCTCGTGAGCGGCCCAGTGCTCGGCGAAGGCCCGGAAGTCCCCCTGCACCGCCGAGTCGGGGAGCGACGGCAGGGGGTGGTACGTCTCGCCGATGAGGGCGGAGAAGGCCGTCCGCCACACCAGCGCGCGGCGACGGAGCCGCCGGATGCGGGCCCCCCCGACGTGCTCCCCCGACACCGCGAGCAGCAGCCGGGGTCGGTCCAGCGCAGGCCCGGTCGCGCGCCCCGCGGCGGACATCGGGCGGTACGGCCCGCGTCGCTTCTGGGGGCAGCACGGCGCGGCCAGCAGCGACGCCTCGCGCTCGACCCCCGCCCGCATCAGCGCGTCCGAGAGCTCGCCGCACGCGTGGAGCCCGAGGATCGTCGCCCCTCGGGGCACGTGCTCGGCCGCCGCGGGGTCCCGCACGTCCGCCTCGGTGAACGACACGTCCCCGTCTCCGGCGCTCGCCGCCCGGCCCACGGCGCACAGGGCGGGGTCCACCTCGAGGGCCGTCAGCCCGATCCCCGTCGCCCGGTGCAGGGCCAGGCCCAGGTGCGCCTTGCCCGAGCACCACTCGATCCAGCGGGTCGGCGGGGGCATCCGCCGGGCCACGGCCCCGAAGGCGTGGACCTGCGTCCACTTGCGGCCGCGCACGCCCTTGCCGGGGCGATCGACGGCGGGCGTCAGCCCCGACGGTCGGGGCGGGATGGTGTCCACCTCCACGAGGCTCCGGCACCGACGGGCCCAGCGCCGCAGCGCGTCGGGCACGCCGTCCACGTCCAGGTCGGCCTCCTGCAGGGCCTCGACGTCGTCCCCGGAGAGGCCGTCCGCCCAGGCGACGATCGCCGGGTGGTCCTCGGTCCACGTCAGGGGCTCGCCCGCGAACGGGCGCGGCCACCAGACGGCGCGGGTCTCCACCAGGAAGGCGCCGAGCTCTCGCAGTCGTGCGGCGTGCATCGCGCCGCGGAGGATACGGTCAGATGCCGCGCCGGACCGTCCCGACCTGCACGCCGTCCTCCATGATCTCCACGCCGCCGGTGTCGTCTTCGACGTCGGAGCCCTTCTCCGTCAGCGTGATCTCCAGCGACCGCGTACCGCTCTCGTAGGGGAACTCGCCCTTGTAGATGTAGTAGCCCGGCACCTGGATCTGGAGCTCGTAGCGCCAGTTCCGCAGCAGGCCGTACTCCTGGAAGGTCTGGTCCGACGACAGCGTGGCGATCTGGAAGGCGCCGGTGTCGTTGGTGGTGTCCACCCCCCGCAGGTTGCTCGCGTCCTCGGGCTGCTCGTCGCTCTTGCTCCCGTCGTTCGGCGCGAGGGGCGTGAGCTTGATCTGGGCCTGGGCGATCGGGTGGACCGACTGGTCCTGGGTGACCTTGATGATGCCGCCCACGGCGTCCGACTTGCGGTCGTTGCAGGCGGTGAACAGAACGACGAGCGCGAGGGCGACGACCCCCACGAGCGAGCGGTGTATGCGACGAGACATGATTCCTCCGTGAGGGCGCGGCGGACGACGTCCGCCCACGGAGTAGGACCGGCCCCTTCGCCGGTGACGGTCACGCTTCGGGCGGGACTCGGCCCAGGGGGTGGACCCGGACCCGCCAGGCGACGCCGTCGGCCGTGTCCATGACCACGATCCCCCGCGCCTCGAGGTCGGCGCGGATCGCGTCGGCGCGCGCCCAGTCCTTGTCCGCGCGGGCGGCGACCCGCTCGGCGAGGCTGCGCTCGACGTCCTCCGGAGTGAGGCCCAGGGCGGGCAGCCGCTTGGCCTTGACCTCCTCCACGAACCCCTCGACCGGCCGGTCCAGCAGGCCCAGGGCCCGTCCCAGCAGCCCGAGCGCCTCGAGCGCGGGCGCGACCACCGGGCCGCCCCGCTTCTTGGCCTTCTTGTGCCCCGCGAACCGGTTGATCGCCCGCGCCGTCTCGAAGGCCACGGCGAGCGCGCCCGCGGTGTTGAAGTCCTCGTCGAGCGCCTCGTGGAAGCGCTGCTCGAACGTGCGCCCGAGGTCCAGGACCGCCTGCGCCGCCTCCCCCATCTCCTTGGCGACGCGATCGGGGTCGCCGTCGCCGGCCATCGCTTCGGCCGCCTCGCGGGCCTCGTACAGGCGGGCGAGCATGCACAGGGCGTCGGGCAGGGCGCGTTCGGACCACGGCAGGGACGAGCGGTACTTGTTCTGCAGGTAGTACAGGCGCAGCGCCTCGGCGGGGAACGTCTCGAGGGCCTCGTGCACGTTGATCACGTTGCCCAGGGACTTGCCCATCTTCGCGCCCGACGCGACCGTCAGCATCCCGTTGTGGACCCAGTAGTTCGAGAACCGGCACCCGTGGGCGGCTTCGGACTGAGCGACCTCGTTCTCGTGGTGGGGGAAAACCAGGTCGAGCCCCCCGCCGTGGATGTCCAGGGTCTCGCCCAGCTCCTTGCGAGCCATGGCGGAGCACTCGATGTGCCAGCCCGGGCGCCCCGGACCCCAGGGGCTCTCCCACGTCGGCTCGCCGGGCGCCGCCGCCTTCCACAGCGCGAAGTCGGCGGGGTGCCGCTTGCCGCGGTCGGCGTCGTCGCTGCGCAGCTCCGAGACCTTCTGGTTGCTGAGCGCCCCGTAGGCGGGCAGCGAGGCGACGTCGAACCACACCGTCCCCTCGGACGCGTAGGCGTGCTCGCGCTCCACGAGCGCCGCGATCATCGACAGGATGTCGTCGATGGACGTGGACACCCGCGGCTCGGCGTCCGGGTCCTGCAGCCCGAGCGCGGAGACGTCGGCGTGGAACGCGTCGATGTAGCGGTTGGCGAGGGCGAGCGGATCCTCGTCCAGGGCCTGGGCGCGGCGGATGATCTTGTCGTCGATGTCCGTGAAGTTGCGGACGAAGCGGACGCTCCACCCCCGGTGCCGCAGCCACCGCACGAACGTATCGAACACGACCATCGCGCGGGCGTGGCCCACGTGCAGGTGGTCGTAGACGGTCATCCCGCACACGTACAGGCCCACGTGCCCCTCCACCTGGGGGACGAACGGCTCCACGGAGCGTGTGCGGGTGTTGTAGATGCGGAACGGCGCGGCCATGGGGTCCCTTCGGGCCCGGCGCGGGCCGGGCAACCGCGCATTTATAGGCCGCCCGCGTCGCGGGCGGTAGATCGATGACGGGTCGGCCGCTCAGCGGCCGATGGTCTCGTCGCAGTGGACCTCGTCGATCGCCCGGTCCACTTCCGAGAACCGGCCGTCCGAGGCCACGGACATCCGCACGCGCTCGTCGCGGATGGGGAAGCCCCAGGATACGTTCTCGAACCCGATGAGCTCGAACCCTCCGCCCACCTCGCGCGCCGCCCCGCTGCGGATGTCGCGGTCGCCCCAGGTGAGGTCGGTGCTCGCGTACAGGTGGAGCGCGGCGTCGGAGGTCGAGTCGATCGTCCCGAGGAAGGCCGACAGCGTCTCGCGGCTCGCGACCACGCCGACCTCGCTGCCCGCCGTCCACACGAGGTAGGTCCACCAGCACTCCCAGTGGCACTCCGAGCGGAGGCCGGCGCCCGGGGCGACCGCGGCCACGCGGGCCTCGCACGCCGGGCGGTTCGTGGCGTCCTCGCAGAGCGTCCCCACGGAGTCGATCGTCTCGTGGGTCTCCACGCCGTCGCCGTCCTCCCCGTCGACTGCGCGACGCCACTCGAACCCCGACACGGGGAACGCGGGCACCAGGCCCAGGAGGTCCGGCGACCACGACGTGCCCGCGGGGCGCCAGTCCCCGTCCTCCACGTCGGCCTCTTCCCAGAACTCGGGGCAGGGGTCGTCGCCGGACTCCCACAGGGCGAGCTCGGTGCCGTCGCAGAGATCCTCGTTGGCGATGGCCCGTGCGTCGCAGCCGGGCCCCCGGAGGGTGGGGAGCGGCGGCGCCTCGGGCGCTGGGGGGGGCACCAGATCGCAGGCGGAGGCGGCGAGGAGGGACAGGGCGAGGAGGGTGTATCGCATGCCGAGAGTCTCGGGGCGACGACCTCTCACTACGTAACGCCCCCCGGCCTCAGGCCGAAGCGGCCCAGCCTGCGCGCCGCGGTCTGCCGCGTGACGGACAGGGCGCGGGCGACGTCCTCGATCGTGGTCGCGTCGGCCGCCGCCCGGGCGTACGCCGCGCGCTCCGTGGCCAGCAAGTGGGCCTTGAGGTCCCCCGGCGCCGGCGCCCGCGCCGCGGGGTTCTCGTCCCCCGGGTGCAGGCGCCGCATCGCCGCGCAAAGGCGGGCGACGTGCTCGCGCCCCTCGAACAGCGCCCGGTGGACGAGGCTGCGGAGCTGCCGGAGGTTGCCGGGCCACGAGTAGCCGCGCGTATGCCGGGCGATGTCCCGGGCGAGGGCCGCGGGGGCGAGCAGGAGCATGTCGAGGCTCGCGCGGTGGTCCGGGGGAGTGCGCTCCCGCAGATCCTGGATCTCCCGGTCGATGAACACCTCGAGGAAGCGCCGGGCCGCCCGCTTGTCGCCGCCCAGGGTGTCGCGCAGCGGAGGCAGGGCGACGACGCCCGCCGCGAGCCGATGCACGAGGTCCGGGCGCAGCCGCGACGGGTCGTGCATCGCCTCGGCGTCGAGGCTGGTCGCCGCCACGAGGTGGAACTCCGCGCGCAGGGTGTCGGTCTCGCCGAGTCGCCGGAACTCGCCGGTCTCGAGCACCCGCAGGAGCTTGGCCTGCAGCGCCGGCGACGCGGAGCCGAGCTCGTCCAGGAAGAGCGTGTCGCCCGGTCCCAGCGACGCCAGCAGGCCCGCGCGATCCCCGGTCGCCCCCGTGAACGCGCCCTCCGCGTACCCGAACAGCTCCGACTCGAGCAGGGACTCGGGGAACTCCGCCGCGCTGACGGACCGGAACGCGCCCCCGCCCCCGAGCGCCGCGAGGGCGCTCCCGACGATGCGGGCCATCCGCTCCTTGCCCACCCCCGTCTCCCCCCGGACCAGGAGGCGCCGGGGCGGGGGCGCGTCCAGCAACAGCACGAGCCTCGGGTCGACTCCGAAGACCAGGTCGAACGCGACCTGGAGGGCGTCGTCTCCCACCCGGTACGCCTGGTCGTAGCGACGCTCGTAGGCCGCTCGCCCGAAGGCCACGAGCGCCCCGACGACGCGGTCGCGATGGGTCGGCGGGCAGCGGAAGCCCCAGGCGTCGGGGATGGCCTCGAGGCGCTCGTCCAGCGCGCGCCCGACCGCCGCGTCCACCCCGCCCTCTCCGGGCGGGTGGAGCTCGCAGGCGCGCAGGAGGGCGTCGAGCAGCACGACGTAATAGTAGCGAACATGACGGTATAACGTAATGCGCAGGATCGGCGCTCGGCGGCGCCCCGACGCCGAGGCGTCTCACGATCGTGGGGCCGGCACGGTCCCTGCTTCGACCCGGGGGGTACCCGCCCGGAGTCGTCATGTCCACCGTCCCCGTCCCCACGCTCGCCGCCGCCAACCTGCAGGTTCGCTCCACGATGGCGGGCAGCCTCTCCGTCGCCGTCTCGGAGGCGGGCGCCGCCCTCTTCGACGCGGGGGGACGGGAGATCCTCACCGAGCCTGTCCGGGAGTCCGCGCGCGAGCTGATCGACCGCGGGGTCCGGGCCGTCCTGGAGCGGGCCCCGGAGCTCGCGGGGAAGGCCGTGAAGGACGGGACCAAGGCCATCACCGACGGCGGCACCAAGGTGGCGATGACGACCGGGGCGGCCGTCGCGCGCGTGGGCTCGGTCGTGGGCCGGGCGGGCGTCCTGGGGGCCGCGATCGACGGCGGGTTCGCCACCGTGCGGTGCGTCGGGGCCGTCCGGCGGGGGGAGATGACCGCGGCGGAGGCGCGGGCGGACGTGGCCAAGGAGGCGGGCACCGGGGCGGCGGCGAGCGCGGCGGGCGTGGCGCTCGCGGCGGGCGCGGTCGCGCTGCTCGGGCCGCTCGCCCCGGGGGTGCTGTTCGGGGTCGGCGTCGTGGGCTCGCTCACGACCAAGGTCGCCCTCGTGGGGGTGCTGCCGTGATCGTCTGCGCGGCGACGTTCGAGCGCGGCGACCACCTCAAGGTCCGTCGATTCCTGTCCACCTACACGCACCACGGCATCTACGTCGGGGGCGGGCGCGTCATCCACTTCGACGGCGAGCCCCTGCGCGGCCGCGCGGCGACGATCGTCGAGTGCACGCCGGCGGAGTTCCTGCGGGGGGGGCGCCCGATCGTCGTGCGGCGCGGCGACGCGCTGCCGGCGTCCCAGGTCGTCGCGAGGGCCGAGCGCGCCCTCGCCGACGGCTTCGGCTCGTACCGCCTGCTCTTCCGCAACTGCGAGCACTTCGCGAATTGGTGCAAACTCGGCCGGCGCCGGTCCGGCCAGGTGCGCTGGGGGGTCTCCCTGGGCGTGCTGCTCCTCGGCGCCGCCTCGGGCATGGCGCTCGCGGTGCGACGGGAGGAACCCCTCGGGTGAAGGCAGCCAACGGGCGACTGATCGCGCTGCTCTCCGCTGTGCAGCGACGGTCGCCCGAGCGCCTGATGCCCCTCTTCGATCGGCACGGTGTCGACCCCGAGGACGGGGTCGCCGAGCTGGTCGCCGAGGTCCGGCTCGACGGGGCCAACTCGATCGCCTCGGTGTTCCGCGGGAGGCGCGGCGTCGACTACGACGTGGTCGTGCGCGACGTCGCCCGCAAGCTCAAGCTCAAGACCCGCCGGAAGGACGCCGAGACCGACCTCGAGGGCCGCGTGCTCGACGCCGTGCTCGAGCGGTACCTGGAGCGCGCGTCCGACGCGCAGCGCGAGATCATCGAAGAGGAGCTCCGGGCCGCGCTCGAGGCCGCCAAGCGCGACGCCTCGGAGCTCGGGAAGATCCTCAAGAAGGGCGCGTGGGCCGCGGGCAGCCTCGGGGCGCTCGTCAACGCCGTGGGCGAGCAGGCCGTGGCCGCCGTGGTGAAGCGGATCGTGCTCGCGACGGTGGGTCGCGCCGCCGCGGGCCAGGCCGCGCGCCAGGCGGCCCTGGTGGCGAGCTACGCGATCCCGCTCCTCAACGTCGTGATGGTCGGCTGGGTGCTCTCCGACATCGCCGGACCCGCCTTCCGCAAGACGGTCCCGACCGTCGTCGAGGTCGCCCTGCTGCGGATGGAGTTCAGCGGCTGACGTCGGCCGGATCGGCGGGGGGCACGTCCTCGACGCGCGTCCACACGGGCCCGCCCCGCGCCCGGATCCGCTCCACCTCGGCGTCCGCCCCCGCCGACGGCCCGCCCACGCGCAGCGCGCCGTCGCAGCGCTCCGCGAGGGCGAGGCTGATCGGCATCATCAGGGCCTCGAAGCGGTCCTCGCCCGCCGCCTCGACCACGGGCAGGGCCATGTTCACCCCGATGATGGGCACGTGCCCGCGATCGAAGACGGCGGCGGCGGCGACGTTCATCGCGCGCAGGTTCTCGGCCCGCTGCGCCGCGTCCGCGCCCCCCGAGGTGTACGGCCCGGCGACCATGATCCACATCGTCGTGTCTCCTCCTCGCGCGCCCCCCGGCGGCACCGCGGAGACTAGCCCGCATCGTGCGTGAGTAGGACGGCGGATCCCTTGGATTCCTCTATGAT
>CAZEKB010000126.1:0-20733 GCA_964512225.1 uncultured Rickettsiales bacterium | reverse complement strand
GCTAGAACATCTCGAAGTCGAGGTCGTCGGCGAACGCGTCGTCGTCCTCGAAGTCGGGGGGCAGGACGGCGTCCAGCGTGCACCACTCGGGGGTGGTCGTGGCGCCGACGATGGCGAAGGTCCCCTCGGGGTTCGCCGCGAGGAAGCCCGTCTGGGTGGTGTGCCCGCCGCGGTAGACGAAGGGGAAGCGGAAGATCTTCCCGGCGTCGAGGTCGGCCTGCAGCCCGGCCTCCACGTCGGTGGGCTCGAGCGCGTAGACGGCGGCGACGCGCAGGTCGAGCAGCTCCTGCGGCGGCACCGGCCCCACGAGCTCCTGGGCGACACCGAGCGTGGAGGGCAGCTTGTCGAGCACCTTGCCGTCCGCGTCCAGGCCCACGAGCTCCTTGTTGGGGACCCAGGTCCCGTCGCCGTCGAAGTAGCCCTGGGCGGTCATGCCCGCCCGCAGCAGGAGCGAGCCGTCCGCCGTGAGCGCGGCCCGCGTGCAGGCCCGACCGGACGGGTCCAGCGGCATCCGCCGCCGACGCCCGTAGAGCTTGGAGCGCGTCACCTTCGAGAAGTCGAAACTCGAGACCGCCCCCCCGCGGTCGACCACGATCGCTTTCGCCATGCGTCCTCCGAGCGAGCGAGATTACTCGACCTCGCCCCGCGGGGGCGGCCGCTCGGGCATCATCCTCCGACCGAGCGGCTGATCGATCGATCAGCGGGGCGGCGGCTGGAGGTCTCGTGACGTACGCAGACGACATCCTGGCGGGCAAGGCCGCCTTCATCGCGGGGGGGACTCGCGGCATGAACCTGGCGATCGCGGAGCGGTACGCGTCCGCGGGGGCGGACGTCGCCGTCCTCTCGCGGAACCCCGAGCGCTGCGCCGCGGCGGCCGAGAAGCTCGCGTCCTACGGGGTGAAGTCGCTGGGGATCCCCTGCGACGTGCGCGACTACGA
This sequence comes from uncultured Rickettsiales bacterium, assembly GCA_964512225.1. Lineage (GTDB taxonomy): Bacteria > Myxococcota_A > UBA796 > UBA9615 > UBA9615 > CAZEKB01. The sequence continues at coordinate 19,795 of CAZEKB010000126.1, read as the reverse complement.
CGGCCTGGTCGCCGCCTACGAGCAGGCGGCGGACGCCTTCGGGGGCCTCGACATCGTCGTCGCGGGCCAGGCGGGCAACTTCTACGCGCCCGCCCTGGGGATGTCCGCCAACGGCTTCCGCACGATCGTCGAGATCGATCTGATCGGCACGTTCAGCGTGTTCAAGGCGTCCTACGAGCACCTGCGGCGGCCCGGCGCGTCGCTGATCGCGATCACCGCCCCCGAAGCCGTCCGCCCGCTGCACTTCCAGGCCCACGTGTGCGCGGCGAAGGCGGGCGTGAACATGGTGGTCAAGGTGCTGGCGTTGGAGTGGGGCCCGGCGGGCGTGCGCGTGAACGGCATCTCCCCGGGGCCCATCGAGGGCAGCTGGGGCATGGCCAACGTGGCGTCGCCCACCGAGGACATCGTCGAGAAGATCCGCAAGGCGATGCCGCTGAAGCGCTGGGGCAAGGAGTCCGACATCGCCGACGCCGGTCTCTTCCTCGCCTCCGAGGCGTCCTCCTACGTCACGGGCACGATCCTCGACGTGGACGGCGGCGCCGTGATCGCGAGCCCCGAAGGCGCCGAGGTGGACGCCGTGTTCGACCCGAGCAAGGACGTCCGCGTCAAGCGAAAGAGCTGACGGCGCGCGGATCGCCCCCTCCCTACAGGCAGTCGACGTCGATCCAGGTGGCGCCGAGGTCGTCGCAGGACGGGTCGGGGCCGATCGGGCCCACGACCGTGACGGCCCCCGTCTGCACGTCGATCGTGTGCAGGTTCTGGCGGGTGCAGGCGAAGAAGGCGCCCGAGACCGGGTCCATCTCGACGCCGACGGTGGCGAAGTCGAGGTCGATGTCGGTCAGCAGCGTCGCCGCGCCGGTGCCGGGGTCGATGCTGTAGAGCCGGTCGTCCGCGCCGTTGACCGCGAGGAAGCGTCCTTCGTCGTCGTCCCAGGTGAGCCCGTGGGTGCCCCACTCGACGCCCGTGGGGCCGATGACTGTGATCGCCGCGGTGTCCGCGTCGATGGAGACCAGGTCCCCGGTGGCGCGGTTCAGGCCGTAGAGCGACCGCAGGTCGTTGGTCGCGAGCCCGCAGATGCGGGCGTCGTCGGAGTAGGCGCCCACCTCCACGACGTCCCCCGTGCAGGGATCCAGGCGCCACAGCCGACCGCCGCCGGACGTGAAGAGCGTCCCCCGGCGGGTGAACACGGAGCTGCACATCCCGCGGGCCGGGTCCAACGTCACCACGGGCGTGCCCGCGCCGGTGGTCTCGTCGACCAGCAGGAGCTGGTTGGTGGAGTCGTCGATGGAGATCAGGGTGGTCGACGGCGGGGGGCCGACGTCGTCGTCGTCGATCGCGTCGTCGTCGTCGATCGCGTCGTCGTCGTCGATCGCGTCGTCGTCGTCCACGGCCGCGAAGTCGTTTTCGTCGACCGCCGGGGTCGACTCCCACTCGGGGGCGAACAGGTCCTCGTAGCAGCCCGCGGCGAGGAGCGCGGCCAGAACGACGACGGCGGGGCGGACGACGGTCACCCGTGCATCCAACCCCGCCGATGTTGCGGCTTCATGGAGGCGCCCGCGGGCACCCCGGAAGGCTCAGCTGATCTCGTCGAGGAGGCTCTGGAAGCGCCCGGCGTGGGACTTCTCGGCCTTGGCGAGGGTCTCGAACCAGTCGGCGATCTCCTCGTAGCCCTCTTCGCGGGCCGTGGCGGCCATGCCCGGGTACATGTCGGTGTACTCGTGGGTCTCGCCCGCGACGGCGGCGGCGAGGTTGTCCTCGGTGGAGCCGATGGGGAGGCCCGTGGCCGGGTCGCCCACGCCCTTGAGGTAGTCGAGGTGGCCGTGCGCGTGGCCCGTCTCGCCCTCGGCGGTGGAGCGGAAGTTGGTGGCGATCGCCGGGTAGCCCTCGACGTCCGCGATCTTCGCGAAGTAGAGGTAGCGGCGGTTGGCCTGCGACTCGCCCGCGAAGGCGGCCTTGAGGTTGGCGGTGGTCTTGCTGTCGGCGGCGAGCTTGCCCATGGATGTGACTCCTGAGTCGAAGAGAGGTTCGGTGCGCGCGGCGCCCGGGCCCGCGCGAGGACGGGTTTGATAGCACGAGGAACGGGCCGCGGCCCGCCTTCGTCAGGCCTTGCCGGCAGCCCACGCGGACAGGGCCGAGGCCCGCTCCTGCCCGTCGAGGTGCCGCACGATCCGCTCGCCGACGGCGGCGCCGAACTTGAACCCGTGGCCGCTGAACCCGGTGGCGATCACGGCCCGCCCGCGCCGCTCCACGACGAACTCCTCCTTCGCCTCCACGGTGTAGAAGCAGGTGCCCCCCCCCGCCACGCGGTACCCGTCGAAGCCGCGGAGCCGGTCGCGGGCGAGCTCGGCCACCGCGCGCAGCTCGTCGGGCGTCGGGTCGCGATCCCGGTCCGGGTCGCCGTCGAGGGAGAAGCGGTGGTCGCCCACCTTCAGGGGCGTGCCGTCGCGGGGCGGGACGGCGTAGAAGCCCGCGGTCCCCACGTCCAGGAGCATCGGGCCGGTCGCCCAGATCCGAGCGAGATCGGGCGGGGGCTCCAGGAACGTCACCACCTGGCGGGACGGGGTCACGACGGTCGCCAGGTCGGGGATCAGCCGTCCCGCCCAGGGCCCCGCCGCGACCACCACGGCGTCCGCCTCGATGCGACCCGCGTCGGTCTCGACGGCCCCGCCGTCCGCGTCCACCGATCGCGCCGCTCGATTCGCGTCGACGCGCGCCCGGGTCCGGAGCCACGCCCCGATGCCCTCGAGGATCCGCGACGCGAACAGGATCCCGCCCCCGCCGAGGTGGAAGCCCCAGTCGCCGGGCGCCGTGTTCACCCAGGGGTACTCGCGATCGAGATCGTCGCGGGTCAGGCGGCGGTGGGGGATCCCGAGCCGCTTCATCTGGGCGGCCGACGCGGTCGTCCAGCCGGGCGAGTCCGCGCTGCCGAGCGCGAGCGTGCCCGTCTCCGCGTACAGGGAGCGGCCGAGGTCGGCCCACAGCCGTGCCCAGGCGCTGAACGCCCCCGGGATCATCGCCGCGTAGCCGTCCATGGAGCCGTAGGGCGCGCGGATGAGGCGATGGGCGCCGTGGGACGACGCGCGCGGGTTCGGCAGCGGCCCCTGCTCCACGAGGGTCACGGAATGCCCGGCGCGCACTGCCGCCCAAGCCGTCGACAGCCCCACGATCCCTCCACCGACAACGACGATCCGCACCCGATCCCTCCTCGCGTGGACCCAGTATGCTTCCGCCGTGCGTTCGCTCGCCACGATCCCGTTCCTGCTGCTGTTCGCCGCGCCCGCGGGCGCTCACGAGGGCCTCCCCACGACCCTGGAGCGCCTCGACGATCGCGTCGCCGCGGCGCCCGACGACCTCGATCTGAGGCTCCTGAGGGCCGAGAGTCGCCGCTTGAACCGCGATCCCGCGGGCGCCCTCGACGATGTGCGCGCGGCCGCCCGCCTCGCCCCGGACGATCCCCGCGTCGACGTCGAGCGGGGCCTCGCGCAGCTCGCCCTGGGGGACCGGGACGCGGCGCTCGGCTCCCTGCGCAGGTACCTCGAGGCCGTGGACCGCCCCCGCGTCGACGCGCTGGTGGCCCACGCCGACCTCGCCCCCGCGGGCGCGCTCGCCGACCTCGACCGGGCCGTCGCCATCGAGCCGTCGCCCGATCTCTGCCTCCGCCGCGGCGCCCTCCTGGAGGCGCGGGCAGACCTCGCCGCCGCCGCCGCCGGATACCGGGCGTGCGCCGCGCGCCTCGACGGGGCGGTGGTCCTGCGCCTCGCGGCCGTCCGCGTGGACCGGGCCCGAGGCGCCGCCGACGCGGCCCTCGCGGAGGTCGACTCGCTCCTGGCCCTGCGGGCGGACCACCCGGGCTGGCTCGAGCTCCGGGCGGACGTGCTCGACGACCTCGGTCGCGCCGACGAGGCCCGGGCCGAGCGTTACGCGGCGCTGGCGGCCGTCGAGGCCCGGCTCACGCGCCGCCGCTCCCCCCGGCTCGAAGCGCAGCGCGCGGCCCTGCTCGAGGATCTCGGGGGCACGCCCTGATGCGCTTCGTCCTCCTCGTCGCGGCCCTCGTGGTGGGGGCCGCCCCGGCCGACGCCGCCGAGCTGGTGCGTCGCCCGTACCTGCAGAAGACGTCGGAGACTTCCACGACGATCGTGTGGCGCACGTCCGAGCCGACCACCGGCGAGGTGCGCTACGGGGTGGATCCCACGGACCTCGAGCGCAGCGCCACGTCGGACGTCGAGGATCCGAACCACGCCGTCGAGATCACCGGGCTCACCCCGGACACCACCTACTACTACGCGGTGTTCAGCGCGGGTCAGCTGCTCGCGTCCCCCGCCGAGCTCGACCCTCGCCAGGTGCCGCTGCACACGTTCACCACGCACCCCGAGGTCGGCAGCGAGCGGCCGTTCCGGGCCTGGGTCGTGGGCGACTCGGGCACCGGGTCCCTGCGCCAGCTCCAGGTGGCGGACGCGATGCTCAACCGGGTGGGGACGGCCCGCCCGGATCTCTTCCTCCACATGGGCGACATGGCGTACGGCGACGGCACGGACGAGCAGTTCACGAGCCGCTTCTTCGCCCCCTACGCGGACATCCTGTCCAATACGACCGTGTGGCCCACCATGGGCAACCACGAGGGCCACACGTCGAACTCGAGCGAGCAGACCGGGCCATACTACGAGGGCTACCACCTCCCCACGGCGGGCGAGTCCGGGGGGCTCCCGTCGGGCACCGAGGCCTACTACTCCTACGACTACGCCAACGTCCACTTCATCGTGCTCGACAGCTACGAGAGCGACCGCAACCCCGGCGGCGCGATGCTCACGTGGCTCGAAGAGGACCTCGCCGCGACGGACCAGGAGTGGATCGTCGCGTACTTCCACCACCCGCCCTATACGAAGGGGTCCCACGACAGCGATCGCGAGCGCGAGCACATCGACATGCGGGAGAACGCGACGCCGATCCTGGAGGCCGGGGGCGTCGATCTCGTGATGGGCGGGCACAGCCACGTGTACGAGCGCTCGTACCTGCTCGACGGGGCGTACCAGACGCCGTCCACGAGCTTCGGGATCATCGACGGCGGCGACGGTCGGATCCTCGGGGACGGGCCCTACCAGAAGGAGCCGGGGGTCACCAACGGCGGCGCGCTCTACGTGGTCGCGGGCCACGGCGGGACGGGCGTGCGGGCCCAGGGCGAGCACCCGCTCATGTACATCACCGAGCCCATCAACGGCTCGGTGCTGCTGGACTTCGAGCAGGGTCGGCTCACGATCACCAACGTGCGCTGGGACGGCGTCGTCTCGGACACGGCCGTGCTCGTGAAGGGCCGGTCGGTCGTCGTGGGCCTGCCCGACGGCGGGGAGAAGCAGCGCCCGGGCGCCCTGCGGCCGATCCGGTGGGCGTCGACGGGCGACGTGGGGGACGTGGCGATCCTCTTCTCCTGCGACGGGGGCGCGACCTGGGAGACGGTCGTGGACCGGACCGAGGACGACGGCCGCTTCGACTGGGTCGTCCCCGAGGTCGAGACCCGCGCGGGCCTCGTGCGCGTCGAGCCGGTGGACGAGCCGGCGCTCGGGGATCAGTCGAACGCGAGCTTCTACGTCGGTCGCGTGGGTCCGTACGAGGACCTGCCGTGGCGATCCGAGTGGAAGTACTGGGACAAGCCCGAGCCCCCCGGAGAGCGCTGGAACCAGATCTACTTCGACGACTCCGGCTGGCAGGAAGGGCGCGGCGAGTTCGGCTACGGCGACGGCGACGAGAACGTCGAGCTGGCGGGGCGGCCGGTGCACGCCAGCTACTACTTCCGACGGCGCTTCCGGGTCGCCGACGAGATCACGGCGGTGTGGCTGCGCGCCCGCTTCGACGACGGCGTGGCCATCTTCGTGGACGGCACCCTCGCGGTGCAGGTGAACATGTCCGACGGCTTCGCCCACGACGTGGGGGCGAGCTCCCCGTCGGCCGACAACGAGCTGATCGAGCTGCCGATCTCCCCGGATCTCTTCCCCCCCGGCGAGCACGTGCTCAGCGCCCTCGTGAAGCAGCGCGCGGGCTCGATCGACCTGAGCTTCGACGCCTCGGTGGAGTTCACGTTCAGCCGCAGCTCCGCGCTGCCCTGCGGCATCGAGCCTCGGCCCGGCCCCGGCGGCCCGGGATCCCCCGGCTGCGAAGACTGCGAGAGCTCCGTCGCGGCGGGCGAGGGCGGCTGGTTGTTCCTGGCGGTCCTCCTCTTCGCCCGACGTCGCTATTCTCCCCGGCCATGTCCGACGCCCCCATCAGCTACCTCCCCTCCGAGGGACTGACCTACGACCCGACGGATCCCAAGTACTGGGAACGCGCGGCCCTGAACCAGGAGCTCGAGCGCGTCTTCGAGGTCTGTCACGGCTGCCGCATGTGCTTCAAGTACTGCGACAGCTTCGTGGACCTGTTCGACTTCATCGATACGCAGCACGACGGCGACGTCCGGGGCGTCACGCAGGCCGAGACCCGGGCCGTCATGGACTCGTGCTTCCAGTGCAAGCTGTGCGAGGTCGAGTGCCCGTACACGCCGCGGCAGGAGCACGAGTTCCAGCTCGACTTCCCCAAGCTCGTCCATCGCTGGCGAGCGATCGAGCACCGCGAGCGCGGCCACGGGCTCCGGGAGACGCTCATCAACGATCCCGATCTCGCGGGGGCGGCCGCCCGGGCGTCGTTCGGGATGGCGAACGTCATGAACCGCGTGGGCGCCCACCGGTGGTTCATGGAGAAGGTGATCGGCGTCCATCGGGACAAGCTGCTGCCCGACTTCGCGGGCTCCACGTTCGAGTCCCAGGCGGCGAAGAAGGGCCGCACGAAGGCGGAGACCGGGCACGAGGCCGTCCTCTTCCAGACCTGCTACGTGCAGCACAACGAGCCCGAGATCGGCCACGACGCCCTCGCGGTGCTGGACGCCAACTCGGTGGACGTCGCCTGCGTGAAGGGGCTCGTCTGCTGCGGGATGCCCAAGTGGGAGTACGGCAACCTCGACGCGCTGCGCAAGCAGGCGAAGCAGAACCTCGACGTGCTGATGCCCCACGTGGAGGCGGGCAGCAAGGTGCTCGTCATCAACCCCACCTGCTCGATGATGCTGCGCCAGGAGTACCCCGAGCTGCTCGAGGGGGAGGACCGGGCCCGCGCCGAGAAGCTCGCGGGGGCCGTCGCGGACGTGAGCGAGTACCTGTGGAGCATCCGCAAGGAGGAGCGCTTCAACGAGGACTTCAAGAGCGCCCCCGCCCCGGACGTGGCGTACCACGCGCCCTGCCACCTCCGGGCCCAGCGCGTCGGCTTCCGGGCTCGCAACCTCGTGAAGAAGGTGACCGGGAAGAACCCGCTCGGCGTCATCGAGTGCTGCGGCCACGACGGCACGTACGCGATGACGGTGGAGGGCTTCGAGCCGTCGCAGAAGTACGGCCGCAAGGCGTTCGCGGGCATGCAGGACGCCGAGGCCGACGTGTGGGTCACGGACTGCCCGCTCGCGGCCGTTCAGTTCCAGCAACACGCGGGCAAGAAGCCGATGCACCCCATGACGGTGCTCGCCCGCGCCTACGAGGCGGACGGGTTCGGGCCCGGCACCTCCAAGAAGGACGACGAATGAGACCCGTCGATCGCTCCGACATCATCGACTACGTGACCTACGGCGACCGTCGGGACGCCATCCGCGACTCGGCGTTGGCGGCCAAGCGGGTCCGCCGGTACCAGGTCGGCGCCGTGCTCTGCTTCCTGTTCGAGAACCGCGAGACCGTGCGGTACCAGGTGCAGGAGATGATGCGCACCGAGCGGATCGTCCGCGAGGACGACATCCTCCACGAGATCCGCACCTACAACGAGCTCCTGGGCGGCGACGGCGAGCTCGGCTGCACGCTCCTGATCGGCATCCCCGACGAGGCCGCCCGGGCCGAGCGCCTGCCGAAGTGGATCGGCCTCAACGACACGCTGTACATGCTGCGGCCGGACGGCGCGAAGGTGCGGCCTCGGTACGACGCGCGCCAGGTGGGTCGCGGGCGGCTGTCGTCGGTCCAGTACCTGCACTTCGACGTCGGGGGCGCCACCCCGGTGGCCATCGGCTGCGACCACCCGGACCCCGAGCTGCGCGGCGAGCTGACCTTCTCGGACGAGCAGCGCGCCGCCCTCGCGGCCGACCTCGCGAGCTGAGCGTTCAGCGGCTATCTTCCGCGCCCTTTCGCACACCTTCAGACAGGAGCCTCCTGTGGCCACGATCGACTTCAAGGGCACCCCCCTCCAGACCTCCGGCGACCTCCCCGCGGTGGGCAGCCGGGCCCCCGACTTCAGCCTCTGGGCCGCGAACCTCGAGCGCGTCGGCCTCGCCGCCTTCGCGGGCAAGACCGTCGTCTTCAACATCTTCCCGTCGATCGACACGGGCATCTGCGCCATGTCGGTGCGCGAGTTCAACAAGCGCGCCGCCGCCCGGGACGGCCTCGTCGTCGTCAACGTCTCCGAGGATCTGCCCTTCGCCCAGAAGCGCTTCTGCGGCGCCGAGGGCATCGAGAGCGTGCAGTCGCTGTCGGCGTTCCGCAGCAGCTTCTCCCAGGACTGGGGCCTCGAGATGCTCGGCGGCCCCCTGAAGGGCCTGGCGTCCCGCGCGATCGTGATCGTCGACGGCGAGGGCACGGTGACGTACACCGAGCAGGTGCCGGAGATCGTGCAGGAGCCGAACTACGACGCGGCCATCGCGGCGCTCGGATAGCCTCGTCGATGTGAGTCGACTCCTCCTCGTCCTCGTGCTGTCCGGCTGTGTCGCGGGCGGCTCCGGTTTCGGGACGGGGGAGCGGGTCGAGCGCGAGACGCCGGACCCCGTGCCGGTGGATCGGACGGCGGACTGCCCACCCCCTCCCTGCCCCGACGGCGACTGCGCGGTCGGGGCAGCGTCCGTCGTGTGGACCGACGACGGCGCGCGCCCCTGCGACGTGCTCGGGGACTGCGACGCCGACTACCGGGCCTTCCTCGCCCTCGCCGCCGACGAGGGCGAGCCCACGACCGTCGACGCGCTGCGGGCGTACATCTCGGGGCTGTTCGACGGCGGCACCGACTACGTCGAGGGCCCCGTGGGCGCGGACGAGCTCCGCGACGTCGTGATCGAGACGACGAACGTCGGCTTCCTGCTCGACGGGATCGAGGGCCGCACCCTGATCATCGCCGAAGTCGAGCGGTCGCCTCGGGGCGGCGGGACGCAGGTCGAATACACGCTCTCCGACCCCTGGGTGGGCGACTTCGGCGCGCTGCTGCTCCTGCCCGCGGCCGCCCCCCCGTACGCGGGCGTGGTCGCGCACCCCGGGCACTGGGAGGACGCCGTGGAGCACCGGGACCTCCGCCACGCCGACGCGCTGCTCGACGCCGGGTTCGCCGTGGCCATCCTCGATCCCCGGGCCCACGAAGCCGACCGCGTGGAGTCCGACCTCACGGAGGCGATGTTGGTGGCGGGCCATACGTTCATGGCGGTGCGCGTATACGAGACGCTCCTGCTCCGTCGGCTCCTCGCCGCTCACCCCGACGTGCACCCGGAGCGGATCGCCCTGCAGGGGCACTCGGGCGGCAGCTCGTCGGGGAACCTCGCGGTGCGTCTGGACGACGGGTGGGCCGCGTACGCGTCGGACTTCCTGACCGAGTACCTCTACGCCACGCCCGAGTGGGAGTACGTGGACGAGACGGTCCCCGAGCTGCACGCCTGGTTCCCCGTGGTCAACGACCTGGACACGGTGGCGACGCCCACGCGGCTGTTCGAGTACGGCTTCCCGGAGGGCGGCGACGAGCTGGCGGGCTTCTTCTGCGACGCCCTGGACTGAGTCGGCGCCGGGCGCGGAGCCCGGGGACGCGCCGGGCGGCTCACTCGCCCGCGAAGACCTCCGTCAGGAAGGTCACGATCGCGTCGGGCTCGGGGTAGCCGTACTCCTGCACGTGGGTGGGGAGCACGGGGGTCGGCTCGTCCTTGCTCTCGATCGCGTCGGCGTAGGGGAGCAGGCGCGGGGCGTGGCTGTCCGGCACGCACATCTCCGTGTCGTCGTCCTCGCAGGGCCCCACGTCGACGTACGGCCAGAAGTGGTCGGTCACGAGCGCGTCGAAGGAGTGGTCCCAGCGGGCCAGGGCGTTGGCCTGGACGGCCCCGCCGCTGTGCCCCATCAGGGCGATCCCCTGCACGATCCCGCGCCCCTCCAGGCTGGTGAGCAGCGCCTTGAGCAGCAGCGCCTCGAGGTGCCGGACCGCGACCATCGACATGCCCGCGCACAGCATCGCCGTCGCGGCGTTGTGCTCGGGCCGACCCACGTAGGCGCGGGGCGACAGGATCAGGACGTCGAAGCCCTGCTGGGCGAGGTAGCGCCCGTGCTGGAGGTCCGCGAACTCGACGGTGGCGTCGGGCTGCGACGGGTGCCCGGGGAGCACGAGGATCGCGGGGTGGGGGCCCGGCGAGTTGGGGACGAGCCGGCGCGCGGGCACGTCGCCGAGCAGCGGGTCCTGGATGACCAGGAAGTGGTCGGAGTGGCCGTCGTCGGGCTTGGAGGCGAGGACGCGCACGTGGAGCAGATCGTTGCGGGGGCGCAGGTCGTGCAGCGTCGCCAGGCCGGACTCGCGGATGATCCCGTCGGCGAGCTCGTCGGACGTCCAGAGGTTGTAGGGCGGGCCCTTCGACTCCACCCGATTGGACAGCTCGACGGCTTCTTCGACGATCTCCGCCCGACACGCGCCGAAGTCGAAGCCCGGTCCGGTCACCGCTTCGGCGAGCTGCAGGTAGTCGTGGCTGCAGAAGGCGGGATCGTCCTCTCCTTCGCAGAACCACACGCTCCCCACGTCGTCCTCCCACACGACGTCGTCGGGGATGTCGAGGTCGGCCCCCTCCGGCGGCTCGTCGCGCGGGAGGTCCGGGTCGCCGGGGGGCGGATCGCCGTAGATGGAGGCGCCGTCTGGGCTCGCGACGCAGCCGGCCGCGAGGAGGCCGACGCAGAGCGCGCCGGCGAGGGGGAGGGGGTGGGACATTCGAGGTCCTCGAAACGAGAGATCGGCGGAGTGTCCGAGGAGACCTTCATGGTCTGATCTTCTTTTCCGCTGTATCGAAAGCTACGGGGGATGGGGGGCGGCGGTCAAGGCGTGTTTCGGCCTAGGATCGGTCGGTGACGTCGCCCGGCCCCCGTCGCCGCCTCTGGATCGACGCGGCGGCGCTCCTGCTGCTGTTCGGGGTCGGGGCGAGCGCGCGGCTCGGTCGGCTGGGGGCCGCGCTCGTCAACGGGGACAGCGTCGGGCCCTACTGGAAGGCCGCGACCATCCTCGCCGGGGGCGGGCTCGTGCCCCGATCCCACGCGCCGGAGTCGGGTCCTGCGCTGTACTGGGCCACGCTGCCGTTCGTCGCCGCCGCCGACTCCCTGGAGGACGCCTACGCAGCTCGGTTCGTGGCCCAGGCCCTCGTCGCCCCGCTGGTCTACGTCGCGGTGCGGGCCGCCACGGCCGGGGCCCCGGGGGCCGCTTCCCGCGTCGGCGCCCTGCTCGCGGGGGCCGCGTTCGCCTTCTCGGTGGGCCTGCGGCAGACGCTCGAGTCCGGCTACCAGGGCTACCTCTCCATCGAGCTCGCGGCCGTGATCACCGCCGCCTTCGCTCTCTCCTTGCGCCGGCCGGGCTTCGCGACGCTGGGGCTGGTGGCGGTGCCCCTGGCGATGATGTGCCACCCCTTCGCCGCCGCGTACCTGCCCGGCGCGGTCGTGGCCTCCGTCGTGCTCGCGTGGCGCGGTCCCGCGCGGACCCGCGGCCCGCTGGCCGTCGCCGCGGTGGTCGCGGTCGGCCTCGGGTTCCTGCGCCTGCGGCAGCTCGCGGCGCCGGCCTTCGACTCGGGGAGCTTCGACCCCGCGGCCCTGGCGGCGATCCCGGCCGGGAACCGCACGGGCGCGGGGGCCGTGGAGACCGTCTTGGGCTCGCTGCGGGGGATCCCTCACCACGACGGGGCGGGCTGGTTGCTCCCGCTCGTCGGGCTCGCGGCCGTGGGGCTGTGGTCCGTCCGTCGTCGGGAGCTGCGCGCCCCCGCGTCGGCGGCCGTGGCCGTGGCGGCGACCCTGGCCGCGATCGGGGCGGCGATCGGCTACCTCCAGCCCTACCACTGGCGGATCGCGGCGCCCGCGGTCGTCGTGGCGGTCGCCGTGGCCGGGGTGCGCGCCCTCCCGGCGCTTCCGGAGTGGGCCCCCGCGGTGCCTGCGTTGCTGATCGCGGCTCGCCTCGCCGCCCCGTGGGGGCCGCCCATCGAGGGGCCGTCGGACCTGGACCGGCACGCCGCTCTCGCGGGCCTCACGACCGTCCCCGGCGCCGGGGGGTGGGTGGAGTTCGGGACGGTCGGGGACCGGATGTGGGGGTCGCCCGTGGCGGTGCGGCTCGACGCTCGCCTGCGTCGCGGGCCCCCCCCGGCCGCCCGCGCGCCGCTCCACCTCGTGCTCGCGGGGCCGCCCGACGACCTCGAACGCCTCGCCGCCCTGCACGCGGGCGGGGTCACGGCGGTCACCACCCTGCCCGGGGGCCCCCAGACCGCGCTGCTCGTCCTGCGCATGGACGACCCGCGTGCCTCCGAGGCGTGGACGGAGCGGGCCTGCGCCGCCGTCCCCCGGCTCCGGATCGAGCGCCGCGCGATCGACTACCTCAACTTCGAGCAGCCGGAGCTGTCCGAGCCGTACATCTCGATGTGGTTCGACGCCTGCACCGGCGCCAACGTGGGCTGGTAGCCGCGGGCGTCAGCCGGTCGTGAGCACGTCCGCGAGGATGCGCAGGCCCTCTTCGAGGCCCACGTCCGGCAGGTCGTCGTCCTCGCCGAGGCCCAGCGCAGAGCGCGTCGCCTCGTTCTCCGCTTCGGCGTGCTCCAGCTCGGCCCGCCGCTGGGCGAGGTTGAGGCTCACGATCTTCTTGTCGCGCTCCGTGCGCATCCGCGCCACCAGCCGTCCCACGGCGGCGAACCCGGCGTCCGCGGCCACGCGCTCGCGGGAGGCCTGCGACCAGCGCTCGATGCGCGAGGAGTCCACGTCCGGGTAGGAGTGGTGCTTGACCGCCTCGATCGAGTCCCACGCCAGCGCTCCTTCGAGCGTCCGCTCACCGAGGTCGGCGCCGTCCCACCGGCTCGGCAGGACGATGTCCGCCTCCACGCCCTTGAGCTGGGTGCTGCCGCCGTTGACCCGATAGAACTTCCACATCGTCATCTTCAGGGCTCCGGCGCCCTCCTCGGGCAGGGCCCCGACGTAGCGCTGGACCTGCTCGTCGAGCCCGTAGAACGACTGCACCGTGCCCTTGCCGTGGGTCGAGGGCGCGCCCACGACGAGGCCGCGGCCGTAGTCCTGCAGCGCGGCCGCGAAGATCTCCGCCGCCGAGGCCGTGAAGGGGCCCGTGAGGACGACGACCGGGTCCGTGTACCGGATCGACGGATCCGGGTCGTCGAGCACGTCCACCTTGTCGAAGGTGTCCCGCACCTGGACGATCGGGCCGGCCTCGACGAACAGCCCCGCGAGCGCGACGGCCTCGTCGAGCGATCCGCCGCCGTTGTGGCGCATGTCCACGAGCACGCCCTTGGCGCCCCCGGCCTTCGCCTCGGCGAGCAGCTTCTCGACGTCCGTGGACACGCGGTTCGGGTTCGGGTCGCCGCGGCGCATGGCGTCGCTGTCCACGTAGAAGGCGGGGACGTCGATCACCGCGAGCTTCATGGACTTACCACCCGGCTCGGGCACGTCCCGCAGCTCCATCGACGCGTCGCGCTCGGTGAGCTCGACCTTGTCCCGGACGAGCCGCACCACCTTCGTGCGACCGGCGTCGGACACGCCCGCGGGGAGGATCCGCAGCCGCACCGCCGTCCCGCGGGCGCCCCGGATGAGCTTCACGACGTTGTCGAGCTTCAGCCCCACGACGCTCTTGATCGGGCCCGTCGCCTGGCCCACGCCGACGATGCGATCGCCGGGCACGAGCTTCTTGCTCCGCTGGGCGGGACCGCCGGGGATCAGCTCCTCGATCTTCGTATGCTCGCCCCGTCGGGAGAGGGAGGCGCCGATGCCCTCGAACGTATTGCCGATGTTGATGTCGAAGTTCTCGCGCGTCATCGGCGCGAGGTACTCGGAGTGGGGCCCGTAGCAGCGCGCGATCGAGCTGATCCACGCCTCGCGCACGTCCACGGCCTCCATCTCCTCGACGTCGCGTCGGAAGTTGGTGTACCGCTCGGTGAGCACCTCGATGGGGTCCACGTCCTCCCCCCCCGCGAGCCGCAGGCGGAGGAGCTCGTCCTTGATCCGGAGGCGCCAGCGCTCCTCGGCCTCGGCGTCGGTCTTCGGGAAGGGCGTGGTCTCGTCGGGCAGGACCCGGGTCTCTTCGAGGGTGAAGTCGTGCTCCGCGCTCACCAGCTCGAGGGCGTGCGCGACGCGGTCGCGGACGCGCAATACGAAGGTCCGCTGCACGTCGAAGGCGAGGTCGAGGGAGGCGCCCGGGGGCCCGCCGTTCTCGGCCGTGAAGCGCCGGACGTCCTCGTCCAGGAACACCGCGTGGGACGGGTCCAGGGCGTCGAGGTACTGGGCCATCGTGCGCGCCGGGAGGTCCGCGCTGCCGGTGCGGGCGGCGTAGTGGTAGGCGCCGAGGAGCATGTCCGCGGTGATGCCGACGGACTTGTCGAGCTTGCCGGGCCGCAGGGGCGTCGAGGCCGTGATCGCGGACGCGGGGGCGAGGACGAGCGCGCACAGGGCGGCGACGAGCAGGCGGGGGGCGTGAGAGCGGTGCATGTACTGGGTCCGACACTCCGAGCGGGGGTTCGAGGTCAGCGTAGGACCGCGGCCCCCGTGGAGCAATCCAGGCGGCCGTCGGCATACATCGCGACCGCGAGCGCCTCGCAATGTTCCTGGAACCGCGTCCCGGGCACCAGGACGGGGGTCGGCTTCTCCTCCGGCACGTCGACGGGGGGGAGGCCCGCCAGGAGGAACTGCGGGCTGCCCAGCAAGGCCCCGCAGACCCGCCGGAGCGCGTCCTCGTCCTCCGCGTCGCCGTCGAGGGAGTCCCCGAGCGCGTGCCCCAGCAGCGCCTCGGTCGCCTCGCGCTCGCCCGGGTCGACGACCCACCCCTCACCGGTGATCCGCGCCTTGAGCGTCGCCACGGCCTGCTCCCAGGTCGTGTCCGTGCCCGCGTTGGTCCGGCGCCGCACCTCCTCGGCGAGGGCCGCGACCCAGTCGTCGGGATCGCTCGGGCCGTCGGCGCAGAAGCCGATCTGACGGCACTGCTCGGCGCACTCCACGTTCCACTCCGTCTCGCAGCACGCGGGCGTCCGCGAGCAGATCAGCTCGCCGCACTCGCAGCCCCCGCAGCCGGCGTCCTCGGTCGGGCGACACCCCGGGCCCTCGGGCCGATGCCCCGGATCGCGGCACGCCCCCAGGTAGTGCTCCCACGTCAGGGCGGGCTGCAGTCCCTGGGCGTCGAACCCGGGCTCGCTGTCCTTGAGGAACACGCCGATGCCCGCGTACAGCAGGTTGTGGAAGTCCGTCTCGCCCACCGCGAACTCGGGGCCGGGCTCCCAGTCCAGCGCATGGAACGCCGCCCGCAGCCGGACCCGCGGAGGGAGCAGGTGCAGCCCGTCCGCGATGGAGTTCCCGCGGACCTCCTCTTCGTCTTCCTCCACGGTCCAGGCGTCGAGCACGGGGGGGGCGTAGTAGGGCGAGTCGGCCTCGGCCTCGGCGGGCGAGACCTGGTTGAAGAGGGGGTCCTGCGTCACCGTGACGAGCAGGTCGCGCAGGGAGAAGCCCCCGCGGACGAGCGCGGTCGTGGCCGCCATCAGGCGGTCGCGCTGGTCGACGTTGCGAGGCTGGTGGTGGGAGAGGGTCAGGCGCGTCCCGAACGCCTCCTTCCACACCCGATCCGTGAGGCTCGTGGCCATCATCCAGGCGAACGCGTCTTCGCCGCGGACGGTCCCGTCGCGGTCGACCAGCAAACCCGTGGCCGCGACGCGGCTCGACCCTTCGGCGAGCTCGGCCTCGAGATCCCACACCGAGGCGGCCCCCCCGAAGTCGTCCACGAACCAGCCTCGTGTCCCCGAGATGTCGTCATCGAGGTCGTCGGGATGGTCGAAGATCCCGCACTCCCGGCTGAGGCCCCAGGGGGTCACCGTCTCCTCGAGCGCCCGGTCCATGTACCAATCGCAGCGGGGGAAGCCGTCCCGGCAGTTGAAGGCGCAGAACTCGTCCCACGTGTCGTCGCAGCAGTTCGGATCCGCATCGCACACGGCTTCCTCGCACTCGCAGCCGTCGCACCCGCCGTCGCCGCCGACGACCTCGCCGCACCCGTCGAACTCCTCGGGCAGGGGCGCCGCGCAGGCCTCACCCGACACGATGCAGGCTTGGGCGCACGCTTCGGTCCAACCGTCCGTGCAGCACGCCGGGTCCTGAGCGCACACGGTCTCTTCGCAGCCGCAGCCCAGGCAGCCGGGGCGGTCGGGCACGGCCGTGCAGCCGTCGAGCACGACCGGGTCGTACTCGATGTTCGGCGCCGGGCTCTCGTCGAAGCCGAAGCGGAAGACGACGCCTCGGCGCCGGAAGAAGAGCGCCAGGTCGTTGATGTCGCGCCCCTCGCTGACCCCGAAGACGCCCGCTTCGACGTGCCCGGGCAGCGGCCAGGAGCGATCGACCTCGGGTTCGCCCGCGTCGGTCACGGAGGCCTCGGAGTTGTGGCAGGGGAGGCACTCGAGGTTGCGGTCCAGGTGGGTCCGCGCGAACGACTCGGCCATCATCCTGCGCTCGGCGGCCGCCTCGAGCAGGTTCGGCGGTTGGAACCACGTGGTGAGGGGCGGGAAGAGGGCGGCCCGGTAGAGCACGCTCACGTCGTCCAGGGCGAGGGCGCTCCGGGCGACGTCGAGCATCGTGAACCGCGCACCGAAGGGCTCCAGGTCCCGGCCGGGGGAGTCACGGATGTGGAGGGCGAGCTCGGGCCCGGGGTCCCCCGGGAGCAGGGCGAGCCCCCAGCAGCTGCTCCGGGCCCGGTCGCCCGCCCGGGGGACGGCGAGCGCGTCGTAGAGGAACTCGAGCCAGCGCGCGTCGAACTCGGGGGAGCGGGTCATCGCGCGCGCCACGGACTCTCGATCGGACTGACTCACGAGGTTCGCGAGGACCGCGGTCTCGCGGGGAGATCCCGGACGGCGACCCCACAACAGGAGCGTCGCGCGCTCCGCCCAGGCCGCGTCGCCGGCGTCGTTCTCCAGGACCGGATCCGGCACGGGGCAGCTCGGGGCGACGGCGATGGAGACCGCGAGGAGCAGGGTCACGACGGGGACGGCGACCCTCACCCGCGGGCCCCCAGCACGTGCTCGCGGAGCCACCGCGCCGACTCGATCTCCGTGTCGCCCTCGCGGACGTCGCCCACGGCGAACGCCTCGGGCGTGAACGGCCAGATCCCGAGGCTCAGGAGCGTCGCCGCTCGGAACTCCGCGGGGGTGATCCAGTCCGAGGCGTACCCGTCCTCCTCGATCGCGCCGACGATCCCCGCCTGGTCCTCGCCGACCCACCCGCCGATCGCGAGCTGCACGTACCCGCCCGGCCAGTGATCGAGCCCCGTCTCCCCCTCTCGGTACGGCGTGCGGCCGAACTCCGTCGTGATCAGGATCGTGTGGCGGTCGAGGTCGAACTTCGCGGGGTCGGCTTCACCGGGCTCGTTGATCCGCGCGGCCAGGGCCTGCATCGCGTGGGTGACGTTGCGGCTCGACTCCACGACGTGGAGGCTGTGCGTGTCGTAGGAGGCGCCCCCCGTGGCGGGCAGGAAGCCGCCGTCCACGCTGATGACGTACTTCGCGGGCTGGTCGGGATGCAGCAGGAGCCGGCTCGCGAAGTTCAGCCCCGCCGACGTGAGGTCGTTGCTGCTCTCGATCTCGCACGACACCCCGCTCGGAGCGCGCAGCGCATCCAGGGGGAGGATCTCCCCCAGCCCCGGCGCGTTGCGGCTCGACGCCCGGGCGCCGAGGTACTCGTCGAACACCGGCGCGCGGACCAGCCCCTCGGTGCGCGGGTCCACGGGGCGACGAGCGAAGTCCGCGGCGTAGGCGTCCATGAGGGCGTCGGCCGCGTCGACGTGGTCGAGGAACCCCTTGCGCTCGAGCATCTCGGCGAAGTCGGGCGTGCTGTTCAGCCACATCACCAGCGGGCGCGCGCTCCCGTCGTGCAGGCCGATCGAGGCCGCGGAGTCGGCGTTGTTGCCGGGGACGTCGCGGCCGCGCGGCAGCAGGACCGAGGCGAAGGGCGCCGACCGCCCCGATGCCCGTCGCTCGTACTCGAACCGCTGGACGTGGGCCGCGGTCCCCGCCAGGCGGGGGTTGCCGAGCCGATGGCCGCCGAGGCTGATCGGGTTGCCGCCCTGGTGCGGGACCTGGTCGTGCCGCATGGCGAAGACCCGCATCCGCCGCAGGATGTCGGGGCGATCCCGCAGCGCGAGCACCCAGGGCCCGAAGTACACGGTGCGGCCCGCCGAGTCGAGGCCGAAGGGCTGCAGGAGATCCCGCGCCGCGCCGCCGCACCGCCCGAAGAACTCCGGGACGTTGTCGGGGCCCGACTGGTACGTCCACCACATCGTGCCGGGGCGCTCGCTCCCCGCGGACGCGTCGCCGAACTCGGGCACCACGTAGAAGGTGTCCCAGGCGTTCAGTCCCCCGAACAGGAAGAACTCGAAGATCCCCCCGGGGCGCGCGGCCGCGGGCAGCAGCGCCGCCGACTCCTGGGGACTGAGGGGGGCTCCCCAGGGCAGCCCTCCGGTGGCCCGGGCGGGCGGCTGCGGGTCGCAACCCAGCGCGAAGGACGCCAAGGCGGCGGACCCCGTGCCCAGGAAGCGACGGCGACTGAAGGACATGGCGGCAATCTAGCAGCGGGTCCGGGGCCCGCCGGGGGCATCGCCGTCCCGCGTCGACCCGCGTACACTCCCGCCCATGTCCAGCGCCGCTTTCGTCGACCGAGTCTTCAGCAACCTCCCGCCGTCCGACCGCGGCTTCCAGTGGAAGTCCTGGCGGCACGGGGGACGGCCGACCAACGAAGGGATCGGCATCCTCCCGCGATCGGTGGACGTGGACGCGATGGCGAGCCGGATCATGAACGTCGACTCGTACCGCGGGAACATCGAGTTCGTGGACGAGTGCCGCACGGTTCCGGACCCGGCCTGCACGCCGCCGCAGTCGGTCCGCTTCTACCAGCGGATCAAGCTGCCGCTGATCGGGTCGGTGCACCACGAGCTCGTCCTCGAGGATCTGGGCGACCGGGACGGGTGGCGGGTCTTGGCCTGGCACCAGCACGGGGGCACGAGCGCGCTCGACAAGAAGAAGGGCGCTCGGTCGGACTACAACGTGGGCTGCTGGCTGCTGCGCTCGGACGCGGTGGGGTACGCGCTCAGCTCCGCGCCGCGCAAGGCGGACGTGGGGCGCCTGAAGTTCGCGGCCCTGACCAAGGGCGCCGATGCGGGCGCGGCGTCCGTCCTGAAGGCGAACATCGAGGGCATGATCCGCTGGTCGCAGCGTTAGTCCGTCGGCGCGGCGTGCGCGCGCCCGCCCGATTTGGCAATCTTCGCGCATGACGATCTTCACTCGACTGCCGTCCTCCCGACTCCTCCCCAGCCTCGTGGCCGTCGCGGCCCTGCTCTCGCTGCTCGGCTGCCCCCCCGCCGACCCGGGCGCGGGGAGCGCCGCTCCGGCCGCTCCGGCAGCCACCGCGCCGCCTGCGGCCGCCCCCGCCGCGGCTTCGGCCGCCCCCGCCCCCGCCCCCCCCCCCCCCCCCCCCGCCCCCCCCCGCCCCGCCCCCCCCCCCCCCCCCCCCCCCCCCCCCCCCCCCCCCCC
>CAZEKB010000125.1:0-20827 GCA_964512225.1 uncultured Rickettsiales bacterium | reverse complement strand
CTAGTCGGGCGTCGGAGTGCCCGAATCCGGGCAGATCCGCGGGCCCCGGAGGCCGGTTTTGCCGTGGGTTCGCGCACTTGCGCCGCGTCCAGATCGACGCCGAGCGAGATCTCCACAGTGTGGAAAGTCTGTTGAGAACTCGAAAACTCCCCTGAGTTCAGGAGCTTACGGCGCCGCCGGTCGGCTCGAATCCACTCCGGAAAAGGTTCTGAAATCGGAAAGAGCGCGGTCTCGCAGTGGCCGCGCGGACACTTGCGGATACGCACTATCCGCGGCTCGAATCGCCGTTGACCGCCGGTCCGTCCAGCGAATAGCTTCTTTCCAGCGACGCACTGCTCATTGACAACACGGGTCGGCACCGACACTCCCTCGGGAGATGAGGTGCAACCAACCAGCCGACGGGGGCTCGAACCCCGGCGCTCCTCAAAAGGGGGCGTCGGCGGAGACGGACCGGGCGACGGACGAAGGACGCGGAGACGCGGCCCGACGCCGGAGCGCGGGGAACACCCTCGGCGGCCTTCGAACCCCAAGGACGTTACCGGTTGAAACACGCCGGAACGGACCGTCCAGGATCAAACCGCCCAGGTCGTGAGAAACGGCGAAGGCGGATCCCGGAGTCGAGTGCAATCGACTCCCTCGCGTGGGACTGGCGGTACCTGATGCGTCGAAGGGGCGAGGAACCTCAGGAGAGGACGGCGCCACGAACGGCGCGGGACGGCGACGAGACGCGGACATGCCCCTCGGGACATGCCCGGATCTCGACGCAAGAGCGCGACGAGGCGAGCGCCACGACCCGGAACCGAACGCTGTGAGAGACGTCGAAGTTCACGGGAGGATGACCACACCTCGGACCTGACCCCGGGGTGCGTCGATGCGAGGAACACGCCGTAGGGCGCGCCGAGAGGTGCAAGTCCATGGGCGGAGCGGGCCGAAGCAATGGGGCCGCTACTCGTATCGAGGACCAATACTCTGAAGAACCGACCAACTCTGTGAGCGTTCCGCCACCGCGGGGCACCGCGGCGGCCACGTTCCGGGATCGCAGCTGTCTCTGGAGAGGCGCGACCCGTGCGCGAAGAGATGATCACAGTGCCCGCCTGAAGGCCGATCCGGGGTTTCCCGGGTCGGCCTTCTCCTATTCCGGAGCCCGGGTGGGCTACTCTTCGCCGCCATGAGCGCCCTCCCCGCCCAAGAACGTCGCGTCGCCCTCGTCACCGGGGGCTCCCGTGGCATCGGGGCCGCGGTCTGTCGCCGCCTCGCCCGCAGCGGGCACCGGGTCTGGATCGGCTACCACACGCGCTCCGAGGCCGCCGACGCCGTGAAGGTGGACATCGAAGCCGAGGGCGGCGAAGCGCGGGTCGTGCAGCTCGACGTGCGCGACGCGGGCTCCGTGGGCGCCGCGGTCGAGACCGTGTGGGGGGCCGAGAAGCGCATCGACGTCCTCGTCCACAGCGCGGGCGTCACCCGCGACAAGCTCCTATTGGTCATGGAGGAGGACGATTGGGCCACCGTCCTGGATACGAACGCGGGGGGGACGTACCGCGTCTGCAAGGCCGTCGGGCGCTACATGCTCCTGCGGCGGCGCGGGTCGATCGTCCTGCTGTCGTCCGTGGCGGGTCGCAAGGCGGGCCGCGGCCACGCGAACTACGCCGCCTCGAAGGGGGCGGTGGAGGCGATGACGCGCGCCATGGCCGTCGAGTTCGCCAAGAAGAAGATCCGCGTCAACGCCGTCGCCCCCGGGGTCATCAACACCGAGATGTCGGCGCGGGTGCGCGAGGCGGCGGGCGACATCATCCTCGGCGAGATCCTCCAGAAGCGCTTCGGCGAGCCCGAGGAGGTGGCCGAGGTCGTCGCGTTCCTCGCCGAGGACACCTCGAGCTACATGACCGGACAGGTCCTGGCGGTGGACGGTGGATTCAAGATGTAGCCGCGCGAGCGCGGCGGGCTCCGCCGATCGGGCCGAATCTTCCCTGGCCCGCCGGGCCCGTTCGGCCGTCCAATGCGGGGACGGGCGCGGACCCGACGCAGCGACCGAGCCGCGACCCCCCGGGAGGTCTCCATGACGACCATCTTCGTGACCGGCGTGACCGGTTTCCTGGGCCGCTACGCGGCGGTCCGCCTGCTGCGCCGGCCCGGCACCGACCGGCTCATCTGCCTCGTCCGCTGCGACTCCTTCGAGCACGGGCGCGAGCGCCTGGCGCGCTCCCTCGGCCGCGCCGCCACGGCGCAGGAGGTCACCGCCCTGATGGAGCGCGTCGACCCGCTCCCCGGGGACCTGATGCAGGAGCGGCTGGGGCTCGACGACGCGACCTGGGCCGACCTCGCGGCCCGGACCGATACGATCCTCCACTGCGCCGCCGACGTGCGCTTCAACCGCGACCTGGAGGAGTCCCGCGCCTACAACGTGTTCGGCACGAAGCAGGTCGTGGGCCTCGCCCACGCCGCCGCCGAGGCCGGGGGCCTGGCCCGCTTCGACTACGTGAGCACGACCTACGTCGCGGGCCTGCGTCGGGACATCGTCAAGGAGACGGAGCTGGTCCACGACGCGGGGTGGAAGAACGCCTACGAGCAGACGAAGTACGAGGCGGAGGTCCTGCTCTCGGAGATCGCCGCGGACCTCCCCCTCACGGTGTTCCGGCCGTCGATCATCGTGGGGGAGAGCACCACCGGCGCGACCACCAACTTCGGGATGCTGTACTGGCCGCTGCGGGTCTACGCGCTCGGCTGGTGGCGGACGATCATCGGCCGCGCCGATACGACGCTCGACATCGTGCCCGTCGACTTCGTGGCGGACGGGATCGAGGCGCTGTCGCGGCCGGACTCGCCGGTGGGGGGCAACTACCACCTCGCCGCGGGCCCCGAGGGCGTCCTCACGATCGGGGAGCTCGCCGAGATCACGCAGTCCTACTTCGGCGGCAAGCCCGCGCGGTACATGTCCACGAAGGCGTTCTGGCGGTGGGGGCGGCCCGTCGCCGACCTGTTCGTCTGGGGCAAGAAGCGCCGCGTCATCCGCGAGGGCGGTCGCTTCTTCATCCCGTACTTCGACGGTAACCCGGTCTTCGACGTGACCCGGTCTCACGGGGCGTTGGCCGAGCTCGGCGTGCCCGCGCCGAAGGTGCGCGACTACTTCGAGGCGATCCTCGACTACGCGAAGCGCACCGATTTTGGAAAGACCGCCCCGGTCGGCGTTGAACCCTCCGCCTGACCCCCGCTGGAGATGCCATGCCTCGCTCCCTGTTTCTGCTCGCTTCCCTGATCCTGCTGCCCGCCGTCGCCCTCGCCGGAGACGGCGACGACACGATGCGCGCCGTCGAGAAGGCGATGCTGAGCCCCGGCGAGCAGGTGATCGTCCGCATGGAGCTCACGGCGCCCGACGGCAGCGTCGAGGCCCGCACCCTGAACATGTGGACGCGACACATCGAGGGGCAGGCGTCCAAGACCCTGATCCGGTTCCAGGACCCGGCGGCGATCGCGGGCACGGCGCTGCTCACGGTCCGCCCGCCGGGCAAGGCCCAGGACAACTGGCTGTACGTGCCCGCCCTGGACCAGGTCCGGCGCATCGCCCCCCAGAACCGCACCCAGTCCTTCGTGAAGAGCGACTTCACCATCGAGGACCTGTCCGTGGTCGTGGACACCGAGAACCGCGTCTACACGCTGCAGGGCGAAGAGGCTTGCGGGGACCGGACGTGCGTCGTGGTGGAGGACAAGCCCGCGAACGACAAGGCGGCCAAGCAGTCGGGGTACGGGCGGGTGATCCTCAAGGTCGACAAGGAGACCAGCCTGGTCGCGATGGTGCAGTTCTACGACAAGTCGGACGCGCTGCTGAAGGTGCTCAAGAGCGACGGGATGGTGAAGGTCGGCGAGCGCTGGCGGTGGACGTCGGCCACGATCGCCGACGTGCAGAAGGGCAGCAGGACCGTGATGACCGTCACCGACCGTCCGTCGGGCGCGGTCGACGACTCGGTCTTCTCGCCGTCCGCCCTCGAGGCCTGGTAGCGCGGTGAGGGCGCTCGCGCTCGCAGCAGTCGTCCTCCTGGGCGGGGTCGGCGTCGCGGAGGCGGCCCCCCCCGAGGTGCGCATCGGGGGCTTCGCGGCCTTCGATTACCACCAGTACGTCCTCGATCTGCCGGGGGCGGTCCGGGCCACGACCATGGTCCGGCTCGCGCCCCGGGTCCGAGCCCGATACAAGTTCGTGCGCGCGGCCGCGGAGGTCGAGCTGCGTCACGACTTCGGCGACCCCGGGCGCGGCGGCAGGATCATCCTCCGGGAGGCCACCGTCGGGCTGCAGCACAAGGGCTTCCGGCTCGAAGGCGGGGCGCTGCAGGAGCGGTGGGGGAAGATGGACGTGGCGTCGCCCACGGATACGTTCATGGTCCCGGACTACGAGGAGCTCTTCTTCCCCGAGCCGCTGCCGGTGCCGGGGATCGTCGTCGGCTACGCCCGCGGACCGGTGGCGGTGAAGGGCGTGTTCGTCCCCGCGTTCCGGCCCGCTCGGTTCCGCCACGCCGAGCCGTCCCGCTGGGACATGACGCGGTTCCTCCCCCAGACCCAGCAGGTGCCGCTCCCGCCCCCCGCGGGCGACTACGACGTGCCCCTGGTCTACGCCGAGTTCCTCGACGGCTCGCCGACCGGCCCCGCGGACGGGATCGCGTCGGGCTTCGAGGGCGGCTTCCGGGTGGACCTCTTCCTCCCCTCGGCCGACCTCGGCGTGTCGTTCTCCACGGTGCACGACCGCCTCCCCAGCTGGACCGACTTCGAGGCCACCAACGACCTCGCGGCCTTCTTCGGCGGCGGGGACGAGGGGCTGGAGGAGATCAACGCCCAGCTCCGGATCCAGCCCCACCACAGCCGGCTCTTCGTGCCCGGGTTCGACGTGGCGGTGAACGCCGGGCCGTTCGTGATCCGGGGAGAGGTCGCGGGCTTCCTCACCGAGGACATGACGCACGAGAATCGGCTGATCGACGACCCGTACGTCAAGTACGCGGTGGGCGTGGAGCTGATGCTGCAGAACCTCGTCGGGGACTTCGACCTGGCGATCCGGGCGCAGTACAACGGCGATCTCGAGATCCGCAAGGACGGCGACGACATCGTCAACGCAGACGAGGACTACACCTTCATCTCGTTCGACGAGGAGGCGCGGGACGCCCCGCTGGCCACCGACTACGACACCGGGTCGACGGCCGTCGGCGCGATCCGCCATCCCTACAAGCACGCGGTCTACTGGAACGTGAACCTCGGGTTCACGGACGAGCTGTCGCTCGACCTGCGCGGGTTCGTGAGCGGGGCGGGGGACGTGCTCTTCACCGGCAAGCTCGCGTACCTCTTCCTCGATCGGTTCGAGGTGAGCGGGGGCTGGATGGTCATCCGGGGGGCCGACGGCACGCTCTTCGCGCCGTATGGAGACAACCACCGCGTGGAGCTGGGCTTCCGCTACAACTTCTGACGGGCACGGGTGCCGATGGCCGACCACGACGGCAGCGACGCGCGAGAGCGGCGTGATCGATGGATCGCGGGCGTCGTCGTGCTCGTGGCGCTGCTCCTGGCGGCCACGGGGACGCCGCGCCTGATCGAGGACGGCGACGCGGCCTACCGGCTGCCCGAGGCGCACGCGATGCACCGGCTCAACGAGCGGTTCGTCGACGGCACGGGCGGCGACGACGTCGTGGGCGTGCTCGTCGTATCCGAGGAGTCGCTGGTCTCCCCCGCGGGCCTCGAAGGCGTGAGCGCGGTGCGCGACGCCCTGGCGACGGCCGGAGCGATCACGGGGGTGCGGGACTTCACGACGCTCTCCCTCCTGACCGTCCGGGACGAGACCATCACGGGTGAGACGCCCCTCGACCCCGCGCCGACGACGGACGAGGGCTGGGCGGCCGCGCGGTCCCGCCTGATGAAGGATCCCTTCACCGCGGGCCTGCTGTCCGAGGACGCGCGCGTCGCGCTCGTCGTCGGGTGGGTTCGGCGCGACGACGCCGACGCCCGCTTCGTGGATCGCGTCGCCCGCGACCTGGCCGACGCCGGCTTCCGGGCGACGGACGCGGGCGGGGCGCTTCGGGCGATCGTGGACCAGGCCCGCCTGGACGTGATGATGGGCGACCGCCCCGGTCCCCCGCACGCAGCGGTGGCGGCGGCCCTCGGCGAGGCGCGAGGGGGCGACGGTCCCGCGGCGGCCCACCTGGCCGAGGCCGCCCGCATCGCGGAGGCCGATGCGGCCGATCCGGAGGCGGCGGCTCGAGCGGCCGTGGATCACGCGATCCTGGCGGCGGCGGGGCCGGGGAGGCGGCTCCTGCCGGTCGGGGCCCCCTTCGTGGAGCGGGCGGTGTCGGAGCGGTACGCCGAGCACCTCGCGCTCGCGTTCCTGGGGCTCTTCGCCGCCCTGCCCGTGCTCGTCGCGGGGCGGCGTGAGTCCTGGAAGGTCGGCGGCAAGGCCCTGGCGGCGGCCGCGGTCGCCCTCGGGGGTGCCGTGGGCGTGCTCGGCTGGTTCGGGGTCCCGCTGCACCCGATCTCGGCGGGGCTGATCCTCGGCGCGTCGGTCCTCACGGCGCTGGGTCTGCTCGGCGCCGGGAGCCCCCGTCAGCCCCGGCTGGAGCTGCTCCTGCTGCTGCTGCTGCCGTGGTGCAGTCGAGATCTGCACGGGGTCACGGGCCTCGGCCTGTCCGCCGCGCTGGCCATCGCCTGGGCGACGGTGTGGACGGCCGGGCGCACCGTCCGCGTCGTCTCGGCGGGGATCGACCCCGAGCTGCTGGGCCTCACGCGACGCCCCAGCCCGGCCGCGATGGGCGCCGCGGGGCTGCTCGTGGCGGTGGGCGTGGGGGCCGCCGCGTCGGCGCCCCTGGGGATCCGACCGTCGCACTGGCTCTCGGATCAGGATCCTGCGGGCGTGGCGGTGCTCACGATGGACGCCCACCTCGGCGGCGGCACGCCCCTGCACGTCGTCTCGGCGGCGGGGCCGGGGGCCATGGCCGATCCGGAGCTCCTCGCCGACCTGCGGGCTGCCGAGGAGGCGCTCGCCGATCACCCGGCGGTGGAGAGCGTCGTCGGGTGGACCCACTTCATCAGCGCCCTGCACTCGGCGGTCGCGGGCGACACGGACGGGGCGCTGCCCGACCGCGCGGACCTCGTGCAGCAGTACCTGCTGATGTTCGACCGGCCCGAGGACACGCGCCCCCTCGTCGCCCCCGACAAGTCGGTGGGCACCGGGTTCATCCGGGTGAGGCCCGGTGAGGACGGACGCCTCGCGGAGCTGGCGGAGACGCTGCCCGCGGGCACCGGCGGACCGGCCGTGGCGGGACGCGCCGCGGCGCTGGTATTGGGCGGCCTGTTCGTGACGCGGAGCCTCGCGCTGCTGCTGGGCCTGGGGGTCGTCGTGGCCCTGGGGGCCCTGCTCTGGGTCCCGGTGGCCGGCGCCGCACGGCCGGCGTCCTTCGACGAGCGGCTCTCGTCCGTGCTCACGGCGGTGCACGTCGCCATCCCGTCGGGCTGCGTCGCCGTGGGCGCGGCCGCGCTGGCGGGAAAGAGCCTGGGGCCGGAGGCCCTGCTCGCGGGGGCGATCGTGGCGGGGACGTCCCTCGCGGTCACGCGCTGCGACGAGCGGGATCGGCTGCAGGCGTTCGTCCTCGTGGGGCTCGGCCTCGGCGTTCTACTCCTGGGGCCCGTCGCGCCCCTTCGGGGGCTCGGAGTCGGGGCCGCGGTGGGGGCCGTGGCGGCGCTCGGCCTGGGTCGCACCGCCGCGTGAGTCGCGCGCTCAGGCGGTGAGGCCGTACGGGAGCGAGTCGCAGCGGTCCGTGAGCGCCGCCCGCACCCGCAGTCGGGCGCGGTGGATGCGGGTCTTCACGGCGGGGACGGTGAGGCCCGTGGCGGCCGCGATCTCCCGGAGGTTCAAGCCCTCGAGGTCCCGCATCGTGAACGCTTCGCGGTACTTCGGCGGCAGGGTGGGGACGATCTCCGCGATCATCCGCCGCACCTCGGCGCGCTCCAGGTCGACGTCGGGTCGCGACGCGATCGTCCCCGCCGGCCGGAACGCCGTGACGAGGTCGGACCGGGCCTGCATGCGCTCGAGCTCCTCGCCCAGCGGCTGCTCCCGACGACGGCGCATGCGGCGGTAGGTCGCGTTGATCGTGATGCGGTAGATCCACGTGTCGAAGGCCGCCTCGCCCCGGAAGGACCCGATGTGTCGCCAGGCCGCGAGGAGGGCCTCCTGTACGGCGTCGCGAGCGAACTGCTCGTCCCCGCAGATTCGGATCGCGAGCCCGAACAGTCGGCCGAAGTTGCGGCGGGCGAGGGCGTCGAAGGCGCCGCGGTCCCCCTCTCGGGCGCGTTGGACCAGCTCGGCGGCGGCGGCAGGATCGATCGACTCCACGGCGAACTCCACATCACGGGGCACGGGCCCTCTGGGGAGTACGTCGCCCGAACGCAGCGGTCGTTACGGCGTGCTTCGATCTTTGTGCTGGAGTGGTACCGAAGGTGGGGCTCGAACCCACACTCCCTCGCGGGAACCGGATTTTGAATCCGGCGCGTCTACCGATTCCGCCACTTCGGCCCGGCGCGATTCCTACCGGGCGACGTCCTCATCCGTCAAGGGCGCGGCCTCCTCCTCGGGGGCGGGCTCGGGCGTCGGATCCGGGGGGGGCGCGGGCACGAGGTCGCAGTCGGCGAGCAGGGCCGGCGGCGCGGCGGGGTCGGCGCCCTCCGGGAGCGGCTGGGCCCACACCACCCCGGCGTGCGCGGCGGCTTCGAGTACGACCAGCAGCCACGGCGGGTCCTCCCCCGCGCCGGGGACCACGAGGACACGATCGGCCGCGCCGCTCCCGTCCACGTCTCGGGGCACGTCGGCGGAGGCGGCGACCTCCGGGGGCAGCCAGTCCGGCAGGGGCGGAGCCTCCGTGCCCGTGGACGCCGCCTCGGGCACGGCGCACCGGGGCGCGCGACCGAGCAGCTCCCGCGCGGGCAGCATCGGCCGCACCCAGGTCGCCCCGTCGGGGGTGGGGGGCAGCCCCGCGACCTCGACGTCCGCCACCGGTACGAGCGGGAGGGGCTCGGGGCTCGGAGCCGCGGGACGCACGAGGGCTCGGGCCGGGAGCCCGTCGATCGCGACGTCCCGGCCCGCGCACCGCGCCCAGAGACCGCGGGCGTCGAGCCGCACCTCGGCGGCGCACGGCCAGCCGACGCCCCCGAGGTCGGGCATCGTCGCGACCGGGCCGAGCGCGCCGTCGGGGCCGCGCCGGGTCCAGCCCGCGAGCGCGCCGTCCTCGGCGCGCGCGAAGGCGAAGGGGAGGGGGCCGACGCAGGACTGCGTCACCTCGACGGGGTACCGCTGCTCCGCGACCGTCGCTTCGCCCACCCGCACCTCGAGGCGGACGTCGAAGCGCTCGTCGGGCCCGAGGCGGCACGCGCCGCCCGCCCAGACCTCGGGGTCCGGCTCGACGTCCGGGGCCCAGGCGGCCACGCGCTCGGCGGCGACCTCGGCCCAGGGCCGCTCCTCCGCCTCCGGGTCCGCCCGGTGCAGCAGGTCCGCGGCCAGATCGACCCCCGCGGGCGACGGCCCCGGCCAGTCGGCCACGAGGGCGTCGATGGTGGTCACGGCGCCCGTGGGCTCGGGGACCTCGGCGACCTCCGGGTCGGCGGGCCGCGCCCCCAGCAGCAGGGCGTGGTCGTGGGTATCGCCGGTGCCCTGGGGCGCGCCGCCGAGTACCCGCACCTGCGCGTACTCCGCCGCCCTCCGCAGGGCCTCCACCCCGGCCTCGGCCTCGATGTATCGCCGCGCGAGCTTGTTCAGCGGGTGGAAGCCCGGGTCGCTCGGCAGCGCCGCCAGCGCCAGGCCCGCCTCCCGCTCGAGAGCTTCGGCGACGCGCGGGTGCTCCGGGGCCGACGAGCGCAGGTTCAGCCACCCGTCCACGGTCCCGGCGGCCTCCGCCTCGGACCACAGGAGGTCGCGGTAGCGCGCGCGCGCCTCCTCGGTGCGGACCGAGTCGCGATAGTCGCTGAGGAAGCGCCCCCAGGCGTCGCTCGTGGCGATCTCTTCGGCGCCCCGAAAGGCCGCGTTCATCGCCCGCGACCTCGCCTCCACCGCGGCGGGCGTGCCCGCGTACTCGTCGGCGACGGCCAGGTACGCCTCCTCGGTCCCGAGCGCGTCCGCGTCGTAGAGGCTCAGGTTCGCCTCCAGCAGCTGCGCGTCCTCGATGCGGGCCGACTTGGGGTACCGCTCCCGGTAGGCCTGTACGGCGGCCACGCTCGGCTTCGCGAGGACCACCGCATACGCGGCCTCGTGCAGCAGCGCCACGACCGCGGCCCGTCGGTCGTCCACGATGTTGCGCTCGAGCCACTTCCGCGCCTGGGCGACCACGTCGTCGGCCTTGCCCGCGGCGATCATGCGCTCGAAGCGATCCATCGGCTGCTCGCCCAGGGCGACCCGGGGGACGAGGGCGGCGGCCGCGCACAGGGCGGCCGCGAGCAGGATCGAGCGCGTCATCGGCCGAGTGTAGGACCGTCCCTGCGCGTTTGTACGGCCGGCCGGGAAGGGCGGCTCCACCGGGGGGTTGTTATCTTGCCTCGAATGTCCTCTTCGGCCCCGCTCCCGGCGCGCGTCGCCGCCGCCCTCGCCGCCGTGCGCCGTCGTCGGCGCGCGCTCGCCGTGGTGCAGGCGCTGGCGTGGTCCGCGCTCGGGCTGGCCGTGCTGTCCGTGGGGGCGGCCGTGCTCCCGGGCCCCGAGCCCATCCCGGACGGCGTCCGCTGGGCGGCTCGTCTCTGGCTCGCCGCCTCCCTCCTCCTCCCCGTGGTCGTGTTCGTGGTCCCGCCCTGGCGACGCACCGGGGATCCCCTGGCGCTCGCCCGCGCGATCGACGACCGCTCGGCCACCGACGACGCGCTCTGGACCGCCGTGGATCTCGCGGCCTCCCTCGACCTCCTCGACGATCCGGAGACGCTGCGCCTCGCCCACCGGCAGCTCGACCACGCGGCGGAGCGCGCCGGAGTCGTCGATCCCGCCGCGCTCGTCCCGTGGTCCGTGCTCAGGACCGCCCGCCAGGCGGGGCCCGTGGGCCTCGTCCTGCTCGTGGCGGCTTTCGTGGGGCTCCCCGACGACGTCCGCACCGGCCTCGACCGGCTGCTGGGCCCGGGGCCGGTGGTGGAGGAGACCGTCGAGCCCGAGGTCGAGCCCGTCACCCTCGTGCTGCGGAACATCGCCCTGCGGCTGACCCCTCCCGCGTACTCCGGCCGCGAGCCCCTCGATCTGCCCGGCACGACCGGTGACTTCCAAGCCCTGCCCGGGACCGACGTCGTCTTCGAAGCGGACAGCCCCGTCTCCGGCAAGACCGCACGCCTGGTCTGGAAGGGCGTGGTGCTGGCGGAGAGCAGAGTTCAAGGAAAACACTTGAAGTTTCACTTCAAGAGTCCAGCAGTAGGTTCCGGCACCTATCGCATCAGGATGACGAAGGGAATGGGCTCGACGGAGCTGGTTACGCGCGCCTTCAAGGTGGACGGGCTTCCGGACAAGTCGCCGGAGCTCGAGGTCGTGGGGCCGACGACCGGCATCGAGCTGCGCCCCGGGCAGACCGTCCCCCTCGAGATCCGCACCTCGGACGACTTCGGCCTGCGGCGGCTGGATCGAGTCATCGAGCGCAACGGGCGGGAGATCGCGCGGTTCCCCATCGGGGACGTCGCGGGTCGGTCCGAGGCCGTGGAGCGGATTCGATGGGACCCGGCCGAAGACCTCGGCAAGGCGGGCGGCGAGCTCGCCCTGATCATCGAGTCCTTCGACAACGACGACGTCAACGGCCCCAAGAAGACGCGGTCCCGTCCCCTCGAGGTGTACATCCCCACCGCGCGGGATCAGCACCGCAAGGTCCTGGCCCTGCAGGAGAGGCTGCTCGGGGCCGCGCTGGACCTGCTCGCCGAGGTGCTCGTGGACACCGACCTGCTCCGCAGCCCCGGCCGCGCGGGGCTGATGCGGGACCGGATCCTGGCGGAGCACGCGCTGCAGCAGAACCTCGCGGGCCAGCTGTTCGAGATCGCGCGCGAGCTCGGGGACGCGATGACCCGGGACACCCTCGTGCGCGTCAACTCCGCCGTGGGGACGGCCCGGCTGATGGAGAACCTCGCGCGGCGCTGGTCGCCCCTGGTCGAGTACGTCGAGCGGGAGATCGAGAACGACGAGAGCCTGCTGGTCCACCCCGGGGTCGTGGCCGGGCTCGTCGTGCTGCGGGACGACGCGACGACCGAGCTCGAGCAGGCCGTGCTGGACCTGGCCGACTTCATCGACGTCGATCGCGCGTCGGACGCCCTGGCCGAGGTCGCGGACGTCGACGCGAGCCTGTCCGAGCTGGCGGACCTGGTGCGGGAGGGCGCGGACGGGGGGCTCATCGACGACGCCCGCCTGAAGAAGGCGCTCGAGGAGCTCCGCCAGGCGATGATGGAGGCCGCCGCGAAGCTCGCCGAGCGTCGAGGCGGCCCCGACGACGGGTTCGAGAACCGCCTCCCCGCGGGCGCCGACGAGCAGGCGATGGACTCCATCCAGAAGGCGATCGAGGAGGGCCGGTTCGAGGACGCGATGCGGATGATCCAGCGCGCCCAGGACGCCCTCGCGAAGCAGTCGGAGGCGCTGCAGGGGGAGATGGACTCGATGGCGGGCTCGCAGCAGGTCGCGGAGCTGACCGAGGCACTGAACGAGGCGATCGAGGCGACCAAGGGCCTGGAGGCCCGCCAGCAGGCGCTCCGGGAGGAGTCGGACGAGCTCATCGAGCGGTTCGGCTCCGGCGACGGGATGGACGCGAACGCGCAGGAGCGCATCCTCAAAGAGATGGATGAGCTCATGCAGGAGATCTCCGCGATTCCCGAGGGGATCGACGAGAACGGACTCCTCTTCCGGGCCGAGCGTTGGGCCCGGCGAGCGCACCAGGCGGCCGACGCGATGCGGACCGCCTTCGCGGAGGGCGGCGTGGAGGAGGCGATCGCGCTCGGGGTGCAGACCCAGCGAGAGCTCCAGAGCGCGCGCGAGCGGCTGAGCTCCCGCGCCTCGGGCGAGTCGGCGGTCCCCGGCGCCGCTCGGTCCGAGGGCCGCGCCCGCGCCGCGCTGCAGCGGACGCAGGACCTCATCGAGCAGCTCGAGGCCGCCCAGCGGAAGGTGGACCTCCAGCGCCGCGCCGCCGGGTCCGGGAGCGGGGAGGCCCAGCGGGGCCAGAACCGGCTGGCCATGGACACCGCCGGGCTCCGTCGCCGGGTCGAAGAGATGGGCGGCTCCGCGTTCAACCCCGTCGCCGGGAGGGACAGCCTCCGGTCGGCCGAGGATCTGATGCTCCGCGCCGGAGGGCGCCTCGAGCAGGGCCGACCCGGGCGCGCCGCGGGGGCGCAGGACGGGGCGCTTCAGCAGCTGCGTCGCTTCCGCGAGTCGCTCGAGCAGGCCCAGAGCGCGATGGGTCGCGGATCGATGCCCGGGGGCATGGCGTCCGGCGCGACCGGCGAGCAGGCGGGGGGGCGCGACGCCTGGGACAACATGAACGCGTTCCAGGGGGACGAGGACGGCGAGGTCGAGATGCCCGAGCCCGACGACTTCCTCGGCCCCGATGCCTTCCGCGCGCTGGTGGTGGAGGGCGCGCAGGACGACGCCCCGGAGCGGTACAAGCCGCTGAACGGCTCCTACTACGAGGAGCTCGTGCGATGAGGTGGCTCGCCCTCGCAGTGCTCGTCGCGCTCGCGCTGCCCGCGCACGCCCGGGAGACGCCGGAGGAGCCGGAGGAGCTGCCCCGGACGGTCTCGTTCGATGTGCTCAAGATGCTCGGGGAGTCGCGCATCGAGGAGGCCGCGAAGACGGCCCGCACCCTCGACGACGACGACCCGCTGGCGCCCTACGCCCGGGCCTCGCTCGCCTTCCACCAGGGCGACTACGAGGTGGCCGCCGAGGCGCTGCCTCCGCCGATGGACCACCCCACAATCGAGTTCAGGCTCGCGCACTTGCGGCGGAACATCGAAGGTGCTGCTCGAGCTACCGAGGGCATGCTCGAGCGGGTCGAGGGCAACTTCAAGATCCGGTTCGCGCCCACCGCCGACGCGATCCTCGTCGACTACGCCCTCGACGCCCTCGAGGGCCAGCGCACCTACATGGGCAGGCTGCTCGGGCAGGTCCCCCCGGGCCCCACGCTCGTGGAGTTCATGCCGGACGTGGAGGCGTTCCTGGCGGCGTCCGGCCTCCCCGCGGGCTGGGTCGAGACCACCAACACGGTCGCCATCAGCAAGTGGGACCGGCTGATCGTCCTGTCGCCCATGAACATGCGTCGCGGGTACGCGTGGAAGGACACGCTCGCCCACGAGTACGTGCACTACGCCCTGTCGCGGGCGTCTCACGATCGGCTCCCCGTTTGGTTCCAGGAGGGCTCGGCGAAGGTCCTGGAGGGGCGTTGGCGCAACCCGTCGGGCGGGGAGCACCTGGACCTCCGCGCCGAGACGCTGCTGGCGCGTGCGCTCGAGCAGGACCGGCTGATCTCCTTCGACGACATGCACCCGTCCATGGCGGCCCTGCCGTCGGCGCAGGACGCGGCCCTGGCCTTCGCGGAGGTCGCGACGGCCATCGCCTTCATCCTCGAGGCGAAGGACGCGAAGGGCTATCGCGACATCGTCGACGACACCCGGAAGCACGGCGACGTCATGCGCGCCATCCTCACGGCCATGGGGCCCGCCCCGGGGGGCTTCGAGGGCCTCTGGCGTCGCCACGTGAAGGGCCTGGACCTGGAGCAGCGGGCGGACGTCGCGGACCTCCGGGAGTCGATCGCGACCGGCGCCGCGGTCGCCGACGACGATCAGTCGACGGGCATGGACCGGGTCCTCAGGGAGGATCGGCGCATGCAGGATCACGCCCGCGTCGGCGACCTTCTCCGGAGCCGCAGTCGCATGAAGGCGGCGCTGGTCGAGTACCGGCGCGCCGAGGACTCGGGGCGGTTCCACAGCCCCGAGCTCGCCAACAAGATCGCGCGGACGCTGCACGCGATGCGGCGGATCGACGAGGCGCGCGACGTGCTCGTGGCGAGCGTCGGCCTCTACCCCGAATACACCCCCACCGTCAGCCTCCTCGCGCGGCTCGCCTACGAAGCCGACGACCCGCTCGAGGTCGTCCGGCGAGGGGCGCGCGCCGTGGCCCTGAATCCCTTCGATCCGGACGTGCACCACGTGCTGCTGCAGGCCCACCGGGCGCTGGGCGACGAGGCCGCGGCCGCGCACGAAGAGCGGGTCCTGCAGGTCCTGGCCGACCACCTCGGTCGGCGCATGCGTCGTCTACGTCCCATCACCCCCGTCGGCCCGGCGCGCGAAGAGCCCGCGGTCGAGGAGACCACCGCCGAATGAACGACCTCGAACCCGATCTCGACCCCGGGGGCGACGACCCCTCCGACGCCGGGGAGCTCGCCCCCGCCGCGGCCCCCGCCTCCGCCGCCGGCCCTCGCGCCGAAGACGTGGCCGACCTCGCGGCGCGCCTGCGCACCGAGATCGGCCGCGCGATCGTGGGCCAGGAGGACGTCGTCGAGCTGCTGCTCGTGGCCCTGCTCGCGCGCGGGCACGGCCTCTTCCAAGGCGTCCCCGGCCTCGCGAAGACGCTCCTCATCCAGAGCCTCGCCCAGGCTACGCAGTGCGCCTTCAGCCGCATCCAGTTCACGCCGGACCTCATGCCCGCGGACATCACCGGGACCGAGTTCCTCGAGGAGGACCGCACCACCGGCCGGCGAGGCACGCGGTTCGTGCAGGGCCCGGTCTTCGCGAACCTGGTGCTCGCGGACGAGATCAACCGGACCCCCCCGAAGACGCAGGCCGCGCTGCTCCAGGCGATGCAGGAGGGGCGCGTCACGGCGGCGGGCCACACCTACCTCCTGCCGAAGCCGTTCCTCGTCTTCGCGACCCAGAACCCGGTGGAGCAGGAGGGCACGTACCCGCTGCCGGAGGCTCAGCTCGACCGCTTCATGTTCCTGGTGGAGGTCGACTACCCGTCCGCCGACGAGGAGGTCGCGATCGTCCAGCGCACGACGGGCGGCGCCGTCGACGCGCCGCGCCCCCAGATCACGCCCGAGGAGCTCGTCGCGCTCCAGGACCAGGTCCTCAAGGTGCCCGCGGGGCCCGAGGTCGTGCGCCTGGCCGTGGATCTCGTGCGGGCCACGCGACCGGGCGAGGGGGACGAGCAGGGCGCGATCCGCGAAGTCACCGACCGCTGGGTGAGCTGGGGCGCCGGGCCCCGCGCGTCCCAGTTCCTGATCCTGGGGGGCAAGGCCCGGGCGCTGCTGCACGGCCGGTCCGCCGTGGACCGGAGCGACATCCGCGCCCTCGCCCGCCCCGTCCTCGGCCATCGCGTCCTCCTCAACTTCCGCGCCCAGGCCGAGGGCGTGCGATCCGGCGACGTGGTCGAGCAGCTCCTGGCGCTCGTCGACCCGGTCGCCCCGCTCTAGGCCGCCGTCTCCGTGAGCGTCGACCTCCAGACCGCGACCGCCGTCCCCCCCGAGCTGCTCGAGGGGGCGCGCGCGCTCACGGCCCAGGCGAAGGCGCTCGTGCTCGGCATGCGGACCGGCATCCACCGCAGCCGCCTCCGGGGCGGGGGGTCGGAGTTCTCGGAGTACACGCCGTACTCGCCCGGCGACGACCTCCGCC
The DNA here is from genome assembly GCA_964512225.1 of uncultured Rickettsiales bacterium. GTDB lineage: Bacteria > Myxococcota_A > UBA796 > UBA9615 > UBA9615 > CAZEKB01. The sequence continues at coordinate 4,219 of CAZEKB010000125.1, read as the reverse complement.
ACGTCGACTGGAAGGTGCTGGGGCGGACCGACAAGTACGTCGTTCGTCGCTACCTCGCGGACCGCGTGACCCGGGTGCGGCTGCTCGTCGACCGGTCGGGGTCCATGGCGTTCGGCACCACCGGGGGGCGGCCCCCCGCCGACTGGGGGCCTCGTCCGGCGACGAAGTGGGAGGCCGCGCGGCTGCTCACGCTGGCGCTGGCCTTCACGTTCCTGCGGCAGGGGGACCCCGTCGGCCTCGCGATGGTTCAGCCGAACGCCCCCCCGGACGTGCCCCCGCGGGCCGGGGAGTCGCGGCTCGGGATGCTCGCCGCCCGCCTCGTCGACATGCCCGCGCAGGGGCGGGGCGACCTCCGCTCGGCCGTGTCGAGCACCGCCGCCCGGGGGCGCCGGGACCTCGTCGTCGTCGTCTCGGACCTGCTCGTGGACGAGGGGGACGAGTGGATGGACGCGCTGGGCGTGCACGCCGCGCGGGGCCGCGAGGCGTGGGTGGTGCACGTCGTCGATCCCGCCGAGATCGACTTCCCGTACGAGGAGCCGACGCTCTTTCGCGACCTCGAGGGGGCGGGCGATCTGTCGCTCAACCCGCGGGAGGCCGGTCGCAGCTACCGGGAAGAGTTCGCGGCCTTCCTGGAGGATCGGCGGGAGGCGTGCCTGGATCGGGGTGTCCGCTACCTGCGCGTGAACACCGCCGACCCGCTCTCCGAGGCCCTCGGCCGGTTCCTGGAGGCCTGAGGTGGGGATCTCGTTCGCCGCCCCCTGGATGCTGTTCGGAGTCGTGCTCCTGAGCGTCCCGGTGATCGCGCACCTGACGGGGTACCGCGAGGTGCGCGCGGTGGACTTCCCCACGCTGCGGTTCCTGCGCGCCTCCCAGATCAAGGTGCGCAAGCGCACGCGCCTGGAGTCGCTCCTCCTGCTGCTCCTCCGGCTGCTCGCGGTGGCGGCGATCGTCGGCCTCTTCGCTCAGCCGAGCCTCACCTGGACCGCGCCCGCGCTCGCGGGCTTCGACCCCGACCGCCCCTCCGTGGTGCTGCTCGACCGGTCCGCGTCGATGTCCGCGGACGACGGGGCCCTGTTCGCGCGGGCCCGCGTCGAGGCGTCGGAGCTCCTGGCGGGCCTGTCGGACGGGACGGCCGCGGCCGTCGTGGCCTTCGACTCCCGGGCCGACCCCCTGGGCCCGGGCCTGACCGACGCGCGGGGTCGGCTGGAGTCGGCGCTGGACGACGTGGCCCCCGGCTACGACAACACGGACCTGGACCGCGCGCTGCGCCGGGCCCGCGACCTCCTGCGCGATGCCCGGATCGAAGGCGCGAACATCTTCGTGCTCTCCGACGGCTCCGCCACCGGGCCCCCGTCGGGCCTCGCCGCGGACTGGCCCGAGGGCTACGCGGTCCACTACCACGACCTGTCCAGCGGCCGCCCCGCCAACCGATTCGCGGTGGCCGCGGACGTGGAGACGGGCGCGCGGCGCGGCGAGGGGCTGCGCGTCGAGGCTCGGTTCCGGGCCGTGGGCCCGCTCCCGGGCGGGCCCGTGCCGGTGACCTTGCGGATCGGCGACGATCTCGAAGTCGTGGGCGACGTGCAGTTCGACGGCGACGGCAAGGGGGCGCGGACGTTCACGCTGCCCGTCCCCCCCGCGGGGCGCGTCGCCGCCGAGCTCGTGATGCCCGAGGACGGGGTGTCCGCCGACGACCGCTATCCCTTCCTGCTCCAGGGCGACAGCGACCTCGAGGTCCTGCTCGTGAGCGGGGACGGCGGCGCGCACCCCCGCGACGACGAGACGTACTACCTCGCCAAGGCGCTGCAGCCCGGCCCCGGCTCGCTGTCGCGCATCCGGCCGCGGGTCGTGCAGGCCGAGGAGCTGCGTCGGATCGACGGCGGGCCCGGGGACCTGGTGTTCCTGTGCAACGTCGCCGACCCCCGCACCCTCGCTCCCGAGCTCGAGGCCTTCGTCCGTCGGGGGGGCGGGCTCTTCGTGACGCTGGGAAACCGGGTCGACCCCGACCTGTACAACGACGCCCTCGGCGAGCTGCTCCCCGCGCGCCTCACCGAGATCAAGACGCGGGGCGGCAGTACGTTCGAGCAGAACCCCACCGGGCTCGGCATCCCGCCGCTGGACACGGACGAGTTCCAGGTGTTCCGGGGCGGGGGCGTCAACGTCTTCGGCAAGGCCCGCTTCGGCCGGATGGTGGGCACCGAGCCGCGCCTCCAGGACGGCGCCGACGTGCTGCTGCGGTTCACCGACGGCCTCCCCGCGCTGCTGGAGCGCGACGTGGGGGACGGCCGGGTCGTCCTCTTCACTTCGAGCATCGACGACGACTGGACCGACCTCCCCGTGCGGTCGATCTTCGTGCCCCTCGTGCACCAGTTCGCTCGCAGCCTCACGGGCACGCTGCTGCTGGACGGGCGCGCGACGGTCGACGTCGGCGCCCCGGTCTCCGTGCCCGCGCCGCCCGATCCCGACGACGAGGCGTGGGTCGAGCGCCCCGACGGCCGCCGGGTCGATCTCGATCGCGGGGCGGCCGACGCCGACGGGCGCGTCAGCTTCGCGGGCACGCACCTCCCCGGCCACTACGCCCTGTACTGGGGGGGCGGCGCCGGGGGCGAAGGCATCCTCCGCATGGGGTTCGCGGCCCGGGTGAGCGCGGCCGAGTCGTCGCTCGTTCGCCTCGACCGCAAGGCGCTCCTGTCGGCCGTGCCCGGGCTCGTGCTGCACGACGGCGAGTCCGTCCTCGGCGACGACGATCGCGGCGAGGTGGTGCGCACCGCGTCCATGGGCGGGTGGGTCCTGCTCCTCCTGGGGCTGTCCCTGCTCGGCGAGTCCGTCCTCGCTGGGAGGCGCGCGTGAGCCCGCTCACACGCCGTGAGTTTCTGCGCGTGAGTGCGTGCGGTATCGGGATCGCAGCGTGCCTGACCCCGGCCCGCGTGAGGGAGGCTCACGCGCTCGGGGAGTCCCCCGTGGGCATCGCTCGACTCCGCGTCGAGGGCCTCGCCGACCCCCACCCCGGGGCGATCGCGGCGCTGCTGGCGGAGGTCGAGAAGAACACGTCGGTGCAGCCCGACGTCACCCCCCGGGCGGTGGACCCGGCGTCGATCGAGCTCTTCGAGCAGCCGTTCGTCGTGCTCTCGGGCGCGACGGGTTTCGAGCCGCTGCCCGACGAGGCCGTCTCCAACCTGCGGCTCTACCTCCGCGAAGGCGGCTTCCTGTTCGTGGACGACGCCACCGGGGTGGATACGAGCGCCTTCGACACGTCCGTGAGGCGCGACCTGCGCCGCATCCTGCCGGGCACGAAGATCGCGACCGTGGGCCGGGATCACGCGATCTATCGCAGCTTCTTCCTCATGCGCACGGTCGCCGGGCGGGTGGCGGTGCGGCCCTACCTCGAGGCGATGTGGCAGGGGGACATCACCCCCGTCGTCTACTCCCGCAACGACCTGCTCGGGGCCTGCGCCCGGGCGCCCGGCGGCGGGTTCTCCGAGGAGGTCATCCCGGGCGGCGAGGGGCAGCGGCGCGAGGCCCGCAAGCTCGGGATCAACCTGGTGCTGTTCGCGCTCACGTCGAACTACAAGAAGGACGCGGTGCACGTCGACACGCTGCTCAAGCGCATGCGCCGCCAGGGCGGGTACGTCGAATGAACGACGCGCTCGTCGAGCGGGTGGTGTTCGCCTGGGAGCCGCTGCTCTCGGAGCCGGGCCTGTGGGCCGCGGGCGCGATCGCGCTCGTCGTCGTGGCCCTGGGCTGGCGGGGGTCCGCCGGGATCTCCCGTCGACGCCGCTGGGCCCTGCTCGGGCTGCGGGTGCTCGCGGTCGCGGCCCTGGCCTTCGTGGTGGCGGGGCCCGCCCGGGTGACGACCGAGGACCGGGTCGTGCGCGAGCCCCTGGCCGTGCTCATCGACTCGTCCCGATCGATGCGCGTCGAGGACGTGGACGGGGGCACGCGCGCGGCCGCGGTGGGGCGGTGGCTGCGGGGCGCGACGCCTGCGTTCGACGCCCTCCGCGCGGAGTACGACCTCCGGTTCTTCCTCGTGGACGAAGACCTCGAGCCCTGGTCGTCGGGCGGGTCCCCCGCGGGCGACGGGGCCTCGGAGGCCTTCGATCTCGACGGCGACGGGCGCCCGGACGTCGCCCCCCCCCCCCCGGGCCGGCCCCCCCCCCGCCCCCCCCCCCCCCCCCCCCGCCCCCCCCCCCCCCAACCCCCGGCCCCCAGAGCCCACCCCCAC